>DASSCS010000101.1:0-114672 GCA_035697515.1 Acidimicrobiales bacterium
AGGCCAGCAGGGTCACCCCGAACGACATGTCGGTGCCGGCGTTCGAGATGAACGTCTTGCGCCCGTTGATCAGCCAGCCGCCGTCACGACGCTCGGCGCGCGTGCTGATCCCCCGGGCGTCGGAGCCGGCGTCGGGCCCGGCCCTCGGCGAGCGGCCGCAGCCAGCGCTCGCGCTGCGCGTCGGTGCCGAACAGGTACAGCGGCAACGAGCCGATGGTCACGTGCGCCTGCCAGGCCGCGGCCACCGACTGGTCGGCCAGGCCGACCTGCTCGATCGCCGCGACGAACCCGACGGTGGACATGCCGATGCCGCCCCACTCGTCGGGGATCAGCATGCCGAGCAGGCCCAGCTGGCCCATCTCGCGGAGCAGATCGGTGGGGCAGCGGGCCTCGTCCCAGGCGAGCGGCGCCCGTGTCGCGATCTCGTTCTGGGCGAAGTCGCGGCAGAGCCCGACCAGGTCGCGTTCGGCTTCGGTGAGTGAGAAGTCCATCGCCGCCATCATATTGGACCGACCGGTACAAACGCAGGGTACGGACGTCGGACGCTACGGCCCGCCGGAACTCAGCGGCGAACGGGTTGTGGCGCAGGAACTAGCCCGACTGCAGGTGGGCCATGAAGGTCGCTGACCACTCGGGCAGGTCGGCCGGGATGCTGTAGCCGGGCTCGTCGTTGATCGCCGCCCACTGCTCGGCGACGTCCTCGATCGTGGGCGCCGACCCGGTGTGGACGTAGCCGGGCGCCATGCCGATGAAGATGCGGGCGAAGCGGCCGAAGCCGGCCGCGTAGATCTCGCCGCTCACCGGGCACTCTTCGTGGGCGAGGAGGGCGACCATCGGGGCGACGAGGTCGGGGGACATCTCGGGGCCGGCATCCTCGCCGGCCCGGCCGGCCATGCGCGTCATCGCTCCAGGAGCGATGCAGTTGGCCGTGATGCCGTGGGCGGCGCCGGCGGTGGCCAGGCTCCGGGTGAGCCCGACGACCGCACCCTTGGCCGCGGCGTAGGAGGTGTTGTCGGGCAGGCCGAACAGCCCGGCCGACGTGGTGTTCACGATGCGGCCGTAGCTCTGGTCGACCATGTGGGGCCATGCCGCCCGCACCGTGTTGAACGACCCGCCGACATGGACGGCGAGGTGCTTGGCCAGGTTGTCGGCGTCGACCTCGGGCATGCCGGCCCAGCGGATGATGCCGGCGTTGTTCACGAGGACGTCGATGCGCCCGAACTGCTCGACGGCGGCATCGACGAGCGCCTGCGCGCCGGCCGGCGAGGACACGTCGTTGGTGTCGGCGACGGCCTCGCCGCCCGCGGCGACGATCTCGTCGACCGCCTCGGCGGCCGGCGCCGCGTCCGCACCCGACCCGCCCGTCGACGCGCCCAGGTCGTTGACGACGACCCGCGCCCCCCGCGCCGCGAGCAGGCGCGCGTAGGCCCGGCCGATGCCGCGCCCCGCGCCGGTGACGACGGCGACGCGCCCGTCGAAGCGGTACTCGCCCACGGGTCTCGTGGCGGCGACCCTCAGGCCGCCGCCGGGGCGTCGAACCCCAGCAGATCGCCCAGCGTGCCGCCGACCATGGCCTTGCGCTCGGCGTCGGGGACCCCGCTCATCTGCTTTGCCAGCAGCTCCTGGCTGGCGCGGAAGGTGCCCTCGGCGTGGGGGTAGTCGTTGCCCCACACGATGGTCGACAGCCCGGTGATGTGGCGGCAGGCGACGGCGACCGGATCGTCCTGGAACGACACGTGGAACTGGCGCCTCACGTACTCGCTGGGCATCAGCGGGTACGGCCACTTCTCGTTCAGCTTGAAGAGCTGGGCCATGTTGGGCTGGTCGTCGGCGGGGCGGCTGTCGTCCCACACACCGATCCACCAGTCGGCGTCCTGACCGATGCCGGTGACCCAGCACTTGTCCATGGAGCCGACCAGCGACGACAGCCAGTAGGCGTTGAACTCGATGAGCGAGACGTGCAGGTCGGGGAAGCGCTCGGGCACGCCGCCGCCGATGAGCTGGCAGATGAGCCTCTGCGGGACGATGGGCTGCATCACCGCCTGGGTGACCATGCGCTTGGCCGCGCCCTTCTCGGTCATCGGCTGGTTGACCTGCTGGGCGTTCTCCATCATGACCCGCAAGGTGAGCGCCTCGGGGTCGTCGATCTTGATGCCGCCCGTCTGGGTGTGGACGAAGACGCTCATCCCCGAGTCCTGGATCGCGGCCCATACAGGGTCGTACTCGCGCCGGTAGTACGGCATCGGCGCGGTGGCGGGAAGCAGCACGCCCCGGAACCCACCCGCCGCCACCCGTTCGATCTCGGCGACCGCGTCGTCGATGTCGGTGAGAGGGATGGGCGCGGTGGGGGCCAGCCGGTGGAAGTACGGCGTGAACCGCTCCATGACGTAGTCGTTGTAGACCCGGGCGTGGGCGATCGACATCTCGTGGTGGTCGGTGAACAGCCCGAACTGCGACAGGTTCGGGTGCAGCACCTGGGCGTCGACGCCGTCGGTGTCCATGTCCTCGAGGATGATGTCGGGGTCGCCCTCGGGCGTGCGCCCGCTCGTCTGGCGGTACCGCGAGACGGTCCAGCCCTCGAACCCCGGGGTGTGCAGCTTGCGGAAGACCCGAGCGCCCCCCTCGACGAAGGGCTCGATCTCGAACTCCTCCTCCCACACCGCCAGGTGGCGCAGGTGCTTGGGCAGGCGGGTCTTGAAGAGGTCGATCGGCTCCAGCAGGTGCCCATCGGCTGAGACGACGAAGTCCTTGTCCGTCATGACCTGCGATCTCCGATGGTCGACACCCCGGGCTCCGGTCCGCTGAGAAACACGTTCTCTGGCTGCGCGAACGTAGTTGCTAGACTAGGCCAACCGGTCGGTACCTTCAACGGACGGGGGCACGCTGTCCGCCCCCTCGGGGGCCAACGGGAGAGGACCCATGACGAAGCGGTGGCAACGGCGCCCGGAGGGCTCGACCTGGGGTGACTGGGGAGATGACGACGAGCTCGGCCGCATCAACCTCCTCACGCCGGCGAAGGTGCTCGAGGGCGTCCGCGAGGTCCGGGCCGGGGTCAGCTTCTGCCTGAGCCTGCCGCTGGACTTCCCCGGTGGCACCGTGCTGAACCAGCGCCGACCCCCGCCCGTGGTCGCCCCGACCGAGGACATGGAGGGCAACCCGGCGACCTTCTACAACGTCCACATGAGCGAGATGAAGGACTTCGGTGATCCGAAGTACGTCGACGTGTGGGCCGACGACGTGGTGACCCTGGCGCTGCAGTACTCGACGCAGTGGGACTCGCTCGCCCACGTCGGCGCCGAGTTCGACGCCGACGGCGACGGCGTCGAGGAGGCCGTCTACTACAACGGCTACCGGGCCGGCGTCGACCTGGTCGGCCCGTCGGACGACGCTTTGGGGGACGGCGCCGGGCACCGCTCGTTCGCCCGCCACCTCGGCCTGGAGCACATGGCGTTCCACGGCGTGCAGGGCCGGGGCGTCCTCGTCGACCTGGCGCACCACCTCGGCCACGAGTGGCGGGGCGTCGACCTGGCGACGCTGCGCGAGATCATGGATGCCGACGGCGTGGTGGTCGAGCCGGGCGACATGCTGCTGCTCCACACGGGGTTCGCCACCAAGGTGTTGGCGTGGGACCGCAACCCCGACCCGCGGGAGATCTTCACCACTTGCTCGTACCTCGACGCCAAGGACGACGCGCTGCTGGAGTGGATCGCTGACGCGCAGATCTCGGCGCTCGTGGCCGACAACTACGCCGTCGAGGGACTGCTCGGCAAGGACGGCGACCCGGGCCGCCACTCTTTCCTGCCGATCCACCACCTGTGCCTGTTCAAGTTGGGCGTGCCGCTGGGCGAGCAGTGGTACCTGCACGAGCTGGCGACCTGGCTGCGCGAGCACGACCGCAGCCGCTTCCTGCTCACGGCCCCACCGCTCCGGCTGCCGGGCATCGTCGGCTCCCCGCTCACCCCGATCGCCACGGTCTGACGCCGGCCATCGGCCAGCGTTGTGTACAGAACCCGGTTTCGGAGATGTACGCTGACGTCGTGGACGTTGCGATCAGCGAACTGCGAGCGAACTTGCGGGAGTGGGTGGATCAAGCGAGGGCCGGTCAGGACGTCGTGGTCACCGAGCGGGGTGTGCCGGTGGCGCGGCTCGTCGCGGTCGATGCCGCCGGTGTGCTCGAACGACTCGAGCGGGACGGCGTGGTCTCGCGGCCTGCTGCCGCGTCGCGGCCGGTCGCTCGCCATCGCCGTCGCGTCGCGGCGAAGGGGTCGGTGTCGGACCTCGTCGCGGATCTGCGCCGCTGACGTGGCCATTGGGTACTTCGACGCCAGCGCCCTGGTGAAGCTGCTGGTCGATGAGCCGGGGAGCGACCTTGCGGCCCGGGTGTGGGACGAGTCGGATGCCGTCGCCACCAGCCGGCTCTCGTACCCCGAGGTCGCCGCGGCGCTTGCCGCGGCCAAGCGGGCTGGGCGCCTGACGGCCGCGGGAGCACGGCGTGCTCGCAGCGACTGGGATGCCTATTGGGCGGGGTGTCGCGTCGTCGAACTGACCAGCGATGTCGCGGTGACCGCCGCGGCACTGGCCGGCGCACAGGTCCTTGGCGGAGCCGACGCCGTCCACCTGGCGAGTGCTCGGCTGTTCGGAGCGGATGCACTGATGGTGGCCTGGGATCGCCGTCTCCACGCGGCCGCAGTCGCGGTCGGCCTTGCTGTCTGCCCGCCCGATATCGGCCCACCGTCTCCGCACTGACGGGGTTCGAGCGCCGTGGCACGGCGCGCCGACTGGTCGACGTTCGATGCCCGAGCGATGCACAGCCAGCGATCTGGTGCAGGCACAGTTTGTCGCCGATCTCTCTCGCGCGTCGCGTCCGGACGATGGGCCGCCCGCCGCCCCCTATCAGGGCGTCGGGGCGGGCTCCGACGAGCGCGACAGCTCGAACGCCGCGTAATCGGTGGCCTTCGTGTCGGCGATGACCTCGAACAGCTTGGGGCGGCCGCCGGTGTTCAGCAGGTAGCGCCTCGGCTTTCCGGGGATGTTCGTGCCGACGTACTGGCCGATCGTGCCGAAGTTGGTTCTCGCCGCGCCCTTGTCGACCATGCGCGTCCACCGCTCTTCGGAGGAGGCCGACACCTCGATCACGTCGCACCCCTGCGACCGGGCGTGCACCAGCACCTCGGTGACGAAGTCGACCTGGTTGCCGTTGTACCGCGGGTTGTTGCCGGCGGCGGCGTGCGGTCCGCCGGGGAAGAAGAGGTTCGGGAAGCCGCGAGTCTGCAACCCGAGGAACGTCGTCGGGCCGTCGGCCCAGTGCTCGGTCAGCGCGAACTTCGAACGGCCCACGATGCCCATGCGGGCCAGCGCGCCCGTGCCGAAGTCGAAGCCGGTCGCCCACACGATGATGTCGAACTCGCGCAGGCCATCCGTGGTCTCGATGCCGGGCTCCGTGATCCGCACCATGGGGGTCGAGCGCAGGTCGACCAGCGACACCTTGGGGTCGTTGAACGCCTCGTAGTAGCCAACGACGAACGGGGGTCGCTTCTCGCCGAAGCGGTGATCGTTAGGAATGAGGAGCTCAGCCACAGCAGGATCCCGCACGATCGAACGGATCTTGCCGGCGATGAACTCGCACCACTCGTCGTTCGCGGCCTCGTTGAACAGCAGGTCGGCGTAGTTGCTCGTCAGCTTCATGAAGCCGGGGCTGGACCACATCTTCTCGTAGAAGGCCTGCCGCTCGTCCGCCGAATCGGAGGACGCAGTGCGCTCGTTGACCGGGTGGGCGAAGCCGCTGACCGACGTGTTCAGGACGTGGCACAGGTCCTCGAAGTCGGCCCGCAGCCGAATTTGCTCCTCGGGCGTGATCGGCGCGTTGTTCAGCGGCGTGCACCAGTTCGCGGTGCGCTGGAAGACGGTGACGGAGTCGACCTCGGGCAGGATCGTCGGGACCACCTGCACCCCGCTCGACGAGGTGCCGACGACCGCAACCCGCTTGCCCCGGAAGTCGACCGGGTCGGCCGGCCACCGGCCCGTGTGGTGCTGCACGCCCGTGAACCGCTCGCGGCCCGGCACGTCGGGGGTGTACGGCACCGACAGCACGCCCGTGGCGGCGACCAGGAAGCGGGCGCGCACGACAGAACCGCCGGAGCCGAGCGTCACGTCCCAGCATCCCGTACGTGAATCCCACACCGCGGACGTGACCGGGGCGTCGAAGCGCATGTGGCGGCGGAGGTCGAACCGGTCGACCACGTGGTTGAGGTAGCACTCGGTCTCGGGCTGGGCCGCGAAGTGCTCCTGCCACTCCCACTCGTCGAACAGCTCCTTCGAGAACAGGTAGCCGTAGGTGTAGCTCTCGGAGTCGAACCGGGCGCCGGGGTAGCGGTTCCAGTACCACGTCCCGCCCACGCCGCCGCCCGTCTCCACCAGCTGCACCGAGAAGCCCGCCGCGCGGGCGCGGTACAGCTGGTAGATGCCCGTGATGCCGGCGCCGATGACCAGCACGTCGACGTCGGGGGCGGGTCGGCGCGAGCCTGCTGTCACACCTTCGGAGGATGTCGTCATGACGTGGCGAACTCGGTGGTCGGGAACTCGTCGTTCACGGGGTGCCGCGGCACTGATAACGGACGGTCGCGCCCCGGTGCCGCTTGTACCGACCGGTTAGTATACGTTCCCGGAAACGTACGTGCCGAAAACTGAGAGGGGAGTTCCCGTGGCGATCGTGGACCAGAACCGGCCGGCGCTCCCGGTCCCGTACGCGATGGAGCTGCCCGACCGGGCGCGCAAGCAGCGCTACTACGACCCCGACTTCCTCCGGCTCGAGGCCGAGCGGCTGTGGTCGCGGACCTGGCAGATGGCTTGCCGGCTCGAGGAGATCCCCCGGCCGCACGACTACGCCACCTACGAGATCCTCGACCAGTCGGTCGTCCTGGTGCGCACCGAGGACCTGGGGGTCACCTCCTTCCAGAACGCCTGCCGCCACCGCGGCGTGGCCATCGCCGACGCGCCGGGCACGTGCGAGTCCGGCTTCACCTGCCCGTTCCACGGGTGGTGCTACGGGCCCGATGGGAAGAACACGTTCGTCTCGAAGCGCAGCTCGTTCTCCGCTCACAACCTGCGCCCCGATGACCTCGACCTGCGGCCGGTGCGCTGCGAGGTCTGGGGCGGCTGCGCCTGGATCAACCTCGACGACGAGGCGCCGCCGCTGCGGCCGTGCATCGAGCCGTTCGCCACCGTCATGGACGCCTGGAAGCTCGAGGCGATGCACCCCGAGTGGTGGTACTCCATCCGCCTGCCCGTGAACTGGAAGCTCGCCGAAGAGGCGTTCATGGAGCAGTACCACGTGATCGAGGCGCACCCGCAGCTGGTGGACCCGAAGCGGTTCCCGGCACGCGACCCCGGGGCGTTCGACCCGCACACGTGGCTCGACGCCGAGATTCGCTACCTGCACACGATGAGCGAGGGCATGGCGGGGATGGTCCACGCCAGCGACGTGCGCGTGGCCGAGGGGCTGCGAGACATCGAGCTGCCCGCCGAGCCGGGGCCGGCGATCGAGACCTGGAACCTCGCGTTCAACGAGGCCGTCGTGCGCTGGCACCGGGACCAGGGCCACGTCCTCCCCGACCTCAACGAGCTCGAGGCCGCGGGGATGAACCAGCCGATGGGCTACTGCTTCCCCCACTTCTTCGTGCTGCCGATGTACAGCAGCGCCTCGTCGTACCGCTTCCGCCCGCTCGGGCCCGAGGAGACCCTGATGGAGATCTGGTCGCTCACCCGGTTCCCCGAGGACCACGAGCCCGAGCGGCTGACCCCGCCCGAACCGTGGGAGTGCGACGAACCCCGGGTGCCCCCGATCCCCCAGCAGGACTTCTCGAACCTGCCGCGGCAGCAGCGGGGCCTGCACACGAGGGGCTTCGAGTACATGCGCTTCTCCCGGCAGGTCGAGGGCGGCATCCTCAACTTCGAGCGCACGGTCGACGGCTTCCTGGCCGGGCTCCCCTACGAGACGCTGCTGCCCGCGCTGGGCGAGGTCAACGTGAACCCGCTCGAGCGGCCGGTCGTGGATCTGGGGTTCTGACGTGCCGTCCGATCCGACCTTCGCCGAGGTGGCCGAGGGCGTCCGCGCCACCATCGCCGCCTACACCCAGGCCCTCGACGACGGGCGTGCCGACGACGTGGTGGCCACCTTCTGCCCCGACGCCGTGTGCGACTTCGGCGACCTGGGCACGTTCGAGGGCCACGACGCCCTGCGGAAGGCCTACGCCGGCTGGATGCCGCGGGGCCCGCAGCGCCATCTCGTGCTCAACACCCTCGTGACCCGGTGGAGCGGCGACGAGGCCGACGCGGTGAGCGACGTGGTGTTCATCGTCCCCGGCAGGCGCGGCTGGTCGATCCGGCTCGTCGGCCGGTACCGCGACACGCTGCACCGCGACGGTGGAACCTGGCGGTTCCGCCGTCGGGTGGTCGCGTTCGAGCAGGGGTGACCCGGGCGGTGTCAGCCGACGAAGTCGGGCATGACCTCACGCGCGAACCGCTCGACCGGTGCGGCGCCCTCGCCGGGCCACCCGCACACGAGGTAGCCGTAGCCGGCGTCCCGCCACTTCCCGGCGAACCTGCGGGCCGTGTCGAGGTCGTCGAGCGACAGCGACGCGGCGCGCAGGATGTCGGAGGGGTCACGGCCGGCCTCGCCCGCGAGCTGATCGAGGCGCTCCGAGGCCTCGCGCAGCGAGTTGGGCGAGCCGAAGGCGTGCCACACGTCGGCGTACCGGGCGACGAGGGGAAGGGTGCGGCGTAGGCCGCTCCCGCCTATCCAGATCGGCGGATGCGGTTGCTGCACCGGCACCGGCCGCATCTGCGCGTCGCGCAGCGACACCACCCGTCCGTCGTACGAGACCACCTCGCCCGTGAACAGGCGCGTCACGATCTCGAGGGCGTCCTCGAGCAGCGCGTACCGCTCGGGCAGGGGAGGGAACGGGATGCCGAGCTCGTGGTGCTCCTTGTCCGACCACGCGGCGCCGAGCGAAAGGTCGAGCCGGCCGTGCGACGCGTGGTCGACCGTCAGCGCCTGGGCCGCGAACACCGACGGGTGCCGGTAGGTCACGCCCGTGACGAGCAGGCCGAGCCGGACGCGCGACGTCACGCCGGCCAAGGCGGCGAGCGTCGTCATGCCCTCGAACGTCTCGCCCGGCCCCTCGCCGTACATCGGTTGGAGGTGGTCGAAGCCCCACACACCGTCGAATCCCAGCTCCTCCGCGAGCTGCACCCGGCGCACGAGCTCGTCCCATGGGATGCGCTGCTGCGCCACATCGAGTCCGAATCGCATGGGGAGAGACGTTGCCACATCTGGGACCGATCTAACATCCGAGTCATGTTGCCCCGCCCGACCGACACCGCTTCGCCTGCGGCTGGCCGGGTCCCATGACCACCTTCGAGGGCCCGCCGGTGGACGGGGTCGACGGCGTGGGCGCGCTGACCCTTGGGGGGTTCCTCGGCGAGGTCGTGGCGCGGTTCGGGCCGAACGAGGCCATCGTGCTCGACGACCCGATGCGGGGCGGCGAGACGCGGCGGTGGACCTACGAGCGCCTCGGGGCCGAGTCGCGGCGCATCGGGCGGGCGTTGCTCGCCGCCGGGGTCGCTCCTGGAGACGCCGTCGGCGTGGTCATGGGCAACCGGCCCGAGGCCGTGGCGGCGATCTTCGGTGCTGCGCTGGCCGGCGCCGTGGCCGCGCCGATGTCCACGTTCTCCCCCCGCCCGGAGCTGGCCCACCTCGTCGACACCTGCGGGGCGACGGTGGTGCTCACCCAGGCCCGGCTCCTGGCGCGCCGGTTCGGTGAGGACCTGGCCGCCATCGCCCAGGACCGACCGCACCTGCGGCGGGTGGCGGTGCTGGGCGAGCGGTCGTGGGTCGAGCTGATGGCTGCCGGCGAGGCCGTGCCCGAGGACCGGCTCGCCACTCGGGCCGCGACCACCACGCCCGACGATCCCGCGCTCGTGATCTTCTCCTCGGGCACGACCAGCAAGCCCAAGGGGATCCTCCACGGTCACCGCTCGCCGTCGCTGCAGTGCTGGCTGCAGGCCCGTGTGTTCGGACGCCATCCCGGCACGCGCATGTTCAGCGCCCTGCCCCTGTTCTGGACCGCCGGGTTCAACACCGCCGTCGGTGCCACGCTGGCCGCCGGCGGCTGCTGGGTGGCCCAGGAGACCTTCGACCCCGGCGCGGCACTGGCGCTGATGGCGCGCGAGCGGGTGACCGAGCCCTACACGCTGCCCCACCAGACGGCGGCACTGGCGGAGCACCCCGCCTGGGCGACCACCGACCTGTCCTCGCTGCGCTGCGTCTACGGCAAGGGTGCGTACGCCCGTCATCCCCGCGTGGCGGGTGATCCCGGGTGGATCATGCCCGTGGGCTGGGGCATGTCCGAGACGTGCGCGTTCGTCAGCGCCCACCCCGCCGACACCCCGCGGGAGCGGGCCAAGGTCGGTCACGGTGCCCTGTTGCCCGGCGCGCGGCTGCGAGTGGTCGATCCCGAGTCGGCGAAGCTGCTCGGCGTCGACGAGGAGGGTGAGCTGTGTGTGTCCGGCGCCACCCGCATGCTCGGCTACCTGGGCCGCGTGCCGGACGAGTGCTTCGACGAGGACGGGTTCTTCCGCACCGGCGACGCCGGTCACGTGAGCGCCGACGGCAACGTCCACTGGTCCGGGCGACGCACCGAGATGATCAAGACGGCCGGGGCCAACGTGTCGCCTGCGGAGCTGGAGGTCGCGCTGCGGGCCTGCCCCCCGGTGAAGCTGTCCCGGGTGCTGGGCGTGCCCGACGCGCGCCTCGACCAGGCGGTGGTCGCGTGCATCGTGCTGCGCGACGAGGAGGCGGCCACGGCCGAGGGCGTCAAGGCGTTCCTGCGCGAGCGGATCGCCGCGTACAAGGTGCCCAAGCATGTGCTGTTCTTCGACGACGACGAGATGCCGATGACCGGCAGCGATGCCAAGGTCCGCGACGACGCCCTGCTCGAGCTGGTGCATGCCCGGCTCGCGACGGCGGGTGTCACCTCCGAGGGGGAACGATGAGCCCCGACCAGACCACGACTCCCCGTCACACCGACGCCACGCTCGACGTGTCCGACCTCGACCGGTACATGGGCGTGCCCATGCGGCCGGGCGAGCTCAAGGAGCCGGTGGCGCGCAACGACATCCGGCGCTGGGCCCAGGCCATGCACTACCCCAACCCACTGCACTACGACGAGCGGTGGGCGGCCGAGAGCCGCTGGGGTGAGATCGTGGCGCCCCAGTCGTTCACCGTCGCCTGCGACACTAGCCACGGCGCCTCCCCGGCGCAGGTCGGCAAGATCCCCGGCTCGCACCTCATCTTCGGTGGCGACGAGTGGTGGTTCTTCGGGCCCCGCGTCCGGCCGGGCGACAGGCTGGTCTGTCACCGCATGCCCTACGACTACAAGGTCGCCGACACGAAGTTCGCCGGCCCGACGTGCTTCCAACGGGGCGACACGCTCTACATCAACCAGCAGGGCGAACGGGTCGCGCTGCAGCGCTCGACAACCATCCGCTACCCGGTCCAGGGGGCCAAGGACAAGGACCTGTTCGGCCGCGATGCCGCTGGCTCCGACGGCCCGGACGCGTCAGCCGGCATCGGCACCTCGGGCGACGGCGAGCCCGTGTGGACCGACGAGCAGCTGGCCGAGTTGGAGCAGCGCAAGCTGGCCTTCATCGACCAGATCCAGGGCCTCGGCCACGACAAGCGGCTGTTCTCGTCGGTGGCGGCCGGCGACCCCCTCGCCGAGCACGTGCTCGGGCCGCACAGCCTGGCGTCGTTCGCCACCGAGTGGCGGGCCTACCCCATGACCACCTGGGGCGCCACCGCCAAGGGCCCGACCACGGTGCGGGCCGAGGAGCTCGGCTACACCAAGGAGATGGCGGGGTTCGAGGGCGACCGCCGGATGGAGCGCGTCAACCCCGAGCTGACCGACGGTGCCTACTACGGGCCCTCGCGCGGGCACCTGCAGCCGCGGTGGGCCCGCCATGTCGGCATGCCCCGGGGCTACGGCTACGGGGCGTCGATGGGGGCGTGGATGCTCGACTACGTGGCGGCGTGGGCGGGCGAATGGGGGCTGATCACCCACTCGAACGCCCAGTACCGCAACCCCGCCCTGACCGGCGACGCCACCTTCCTGCGGGGCCAGGTGGTCGACACCCGGGTCGAGCGCAAGCGCGTCCACGTCGCGGTGGTCGAGGTCGACATGCGCAACCAGGACGACGCCAAGCTGGCCACGGCCACCGTCGAAGTCGAGCTGCCGGCGGAGTGAGGCATCGGACCCGAGAGGAGCTGCGCTCGTGCTCGACTACGACCAGGGGCCGGAGGTCGCCGACCTGCGATCGCAGCTGCGGCGGCTCATCGCCGACCACGTGCCGGCCGACTACCTCGGCGCATTCACAGACGACCCCGCCGACCTCGAGGTGGCGCAGTCGTTCTGCCGCCTGCTGGCCGCCGAGGGCCTGCTCTGCGCGGCGTGGCCCGAGGAGTTCGGCGGCCGGGGCGCCTCGCCCTGGGAGCAGACGGCGGTGCGCGAGGAGATGTGGGCCCACCACGAGCCCCGCGGCGCCCAGTACATGGGGGTCAACTGGGTGGGCCCGGCGCTCATGCGCCACGGCACCCCCGACCAGCAGCGTCTCCACCTCCCGCCCATCGCCGCCGGCGAGGTCATCTGGTGCCAGGGCTTCAGCGAGCCAGACGCCGGCTCCGACCTGGCGTCGCTGCAGACGGCCGCCCGCCGCGACGGCGACGGCTGGCGGATCAGCGGCCAGAAGATCTGGACGTCCTACGCCACGATGGCCCAGTGGTCCTTCCTGCTCGCCCGCACGTCGCGGGGCGAGAAGAAGCAGCAGGGGATCACCGTCTTCCTCGTGCCGATGGGCGCCCCCGGCATCGAGGTCCGGCCGATCCCGTGCATGCTCGGCCCGCACCACCTCAACGAGGTCTTCCTCGACGACGTCCGGGTGACGGAGGCCGACGTGCTGGGCGAGGTCGACCAGGGCTGGAAGGTGGTGCAGGAGGTCCTCGCCTTCGAGCGGGTCGGCATCGCCCGGTACGCCCGGGTCGAGCGGCTGCTGCAGTGGGCGCCCGACGCCCTCGGCGACACCTGGGACGGCCTGCCCGACGAGCTGCGCAGCCGCTGGTCCCGGATGCTGGTCCACGCCCGCCGGGCGCGGCTGCTCGCCTACCGGGTCATCGCCACGCAGCAGACCGGCCAGGTGCGCCCCGGCGACACGGCTGCGTACCGCATCGCTGTCACCCGGCTCGACCAGGAGAGCGCGGAGGTGCTCATGGACATCGCCGCCGAGATGACGGCCACCGGTGAGGAGGCCCGGCGCTTCCGCCGGGCAGTCGAGGACCACCACCGGTACTCGGTGTCGGCCACCGTGGCGTCCGGCAGCATCGAGATGCAGCGGATCCTGCTCGCCCGAGCCCTACTGGCGCCGGCGTGAACACCGACCTGAGCCCCGAGGCCGTCGAGTACGGCCACACCGCCCGGCGAGCGCTCGGGGCCGCGGGCGGCGACGAGCTCGCCCACACGGGCACGGGGGAGCGGGACGGCCGGCACGTCGCCAAGGTGCTCACCGACCTCGGCGCCTGGGACCTCGACCCCCGGGGCAGCGCCGAGGAGCTCGAGGCCGCCGCCGCGCTGTGCCGCAGCGCGGGTTGGTGGGCCGTGCCCCACCCCGTCGCCGAGCGGGTGGCGCGTCCCCGCGACGTCGAGGCGGACGCCCTTGTCGTCGTGGCCGGCGACGGTTCCCCGAGCGTCATCGCCGAGGCGGTCGCCGCGCTCCCCCTGCGGTGGGTCGCCGTCGACCTCGGCGGCCGGCGCGGCATCGCCACGCCGCAGCCCGACGCGGCCCCGATCGGGACGCCCGGCGTGGCGGTTCCGCTCGACCTCGCGCCTCTCGACGACGGCGGCGCCGGCGACGTCGCCCTCGGGCTCGTCCTGCCGTGCTGGACGCTGCTCGGCCTGCTCGACCGCGCCGTCGACCTCACCGCCGACCACGTGCGTGCCCGCCACCAGTTCGGCCAAGCGCTGTCGTCGTTCCAGGGCGTCCAGTTCCAGCTCACCGACGCCGAGGTCGAGCGGCTCGGGGTCGAGGAGCTGGCCAAGCACGCACTGTGGAGCATCGCCGCCGGGCGGCCCGACGCCGTCGCCGACGCCCTCGCCCTGCGGCTGGCGGCCGTCGAGGCGGCCGAGGTCGTGTTCCGGATCACCCACCAGCTGCACGGCGCCATCGGGTTCTGCGACGAGACCGCGCTGTCGTGGCTGTCGCGTGCCGGCCAGCCTCTCCGGCGGCTGCCGCTCGGCCCGTCGGCCACGCGCGCCGCCCTCACGGAGCGCCTCGGCCGCCGCGGGCTGAGCGGGCTCTTCTCGTGACCGATCTGGACGACTTCCGGGCCGAGGTCCGGGCGTGGTGCCGGGCGCACGTGCCCGCCGGGTGGCGCGAGGCCCAGACCGGCGTGCCCGAGGAGGTCTTCGTCGCCTTGCAGCACGACTGGTTCCAGCAGCTGCGCGGTGCCGGGTACGCCGTGCCGCACTGGCCAGCCGAGTGGGGCGGCGGCATGCCCGTCCCGCAGCAGGTCGTGCTCCACCAGGAGCTCGCGGCCCACGACGCGCCCCGCCTCGTCCTCGCCTTCGTCGCGATCCACCACGCGGCCTCGACGCTGCTCGCCGCGGGCACCGACGAGCAGCGGCAGCGCCACCTCCCCGCGATCCTCGAGGGCGAGATCTGGTGCCAGGGGTTCTCGGAGCCCGAGGCGGGGTCCGATCTCGCCAGCCTGCGGACGACGGCACGCCGTGAGGGTGATCGATTCGTCGTCAGCGGCCAGAAGCTGTGGGTGAGCGGGGCCCGGCACGCCGACTGGTGCCTGCTGCTGGGACGCACCGACCCCGATGCGCCGAAGAGGCGGGGCATCTCCTACTTCCTGCTCGACATGCGCTCGCCGGGGATCGAGGTGCGGCCGGTGCGCAACGCGCTCGGCGACTCGCACTTCTGCGAGGTGTTCCTCGACGACGTGACCCTCCCCGACACGCACCTCGTCGGCCCCGAGCACGCCGGCTGGCAGGTGGCCCAGGCGACCCTCAGCGCGGAGCGGGGCACGACGATGCTCGAGCTGGCCGAGCGCCTGGCCGGTGGGTTCCGGTGGCTGCTCGACGACTGCGCCCGCGCGCGCGACGGGGCACCCCGCCCGATCGACGACCCGGTCGTCCAGGACGGGCTGGCCCGGTTCGAGACCGAGCTCACGGGGCTCCGCGCCATCTGCCGGGACCTGGTCGAGCGGGCCGACGCCGGCACGACGGGCCCGGCCGACGCGTCGATCGTGAAGCTCTACTACAGCGAGCTGCTCCAGCGGCTGACGGGCTTCGCCGCCGACGTGGTGGGCCTCGACGCGCACACCCAGCGGGCCAAGCCGCTGTCGAGCGGCTGGGAGTCGGGCGCCTGGGTGCTCGACTTCGTCGGCTCGTGGGAGTGGACCATCCCCGGCGGGTCGAGCGAGATCCAGCGGACGATCATCGGCGAGCGCGGCCTCGGTCTGCCCCGCGAACCGTCGGTGCCATGACCGACCTCACCCAGTTCCACGACGAGCTGCGGGCGGTCGCCCGCGGTCTCCTGGCGCCCACCAGCCCGCTGGTGTCCGGCGGCGAGCCGGTCGCCGCCGCCTGGAACGAGCTGGCGCAGGCCGGGTGGCCCGGGCTCGAGGTGCCCGACGAGCACGGGGGCTCGAGCGCATCGTTCGCCGAGGTGGCCGTCGTCCTCGAGGAGCTCGGGCGGGCGGCGACCGCCAGCCCCTTCCTCGGCACCGTCCTCGCCGTGGGCGCGCTGCGCCTCGCGACGCCGACGCCCGAGCGGGACGAGCTGCTGTCCGGCATCGCCGCCGGGGACGTGGTCGCCACGGTGGCCATCGCGACCGACGCCGTCGACCTCGCCGCGGGACAGCTTCCGTTCCGCGTCGACCGCGCCGGCGGCCGAGCCGGCCTGGTCGGGAGCGTGCGGTTCGTGCCCGATGCGCCGGGCGCGGACCGGATCCTCGTGGTGGCCGACGATCCCCGGTCCGGCCCGGTGCTCGTCGACGTCTCGCCGGGTGGGGGCGTCGAGGTCGGGGCCACGCCCGTGGTCGACGGGTCCCGGTCCTTCGGCGAGGTCGTCGCCGACGGCCCGCCGGTCGACCCGGGTCGGTGCTGGCGGTTCGCGGGCGACCCCCGCCAGCTGCTCGTCCGGGGTGCCGTCGCCGTCGCCCTCGACAGCATCGGCCTCGCCGGGGCCGCCCTGGACGCCACCGTCGGGTACGCCGCGGTGCGCCACCAGTTCGGCCGTCCGATCGGCTCGTTCCAGGCCGTCAAGCACGCGTGCGCGAACGTGGCGGTCGAGCTCACGGTGTCGCGGCGGCTCGTGGCCGATGCCGTCGAGCGGCTCGTGGCAGGTGCGCCGGGTGCCGACGTCGCGGCGTCGATGGCCAAGGCGCACGCCGCCGAGACCGGCGTGGCGGCGACCGGAACCGCCCTGCAGCTCCACGGGGGCATCGGCTACACGTGGGAGCATGGCCTCCACGTGCTCTTGAAGCGGGCGGTGCTCGACAGGTCGCTGTTCGGGTCGCCCGCGGCGCACCGCGCCCGGCTGGCGCGGCGCTACGAACGCCCCGCGGCGAGGTGAGCGGCGCTCGTCGAGCCATGGATCACCTCGGCACCGGCGTCGGTCAGCCGGTCACCTCATGTCACAGCGGCAGGATCGACGGCAGCGACCGGCGCTCGAGCAGGTCCTCGCCCAGCCGGCGGGTCAGCGAGCGGGCGCCGCCCAGTAGCCGGTCGAGCACGATCACGCGCCGGACGTAGAGGTGGAGGTCGTGCTCGGTCGTGAACCCGATGCCGGCCAGCACCTGCTGGCAGTGGCGGGACACCGTGCGTGCGCTGCGTCCCGCGATGGCCTTGGCCATGGCCGCGGTGAACGGCGTGCCGTCGACCCAGGCGGCGGCCAGCGCGGCGTCGGCCGCCTCGATGGCGACGTAGGCCTCGGCCAGGCGATGGCGGACGGCCTGGAAACTGGCGATGGGCCGCCCGAACTGGACGCGTTCCAGCGCGTGCTCACGGGCCAGCCCGAGCATGGTGCGCGACGCACCCACCAGCTCGTGGGCCAGGGCCCGCTGCCCCGCGGCCACGGCGGCCGGCCACGCGGTGCGAGGGAGATCCGACCGCGCGGTGGCCGGCACGTGGGCGCCGGTGACCTCGACAATGCCGAGGCGGGGATCGAGGCCGTGCACGGCGCGCAGCTTGAGCTCGGCGGTGTCGACCACGGCAGCGAGGCTCCCCTCCCCGGTGCCGGTGATCACGACCGCCCGGTCGCGGGCCGCCACCCCGGCCAGGGCCAGTCCGCCCACGCGGACGCCCTCGCCCTCCACCGACCCCGGAGGATCCGTGCGCCCCAGCGGGGGCAGCACGACGCCGAGGTCGCCCTCGAGGCCGAGGCCGAGGGTCTCGAGGATCACGGCGTCGAGCGCCGACGACGTGGCGCCCGCCGCGCCCTGCAGCTCGAACAGGAGCGAGACCGCGGTGCGCCGGTCGGCGGGCAGCGCCTCACCCCAGCCGAGCTCGCCGAGGGCGGCGTCGAGCGCGTCCCCGGTGTTGGCAGCGGTGACGTGCCGCAGGCTCGTGGCGAACAGCTCGCGGGCGTCGGCGTCCATCAGCGCTCGTTCCCCATGTCGAGCAGTCGGCGGGCGACGATGTTGCGCTGGATCTCTGCACTGCCGCCGTAGATCGTGGCCGCCCTTGAGTACAGGAACTCGGACCGCCACCGCTCGCCGTCGGGGTCGTCGCCCAGCACCACCTCGTCGGACAGCCCGTCGGCCACCAGGTCGTAGATCGCCTGCTCGGTGGTCGCCAGCAGGATCTTGTCGACCGACGTCTCGGCGCCCAGCGTCTCGCCCGCGTCCAGCCGGTGCTGGGTGGCCAGCGACCGGGCCCGGAAGGCGAAGAGCTGGTGGAACACCTCGCCCACCTCGGTGGCCGTCAGCGATCCGGCCGGCGCGGCGGCGAGCAGGCGCTCCATGCGCCTGTTGAGGTAGGCGCTCCGGTGCCACAGCGCCGTGCTGCGCTCGAACGGGAGCAGGTCCATCGCCACGGCCCAGCCCCGGCCCTCGTCGCCGAGGGTGCGGTCGAACGGCACGGCGACGTCGTCGAAGAACACCTCGCAGAACTCGGGGGCGCCGTGCATCGTCTCGATCGGCCGCACGGTGATGCCGGGCGTGTCCATGTCGACGAACAACGCCGTGATGCCCCGGTGCGCCGACTCGACGGTGCCTGTCCGCGTGAGCAGCACGCAGCGCTGGGCGTACTGCGCAAGGCTGGTCCAGACCTTCTGACCGACGACCCGCCACCCGTCGTCGCGGCGCGTCGCCCGGCAGGCGAGCGCGCCGAGGTTGCTGCCCGTGCCCGGCTCGGAGAAGCCCTGGCACCACGTCTCGTCGCCCCGCAGCAGCCGGGGCACCATGGTGGCGGCCAGCTCGGGGCGGGCGAAGCCGATCATCGTCGGTGCCAGCACCTCGGTCATCGAGTAGATGCCCGGCTCGACGAGGTCGCGGGCGGTCAGCGCCTCGCCCAGGTAGGCGCGCAGCAGGGTCGAGCCGCCCAGCCCGCCGACGTGCTCGGGCCACCCCCAGCGCATCCAGCCGGCGTCGAACGTGCGCCGCTTGACCAGCGAGAGGTGGGCCATCTGCTCGTCGAGCGTCGCCGTCGGCCCGTGGTCGGGAGTGAGGTCGGCGGCGTTGTCGTCGAGCCAGCGCTCGACAGCCTCCCGGAACTCGGGCAGGTCCATGCGCTAGCCGGCCGTCGTGGTCGGCTCGGGCCGCGTGGGGTCGTGCGGCTCGCCCGAGTCGCGCTCGCCGCTGCGGCGCAGGAAGGTCATCGCCCGCGCGCGCAGCCGCCACCCGTGCTCGGTGCGGCGGTAGGTGTCGGTGTACCAGCCGATGCGCATGTGGTGGTTCGTCTGGTCGACGAAGCACAGCGGCTGCTCGCCCGTGCCCGTGTCGCCGTCGAGCTCGATGGCGGGTTCGCCGGTGAGGAACAGGCCCTTCGGCGCGGCCTGCACCAGCCTCGCGAAGTCGGCGAGCGTGTACGTGTCGCCGAAGGCGCCGTAGGTGCCGTCGGGCGTGAACACGTCGATGACGGCCTCGATGTCGTTCTTGGTCATGCCGACGGCGTACCGGGCGAGCACCTGCTCGATCTCGATGACGTCGGCCAGGCGCGATGGCTCCACGGTCAGCTCCCCTCGTAGACCACGTGGACCGACGGCGCGGTGGGCACGGACTGGCAGGTCAGCACCCAACCGTCCTCCACTTCGTCGTCGGCCAGCACGTCGTTGACGCGCATCTTGACAGTTCCCTCGACCAGCCTGGCCATGCACGTCGCGCAGGTGCCGGACTCGCACGAGAACGGCGGCGACATGCCCATCTGGCGGGCGGTCTGCAGGATGGTGGTGCCGGGCCGATGATCGACCGTGTCGGTGCGCCCGGCGAGCTCGACCGTGACCCGGGTGGTCGACCCGCCGTCGGCGCCGGCGGCCGGCCCGAGGTCGGGCGGCGGCTCGGCCGGCGTGAACCGTTCGATGTGGATGCGGCCGGCGTCGACGCCGTGCGCCAGCAGCACCCCCTCGACGATGTCCATGAAGGGACCGGGGCCGCAGAGGTAGAACTCGCCGCCCGTGCCGGCCCCGAGGAAGGGCCGCAGCGCGTCGGGGTCGACGAGGCCCCGCTCGACGTCGAGGTGGTGGACCACATCGAGGCGGTCGGGGTGGCGTTCGGCCAGGGCGTCGAGCTCGGCGGCGAAGATGACCGCGTCGCGTTCGCGGTTGGCGTAGTAGAGGCGCACCCGCCGGTCGGTCGTGGCCAGCGCGCTCTTGACCAGGGAGAACACGGGGGTGATGCCGCTGCCCGCGCTGAAGGCCACGAGGTCGCCGTCGCCGGGCCCGAGGCAGAAGACGCCCGCGGGCACGCTGGCCTCGACGACGTCGCCGGCGGCGAGGCTGTCGATCATCCAGTTCGACACGACCCCGCCGGGCACCCGCTTCACGGTCACCTGCAACTCGTCGTCGACGGCGGGTGACGACGACATCGAGTAGCAGCGGTGGTGTGTCTCGCCCCCGACCGGGGCTCGGAACGTGAGGAATTGGCCCGCCTCGTAGGCGAACGCGGCGCGCAGGTCGGCCGGTACCTCGAACACGAACGACGCCGCCTCGGCGGTCTCGTGCACGACACGGCGGATGCGCAGCGGGTGAAACCCGTGGTCGCGGACCGCACCCTGCTGCGAGGCCGGTGCTGCCGAGGTCGCCATCACGGGCTACGATAATGGAGTTCTCAATGAGCGGCAATGTGCCTAGCGCGCCGGAGGACCCGGCCATCCGCCCGGTGGTGGCGGAGAGAAGGAGGGGACGTGACGCAGCCGACCACGATCGGCCGAGGCAGCTGGCGGCTGCGCTCGGTGCCGCAGCACCTCGCCGACCGCTACCGCGCCGAGGGCTGGTGGGCCGACGCCACCCTCGGGCAGATGATCGCCGACGGCCTCGGCAGCATGGGCCAGCCGATCCAGTGACCAGCGCCGTCGACGACCCCGTGGGCCGGGCCCCCGCGCCCGGCCACGAGCGCACGGCGATCGTCACCGGCGGCGGCTCCGGCATCGGCCTGGCCATCGCCGTGCGGCTCGCCGCCGACGGCCTGGCCGTCGCGGTCCTCGACTGCAACGGCGACGCCGCCGAGGGCACCGCGGCCAAGCTCGTCGCCGCCGGCGGCACGGGCATCGGCCTGACCGCGGACGTGACCGACCGGGCCGCGATCGATGCCGCGGTCGAGAACGTGCGGGGACGCCTCGGCGCCGCGACGGTGCTCGTCAACAATGCCGGGCTCGACGGCTTCGACCCGTTCCTGAAGATCAGCGCCGAGAAGTGGAACCGCATCCTCGAGGTCAACCTCACGGGCACGTTCCACTGCTGCCAGGCCGTCGTCCCCGACATGATCGCCGCCGGCTGGGGCCGGATCGTGAACATCTCGTCGTCGAGCGCCCAGGGCGGCCAGCCCCTCATGACGCACTACGTGGCGGCCAAGGCGGGCGTGATCGGCTTCACCAAGGCGCTGGCGCTCGAGCTGGGCCCGCGCGGCATCACCGTCAACACGATCCCGCCGGGGTTCGTCGACACCCCCATGCTGCGGAGGTCCGAGGCCAAGGGCCTCCTCGGCGAGGGCGTCGACCACCACGCCTCGCTGACACCCGTGCGCCGCGTCGGGCGGCCCGAGGACATCGCCGCCGCCTGCGCGTTCCTGGTGCGCGACGAGGCCAGCTACATCACGGGGCAGGTCATCGGCGTGAACGGCGGCCGCAACACCTGACGCGGCCCGAGAAGAGCATCGTTCTCCTCCTTCCGTCGGGAAAACGGCGACACTGCGAGATCAGTACTCTCCGGATCATTGGTACGGGCTTCTTCGAGGAGTACGCTTCCGCCATGGCACGAAACCAGCCGACGGCCGGCGCCCGCACGACCGATCGTCCCGGCACGTGGCGCGAGCTGGCCGTCGCGCGGTCCCTCGACCCGGCGCGCGCCCGGGCCGAGGAGCGGGTGCAGCGCTTCCTCGACGCCGCGCTCGAGCTCATGATGGAGAACGACGCGGGCAAGGACTTCACGGTCCAGGACGTCGTCGAGCGCTCCGGCCAGTCGCTGCGCAGCTTCTACCAGTACTTCGCGGGCAAGCACGAGCTGCTGCTGGCCCTGTTCGAGGAGTCGGTGCGGTCGACGGCCGAGCACCTGCAGGAGGTGGTCACGGAGGTCGACGATCCCCTCGAGCGGCTCCATCGCTTCGTCGTCGAGCACTACCTGGTGTGCCGGCCTGCGCCGAAGTCGCGGTCGACGAAGAAGAGTGAGCCCACGCCCGCCGCGATGGCCGAGTTCGGCCAAAAGCTCCTGACCGAGCACCCGAAGGAGGCCTCCCGGGCCTTCGTGCCGGTGGTCTCGCTGTTCGAGCAGCTGCTCGACGGGGCGGCGGCGGTCGGCGCCCTACGCCCCGGCATGAACCATCGCCGCGTCGCGGGCGCCTTGCTCCAGGCGATCATGTTCAATGCCTTCGCCGCGACGATCAGCGGTTCCTCGATCGGGCCCGATGGCCGAGACGAGGCAGAGGAGCTCTGGGATCTCCTCATCCACGGCATCGGGGCCGGCGATCCGGCCTGACCGACCTGTCGGGTACGCCCGCCTCGACGCCCCCGCCAGGCCTGCCCGGTGCGGACCGCATGCACGGCTGAGCGCCGTCATCCCCGCACGCGGTCAAGCATCGGCGGGGCCGCTGCTCGCGCGGGCTCAGGTCGGCGCGAGCAGCGCGTCCACCGGCGGTGCGTCGCGGCGCGTCTCGCGCCACAACTCGTAGGTCTGCACCACCCAGAACGCCAGGAACTCGATCATCAGCGCCGCCTCGATCCAGAGCACGCCGTGGCGCCACCCCGACACGCGCCAATAGAGGAGGCTGATGACTCCCATCGACGCAACCATGGCCGTCCAGATCCCCACGTACAGCTTGCGGGCGATGACCCGCCGGCGCAGTTCGTCGAGATCTCCACCAGCGCCGGGACCCCCACCAGCGACGCTCTCGGGTGCTCGAACGTCGGGCGCGCGCTCGAGTGTCGTAGACGGAAGTTCGCGCGTCTCCTTGAGCAGACCGTCCACCGAACGTTCCATACCGGAGTCGAACGCGTTGATCGCCACGACGGCCAAGATCCCGATGAACGTGCCGAACGCGGCCGTGGTGTGGGCGTGGGCTCGGAATCCGTCCGGCCAGAGGGCGAAGGCGAGGCTGCCCAGGACGAGCACCCCGAGGAACACCCAGAGCGCGACAACGGGTGCCGTGCCCGGGCCCGGCGTCCCCCGTTCGCGTGCCGTCCGGGTCGAGAGGGCGACGAGGACCATGGCGAGCGCGATCGCCACGAACGAGACGATGATCGTCGCGACCATGTTGTTGTTCACCGCGTCCTCCAGCTGCCCCGGACCCGGGACGTTGCTGGCGCTGCAGGTGACGCCCGTCGCGCTGGGTACGCGAGTCGGGACGAAGGCGACCACGAAGGCGAGGGCGCCGCTGGCGTTGAGAGCGATGTCCTCCGCGTCCCGGTTGCCGCGGTAAACGATCAGGCAGGTGCCGAGCGCGCACAAGGCTGTCACGAACACCGCCCTGACAGATGTGAAGTAGTAGGCGCTGATCGATCCCTCGAAGCAGATGCCAGGTGCCGACAGTGCCCTCAGGACGACGGCCACGAGGAGCAGCGCCAACAGCAGCGCCATGGCTAGCCGCACGTGCCGGTAGGTGGTGAGGGTGTCCCGCCGATCGCCGTTCATCCCCGCCTCCTTCGGCCCAACGCTCTGCGGCGTTCCCAGGTAGCGCAACCTACCCGCGCTCGCAGAGGGGCGCCCTCCGCAGAGCGGGGTCGTGTCCCTAGCGCGGCGCGGCGTCGCCGTCGTCGTGCCGGTACACCTGGCCGCCCGGCATCACGAACCGGACCTGCTCGGTCACGGTGATGTCCGCGCTCGGGTCACCGGGGACGGCGATGACGTCGGCGAGCAGGCCGGCCTCGAGGCGGCCGCGGTCGTCGACGTCGATGAGCTCAGCCGCCACCGTCGTGGCCGCCCGGATCGCCTGGACCGGGGTCATCCCGCGGTCGACGAGGGCGATGAGCTCCTTGGCGTTGCGGCCGTGGGGGATGGCCGGCGCGTCGGTGCCGCACGCGATGCGGGCCC
Source organism: Acidimicrobiales bacterium (assembly GCA_035697515.1). GTDB lineage: Bacteria > Actinomycetota > Acidimicrobiia > Acidimicrobiales > VFJN01 > ZC4RG19. The sequence goes on from DASSCS010000101.1 coordinate 23,794, forward strand.
CGCGCTCGATCGCCTTGCTGACGGTCGCCTTGGCCCGCGGGAAGACCTCCGCGGCCTTGGCCTGCAGCTCGGGCGCGGCGCGCGAGACGTCCATGCCGTCGGCGAGGTAGGTGGTCGGCACGAGGAAGGTCCCCCGCTCGATGATCAGGTCGAGCGTCTCGTCGCTCATGAGCGAGCCGTGCTCGATGCAGTCGATGCCCGCCTCGATCGCCGCCCGGATGCCGTCGTCGCCGTGCGCGTGGGCCGCCACCCTGAGCCCGGCCCGGTGCGCCTCGTCGGCGATGGCCGCCAGCTCCTCGTCGGAGTACTGCTGGGCGCCGGCGGGCCCGGTGTGGGACATCACGCCACCCGACGCGCAGACCTTGATCAGCTGGGCGCCGTGCTTGATCTGGTAGCGGACGGCCTTGCGCACCTCCGGGACGCCGTTGGCGATGCCCTCCTCGACGGTGAGGGGCAGGACGTGGGGCGCGAACGCCTGGAACATCGTGGGGTCGAGATGGCCGCCCGTGGGCGTGATGGCGTGACCGGCGGGAACGATCCGCGGGCCGTCGATCCACCCGAGATCGATCGCCTTGCGCAGCGCCACGTCGAGCAGCAGCCCGCTGGTCTGGACGAACAGCCCGAGGTTGCGGACGGTCGTGAAGCCGGCCCGCAGAGTCCGCCGGGCATTGGCCACGGCGCGCAGCGTGCGCAGCGCCGGATCGTCTTGCACCGCGTTGAGCGGGCTCGCATGGTCGGGGCCGCCCAGCAGCAGGTTGACCTCCATGTCCATGAGGCCCGGGAGCAGCGTCAGGTCGCCCAGCTCGACGACGACCGCCCCGTCGGGCACCGACGTGGGTCCGACCTCGACGATGCGGCCGTCGTCGACCAGCAGCTCACCCGGTTCGACGAGCACGCCCTTGTCCACGTCGAGCATGCGGGAGCTCCGCAGGTGGACGGGCGGCTGTGGCGTTCGGGGACGGGCCATGCGCCCGAGGCTATCCCGCCTGCCTATGGCGTTCCCGCTCAGCGTGAATCCGATTCTCGGTGCCTGTCGTGTGAATGGGGTCGCGGCACCCGAGGCTTTTCGTCCCAGCGGCGCGGCGGTACGTTTGGGAAGCGAGTCGACGGAACACCCAACCGGAGCACGAGCGAGGGGCGGCGGGCCGCCCACCACGCGACACGGTGCCGCCCCGCCTCGCAGAGAGGGGACGGCGATGACAGCCACCGAGCAGGTGCCTGTGGCGACCCGAGCGGCGGGCACTCTCGACGCCGTCAAGATCTACGGGCAGGGCACGACGGAGGTGCGGGCGCTCGACGGCGTCACCGTGTCGTTCCAGACGGCACGGTTCACGGCGATCATGGGCCCGTCGGGCTCGGGAAAGTCGACCCTCCTGCACTGCGTGGCCGGTCTCGACACTCTCAGCTCAGGCCAGGCGTTCATCGGCGACACCGACCTGAGCGAACTCGACGACAAGGCACTGACCATCCTCAGGCGCGAGCAGGTGGGCTTCGTGTTCCAGGCGTACAACCTCGTGCCGACGCTCACAGCGTACGAGAACATCAGACTTCCGATGGTGCTCGGCGGCCGGAAGGGTGATGCGGACTGGATCGATCGTGTCATCGACACGGTCGGGCTCCACGACCGGCTCCACCACCGGCCGAGCGAGCTGTCGGGCGGGCAGCAGCAGCGCGTGGCGGTCGCCCGCGCCCTGGCGAGCCGGCCGCAGATCATCTTCGCCGACGAGCCGACGGGCAACCTCGACTCGCGCGCCGGTGGGGAGATCCTCGACTTCATGCGGCTGGCCGTACACGACCTCGGCCAGACGATCGTGATGGTCACCCACGACCCGGGGGCCGCGAGCTACGCGGAGCGCATCGTGTTCCTCGCCGATGGGCGCATCGTCGACGAGATGCACCAACCGACCGCGGAGCGGGTGCTCGACCGCATGAAGCGGTTCGGGGGCTGAGGTGCTGAAGACCGCGCTCCGGAACGTCTTCGCACACAAGCTGCGGCTCCTGACGACCGGGCTGGCCGTGATGCTCGGCGTCGCCTTCACCACCGGCACGCTCGTCTTCACCGACACGATGGGGAAGACGTTCGACGACCTGTTCGCGTCGGTCTACGAGAACACCGACGCGGTCGTCCGTGCCGAGGCGGCGTTCGAGGACCCGTCCGGGTTCGGGGATCAGCGTGGTCGCGTCGACGCCTCCCTCGTCGACTCGGTCGCCGCCGTCGACGGGGTGGCCAGCGCCCAGGGCAACACGACGGGGTACGCGCAGATCGTCGACAAGGACGGCGAGCCGCTCGGCAATCCCGAGTTCGGCGCACCCGTGTTCGGCGGGAACTGGGACGAGGACGAGGCCACCAACCCCTTCACGATCGCCGCGGGTCGTGCCCCGGCCGCGGACGGCGAGGCGGTGATCGACCGCCAGAGCGCTACGGACGCCGGCTTCGAACCGGGCGACCGCGCCACCGTGCTCGTGCAGGGTGGCCCGATCGAGGTCACGGTGACCGGCATCGTCACCTTCGGGTCGGCCGACTCGCCCGGCGGAGCGAGCGTCGTGCTGTTCCCGCTCGAGACGGCGCAGCGGCTCGTCGGCGAGCCCGGGATGTTCGACGAGATCGCCGTCGTCGCCGAGGACGGTATCTCCCAGGAGGAGATCGCACAGCGCGTCGAGGCCGGCCTGCCCGACGGCGTCGAGGCGGTCACGGGCGCCACCGTCACCGAGGAGACGCAGGACGCCATCAACAACGGCCTGTCGTTCATCAACACCTTCCTGCTCGTGTTCGCGGTGATCGCCCTGCTCGTCGGTGCCTTCATCATCTTCAACACGTTCTTCATCACCGTGGCCCAGCGCACCAGGGAGAACGCGCTGCTCCGGGCGCTCGGGGCGACCAAGCGACAGGTCCTCATGGCCGTGCTCGTCGAGGCGCTGGCCGTCGGTCTGGTCGCGTCCGCGGTGGGCGTGGCCGCCGGGCTCGCGGTGGCGGCGGGGTTGAAGGTGCTCCTCGACGCGTTCGGCATCTCGCTTCCGGCGGGCGGCATCGTGGTCACGAGCAGCACGATCGTCACCGGGCTCGTGGCCGGCGTCGTCGTGACCCTCGTGGCCGCAATCTCACCCGCACGCAAGGCCGGCAAGGTGCCCCCGGTCGCCGCCATGCGCGACGTCGCCGTGAGCAGCACGGGCTACGGCTCGAAGCAGCGGGTGATCGTGGGACTCGTCATCCTCCTCGCCGGCGTCGGGGCGCTGCTGTACGGACTGTTCGGCAACGTCGACAACGCACTCCCGGTGGTTGGCCTCGGAGCCCTGATCACGCTCTTCGCCGTGACCGTGCTGGGTCGCACGGTCTCCCTCCCGCTGAGCCGGGTCATCAGCTGGCCGTTGGCGCGGCTGCGCGGCATCACTGGCGGGCTGGCCAGCGAGAACGCCAAGCGGAACCCGAAGCGCACAGCGGCGACGGCATCGGCGCTGATGATCGGCGTCGGCCTCGTCGCCTTCATCACGATCTTCGCCTCGTCCTTCAAGGCGTCCGTCGACGCCACCGTGAGCGAGACGTTCACCGGCGACGTGATCGTCACCGGGCCGGGCGCCTTCGGCTCGGGTGGACTCGATCCCGAGGTGGCCGACCGGATCGCCGATCTGCCGGAGGTCGACGAGGTCGGCGCCATCCGGGGCGGCTTCGCCGAGATCGACGGCGACGCGCAGGACGTGCTCGGCATCGACAACGCACTGTTCGACCTGTTCGACGTCGGTGTGGTCAGCGGCTCGCCCGACGATCTCGACGCCACCTCGATCGCGGTGCACGAAGACGTTGCCGACGACAAGGGCCTGGGCATCGGCGACACCGTGCCGGTCGTGTTCCGCACGACCGGCGCCCAGGAGCTGACCGTTCGCCTCGTCTACAGCGAGCAGCAGCCGGCGGGCGACTGGGTGTTCCCGATGGAGGCCTGGGAGGCCAACAACGCGGAGCAGTACGACTTCCAGGTCTTCGTGAAGGCGGCGGACGGCGTCGGCCCCGCCGCGGCGGCGGCCGCCATCGAGGACGTCACCGTCGACTACCCGGGCGCCAAGGTGCTCGACCAGTCGGAGTACGTCGCGGAGCAGACGGGCTTCGTCGACCAGATCCTCGGGCTGATCTACGCCCTGCTCGCGCTGGCGATCGTCATCGCTCTCCTCGGCATCGGCAACACGCTCGCCCTGTCGATCATCGAACGTACCCGTGAGCTCGGGGTGCTCCGCGCCGTCGGCATGACCCGTACCCAGCTGCGATCCACGATCCGGTGGGAGTCCGTCGTCATCGCGCTCCAGGGCACCGTGCTCGGCCTCGTCGTCGGCGTGTTCTTCGGCTGGGCGCTGGTCGAGGCGATGGCCGACGAGGGCCTCAACACCCTCGACATCCCCTACACAACGCTCGCGGTCGTCGTCGTCCTCGCCGCCATCGCCGGGATCGTCGCCGCCGTGCTGCCTGCGCGCCGCGCCGCGAAGCTCGACGTCCTCCGGGCGATCGTGTCGGAGTAGCGCCGCGGGGGAACGACGGTTAAGGATCGTCCGGGGACCCGGCGTGGCAGCATCGGCGGGTGCCATCCTTCGCAGCGCTCCATGACATGACCGGCAAGGTCGCCGTGGTCACCGGGGGGTCGCGCGGCCTCGGCCGCGCCATCGTGCAGTCGCTGGCCGAGGCCGGCGCCGACGTCGTCATCGCCTCGCGCAAGCTCGACGCGTGCGAGGCTGCGGCCGAACAGGTGCGGGCCTCGACCGGGCGCCGCGCCGAGGCGATCGCCTGCCACGTCGGCCGCTGGGCCGACTGCGAGCACCTCGTGGCTGAGACGCTCGACCGGCTCGGCCGGCTCGACGTGCTGGTCAACAACGCCGGCATGTCCCCGCTCTACGAAAGCCTCGAGGCCGTGAGCGAGGAGCTCTACGACAAGACCCTCGCCGTGAACCTGAAGGGCCCGTTCCGGCTGGCGGTGCTGGCCGCCACGCACATGGCGGCCCACGGCGGTGGGTCCATCATCAACATCGGCACGGTCGGGTCGCTCGTCGCCAGCGTCGACGACCTGCCCTACGCCTGTGCCAAGGCGGGCCTCAACGCCCTCACCGTCGGCCTGGCGGAGGCGTACGCGCCGACGGTGCGGGTCAACGCCATCCTGCCGGGCCCGTTCCGCACCGACGTCACCAAGGCATGGCCGCCCGAGGCCCTCGAGGGGTCGTTCGTGCCCTTGGGCCGGCTCGGCGAGCCCGAGGAGGTCGCGCCGCTGGCGCTGCACCTGGCCAGCGCCGCGTCGAGCTACACCACCGGCGCCATCGTCCGCGTCGACGGCGGCATCACCCGCAAGGTGTGAGCCTCGGCAACCGGTTCCGCCCGAGGAGCCCGGGCGCAGGGGCCCGTAGACGCGAGGCGATAGGTTCCGTTCCGATGAGCCCGAGGCAATGGGTTCCGGATCCGGAACGCATTGCCTCAACCTCCGGCCAGCGGAACCTATCGCCTCGCCAGCCGCGGTGATGTCACCCCCTGCCCGCGGCATCGATGACCTCGCCGAAGCGGCGGAGCGTATCGGGCGGCGCGAAGTCGGCGAACCACACGTAGAACCGCTCGACGCCCCGCGAGCGCAGGGCCCCGAAGTGTGCGGCGAGCTCGCCGGTCGTTCCCACGACGACCCGGTCCCCCAGCCCGGAGCCGCCGAAGCGGCGGGTCACGAGCTCGGAGACCGCGGCCCGGTCGGCCTCTGTCGGGACGACCGCCACCATGGTCTGCACCGAGACGCGGGCGCGGCCGACGCGGGCCTTGCGCTCGTCGAGCCGGTCGACCTGGTGGATCGGCACGTTCCACCAGTCGGCGTGGGCCCGGACGACCTCGAGCGTCCGCCCGCCGACGCCGCCGACGACGATCGGGATCGGGCGGGTCGGCGCCGGCCGCTGCTGGGCGTCGCGCAGCTGGAAGAACCGGCCGTCGTAGCTGACCGGCTCGCCGGACCACAGGGCCCGGATGATGTCGAGGGACTCGCCCAGGCGGGCGACCCGCTCGCGCGGCGCGGCCGAACCGACCCCGAAGGTGACCAGCTCGTCCTGCACCGAGCCCCATCCGATGCCCAGCTCGAAGCGGCCGCCCGACGCGTGGTCGAGGGTGGCGGCCTGACGCGCCAGTACTGCGGGGTGCCGCAGCGGGTCGCAGAGGACGAGGTGGCCCACGACCAGCGACCGGGTCCTCGAGAGCAGCCAGGTCGCCGCCGTCATCGCCTCCCACATGTCGTGCTCGGCCGCCAGCGGCGGGGCGAGGTGGTCCATGAGCGCGAGGCCCTCGAACCCGGCGGCCTCGGCCGCGAGCGCCCGCTCGACGATGGCGTCGACCGGCATGCGCATCTGCGGCAGGAACAGGTGGAAGGTCATGGCCGGGGGCTCGTCCCCGTCGTGGCGACCGAGAGGCAGACGTCGGCGACGTGGTCGATCGCGGCCTGGGACGGCCGGGTGCGATCCCACAGGTGGTCCGACAGCGTGCCGACGACCGCGTGGGCCGCGAGCGAGGCGTCGAGATCGGGGTCGGTGCTGCCCAGCTCGGCGAAGGGCTCGCGCAGGAGGCTCGCCAGCGGGCGGCTGGCCGACGGGCGGCCCGCCGGCAGCGCCTCGCCCACGCTGCCCCCGTTCCACAGCACCGCCAGCGTGGTCGCGGCGATGTCCGCGTCGGCTGCCTGCGACAGGACGCCCTCGGTCCAGCGCCTGACCTTGCCCTGCGGCGTCGGCTCCTTGGCCATCTGGTGGGCCAGGTAGCTCTGCAGCCGGTCGGTCCCGTCCTCGAGGAGCGCCGCCACCAGCGCGTCCTTGGACGGGAAGTGCCGGTAAAAGGCGTCGTTCGACACGCCGGCGGCCGCCACGATGTCGGCGACGCGGGGGCGGGACGTCGTGCCGCACGCCCGCATGACGTCGAGGGCGGCGTCGAGGAGGCGCCGGACCTCGCTCGCGTAGTCGGGCCCCCGCCTGGCCAGCGTCCGCCGGGCGATCCGCGCCGCAACATCGTCCGGCAGTTCCGGAATTGTGTTAGGCATGAACAGAATCATATTCTTCCCGGCCGGAGGGAGGCGCCATGTCGTGGGACTTCGAGACCGATCCCGAGTTCCAGGCCAAGCTGGACTGGGCGGACGCATTCGTGCGGGAGGACGTCGAGCCGCTCGACCTCGTGTGGCCGGGCCTGGAGTTCACGCCGCTCGACGCGGCGCGGCGCAAGGTCGTCGAGCCGCTGAAGGCCGAGGTGCGCCGCCAGAAGCTGTGGGCCACCCACCTGGGCCCCGAGCTGGGGGGCGAGGGCTACGGCCAGCTCAAGCTCTCGCTGCTGAACGAGATCCTGGGCCGTTCGTCGTGGGCTCCGATCGTGTTCGGCTGCCAGGCACCCGACACGGGCAACGCCGAGATCATCGCCCACTACGGCACGCCCGGGCAGAAGGAGCGCTACCTGCGCCCGCTCCTCGACGGCGAGATCTTCTCGTGCTACTCGATGACCGAGCCCCACGCCGGCGCCGACCCCACGATGTTCACGACGCGGGCCACCCGGGACGGCGACGAGTGGGTGATCAACGGCTGGAAGTTCTTCTCGTCGAACGCCAGGACCTCGACCTTCCTGATCGTGATGGCGGTGACGAACCCCGACGTGAGCCCGTACACGGGCATGTCGATGTTCCTGGTCCCGAGCGACACCCCGGGCGTCGACATCGTGCGCAACGTCGGCCTCGCCGGCGAGGCGGCGGACGAGGGCTCGCACGCGCTCATCCACTACGACGACGTGCGCGTGCCGGCCGATGCGCTGCTCGGGGGTGACGGACAGGCCTTCGCCATCGCCCAGACCCGGCTCGGCGGGGGGCGCATCCACCACGCCATGCGCACCATCGGCCTGGCCCGCAGCGCGCTCGACATGATGTGCGAGCGGGCCCTCAGCCGCGAGACGCAGGGCAGCCTGCTGGCGGACAAGCAGTTCGTGCAGGGCTACATCGCCGACTCGTACGCCCAGCTCATGCAGTTCCGCCTGTTCGTGCTCTACACCGCGTGGTCGATCGACAAGCACAACGACTACCGCAAGGTCCGCAAGGACATCGCGGCGGTCAAGGTCCTGATGCCGGGCGTCCTGCACGACGTCGCCTGGCGCGCCATGCAGGTGCACGGCGCGCTGGGCGTCAGCAACGAGATGCCCTTCCACCGGATGCTGCTGGGGGCCAGCGTCCTGGGGCTGGCCGACGGGCCCACCGAGGTGCACAAGGTCACCGTGGCCCGCCAGGTGCTGCGCGACCACTCCCCCAGCGACGACCTGTGGCCGACCCAGCACCTGCCGAAGCGCCTGGCGGCGGCACGGGCCAAGTACGCGGAGCACCTCGAGCACGAGGTGGGGAACCTGTGATCGGCACCGACCGGCTCGCCACCTGGATGGACGGCGTCGGGCTCGCCAAGGGCGAGCCGATCGAGCACCGCTTCATCTCGGGGGGCACCCAGAACGAGATCTACGAGATCCGGCGCGGCGACCTGCACGCCGCGCTCCGCATCCCACCGGCGGCCGCCCCCGCGCCGCGCGACGACGGCATCGTGCGCGAGTGGCGCATCATCGAGGCGCTCGGCGGCACCGACGTCCCCCATGCCGAGGCCCTTGCGATCTGCACCGACCCCGCGGTGCTGGGACGGACCTTCTACCTGATGGGCTACGTCGAGGGCTGGTCACCCATGGGGCGGACGGGTTGGCCCGCCCCCTTCGACACCGACCTCGCCGCCCGGCGTGGCCTGGCCTTCGAGCTCGTCGACGGCATCGCCCTGCTGTCGAAGGTCGACTGGCGGGCCAGGGGCCTCGACGACCTCGGGCGCCCCGACGGCTTCCACGAGCGGCAGGTCGACCGCTGGACCGCCTTCCTCGACCGCATCAGGGGCCGCGAGCTGCCCGGCTTCGACGTCGCCGCCGCCTGGCTGCGGGCGCACCGGCCGCTCGACTACGTGCCGGGGATCATGCACGGCGACTACCAGTTCGCCAACGTGATGTTCCGCGCCGGCGCGCCGGCCCGGCTCGCCGCCATCGTCGACTGGGAGATGGGCACCGTCGGCGACCCCAAGCTCGACCTCGGCTGGGTCGTGCACGGCTGGCCCGAGGACACGAGCGCGCCGGGGGACGAGTTCTCCAGCTACGTCGACATGACCGGCATGCCGTCCCGCGCGGAGATGTTCGCTCGCTACGCCGAGGTGTCCGGTCGGCAGGTCGACGACGTCGACTACTACGTCGTCCTCGCCAAGTGGAAGCTCGCCATCGTGCTCGAGCAGGGGTTCCAGCGGGCCGGCGGCGACGAGAAGCTCCAGGCGTTCGGCCCCATCGTGCTGCAGCTCATGCAGGAGGCCGCCGACGTCGCCGAGACGGCGGAGTACACCGGGCGGGCCGGCTGAGGTGCGCGCGGCCGTCTGCCGGTCGTACGGCCCACCCGAGGTCGTCGAGACCGACGACGTCCCCGCACCGCCGATCGCGCCCGGGCAGGTTCAGGTTCGGGTACGGGTGGACGCTGCGGCGGTGAACTTCCCCGACGTGCTGCTCGTCGCGGATCGGTACCAGCTCAGCGTGCCGACCCCGTTCGTGCCCGGCAGCGAGTTCGCAGGGGTGGTGACCGAGGTCGCCGACGACGTGGGCGACGTCGACGTCGGCGACCGGGTCTCGGGGACGACGTTCGTCGGGGCGTTCGCCGAGGAGGTGGTCGTCGGGGCCGGCGCGGTCGGCCGCATCCCGACGGGCGTGGACGTCCCCCACGCCGCCGCCTTCGGGGTGGCGCACCGCACCGCCTACCACGTGCTCCGCTCGGTGGCCGGCCTGCGAGCGGGCGACGAGCTGGTCGTGCTGGGCGCCGGCGGCGGCGTGGGCCTGGCGGCCGTGCAGCTCGGCGCACTGCTGGGCGCATCGGTGACGGCGGTGGCGTCGTCGGCCGACAAGCTCGACGCCGCCGCCTCCCACGGCGCCGTGCACGTGGTCGACCACCGGTCGGTCGAGCTGCGCCCGAGCCTGCGGGAGCTGCTCCCCGACGGCGCCGACGCGGTGGTCGACCCCGTGGGCGGCGACCTGTCGGAACCGGCCCTGCGCTCGCTGCGCTGGGGCGGGCGCTTCGTCACGGTCGGCTACGCGTCGGGCGTGATCCCCTGCATCCCCCTCAACCTGGTGCTGCTCAAGGGCGTGCGGGTGCTCGGCTTCGAGTTCCGGGCCTTCGCCGCTCACGCCCCTGACGAGCTCCGCCGCAACGAGGACGAGCTGACCGCCCTGCTGGCCGAGGGCCGCGTCGTCCCGCACATCGGCGCCACGTTCGCGCTCGACGAGGCGGCCGCCGCCCTGCGACACGTCGCCGACGGCCGGGCGATCGGCAAGGTCGTCATCGACGTCGCCCGGGTGCCCACGTGAACCCCAGAGCCCCGCACTGCTAGGCTCCCTCTCCCAAGATGTGAATAGCGTTCTCACGAAGGGAAGCCATGTCGGCGCACGCCACCACCACCGGGCGTCCCTCCGCCAGGCGGCAGATGTCGCTGGTGGGGTTCATGCAGGCCGGCAACGTCACGGTCTACGCAGGGTCGTGGCGCCACCCCGCGACCGAGCTCGGCTTCCTCGACGCCGGCTACTACCAGAAGCTCGGTCGCACCCTCGAAGAGGGCTGCTTCGACATGATGTTCTTCGACGACCGCCTGGCGATGCCCGGCATCCACGCCGGGTCGGTGGCCGACGCGGTGCGCCTGGGGGCGCGGCCGGTGAAGCTCGACCTGAGCATCGTGCTCAGGGTGATCGCCGGCGCCACCCGCCACATCGGCCTTGGTGCGACGTACTCGACGACCTACTACACCCCCTTCCACGTCGCCCGGACGTTCGCCACCCTCGACCACCTTTCCGGCGGCCGTGCGGCCTGGAACGTCGTCACGTCCGTGAACGACGGCGAGGCCCAGAACTACGGCGTCGAGCACCACCTCGACCACGACGCCCGCTACAGCCGGGCCGACGAGTTCCTCGAGGCCACGACCGGCCTGTGGGACACGTGGGACGACGACGCCCTCGTGCTCGACCGTGCGGCCGGCGTCTTCGCCGACCCCGACAAGGTCCACCCGCTCGACCACGAGGGCGACTGGTTCCGCGTCCGCGGCCCGCTCACCGTCCCCCGGTCGCCGCAGGGCCGGCCGGTGCTGCTGCAGGCGGGGTCGTCGGGCCGGGGGCGGGACTTCGCCGCTCGCTGGGCCGAGCTCATCTTCACGGGCGACCCCAACCTCGACGTCGCCCGCTCGCACTACAAGGACCAGAAGGAGCGCATCGCCGAGGGCGGCCGCGACCCGGAGGCAGTGAGGATGCTGCCGATGGCCTACACCGTCGTCGGTGAGTCGCAGGCGCACGCCGAGGAGCGCGAGCAGCTCTTCCTGAACGAGCTCGTCGACCCCCAGGCGTCGTTGGCGCTGCTGTCGGAGCTGATGAACTACGACTTCTCCGGCCTCGGGCTCGACGCACCCATCACCGACGAGCTCGTCGAGTCGGTGTCCGGCATCCGCGGTCTCGTTCAGAACCTCCGCCAGCACATCGGCGGCACCGTCACGCTCGGCGACCTGGCCGGCCACCGCGCAACCCTTCTGCAGGGCCCCCGGTTCGTCGGGACGGCCCACGACGTCGCCGACCAGATGGACGAGTGGTTCGAGGGCGACGCCTGCGACGGCTTCGTCATCGCCGCGACACATGTGCCCGGCGCATACGAGGACGTTGTGCGGCTGGTGGTGCCCGAGCTGCAGCGCCGCGAGCTCTTCCGCACGCGCTACACGGCCACGACGCTGCGCGATCACCTCGGCCTCGAGCGACCGACCGTCGCCCGCCATGGCTGACGAGCCGAGTCCCGGCCCGCTGCACGGGCTGCGCGTGGTCGAGGCGGCCACGCTCGCCGCGGGGCCGATGGTGGGGACCGCCCTCGGCGAGTTCGGCGCCGAGGTCATCAAGGTCGAGCCGCCGGGCGGCGGCGACCCGATGCGCACCTGGGGCAACCGCCGCGACGGCATCGGCCTCGTGTGGAAGAGCGTGAGCCGCAACAAGCGGTGCGTGACGCTCGATCTGCGCCGGCCCGAGGGGCAGGAGCTGTTCCACCGGCTGCTCGCCGTGAGCGACGTGCTCGTCGTCGGCAACCGGCCCAGCGCGCTCGTGCGTTGGGGCATCGACTACGAGGCGGTGCACGAGGCGCACCCCCACGTGTGATGCTCCACGTCAGCGGGTACGGGCGGGGCGGGCCCAAGAGCGACCGCCCCGGCTACGGCACGCTGGCCGAGGCGATGAGCGGGTTCGCCCACGTGACGGGCCAGCCCGACGGGCCGCCCACGTTGCCGCCGTTCATGCTGGCCGACGGCGTCGCCTCGCTGGCGGCCACCTACGCGGTGATGATGGCCCTCTACCACCGGGACGTGCATGGCGGCGGGGGGCAGCTCGTCGACGTCAGCCTGATCGAGCCCCTGGCCCGCCTCGTCGAGTCGTCGACGCTCGCCCACGACCAGCTCGGCACCGCCCCGGAAACTAGCTTCTCGAAATTGGAGAGAGCACGTGTCAGGAAAGGGCCCGGCGGGCCTCAGATCGCGGGCTCGACGACGGCCTCGATGCTGGACGCACCGCTGTCGGGCACCCGCGGCTGCCGCCACACCTCGACCGGGAACGAGACGGTCACCAGTGCGCCGAACAGCCACAGCAGGCGCTTGCCGTCGTCGGGCAGCGCGTCCATCCCGAACTGCTCGAGGTACGCCATGGCGGCCTCCACCCGGGGGAAGGCGGCGTCGTAGAACGCCTGGAGCTCGTCCATCGTGCTGGCCAGGCGCTTCGCGTAGCGCGCCCCCTCGGTCGGGAGCGCCCAGTCCGCGAACGGCTCGAGGTCGGCGAAGGCGGAGGGCAGGAGGAGGTCGGGCATGTCGGGGACTTCTCGGTTCACGACGCGGCCGAGATCCGGACCGGCGTGGCACCCTGCCGCTGCCCGTGCTCGCTCACGTAGCGCCGTGCGGTCGCGTGGAGGTGGCGCAGCAGGACCTCCTGGTCGTTCAGAGGGAACTCGGTAACCGCCCGCGACTCGAGCATGGTCTGCGTCGCCTCCAGGGTGTTGCCGTCCTGCAGGGCGTACTCCTTGAACGTCACGACGGCGAGCTCCTGCTGCAGCCGCTCGTAGGCGTTCTTCGGGGGCACGAAGTACAGCGTCCCCTCGAAGACGTGCGTGTTGTACGAGGTCGGCCAGTAGTGGTACGTGAGGTACCAGTTCGGCTTCCAGACGAGCAGCATGAAGTTCGGGAAGAACACGAACGAATCGATGCCCCAGGCCGGGTGCCGGGCGGGGTTGAGGCCCGGCGGCAGCTCGTCGAGCCCGATGTCGGGCGCGTCCCACGGGCCGAACAGCCCGCTACACAGCTTCTGCTCGATGGGCTTCACCATGCTCGGGTCCTTGGGCGGCGACATGCCGCCCCACGACGACACCATCGAGTGGGGGCCGTCGATGCGGTAGGCCAGCGCCTCGAAGCCGACGCCCTGCAACTTGCGTGACTCGTCGGCCACCGACTGCTTCGCGTGCAGGACGGGTGCGTGGTAGAATTCGGCGAACGCGTCGATGAACAGCTTCCAGTTGCTGCCGATCTCGGCGCGGTACTTGTGCACCTGGGTCATCCGGTGGAACGGGTAGCCGGCGATGCCCTCGGCCAGCCCGCCCAGGTAGTCGCGCAGCGGCGTCGTGTCCTCAGTGTCGAGGTTCACGAACACGAACCCCTCCCAGACCTCGCAGCGCACCGGCGCCAGCCCGAAGTCGGCCTTGTCGAGGTCGAAGAACTCCGACTCCTGCTGCACGAAGGTCAGGGCGCCGTCGAGGCCGTAGCGCCAGCCGTGGTACTTGCAGGTGAACTGCCGGCAGGTGCCGTTGACCTCCTCACGGGGGTAGTCGCTCCACACCAGCTTGTTGCCGCGGTGGCGGCAGATGTTGTGGAAGGCGTGCACCTGGCCCTGCATGTCTCGCACGACGACCACCGACGTGCGGGCGGCGTCCAGCTCCTTGGTGAAGTAGCTGCCGTTCCTCGGCAGCTGCTCGACGCGACCGACGTTCAGCCACGTCCGGCGGAAGATGGCGTCACGCTCGAGCTCGTAGTGGGCGGGCGAGATCGAGTCCTCGTAGGAGACGGGGCCGGTATCGATGCCGTGGTGCTCCGTCCACGAGCCCTCGGCCGGCTTCTCGAAGTGCGGCATGCGGCGTGGTCCTCCGGTGGGGTCGCATCGATGACAGCACTGATCTCCGCTGCCGAGAAGCCTATTCTCGCAGGAGGTCGTCGTCCAGCTCGACACGGCAGGCCCGCAGGGCCATCGCCAGCAGGTCGTAGGCGCCGACGGTGAAGATCAGGTCCAGGAGCTGCTGCTCGTCGAGCTCGCGTGCCAGCGCCTCCCACGTGGCATCGGCGATCGTGGCGTCGCCGAGCAGCTCGTCGACCGCGCGGAGCATCGCCCGCTCGAGCGGCGACCAGCCGGGCGCACCCGGGCCTTCGGCGATCGCGGTGACCTCGTCGGCGTGGAGGCCGGCATCGCCGGCGAGGACGACATGCTGCCTCCGCTCGTACTCGGCGTCCCGAACCGCGGCGACTCGCAGCACGAGGAGCTCGCGCTGGCGCGCCGACAGCGTCGACGCGAAGAGCACGTGGGCGTTGAACGTGTGGAAGGCCCGGGCCAACGCCGGATGTCGTGCCAGGGTCCCCAGCACGTTGAGGCCCTTCGGGCGGTCGCCGTCCCGTGCCGGCAGGGGATGGCGAGGCTCGGGGGGCCGCAGGGCCGCGAGCGCCCCCCGCATCGCCTCCGGCCACTCGGCGGGGGGCAGCGGCCGGATCCGCGGAGCGTCGGGTGATCGGCTCGTCATCGAAGCGGCACTCTACCGGTCGCAGAACGCCGTTTCCCGCACAGCCGCCGACCGCCGCTGACGGCGATCTGCCGGACGGTGAGGAAGCCGGCGTCGGAGCAGAGCGGTGTCGATGATCGACGGCGACATGCGAGGATCGACCGCGACATGAGCACGACCCGCCGTCTCGGCGCCGAGGACTCGGCGACCCGCACCGCCCTGCTCGACGCCGCCCAGCACCTCCTCCTCGAGGAGGGCTATGCGGCGGTGACCTCGCGTCGGGTCGCCGCCAGGGCGGGGCTGAAGCCGCAGCTCGTGCACTACTACTTCCGGACGATGGACGACCTGTTCCTCGCGCTGGTCCGGCGGGGCGCGGAGCAGAACCTCGAGCGCCAGGCCCGTGCGCTCGCATCGCCGAAGCCGCTGCGGGCCCTGTGGGAGTTCAGCAGCGACCCGGTGGGCACCAGGTTGACGGTCGAGCTCTTCGCCCTGGCCAACCACCGCAAGGCCCTCCGGGCCGAGCTCGCGGCCTACGCGGAGCGGTTCCGCCGGCTCCAGAGCGACGCGCTGGCCACGGTCCTCGAGGACGCCGGCATCGATCCCGCGGCGTTCCCGCCCGAGGCCGTGATGGTGCTCGTCACGAGCGTGTCGCGCGTCCTCGTGATGGAGGAGGCGCTCGGCATGACGACCGGCCACGCGGCGATGCGGGCTCTCGTCGACCGGTGCCTCGCCCGCGTCGAGCGGGACGCGCCTCCCGCGGAGCGCTCAGGTCCCCCCGGCTAGGCGATCTCGACGTCCAGGTCGACGGCGGCGGCCGCGAACTGGGCGTTGTACAGCCGGGCGTAGGCGCCGTCGCGGGCGAGCAGGTCGTCGTGGTGGCCCTGCTCGACGATGCGGCCGTCCTCCATCACGAGGATCACGTCCGCGTCGCGGATGGTCGAGAGCCGGTGGGCGATCACGAAGCTGGTGCGCTGTGACCGCAGGGCGGCCATGGCGTGCTGGATGAGCACCTCGGTGCGGGTGTCGACCGAGCTGGTGGCCTCGTCGAGGATGAGGATCGCGGGGTCGGCCAGAAACGCCCGGGCGATGGTGAGGAGCTGCTTCTCGCCCGCGCTCAGGCTCGTGCCCTCGTCGTCGACGAGCGTGTCGTAGCCGGCGGGCAGCGAGTGCACGAACCGGTCGACGTAGGTGGCCCGGGCGGCCTCGCGGATCTGCTCGTCGGTGGCGTCCGGGTTGCCGTAGGCGATGTTGTCGCGGATGGTGCCGCCGAACAGCCACGTGTCCTGCAGCACCATGCCGGTGCTGGCCCGCACGTCGCGCCGGCGCATGGTGGCGATGTCGCGACCGTCGATCGTGATGCGCCCGGCGTCGAGCTCGTAGAACCGCATGATGAGGTTGACCAGCGTGGTCTTGCCGGCGCCGGTGGGCCCGACGATGGCGACGGTCTGGCCCGGCTCGGCCACCAGCGACAGCTCGGTGATGAGCGGCCGGTGGGGGGTGTACGAGAACGACACATCCTCGAACTCGACCCGGCCCCGGGGCGTGCCGACGAGCGGCTCGGCGTCGCCGTCGGGGCGCTCCTGGACCGCATCGAGCAGCTCGAACACCCGCTCGGCCGAGGCGATCCCCGACTGCAGCAGGTTGATCATCGACGCCATCTGCGTGAGCGGCATCTGGAACTGCCGCGTGTACTGCAGGAACGCCTGCACGTCGCCGATGGTCAGGGCGCCCGACGTGACCTTGAGCCCGCCGACCACGGCGATGACCACGAAGTTCAGGTTGCCGAGGAACATCATCGCCGGCTGGATCACGCCCGAGACGAACTGGGCCCCGAAGCTGGCCGTGTAGAGCTCGTCGTTCGTCTGGCGGAACCGGGCCTCGACCTCGCGCTGGCGGCCGAACGACTTCACGATGGCGTGCCCCGTGAACGCCTCCTCGACCTGCGCATTGAGCTCGCCGGTGTGGCGCCACTGGGCGATGAAGCGCGCCTTCGACCGCTTCGTGATCCCGCGCATGGTGAGCAACGAGATCGGCACCGAGACGATGGCCACGGTGGCGAGCAGGGGCGAGATCCAGATCATCATCGCCAGCACGCCGACCAGTGTGAGCGACTGCGACACGAGCTGGTTCAGCGTCTGCTGCAGGCTCTGGGCGATGTTGTCGATGTCGTTGGTGACCCGGCTGAGCAGGTCGCCCCGCTGGTGGCGGTCGACGTAAGACAGCGGCAGGCGGTGCAGCTTGTCCTCGACCTCGGCTCGCAGCCGCAGCATCGTCCGCTGGATGATGCCCGCCATCAGGTAGGCGCTCACGTACGTGAGCCCCGACGAGGTGAGGAACAGCGCCAGCGCGCCCAGCAGCACCATGTGCAGCTCGGCGAAGTCGATGCCCGACGGGCTCAGCAGCCCGCTGATGACGAGGTCGGTGGCGTGTCCCAGGATCTTGGGACCGACCACGGTGAGGGCCACGCCGACGGTGGCGAGCGCCACGATCCACCAGACCGGCACGCGGTCCTCGCGCAGGAGCGCCAGCAGCCGCCGCGACGAGTTGCGGAGGTCGCGGGCCTTCTCGGTGGGGATGCCGGCACCCATGGGCCGCACGGCGCTGGGGCTGGCGCTGGCCCGGGGCGGCGTCGGATCGGCACGGTCGCCGTCGGCCGGGGTCCCGGGCACGCCGGGCGCACGGGGCGGCTGCGGCGACGACGTCGGCGCGCTCACGCCGCGTCCCCCTCTCGGACCTGCGAGGACACGATCTCGGCGTAGGTCGGGCACGTGGCCAGCAGCTCGGCGTGGGTGCCGAGCCCGACGGGGCGCCCGTCCTCGAGCACCAGGATCTGGTCGGCTGTGGCGATGGTCGACACCCGCTGGGCGACGACCAGCACCGTGGCGTCGCGCGTCCACGGCCCCAGCCGGGCCCGCAGGCGGGCGTCGGTGGCGAGGTCGAGCGCCGAGAACGAGTCGTCGAATACGTAGATCTCCGGACGGCGGACGAGCGCCCGGGCGATGGCGAGGCGCTGGCGCTGGCCGCCCGACACGTTGGTGCCGCCCTGGGCGATCCGGGCGTCGAGCCCACCGGGCATGGCCCGCACGAACTCGGCCGCCTCGGCGACGGTGAGGGCCTCCCACATCTCGTGCTCGGTGGCGTCGGGCTTGCCGTAGCGCAGGTTGCTGGCCACCGTGCCCGAGAACAGGAAGGGCTTCTGGGGCACCAGGCCGATGCGGTCCCACAGGTCGTCGGGGGCGAGCTGTCGCAGGTCGACGCCGTCGACCAGCACCCGCCCCTCGGTCGCGTCGATGAGGCGGGCGACGAGGTTGACGAGCGTGGTCTTGCCGGCGCCGGTGCTGCCGATGACGGCCGTCGTCTCGCCGGCGAGCGACGTGAGCGACACGCCCTGCAACACCGGTTCCTCCGCGCCGGGGTAGCGGAACCCGACATCGCGCAGCTCGAGCGACGCGGCGCCGGGGGGAACGGGCACAGGGTGCTCGGGGGCCGCCACCGAGGGGAGCGTGTCGAGCACCTCGACGATGCGCTCGGCGCACACGGCGGCACGGGGCGCCATCAGGGCGACGAACATCGCCATCATCACCGCGATGAGCATGAGGGTGAAGTAGCTGAGGAAGGCGATCAGCGAGCCGGCGGTCATGTCGCCGCTGTCGATGCGGTTGGCCCCGAACCAGAGCACCCCGACGCTCGACGCGTTGATGATGAACAGCAGCATCGGGAACATCAGCGCCATCAGCCGCCCCGCGCGCAGCGACACGTCGGTCAGGTCGTCGTTCACCTCGCCGAACCGCTCGACCTCACGGGGCTCGCGGACGAACGCCCGCACGACGCGGATACCGGTGATCTGCTCGCGCAGCACCGTGTTGGCGCCGTCGATGCGGTCCTGCATGGTGCGGAACAGGGGCACCATCCTCCACACGACCGACCCGACGCTCAGCCCGAGGGCCGGCAGGGCGATGACGACGAGCCACGACAGGCCGACGTCCTGCTGCAGGGCCAGGATGCTGCCGCCGATCACGGTGATGGGGGCCGCGACGGCCAGCGTGCACGCCATGACCACCAGCATCTGCACTTGCTGGACGTCGTTGGTGATGCGGGTGATCAGCGAGGGCGCCCCGAACTGGTTGACCTCGCGGGCCGAGAAGTCGGTGACCCGGTGGAAGAGGTCGCCGCGCACGTCGCGCCCGAAGCCCATCGCCACCCGGGCGCTGCAGTAGACGGCGGCCACCGAGAACACGACCTGGATCAGCGTCACGCCAAGCATGACCACTCCGATCGAGCGGATGTAGCCGTTGTCGCCCCGCAGGACGCCCCGGTCGATGATGTCGGCGTTGAGCGTGGGCAGGTACAGCGACGCCAGCGCCTGCACCGCCTGCAACACGAGCACCGCGGCGAGCAGGCCCCGGTAGGGCCGCAGCACGTGGGAGCGGAGCAGGCGGGTCAGCACGGCTACCTCGGGATCTCGGGGGGAACGGGCCCGGCATCGACGAAACGGTTTGCAGATCGTGCAACGTCCAGGGGCCCCCGCACCAACTCGGCGGCGGATCCGGTTCCTGCGCGCGAGATGCGGGCCGCCGGCTCCCCCCGCTGCCGACGACGCTGACGAAGCTCACGCACCGGCAGGGTTGGCCACCCGGGTCGTGGATGAGCGCCAGCGTCCTGCGGTTGCGCACGTGGCGACAGCTGCAGGACGCTGGGATGATCGCTCCATGAGCGAGCGAGTCGTGGGCCCAGTGAGTGATCGCCACCCGTCCGATGACGGCAAGCCCTCGGTGCTGCGGCTCTTCGCGCTCGACGGCCGGGTCGCCCTGGTCACGGGCGCGTCGTCGGGGCTCGGTGCAGCCGTCGCCCGCACGCTGGCCGCGGCCGGCGCCCGCGTCGCCGTCACGGCCCGACGGCACGAACGCCTGGCCGCGCTGGCCGACCAGATCGGCGGTGCGGCGGTGGGCTGCGATCTGCTCGACCCTGCGCAGGTCGACGCGCTCGTCCCCAGGGTGGTCGAGGCGCTTGGCGGCCCCGAGATCCTCGTCAACGCCGCGGGCACGTTCGCCGGCGCCTGCCCTGCCGAGGACGAGCCGGTCGACTCGGTGACGCAGACGCTGAACCTCAACCTCGTCGCCCCCCTCCGCCTCTGCCAGGCCGTCTTCCCCCACATGCGGGCGGCCGGCCGGGGGGCGATCGTCAACGTGTCGTCGATCAGCGGGCAGGTCGGGATCCCGGGCATCCCCCAGGCGTCGTACGCCGCCGCCAAGGCCGGGCTGTCGGGGCTGACCTCCGAGCTGGCCGTGCAGTGGGCCCGCCACGCCATCCGAGTCAACACGGTCGCCCCGGGGTTCTTCCGGAGCGAGATCACCGAGGGCATGTACGACGACGAGCGCAGCCGCGCCTGGCTCCGCCGCAACACGCCCCTCCCCAACGACGGGACCGTCGACGACTTCGTGGGCGCGGTCCTCTGGCTCGCCACCGACGCCGGCCGGTTCGTCACCGGCCAGACGATCGTCGTCGACGGCGGTTGGACGGCGAGGTAGCAGCCCTGCGAACGGCGCCACCCGGGAGCGGAGGTTGGCAACCAGATTCGGGTACACAGACATTCTCCCTGGCGGAGAGCATGGGGCTCGCACAGGGGGGAGGCCATGGCACGCGCGCTGCGAGCACACGTGGACGCGACGACTGGCATTCCCACGCCGCTGATGATGGCGCAGCACCTCCGCGCGGTCCCGGAGCCATAGGTGCGCCGGGTACCGATCCGCATCAAGCTGGCGGTCGCGCTCGCCATCCCGCTGCTCGCCATGGGCCTGGTCACGGTGATCGAGGTCGCGAGCGTGGCCCGCGAGGCCCGTGACGTGCGGGACCAGACCGAGCTGGCCACGGCCACGATCGGCCCCAACGGCCTCATCACCGCCCTGCAGAACGAGCGCAACTGGACCTCGGCGCACCTCGTCGGCGTCGACCAGCAGCTCGACCTCGAGGTCACCGGCTACGACCGCACGCGGGCGGACACCGACGACGCACGCGCCGAGTTCGAGCTGGAGCTCGACCGCCGTGGCGAGGCGGCGAGCGCGGCCTACGCAGAGGCGCTGGACGGGCTCGCCTCCCTGCGGGACCTCCGCAGCGAGATCGACACGTACGCCGACGACACCGACCTCAGCCTCGCCAACATCGCGCTCACCACCGGGCTGTTCGATCGGTTCACGGCACTGATCGAGCCCTTCTTCGGTGGCATGTCCCGGATCTCGATCGCGATGAACGACCCCGAGCTGCGCCAGGGCGCCCTGCTGATGGCGACCGTGACCCGCCAGCTCGAGACGGTCCCGCAGCTCACCAACGCCCTCGTCCTCCCCGCCAAGGTGCCGGCCGGTGACGGCGACCGGGCCGGGATCGACCGCCCGGCCGAGATCGCCGAGGTCGCCCACCTGCAGGACATCTTCCGCCGCCTGGCCGACAGGCTGCGGTCGGCGACCGGCCCGTTCGCCGAGATCGCGGCGCAGTACTTCCCCGAGGAGTTCACCCGGACCCTCGACGAGCAGACCTCTCAGGCCATCGCCACGGGGCAGATCGACGTCGACGTCCTCCTGTCGGGTCTCGAGGCGCCCTCCCCCGACCTGCCCTACGTCGGCTACCGCGACCAGGTCGCCACCGCGCTCCAGGACCGGGCGGACGAGCTCAACGCATCGGCGACGAGCCGCCAGGCGCGATTCGCGCTGCTCATGGCCGTGACCTTCGCTGCCGCCGTGGCGCTGACCGTGCCGGTGTCGCTGTCGATCACGCGTCCGTTGCGGTCCCTGACGCGGCAGGCCAAGGACATGGCCGACCATCGGCTGCCCGAGGCGGTCACCGACATCCTCGACACGCCATTGGGCGAGGACTGAGGGTGCCCGAGGTGGCACCCGTGCGGGTTGCGACCCGCGACGAGGTCGCCGATGTCGCGGATGCGTTGAACACGGTGCAGGACTCGGCCCTCGACCTGGCCGTCGAGCAGGCGGTGCTGCGCCGCAACATCGCCGACAGCTTCGTCAACCTCGGGCGCCGCAACCAGAACCTGCTGGGACGCCAGCTCGACTTCATCACCGAGCTCGAGTCCAGGGAGACCGACCCCGACACCCTGGCCAGCCTGTTCCGGCTCGATCATCTGGCCACCCGCATGCGCCGCAACGCCGAGTCGCTGCTGGTGCTGGCGGGCATCGAGCCGCCCCGCCAGTGGGCCGCGCCCGTTCGGCTCACGGACGTCATCCGCGCCGCGCTCGGCGAGGTCGAGAACTACCAGCGGGTCACCGTCCGCCGCGTCGAGCCCGCCACCATCGTGGGGTCCGCGGCCGCCGACCTGGCCCACCTGCTGGCCGAGCTCATCGAGAACGCCCTGGTGTTCTCGCCGCCCGACCAGACCGTGGACATCCGGGGTGTCGCCCAGAGCTCGGGGCAACCGGGCGGCTACACCCTCGCCGTCGTCGACTGCGGCCTCGGCATGCCCCCCGCCGACATCGCGGCGGCCAACCGGCGCCTCGCCGGCGCCGAATCGTTCACCATCGCCCCCTCCAAGTACCTGGGCCACTACGTCGCCGGCAACCTCGCCGCCCGCCACGACATCACCGTGCACCTGCACAGCTCCCCCGGCACCGGCATCACCGCGACCGTCGAGCTGCCGGCCGACCTCCTCACCGCCGACCCCGGCGCGCTTGCCGCCCCGGTCACTCCCCGCCGCGGCCAGCGCTCGCTCGCCGCACCCGCCCCCGCGGCGATGTCCCCCACGCCCGGCGGTCTCGTCCCGCGTGCCCCGCGGCAGCCCGGGGTCGCCCCGGCAGGCCCCATGCGAGCCCCGGCCTCACGGACCGACGCCCACCTGGCTTCCCTCGCACGCGCCGCCGCGCGGGCCCGCGCAGGGCAGCACCCGGCCGCTCCTGCCGGCCCGGCCCGCGCCGCCCCCGGCGGGCCCTGGCCCGGCGGCCAGCCCTTCGGCCAGGCGGGGACGGGAACCGGGACGCCCTGGCCACCGCCGCACACCGGCCCCGGCGTTGGCGCGCCCCCACCTCTGACCCGCCGCGACCGCGGCGCGCAGATGCCCGTGACGACCCCCCACAGCGTCCGGCGCACGCCGCCCGCCAGTGCGGCGCTCGGCGGGCCGTCGCCGAGCCACCCCCCGCGCGCCGCCCTGGAGATCTACGGGTTCCTGGCGAGCTTCACCGCGGGCGTGCAGCGGGGCCTCGCGGCGACGCGCACGGTCCATCGGGACGAGCCCGGCCGCTGACTTCTGGTCTCGGCGGCGCTCGGCCCCGCTTGCGGGCCCGCGCGGCAGCGCTATGGTTAGTGAGCAAACACTCTCTACATCGGCGAGTCCGCAGGGGCGCTCGGTCGCCGGGAGGAGGACGCATGGCCAAGCACGCCACCCGCTCGTCCACGAAGGGCAGCGAGTCCCGGCGTGCACCTCGGCTCACCGCCGAGGCGCGGAAGCAGTCGATCCTCCAGGCGGCCCGGCGCGCCTTCACCGAGACCGGCGACGTGAACGGCACGACCATCCGCCACATCGCCGAGCGGGGCGGCATCAGCGAGGGTGTGATCTACCGCCACTTCGAGAGCAAGGACCAGCTGTTCATCGAAGCGGTGGTCGAGCCGCTCACGGACGCGGTCGACAAGCTGGTGGCGGCCTCCCAGGTGGTCGACCGGGACGAGCCGCTCACACCCGAGCGTCAGGTCGAGACCATGCACGGGCTCTACCGCCAGCTCGTCTCCAGCCTCGAAGAGATCCTGCCGCTCCTGGGCCTCGTGCTCTTCGGCGACCCGAAGGTCGCGCGCCGGTTCTACCGCGAGAACTTCGCCGTCGCCATGGACCGCCTCGCCGCCGCCTGGCGGGAGATCGAGGTCGGGTACGGGTTCGAGACCGAGTCCCCCGACATCTCGGCCAGGGCGGTCATGGGGATCGCGCTGGTCCTCGCCCTCGAGAGCCGCCACACCAGCCGGTTCGACCGCGACCGCGCCGTGGCCCTGGCCAGCAAGGGCACCATCGAGGGGTTCTTCCCCAGCGTCGAGCCGGCCCGGCGGCCGAGCCGAACGTCCTGACCCATCGGGCTGCCCGTCGTCCGTACGTCCGCACGGCCGTCACGTGTGAGCTGGCGCCGCCAGGTCGGTCGTGGAGGACCGCCGCTCGCGCCGGGTCGAAGCAGAGCAGGGCGCGCCGCGGGAGGCGGCTGCTGACAGGCGAAAGTCGATCGCCCCGGTCCCTACCCGGGACGTACTGTCTGCGCCGGCTGCACGACATCGCAGGTGGAGTTCTCGTGGACGATCGCTGACTGACCGTTGCACAAGCGCAGGCCCGCGCTGAGCGCTGACGCGCCGCGTGGCCGCGTCCGTCGCGTCTGTTCGGAGGATCGTTCCGTGATGAGTGTTGTCAACAGTTGGTCGCGCACGCCCACGGGAGCGTCGTGATGGGTGCCGTCTGCGAGATCTGCGGCAAGCGCCCCAGCTTCGGGCACAAGGTCAGTCGCCTCGGCAAGGGAGCGATCAAACGACGGGTCAGAAGCCGGGTGCCCCGACGTTTCGACCCCAACATCCAGCGCGTGCGCGCCGTCATCAACGGCAGTGTGCGTCGCGTCGACGCCTGCACCTCCTGCATCAAGGCAGGGAGGATCCAGAAGCCGTGACCGTCAGGGGTAGACGGAGCAGACCCTGTCGATGTAGCGAACAAGTGAGCACTCACCCATCACGACGGCTGTGGTAGAACCGCGGCCTCGACGTCGAGACCGCGCAACCAGAGGGGGAGCACGGTGACAGCAGGGGTGAGCTTCGCTCGCCGTGTCCGGCAGCTCGCTGACCGGTGTCCCGATGCGCCGGTGTACCACCACGTCGGCCCGGACGGCAGCGGGCCGGTGCTCACGTGGCGCGAGCTCGACCGCCGATCGAGCCAGCTCGCGGGCGCGCTGGCGACGCGCGGCCTCGGCGTCGGCGACCGGCTCGGGCTCGGGGTCCGCAACTCGCCTCAGCTCGTGGTGAGCGCCCTCGCGGCCTGGAAGCTGGGCGCCGTGCCCGTGCCGGTGCGCTGGGACCTGCCCGACTGGGAGCTGGCCCGGGTCCGCGACGTGATCGCCGCGCGCGTCCACCTCGGACCCGAGGACGTCCCCTGGATCGACGCCACGGCTCAGCAGGACGTGCCCGATCTCCCCGACGCCGTCTCGCCGCAGGTCAACGGCATCTGCAGCAGCGGCTCGACCGGCACGCCGAAGGTGATCCTGAGCGAGCGGGCTGCCGTGTACGACCCGGCGCTCGGCACGCCGTTCATGGAGGCGTGGCGCCCCGTGACGCGCCCCCAGACGATCCTCGTGCCCGCCCCCATGTACCACGCCAACGGGTTCGCGACGCTCTTCAGCCTGATCGCGGGCGATCGCCTCGTGGTGTTGGGGCGCTTCGACGCCGCCCGCGCCGTCGACGCCATCGAGCGCCACCGGATCTCGACGTTCACCGCCACGCCGACGATGCTGCAGCGGATCGCCGACCTTCCCGGCATCGACGACCGCGACCTGTCCAGCGTCGACTGGATCCTCCAGGGGGCGGCGCCGATGCCGCCGTCGCTCGTGCACCGGTGGGCCGGCCTGATCGGCGCAGAGCGCATCGTCATGGTCTACGGCATGACGGAGGGCCTGGGCTTCACCGCACTGCGCGGCGACGACTGGATGGGCCACCCGGGCAGCGTCGGTCGCGGGATCCGGGGCACCGAGGTCCGCATCCTCGACCCCGACGGCCACGACCTGCCCGCCGGAGAGATCGGCGAGATCTACCTCCGCTCCCCCATGAGCGCCGGCTTCCGCTACCTCGGCGACGCCGCGCCCCGGGGCGGGACGGACGACGGCTTCTCGACGGTCGGCGACCTCGGCTATCTCGACACCGACGGCTACCTGTTCCTGGTCGACCGCCGGGTGGACCTGATCGTCACCGGCGGCGCCAACGTGTACCCCGCCGAGGTCGAGACCGCGCTCATCGACCACCCCGCGATCGCCGACATCGTGGTCGTCGGCCTGCGCGACCCGGCGTGGGGCCGCCGCGTGCACGCCATCGTCGAGCCGGCCGACCCGGCCGCTCCGCCCGTGGACGGGGACGTCATCGCCTACGCCAAGAGCCGCCTCGCGGCCTACAAGGTGCCCAAGACGGTCGAGATCGTCGACGCCATCCCCCGCAGCGAGGCCACCAAGGTCAATCGCCGGGCCCTCGTCGAGGCCCGCGGCGGCTGACCACCCCCCGCACGTCCAGGCGACCCGGCCGGGCAGGAAGCCGTCTCCGCCGTCTAACATCTCGGTCACTTCGTCGGAGGGGAGGAGGGGCATGACCGAGACGGGTGCGTTCCTGGCGCTGCGCTACGACCTGCGGGCGCCCGCCTTCGGGCCGCCGGCCGAGGCCCTCTACCAGGCGGCCCTCGAGCAATGCGCCTGGGCCGAGGACCACGGCTTCCTCATGGCCACGCTGTCCGAGCACCACGGGTCCGACGACGGGTACTGCCCCTCCCCCCTCGTGATGGCCGCCGCCATCGCCGGCCGGACACGCACCCTGCGGATCCTGATCGCCGCACTCGTCCTGCCGCTGTACGACCCCATCCGCCTCGCCGAGGACCTCGCCGTGCTCGACCTCGCCAGCGGGGGCCGGATCGACCTCATCCTCGGCGCCGGCTACCGGCCGGAGGAGCTGGCGATGTTCGGCCGCGCGCTGGACGACCGCGTGCCGCTGCTCGAGGAGGGGATCGCCGTCCTCCGCTCGGCATGGACGGGCGAGGAGTTCGAGTACCGCGGCCGTCGTGTCCGGGTCACGCCCCGGCCGGCTCGGCCGGAGGGGCCGGGGCTCATCATGGGCGGCGCCACGCCGGCTGCCGCCCGGCGCGCGGCGCGGCTCGGCGCCGGGTTCCTGCCCGTCGACGCGTCGCTGTGGGCGCCCTACGAGGAGGCCTGCCGCGCGCTGGGTCGCGAGGCCGGGCCGCCACCCCCCGTCGGCGGGCCCAAGTTCATCCACGTCGCCGACGACCCCGACGAGGCCTGGAGGAGGATCGCCCCCCACGCCCTGCACGAGACCAACTCGTACGGCGGCTGGCTGGCCAGCGCCGACGCCCTCGGGCCCTACGAGACCAGCGACGACGCCGACGCGCTGCGGGCGAGGGGCGACTACCTGGTGCTGACCCCCGACGAGTGCGTGGAGAGGGTGCGCACCACCGGTTCGCTGCTGCTGCACCCGCTGATGGGCGGGCTCGATCCGGACCTGGCCTGGGAGAGCCTGGAGCTCGTCGCCTCGAAGGTGATCCCCCGCCTAGCGGAGCCTGCGTAGCCGCGGGTCGCGCCTGCGCTCCGGGGCGCGATGGGCCTCGCGCGAGCGGCGAGGCCGACGCAGGCTCAGTTGCCCGGCACCGGCAGGTCGACCGACCGGGTGGCGTGCTGCCCGACCTTGTCGGCCTTCACCGAGCGGAGCGACACGTCGTGGCCGGCCGCCCGGGCCCGCAGCGCGCCGACGGTGCAGTTCTCGCGCCCGCCCTGGGTCGGGAAGGGGTCGTAGCTGAAGTGCTTCATGGCGTTGAGGTGCGTGACGCGATCGATGTCGTGGTCACTGACCCCGCCGAGGTTGGTGGCCAGCTCCTCGGGGGCGAAGGGCCACGTCGAGTCGGAGTGGGGATAGTCGCACTCCCACATCACGTTGTCCATGTTGAGGAAGTCCCGGCTGGCCATGCCGAACTTGTCGTCGATGAAGCAGGTCAGCACCCGCTCGCTGAAGACCTCGCTCGGCAGCTTGTCGCCGAAGTCCTGCCCCGTCCACGCGTGGTGGCGCCGGTAGTTGTAGTCGACCCGCTCGAGGAAGTACGGGATCCAGCCGATCCCGCCCTCGGACAGGGCGATCTTCAGGTCGGGGAACCCCCGCAGCACGGGCGACCAGATCAGGTCGGCGGCCGCCTGCACGATGTTGATCGGGGTGAGCGTGATCAGGCAGTCGATCGGCGCGTCGGGGGCGGTGATGACGAGCTGCGACGACGACCCGATGTGCAGGCAGACGACGACGCCCTCGTCGGAGCAGGCCTGCCAGAACGGGTTCCAGTGGTCGGAGTGGAAGCTCGGCCAGCCGAGCTTCGACGGGTTCTCCGAGAAGGTCACCGCGTGCGCCCCCATGCGGGCGGTGCGGCGCACCTCGCCGGCGAGCGTCTCGGGGTCCCAGATCGCCGGGAGCGAGCACGGGATGAAGCGACCGGGGTGCGTGCCGCACCAGTCCTCGATGTGCCAGTCGTTGTAGGCCCGCACCATGGCGAGCGCGACGTCCTTGTCGTCGGTGCGCGCGAACAGCTGGCCGCAGAACTGCGGGAACGACGGGAAGCAGAGCGAGCCGAGGACGCCGTTGGCGTCCATGTCCTTCACCCGCTCGTCGATGTCGTAGCAGCCGGCGCGCAGCTCGGCGAAGGATGTCGGCTCCATGCCGTACTCCTCCGGCGGGCGGCCGGCCACGGCGTTGAGCGCGACGTTGGCGATCTCCTGGCCCTCGTACGCCCAGGCGTTCGTGCCGTCGTCGCGGGTCACGAACCTGGGGGCGAGGTCGGCGTACTTCGCGGGCAGCCGCCCGTCGAACAGGTGCGGCGGCTCGACCACGTGGTCGTCGACACTGACCAGCACCATCTCGTTGATGTCCATCGCCGACCCCCTCGGTTGACCTCGCTCGGAACTAACATCTGGGTCGCGACGGTAGCACGACGCGGCGCTCGACGGTCCGGGTTGCCGTCGGAGTGGTCAGCCCGTGGCCAGGAGGTCGGCCTGCACGACCCGGCGCAGAAGCTTGCCGGTCTCGGTATAGGGCAACGTCTCGACGAAGCTGACGATCTCGGGCGACTTCGAGCCCCGGAGCGACCGGCGGGCGAAGGCCTGCACGTCGTCGGCCTCGACGGTGGCGCCGGGCCGGGGCACCACCACGGCGGCGATGCGCTGGCCCCACTCGTCGTCGGGGACACCGACGACGGCGCACTGCGCGATGTCGGGGTGCTGCAACAGCACCTCCTCGATCTCGGCCGGGGCGATGTTCTCGCCGCCGCGGATGATCGTGTCGTCGCTGCGGCCCTCGATGAACAGGTACCCGTCGTCGTCGAGCCGGCCGCGATCCCGCGTCGGGAACCACCCCCCGACGTCGAGCGGCGCGCCCCCGCCCGCGTACTCGCCCGACACCTGCTCGCCGCGCACCCAGATCTCGCCGGGCTCGCCGGCGGGGAGCGGCTCGCCGAGCGGTCCGCGGACCTCCACCTCGACGGTGGGCAGCACACGTCCCGCCGAGGACAGGCGGGCGGTCGCCGCGGGATCGCCGTCCCGGGCGGCCCGGTGATCGTCGGGGCCCAACACCGCGATCGTCGAGCTGGTCTCGGTCAGCCCGTAGGCGTTGGTGAGGTCGACGTCGGGCAGCAGCGTCATCACCCGCTGCACCACGGTGGCCGGCGTGCGCGCGCCGCCGTAGGACAGCGCCCGCAGGGAGGGCAGGCCACCGCCGTCGGCATCGAGCACGTCGCAGATGCGCGCCAGCATCGTGGGCACCACCATCGCGTTGGTGACCCGCTCCCGCCGCACCGCCTCGACCCAGGCGGTGGCGTCGAACTGGGCGAGGTAGACGATCCGGCGGCCCAGGTAGAGGTTGCTGAGCAGGTTCGCCAGCCCGGCCACGTGGTACGGCGGCACGCTCACCAGCACGGCCTCGTCGGGCCCGGCGGCCGCGAACTCGACGGTGCCGATCACGTACGACGTCAGGTGCCGGTGCCGCAGCACCGCAGCCTTGGGCGCCGACGTCGTGCCGCTGGTGTACAGCAGCACGGCCGGCCCGTCGCCATCGGCGGGCACCTCACCCGCCGCGCCGCGAGCCCGCGCGGCGGCCACGAACTCCCCTGCGTCGAGCACCCGGTGGCCCCGGGCGACGAGCGCCGCCGCCACGTCACCCTCGGCGACCACCAGGGTGTCGCCCAGCGGGGCGAGCAGGTCGTGGAGCTGGTCGTCGCTCAGGCGGTAGTTCAGCGGCACGAAGGGCATGCCCGCCGCGGCGGCGGCGAACAGCCCGATCGGGACGGCGAGGCCGTTGGTGCCCACGTAGGCCAGGGCCGAGGCGCCCACCGCCAGCTCGGCCGCGCGCCACGCGCTCGCGAGCAGCTCGCCGCCGGTGAGCCGGTCGTCGCCCGCCTGCACGGCGACCTCGTCACCGCGGCCCGCGGCGACCATGTCGAGCAGGAGGAGCAGGTTCATGCCGGTGTCCGCCCCTGTGTGCAGAGACCGCCGGCCGGCTCGCTGGTCGCAAACGTACGCGCGGTGGGGTTCATGGATCCGCGATGTCTGTACTCGATCAGTCGGACGAGGGCAGCGGCTTGGCGTCCTTGACGAGGAGCGGGCGGCCGTCGACCGTCAGCGCGCCCGTGCCGGCGCGGGTGCACAGCAACTCGAGGCCGAGGTCGTCGTCCGCGTAGCGCTTGCCGAGCAGCGGCCCGTCACCGAGCGACGGATCGAGCGTCGCGGCGCCGTCGGCGTCCTGCCCGTCGTCGAGCAGCGGCGCGCCGCCGCAGCCGAGCGACACGTCGGCGGACGGCGCCCTGACGACGACGACCTGCGCGTCGCACACCGCGCTGCGCAGCTTCTGACCCGGTCGTAGCTTCATGTGCCCCTCGATGTCCGTCCCCGGGATGAACACGTGCGGTGGCGCCGTGACGTCTCCCGCTCAGGGATGCTAGCTGGTGCGATGCACCCGGTCTAACAGTAGGGTCACGGTCGGACCTGCGGCGCCCGCATACGGAGGGGACCATGCCCGAGTACAAGTTCGTGCTGTACGAGACGCTCGACGAGGGGCGGATCGCCCGCATCGTGTTGAACCGGCCCGAGGCCCGGAACGCCCAGAACCGCGGGATGCTCGTCGAGCTCGGCGACGCCTTCCTCCGCGCCGAGGCCGACGACGAGGTGCGCGTCGTCATCCTCGCCGGCGCGGGGCCGATGTTCTCGTCCGGGCACGACATGGGATCGAAGGTCTCGCTCGAGGAGTACATGCCCGGGCCCGACCAGCACCCGACGCGAACGATCAACGGCGCCACCCGCGAGGGGGCCGAGAACCTGATGCTGCAGGAGTGGCACTACTTCTTCGAGAACACCCGCCGCTGGCGCAACCTCCGCAAGATCACGATCGGCCAAGCGCACGGCGACGTGTACGCCGCCGCGCTGATGCTGCTCTGGGCGTGTGATCTCATCGTCGCCGCCGACGACACCCGCTTCACCGACGTGGTGGGCACCCGGCTCGGGATGTGCGGTGTCGAGTACTTCGCCCACCCGTGGGAGTTCGGTCCCCGCAAGGCGAAGGAGCTGCTGCTGACCGGCGACTCGATCGACGCCGACGAGGCGCACGCCCTGGGCATGGTGAGCAAGATCTTCCCGGCCGACGGGCTCGGCGAGCACACCCTGCAGTTCGCCCGGCGGATCGCGCAGCTCCCCACGATGACGGCGCTGCTCATCAAGGAGGCGGTCAACCAGAGCGTCGACAACATGGGCTTCTACAACGCCCTCAACGCCTGCTTCACCCTGCACGAGCTGAACCACTCCCACTGGGCGCAGGTGAACGACGACGGCTACCCCGTGGCGAAGGAGGACTCGGGCATCCCCAACTGGAGGGAGGCTCCGCCCATCGTCCCCGCCGTCAAGGACAAGGTGCGCGCCGACCAGTAGCCCGCTTGCCGGGCCTGGTGGCGGCGGGTCGCACCGTCGCTGTTGGTACCTTGCCGGCCGACCTCCCCAAGGTGATGCATGGCTCCTCTGCGAAGGGATCCCGAAGCTGCGCCGGCCGGCGCCGCCGTCGCCGACGACCGGCGTGACGACGGCGAGTCCGACGCCGTGGTGCGCCGCGCCCCGTTCTCCGACAACCCCCGGGTCGGCGCCCGCGGGCAGCGGACGCAGCAGCGGATCGTCGACGCCGCGCTGCGCGTCTTCGGCGAGGAGGGCTACCACCAGTGTGGTGTCGCCCGCATCACGCAGCTCGCCGGGTGCTCGCGGGCATCGTTCTACCAGTACTTCTCCGGCAAGGAGGACGTGTTCCGCCATCTGGCGGGGCAGGTGGCGCGCCAGCTGAGCGCGTCGACCGAGGCGCTCGGCCTGGTCACGCCCGACGCCGACGGCTGGCGGTCGACCCGGGCGTGGGTCGCCCGCTACGCCGACGTCTACGAGCGCTACGAGCCGGTCTTCCTCGTGTTCCAGACCGCGGCGGCGAGCGACGCGGCGGTCGCCGGCGGCTCGGCCCGCACGGGCGAGCGTCACGTCGCCTCCTTCCGGTCCCGGCTGACGGCGACGACCCTGCCCCCACGCCAGCTCGACCCGGTGATCACCCTCCTGCTCGGGTGCCTCCCCCGGACCCTCGACATCGCCGGCATCCTGCGGTCGGCCACGCCGTCCGCGTACCCGAGGGAGCGGATCGAGGACGCCCTCGCCGACGTCGTGCACCGCACGTTGTTCGGGCTCCAGGCCGTCAACGTGCACGCGCCCGCCCGGCGCCGGCCGCCGGTGCTCGAGTTCAGCCCCGCCGTGCAGGACGCCCTCGGCCACGACGGCACGGCGCGCCACCTGACCCCCGGTGGCAGGCGCACCCTGCAGGCCCTGATGGACGCAGGGCGCGAGCTGTTCGTTGCCCGGGGCTACCACGACACCCGCATCAACGACGTCGTCGCCGCCGCGGGCCTCTCCAAGGGGGCGTTCTACCGCTACTTCGAGAGCAAGGACCGCCTGGTCCAGGTCCTCGCCGTGCAGGCGATCCGCACCGTCTCGGCGACCCTGGCCGACATCCCTCCCGCCACTGCGCCCGACGGCGCGGCCCGCACGGCGGCCCTGCGCCGTTGGCTTCGGCGGTACAACGCCACGCAGGCCGGCGAGGCGGCGATGATCCGAGTCTGGGCCGACGCCGCGCTCGACGACACGGCGTTCAGATCCGATTCGGCCGCGGCTCTCGACTGGGGTCGGCGGCGGCTGGCGCACGTCCTGCGGCCACGGGGCTTCGGCGACGTCGACTCCGAGGCCGTCTTCGCCGTGGCCCTGCTCGGGACGTTCGGGGCCCGCGAGCGCCCCGCCGCCACGATCGACGCCGCCGCCCACATCATCGAGCGGGGGCTCCTCGGCCGTTGACCGGCGACGCGGTCGGTTCCGGCCACCGCGCATGTGGTCTAACATCTCGGTCACCTGGCGAGGAGGGGGAGACAACGTGCGAACCGTGGTCGTGGGCGCGTCGAGCGGGCTCGGGCGCTGCATCGGGATCGGGCTGGCCCAGCGCGGCGCCCACGTGGCGCTGCTCGCGCGGCGACGCGGGCGGCTCGACGACGCCGCCAAGGAGGCGGGCCCCGACACGCTGGTCGTCGAGTGCGACGTCACCGACGGAGACTCGTGCCGCACAGCGATCGACGAGGCCGCCGCCGGGCTCGGCGGCATCGACGCCCTTGTCTACGCCCCCGGGATCGGTCCCCTGGTCCGGCTGGTCGACACCGACGCGGAGACGTGGCGGCGCGTGTTCGACACGAACGTCACCGGCGCCGCGCTCACGACCGCGGCGGCCGTCCCGCACCTCACGGCGTCGTCCGGCGCCGCGGTCTACCTGTCGTCGGTCAGCGGGGCGCTCACGCCACCCTGGCCCGGTCTGGGCGCCTACGCGGTCAGCAAGGCGGCGCTCGACAAGCTGGTCGACGCCTGGCGGGAGGAGCACCCCCACATCGGGTTCACCCGCGTCGTCGTCGGCGACTGCGCGGGCGGCGAGGGCGACTCGCGGACCCAGTTCAACGAGGGCTGGGACATGGCGCTGGCCACGGAGGTGGTCCCGATCTGGGTGGCGCGCAACTACCTGAGCGGCACGCTGATGGACGTCGAGCGCCTCGTGGCCGTCGTGGACACGTTGCTGCGGGAGGGCGCGACGCTGTCGGTCCCGTCCGTGACGCTCGCGCCGCGCCGGGCCGCCCCGCCGTCGTGACCCGCTGACCGGGTCGAGACCCCTCCCCAACACCCCGTCAACGCAGCCGCCACTGCGGCCGTTGACCCGACGAGAACCGGTCCTGGCCGGCCTTGAAGGCGGCGGCGTCCGACCCGATGCGGGTGAACAGGTTGGCGAGCCCGATCGCCTGCGTTCGGGGGACCTCCAGCGCCGTCCACAGCGCCCGCATCGTGCCCTGCACGGCCAAGGCCGGCGCGTCGGCGATCACCCGGGCGGCCCAGCCGGCCCGCTCGCGGAGCTCGTCGCGGGGGACGACCTCGCTCACCAACCCGATCTCGCGCGCCCGCTCGGCCGACATCCGCTCGTGGGCGCCGAGCAGCGACAGCCGCATGATCTCCTGGAACGGCATCTTGGCCAGCATCTGCATGGGCTCGAACGCTGCGGTCATCCCGTAGGTGACGTGGGGGTCGAAGAACACCGCGTCCTCGGCGGCGATGATGAACTCGACCTCACCGAGGATGTAGAACGCGCCCCCGCACGCCATGCCGTGCACGGCGGCGATCACCGGCTTCCACAGGTCGCAGGTCTTGGGGCCGACGTCGCGGCCGGGATCGTCGTACATCCATGGCGTCGGGTAGTCGGGGAAGTTGCCGGCCGCCATGGCGGCGTTGTTGTCCTCGGAGACCGCCTCGGCGCGGTCGATGCCGGTGCAGAAGGCGTCGCCCTCGCCGGTCAGCACGATGCAGCGCACGTCGTCGTCGTAGCGGAAGCCGTGCCACACCTCGTGCAGCTCCGCCTGCATCTGCTTGTTGATGGCGTTGCGCACCGTCGGCCGGTCGAGCGACACCCAGGCGATGCCGTCGTCCTCGGCCACCGACAACGTCTCGTAGCTGGTCATGGATGCCGAGCTTAGGGTCGGGCCTCGTCCTCACCTGATTCCCCGTCAGGTCGTGCGGGCGCAGTCGGGCATCGCTCGCTAGTGCGACGCCGCGGGTCCGCGCAGCGCCGCGCACACGCCCGCCGTCGACGAGCACGTCGACGCCCGTGACGAAGCTCGCCCCGTCGGAGAGCAGGAAGGCGACGACGGCCGCGAGCTCCTCGGGCCGGCCGACGCGGCCGAGCGGTGTCCGCTCCACCAGCACGTCCATGAACGGTTGGCTCGCTGCCTCCTGCCGGCCCTGCGGCGTGTCGACGATGCCCGGCGTCACGTCACGTCGGCCGCGTCGTGGAGGTACGCCCGGAGGCGGTCGTGGGCCGCCGCGGTCGCGGGCCTCATCGCGCCACCTCCAGCTCGCCGAGGTAGGCGCGTTCGAGCGTCCGGCTGTCGCTGCGCAGCTCGTCGGCGGTTCCCCGGAGCACGATGCTGCCGCGGTCGAGGACGGCCGCCTCGTCGGCCACGTCGAGCGCGAGCCTGACGTGCTGCTCGACGAGCACGACGGCGGCGCCGTGGTCGCGGGCGATCGTGCGCACGGTGTCGAAGAGCGTCTCGACGACGAGGGGGGCCAAGCCCATGCTCATCTCGTCGACGAGCAGCACCCGGGGCCGCTGGATCAGGGCCCGGGCCATGGCGAGCATCTGCTGCTCACCACCGGAGAGCGCACCGGCCGCCAGGCCCCAGCGCTTGTCCAGCGCAGGGAAGATGTCGAGGAGGTCGCGCGGCGCGGGGCCGCCCCGGGACCTCGCGACCTCGAGGTTCTCCTCGACGGTCAGCGTCGCGAAGAGCGACCGGTCGTCGGGGACGAGCACCACGCCGGCGCGGCTGGCGGCGACGGCGTTCCCGCTGCGCAGCGTGACTCCGTCCACGGTCGCTCGTCCGGCACGCGCCGGGAGCAGCCCGGCCAGTGTGAGCAGCAGCGTCGACTTGCCGGCGCCGTTCGGGCCGAGCAGCGCGAGCACGGTGCCCGCGTGCACGTCGAGGTCCAGGTCGCGGAACACGACCGTGGCGCCGTGGCCCCCGCTGAGGCCTGCGCACTCGAGCCGGACGCTCGTCGCCTCGGTCGCGTCGGCTCCCGCCGCAGTCGCTCGACGCTCGTTCATGCCGTCGCCACCTCGCTCTCGTGCATCGTGCCGAGGTACGCCTCGGCGACCGCGCGGTCGGCCCGGATCGCGTCCGGCGGTCCCTCGGCGATGACCTCTCCGAAGTCGAGCACGTAGACGTGTTCGCACACGTTGAGCACGAGGTTGACGTCGTGGTCGACGAGGAGCATGGCGGCGCCCGCCGAGCGGATGGTGCGGATGCGCTCGCCGAGCCATGCGCTCTCGTCGCTGTCGAGCCCGGCGGCAGGTTCGTCGAGCAGCAGGACCGCAGGGTCCGCCACGCACGCACGGGCGATCGAGACGAGCTGGCGCTCACCCTGGCTCAGCGCACCCGCCGGGCGGTCGCGCAGCCCCGAGATGCCGACGTTGTCGAGCGCCCGTGCCACCGCGGCGCGGCGGTCGGTGTGGCGGCGCCCCGACGCGGCAACGCTGACGTTCTCCTCGACCGAGAGGTCGCCGTAGAGCTCGAGCGACTGGAACGTGCGGGCGAGGCCGGCGCGCACGCGAGCGTGCGGGGCGAGCGTGTCGATGCGCCGTCCGCCGAGCTCGACTGACCCCCTGGCCTCGGCGAAGCCGCTGACGGCGTCGATGACGCTGGTCTTGCCAGCCCCGTTCGGTCCGATGAGCCCCACGATCGTGCCGCCGTCGATGCGGAGCGTCACGTCGTTGACGGCGACGACACCGCCGTAGCGCACCGTGAGGTGGTCGATCCGGAGGGCGGCGGCACCATCCACCGGCGCGACGGCCGCGGGCGCGGCGGCCGTGGGCGCGACGGCCGCGACCGCCCGGCGCTCGACGCCGGCACCGCCGGCGCTTCGGCTCGACCTCCAGCGTGCCCAGCGGTCCGCGAGCTGGTGGCCCGCAGCGGCGATGCCCTCGGGGTTGACGATGAGGGTCACGATGAGGAGGACGCCGGTGATGACCTGGAACCACTCGCCGAGGTCCACCCAGCGGTCGAGGGCGATGAACATGATGCCGGTGGACGCGATGATGCCGGCGCTGATGCCGCCCCAGACCGACGTGATGCCGGCCAGGTAGGCGGTCGACAGCAGCGCGAGCCCGCCGATCGCGGTGAACGAGTCGAACGTGACGACCCCCCGGCGGTACGCCAGCAGGCCGCCCCCCAGCCCGGCGATGAACGAGGCGAGCGCGAAGCTGAGGACCTTCACGCGCACGACGTTGACCCCGGCGGCTGCGGCCGAGCGCTCGTTGGCCCGGACGGCGAGCATGGCCGAGCCGAGCGTGCTCCGCCGCAGGGCGGCGACGCCCAGGGCGACGGCCACGAGGGTGACGAGGCACACGAGGCCGAACTCGATCCTCGGGAACTCCTGGCCGGACCCGATGCCCAGGTCGATGCCGAACATCGAGGGCGGGGTGACGCGGGCGCCCGAGCTCGGGACGATGTCGGAGTTGCGGAACCAGACCGCCTCGATGGCGTAGGCCAGCGCCAATGTCACCACGCCGAGCGTGAGGCCCCGCGTCCGCAGGGCCGGCAGGCCCACAACCACCCCGATGGCGGTGGAGACGAGCGCGGCCAGCAGGGGCGCGAACGGGAAGGGCACGCCCCAGTCCTCGGTGAGCATGCTGAGGGTGAACGCCGCGGTGCCGGCGAGGGCGAGCTGGGCCAGCGACACCTGGCCGGCGTAGCCCGTGACGACGACGAGCGAGAGCCCGATGACCGCGGCGATGAACGTGCTGATCACCGCGGCGCGCCACGTCCCCGCCGTGAGCGCCAAGGCCAGCAAGCCGACGACCGATCCGGCGATCATGGGGAGGAGGAGGGACCGCGGGCGGGGCGCGTAGCCCAGACGCTGCCGGGTGAGGCCGCCGCGCACGGGCATCCCGCCGCCGACGAGCACCAGCGCGACGAGGATGACGATCAGCGGCACGAGCTCGGCCGCCCCGGTCTGGGGCATCCACGAGACGTCCGACGCCAGCGACAGCGCCTCGGCCTGCAGCATCCCGATGGCGATGCCGGCGGCCACGATCGTCACGATGCTCTGGAACCGTCCCACGACGGCGGCGGCGAGCGCCGGGACGACGAACAGGGTGTAGGTCACGGGCGTGAGCGGGTTCACGGGGGCGATGAGGATGCCGGCGATGCCGGCGACCATCGCGCTGATCATCCAGTTGACGAGGGCGATGCGGTCGGGCGAGACGCCGCTGACGAAGGCGCCCGTCTGCGACTCCGCCGTCGCCCGCGTCAGCAGCCCGAAGCGCGTGTACCGGAAGCCGGCCGAGAGCACGACCGCGAGGACGACGACGGTGAGCGCGAGGTAGAACCGGTCGGACAGCACGATCACCTCGCCCAGCTCCCAGCGGTCGACCGGGAAGATCGGCCGGACGCTCACGGTGTTGGTGCCCTGGC
The DNA here is from genome assembly GCA_035697515.1 of Acidimicrobiales bacterium. Taxonomy (GTDB): domain Bacteria; phylum Actinomycetota; class Acidimicrobiia; order Acidimicrobiales; family VFJN01; genus ZC4RG19. Next base: position 61,945 of record DASSCS010000101.1, read on the forward strand.
GGATCGCCAGCACGCCCTGGATCACCACGAGGACGCCGAGCGACGCGACCGCCCGGGCCAGCGGGGGCGCAGCGCGGAGCGGCCGGAACACCAGCAGGTAGAGCAGCGCGCCCAGCACGGCCGCGATGACCAGCGAGAGCGCGACGGCCGGAGCGAAGGCGAGCTCCCGGCCGAGGTCGACGGTCTTCGGGAGCCCCGGGACCGGAACGAGCAGCTCGCCGCGGCGCAGGCCCGCGTAGGTGTACGCCACGTACAGAGCCAGCGCGCCCGTCGCGAAGTTCACGACGCCCGAGGCGCGGTAGGTGATCACGAGGGCGAGCGCGAGGGCGGCGAACACGCCCCCGCTGCCGAGGCCGAGCAAGAGGGAAGCGACGTGGTCCACGGCAAGCGTCTCCGAACGTCAGGGAGGAGGGCGGGTCGGGCGGGAAGCCCCCCGGTGGTCGCCGTGCGCCGCCGGAGACAGCGCACGGCGACCGGGGAAGGGGCACCGTGGCCCGTTACAGCCCTTCGACGATGTCCGACGAGTCGACGGGCTCGTAGCTGGCGGGGTTGCCCTCGGCGTCGAGCGTGGCCCGCAGCGAGTTGTTCGAGCACACGGCCGGCTGGTCCGGGAACGCCGTCCCGCCGCACTGGAACGTGAGGCCGTCGGCCCCGGGGTAGTCGGCCTCGTCCATCGACTTGATCGCCTCCGCCGCGGCCTCCGGGGTGATGTCGTCCGCGATCCCCTCGAGGGCTGCGGCGAGCGACGCCACCGTGGTGTACGCGCCCATGGCGAGGGCGTTCTCGACGTCCTCGACGTCCTCACCGTAGGCGTCCATCACCTCCTGGTAGAGCTGGTACGCCGGGTCGTCGGTCGCGCCGACGGCCATGGTGGCGGTGAGCGAGATCCCCTCGAGCTGGTCGCCCGGCACCGCCTCGCGCGTGGCATCGGTGATGCACTGCGAGATCGAGGTGATCTGGCCCTCGTAGCCGACGGCGTTGAGCCCCTGGATCGCGGCGATGCAGAAGGCGTCGTTGCCGATGATCTGCACGACACCCGCGTCGCTCTCGGCGACCTCCTGCATCTGCGAGGTCATGTCGGCCGTGCCCGGCGGGATCTTGACGAGCTCGTACTCGAGCCCGGCGTTCCCGAGGACGGCGTCCGCGGCACCGGATTCGAACGAGGCGTTCGCCTGGGGGACGTCGATGTTGACGAAGGCGATCTTGTCGGTGCCCTCGCTCTCGGCCACGGCGATCGGAACCCCGAACAGCGTGGCGAGCGGGTTGACCATGGTGAAGCTCGTCTCGCCGTCGCTGAGGAGGTCCTCGGCGCTGGTCTGGAAGAACAACGTCGGCACCCCGGCGGCGTGCAGCGGCTCCCAGACCGCGTCGGCCACCGCGGACTGGCTGAGGGCGACCGCCACGACCTGCTCCTCGACCATCTGGTTGGCGCAGTTGGTCCCGCCGGCCGGGTCGGCGCCCGTCTCGCAGGTCACGATCTCGATCGGCCGGCCGCCAACGCCACCGCGGTGGGTGTTCCAGTACTCGGCCGTGGCCTCGGCGGTGCGGAGCTCGTCGGTGTTGTCGAACGCCTGCGTGGCGCCGTCGGAGACCATCGCGATCCTGACCGGCTCACCCGACGCGGCGTCCTCGGGCCCGAGCAGGTCGGTGGCCTCGGAGCCGGACGTGGTCTCGTCGCCCGCTGTCGACGCGTCGTCGTCATCGCCGCCGCACGCTGCGACCGCGAGCAGCAGCACGGGCAGGACCGCCAGGGCGATCCCCCGCCGGGGCGACCCGCCGCGGCGCCCTGTCGCCTCCCCCGGCTTCTCCATGTGCCCCCTCCTGGGTTGTGGACGGTGTGTCCTGGACATCTCTTCCCCTTGCTGTCGTGGGATCGGCGGTCGCGCCCGAGCCCCTGGGTGCGCGTCGTCGCTCATGGGGCCGGCACGTCCAGCACGACCGCGGTCGACATCCCCTCCTCTGGGCCGGGCGCACGTCCGGCTGGAACCCCCGTCCGCTGTGCCCCCGTGATGTGAAGGCTATGTTCGCAGTGAGAGAACGTCATTGCAACAGCGGGCAACGCTCCGACGCACCCAGCCAGAAGCATCGTGCCGATCCACCCTTCGCACCGCCGCTCCGGCCACTCGACGCGGGGCACTAGAGGGTGGGCCCGGTGCGCGCGGCGTCGAGCGGGCGGATCATCCCGTCCTGGACGAACGACGCGACCAGCGAGCCGTCGGGCCGGAACACGTTCCCGGTCCCGTAGCACCGCCCGCGCCCGGCATAGGGGCTGTGGTGCGAGAGCAGCAGCCACTGCCCGGCCGGGGCCGGCTCGTGGAAGGTGAGCGTGTGGCTGACCACCCCGGTCGAGACCGTGACGTGCGCCTGGGCCTGCCCGAGCCCGGGATGGGGCCGCATCGCGGTGGCGATGAGGAAGCCGTCGGTGGCGAACGCCAGCAGCGCCTGGTCGATGGCGGCGTCGTCGGGCGCACCGACGAAGCGCGTCCAGACGCAGAGGTCGGGCGGGCCGACCGCCTCGGGATCGTTCACGTCGACGTCGCCCGCGATGCGCACCTGCCAGGCGCCCGCGTCGTCGCCTCCGCCGGTGCCGCCCTCGGGGCCCGGCGAGGTGGGGGCGGGGTCGGCGTGACGGATGAAGTCCGGCTCGTCCGCGCTCAGCAGCACCAGCGAGCGGGCGCACAGCCGGTCGTCCTGGCTGAGCGACACCGTGCTGCTCGCGAACGCGCGACCCGTGTGCATGCGGTCGACCGCGATGTCGACGGGCGCGTCCGGCCTGCCGGGGCGGGCGAAGATCGTGTGCACCGTCTTGACGCGCTTGCCGTCCTGACCGGCCAGGCCGGCGACGACCGACTGCGCCAGCAACTGGCCCCCGAAGATCACCCCGGGGCCGGCAGCGGCGTTGCCGGCTCGGTAGCGGTCGGGGCCGAGCGGTTCGAGGGTGAGCGCCCCGACGAGGCTGTCGATGGTGAGCACGTGCTACTCCGGCGGGAAGCGCGCGTCGTCGGGCGGGCCACGTCAGGCCGTGGCCGGCACCGCGACCCGCATGAGTCGGGCGAGGTTCCCGCCCATGATGGCGGCGACGTCGTCGTCCGGGAGGCCGTCGGGCAGGTGGTCGACGTAGCTGCACGGCTCGGCCAGGCCCTCGGGGTGGGGGTAGTCGGAGCCGAACAGGAGGTGATCGGCGCCCATGACGTCGACGAGCTGCTCGATGTCGTCCTCGTGGAACGGGCTGACGTAGACGTTGCGCCTGAACGCGTCGACCGGGTCCTCGTCGAACGCCTGGGGCATCTTCCTGTGGACGTCCTCGAGGTGCTCGACGAACGGCGTCACCCAGTCGCCGCCGTTCTCGATCGACGCGACCCGCAGCTCGGGGAACCGCGTGAAGGCACCGTGGCAGACGAACGCGGCCATGCTGTCGTCAATGGGCCGCGAGGCCATGGTGAGCATGCGGAACGGGTCGGGCCGGAACGGCAGCATCTCCATCGGCCCCGTCCAGTCGCTCTGGTACCGCGAGTAGCCGCTGTCGGAGGCATGCATCGACACCAGCACGTCGTTGTCGACCACGGCCTGCCAGAACGGGTCGAACTCCTCGAAGCCGAACGAGCGGGAGCCCCCGTACGCCGGCACCGGCGCGGGCCGGACCAGCACCGTCCGCGCCCCGCGCTCGACCACCCACTCAAGCTCCTCGATGGCCTTCTCCACGATGGGCAGGCTGATGACCGGCGTGGCGAAGATGCGGTCCTCGTAGTCGAACGTCCACTCCTCGTACAGCCACTCGTTGAGGGAGTGGATCACCGCGTGGATCAACACCGGGTCGTCACGCATGCGCTCCTCGAGCAGGCTGGCCAGCGTGGGGAACATGAGTGCCCGGTCGACGCCGAGCTCGTCCATGAGCTCGAGGCGAGGTCCCGGCTCGCGGAACGCCGGGATGCTGCGCATCGGCTCGCCCACGAGCTCGCGGTACGACTTCCCCTCGGGGTTACCGCTGCGGAAGTACTCCTCCTGCGCGCCCGGGCGGGCCACCACCTCGAACGTCGGGTTCGGGATGTACTCGCTGATCGTGCCGCGGACCACGATCTTCGTGCGCCCCCGGACGTCGACGTAGTCGACCGCGCCCTTGTACCGGTCGGGCAGGTGGCGGGTGAACGCCTCCCTGGTCTCGTACAGGTGGTTGTCCGCATCGAAGACCGGGAAACCGAGCCGTCTCGTCATGCTCAGCACGGTAGGTTTTTCTAACGGTTGGGTCAACTCTCTGTGCGCCTCACGGGACCGGGGCTGCGCATGCGGTCGCTTGGGGGCAGTCGGTGTGCGTGCTACCTAACATCTCGGTCATACTGGCGGCCGACAAGGAGGGGTCATGACCGCAGTCATGCAGGGCGTCCGCATCCTCGAGGTCGCCGAGCACACGTTCGTCCCTGCGGCATCGGCGCTCCTCGCCGACTGGGGCGCCGAGGTCGTCAAGGTCGAGCACGTCGAGCGGGGCGATGCCATGCGGGGCCTGGCGTCCAGCGGGCTCGCGATCATGGGCACCAGCGTCCACGTGCTGCTCGAGCACTCGAACCGGGGCAAGCAGAGCCTGGCGCTCGACCTCACGTCGGAGGAGGGCCTCGAGATCCTGTACCGGCTGGCGGCGACGTGCGACGTCTTCCTCACCAACAAGCTCCCGAGCGTCCGGTCGAAGCTCCGCATCGACGTCGACGACGTCCGGGCCCACAACCCGCGCATCATCTACGTCCGCGGCACTGGCCAGGGTGAGCGGGGCCCCGACGCCGACCGCGGGTCCTACGACTCGCTCGCCTACTGGTGCCGGGCGGGCATCGCCGCCGGCATGAAGCAGCCCGAGTACGACTACGTGCCTGCGCCACCGGCGCCGGCGTTCGGCGACTCGATCGGGGCGATGACGATCGCCGGCGGGATCATGGGGGCGCTGTTCCACCGCGAGCGCACCGGCGAGGCGACCACCGTGGACGTGTCGCTGCTCGGCATCGGCATGTGGTCGATGGGCGCCGCCCTGGCGCTGTCGCTCCAGCACGGCGTCGGGTGGACTCCCCCACCGCCGCACGCGCCCACCGGCAACCCGCTCAGCGCCATCTACACGACGAAGGACGGGAAGTACCTGGCGCTCACGTGCCTCCAGGCGGCGCGGTACTGGCCGGAGGTCTGCGCGGTGATCGAACGGCCCGAGCTGGCGACCGACGAGCGCTTCGCCGACGCCGAGTCGATCAGGCAGAACGTCGCCGTCGCGGCCGACCTGCTCCGCGACGCCTTCGCCCAGCGTGAGGCGAGCGAGTGGCGCGAGCGGCTCGCCGGCTTCAGCGGCCAGTGGGCGATGGTGCAGGACACGCTCGAGGCGTCGACCGACCCGCAGACGGTCGCCAACGGCTACGTGCAGGACTGCGAGACCGCGGAGGGCGTGGCGTTCCAGCTGGCCGCCGCCCCGGTCCAGTACGACGGGCAACCCGCGGCGCCCCGGCGGGCCCCGGCGTTCAACGAGCACGGCGACGCCATCCTCGGCGACCTCGGCCTCGACTGGGACGCGATCGTGGACCTGAAGGTCCGCGGCGTGGTGGCCTGAGCGAGCGTCCGCGCTGCAGCGAGTCGCCGCCAGGCGACACCAGCCGGAACCACAGAGCGGCCGACGATCACCCACACCACTACCCCACACGGAGCGATCCACATGAGCACGTTCGACGCATTCAGGTACGACGGCAAGCGAGCGCTCGTCGTCGGCGGCGCCACCGGGATGGGCGCGGCGGTCGCGGAGCTGGCCAAGGACGCCGGTGCCGAGGTCGTCGTCATGGACCGCGCCGAGGTCGCCCTCTCGGGCGTCAAGGCCATCCGGGTCGACCTCGCCGCCAAGGCGTCCATCGACGCCGCCGTCGACGAATGCGGCGGCCCGGTGCATGCGCTGTTCTCGTGCGCCGGGGTGGCCGACGGCACCCCCGGCATCGAGCGGATCAACTTCATCGGGCACCGCCACCTCATCGACCGGCTGCTCGACGGTGACCTGCTCCCGCGCGGCGCCGCCATCGGGCTCATCTCCTCCGCGGCAGGGTTCGGGTGGCAGGCGAACCTGCCCCGCCTGCAGGAGTACCTCGACGTCGTCGACTTCGACGAGGCCACGCGCTGGGCCCAGGAGAACGGCAAGGCCGACTACATGTGGAGCAAGCTGGCGATCAACGCCTACGTCGCCCGCGAGGCCTTCGGGCTGCTCACGCGGGGCGTGCGCATCAACGCCATCCTCCCCGGCCCGACCGACACGCCCCTCGCCCGAGCCAACGAGGAGACGTGGCTCACCTTCGGCGCCGACTACCGCGGCGAGGTCGGCATCGAGGCCTCCACGCCGCTCGAGCAGGCCTACCCGCTGGTGTTCCTGTGCAGCGACGCGGCCCGGGGCATCACCGGCATCACCATGGTCACCGACGCCGGGTACTTCAGCTCCGGGATCGCCGGGTCGTTCCCGGCGGCGACACCGGTCGTCGAGTTCCTGTCCAGCACCTTCTGACCACTCCGTGCGCCCGCTTCCGCAGGTCACGCCCACCAACGAGTGGTTCTGGACGTCGGGCGCCGACAGTCGCCTCCGGATCCAGGGCTGCCGGGACTGCAAGGCGCTCGTCCATCCGCCGGTGCCGGTGTGCCCGAACTGCCGCAGCCGGGCATGGGAGCCCACCGTCGTGTCGGGACGCGGCACCGTCGTGGCGTTCACCGTCAACCACCACCAGTGGCTGCCGGGGCTCGAGCCGCCGTACGCGATCGCCAACGTCGCGCTGGCGGAGGACCCGACGGTGCACCTCACGACGAACATCGTCGGGTGCGACCCCGACGCGGTCCACGTCGGCCAGCAGGTCAGCGTCCGCTTCGAGCAGCACGACGACGTCTGGTTGCCGATGTTCGAGCCGGCGGGCGGGACCGACACCGTGGACCGGGTGGGCGAGCCGCAGCGTCCGGCGCCCCGCCCGCCGGCCACCGGCGACCGGTTCGAGCACCGGGCGGTGCTGTCCGGCGTCGGCCGCTCAGCGCTGGGGCGCCGGCTGATGGTCGATCCGCTGTCCCTCACGATCGACGCCTGCCTGGCCGCGGTGGCGGACGCGGGTCTCAATCTCGACGACATCGACGGGCTGTCCACGTATCCGGGCGCCGTGGGGATGGGCATGAGCGAGGGCGGCGTCACCGCCGTGGAGGAGGCGCTGCGGCTGCGGCCGACGTGGATCAACGGCGGTGGCGACCTGCCCGGGCCGGGTGGATCGGTGATAGCGGCGATGCTCGCCGTCGCCGGCGGACTGTGCCGGCACGTCCTGTGCTTCCGCACCGTGTGGGAGTCGACCTTCGCGGCCCTCCGCCTCGGCGCGGGCGGCGCTGGCGGCCGGGTGTCGGGGCCCATGCAGGAGTGGCGCGCGCCCTTCGGCGCCCTGTCGGCCGCGAACTGGATCGGCATGAACGCCAACCACTATCTGTACCGGTACGGCGCCACCCGCGAGGTGCTGGGCTGGATCGCGCTCAACGGCCGGGCCAACGCCGCCCGCAACCCCGCGGCGATCTACCGCGAGCCGATGAGCATGGACGACTACCTGTCGGCCCGGCCCATCACCAGCCCGTTCGGGCTCTACGACTGCGACGTCCCGTGTGACGCGTCGATCGCGGTCGTCGTGTCCGACGCGTCGGTCGCGGCCGACCTGCCGAAGCCCGCCGTACGGGTCGAGGCCGTGGGCACCCAGATCACCGAGCGGATCTCGTGGGACCAGGGGACGATCACCCACGAGCCCCAGGTCCTCGGCCAGTCGGCGCACCTGTGGACCCGCACCAGCCTGCGGCCGGGCGACGTCGACGTGGCGCTCGTCTACGACGGGTTCACCTTCAACGCCGTCTCGTGGATCGAAGCGCTGGGGTTCTGCGGCATCGGCGAGGCCAAGGACTGGCTCGACGGCGGCCGACGCATCGCGCTCGACGGCGAGCTACCGGTCAACCCGCACGGTGGCCAGCTCTCCGAGGGACGCACCCATGGCTTCGGCTTCATCTACGAGGCGATGGCCCAGCTCCGCCACGAGGCCGGCGAGCGCCAGGTGGCGGGCGCCCGGACGGCGGTCGTCACCTCGGGCGGCGGCACACCGTCGGGGGTCCTGCTCCTGCGCCGAGATCAGACCTGAGCGCCCAGCCGATCACGCCTCGCGGTCGGTCGCCGCGGCGACGACCGGGTCGCGCCACACTACGGCCTCGCCGTCGAGGACGGTCGGTCCACCCTCGATGGCGATGGTCGTGCGCAGCCGCACCACGGGCTTGTCGGCCCGCGCCTCGAGCACCTCGACCTCGGCGGTGATCTGGTCGCCCGGGCGGACGGGCGCCAGGTACCGCCACGACGTCTCGAGGAAGACGCTCCCCGGTCCGGGCAGGTCCTCGGCGACGACCGCGTTGAGCAGGCCGGAGGTGACACCGCCTTGGACGATGATGCCGCCGAACCGGCTCGCGGCCGCGAGCTCCGCGTCGTAGTGGACGGGGTTGCGGTCACCGGTCAGCTCGGTGAACAGGCCGATGTCGCGGGTTGTCACGCGCCGCGACCGTCGGGCGCGGTCGCCCACCGCGAGCGATCGGCGGGGGGAGCTCTGCATCGTGATCCTCCTCACAACGAACGGGCGAGCCGGTCGGCCTGGCGACCACCGCGGCTCCGAGGTCTTGGTGGTGTCGAGCCGCTGGGCCACGGTGCTCTTGCCGGCCCCGATGGGCCCCGTGATCACGATGAGCTGTGCCACCACCGCCAGTCTGGGGCAGCGGCCTCGTGAACCCCGCGTGCGCCTCGATGCGCCGCGTCCCACCAGTCCGTGATCTGGACGTAGACGTCGGGGTGGTTGGCGAGCGCGATGTGGTTGACCTTGGGGCAGAGGCGGACGCTGACCCTCGGGAACAGGGCCGGCTCGTCGCCGCCGAGCCGGCCGCTGGCGCTCGACGCCGTCACCAGCGCGTCGCCGAGGAGGCGGTTGACGAGAACGGGACGATCGGCGTCCGGTTCGTGGGCGAGCGAGCCGGCGACCACGAGGTATCGGGCCCGCCGGGGAACGCGCACCCGGTGCCGCGCGGGGCGCTCGGTGGCGCCCGGGTCGCGCTCGTGCCAGTCCTCGTCGAGCACCGCACCCCAGCGAAGGTCCTTGATGCCGTCGCTGCGCCGGTCGAGCCCGGCACCGATCAGCCGGGTGACGGGGGTCGGCACCGACCACAACGCCGCGCTGGTGAGGTTGGCGATCACCTCGAGGGAGGCGCCGCTGTTGGGCACGCCCAGCAGCACCACGCGCCTCACCTTGGCGGTCCACGGCCCGCGGCGTCGCACCCGGTCGGCGAGGGTGGCGCGCCCCCTGCCGTAATGGCAGGCACTCCGAACAACCAGCCCGCCCATGCTGTGACCGATGAGGTCGATCTCGCGCACCCGCACCGGCCAGGCCCGCACCAGCCGCTGGAGCCCCGCGGCGAGCGCGCGCCCGTTGGTCGAGATGTGGCGCCCGGTGTTGTAGCGGACGTACACGGGGGTCACCCCGCGGTCACGTGCCAGCAGCTCGCCGTAGCCGAACTCGCGCCGGCCGCCGATCCTCCACACCGTCTCCGACGACATGAGCCCGTGCACCAGCACGCAAAGCCGGGCCCCGGCGTCCGGGAGCGCCTGCCGGAGCCCGCGGCGATCGAGCGGGAGTGCGTCGCCCGACGCCGTGCAGAACGTCAGAGGCACGGCGAAGGAGGAGCCGCTCTCGGCCAGCGCGTCGCCGAACAGGCCGTTGAGCACGGCCCGCGCGTCCGCGCCCCGACCGGGCAACGATCTCAGGAGCCGGACCACCAGGTCGATCGTCGCCGGTGTCGGTACCGACCCCGACCGTCGGCCGCGCGGTCCCGTCACGACCTGGCGACGCGGCGGGGACTCGTTCACCCACCCACTCTGCATCCCGGGCGGCGCACAGCACAGATCGACGTGCTCTCACCCGCATCCGCCGCGGTTGCCGTCGTCGGCCGGGGCGGGCAGAGAACCGCCGGTGGGCCTCGCCGGGTCAGCCCATGCCCAGCGCGTGTCCCCGCTGCACGGCCTCCCCACGTGAGTTGACGCCGAGCTTGCGGTAGATGGCCTTGACGTGGGAGCGGACCGTGTTGACCGACACGTAGAGCTCACCCGCGATCTCCGTGCACGTGAGGCGGCTGGCGAGGTAGCGGAGCACGGTGGCCTCCCGGTCGCTCAGCAGCTCGAGCGGCACCTCGCCGGAGACCGGCGGGCGCGAAGGCACGATCCGGTGGGCGGCAGCGAGGAGGTCGGCGATGTAGTCGGCGAGCGGGCCGTGGGCGGGGAGCGATTCCAGGAGCTTCCACAGCGCCGGGCCCTCGGCCAGGAACGTGCGCCGGAAGCCGGCAGGCGCGGCGCGGGCCAGTGCCAGGCGCAGGGCCTCGTGCGCACGCGCCGGCGCGGTGCCGGCGGCGGCCAGCGCGCTGAGGACCCCGCCCTCGACCTCCGACCGCCTGGTCAGCCGGCGGCCGGCCATCGGACCGAGGATGTCGAGGGCGCCGGCGGGGTCGTCGAGCGCAAGCCGGACACGGGCCGCGAGCAGGGCCGACGAGTCGGAGGGCGGAAGCCTCGGCAACAGCGCCCCGGCCGCCCGGTGGTCACCTCGATCGAGCGCGAGGCGCAGGTCGACCTGGTCGATGCGCGCCAGCACCGGGTCGGTGGCGCGGGGAAGCACCGCCCGGGCCTGTTCGACGAGCCGGCCGGCCGCGCCTCCGTCGCCCCGGGCGTTCACGATCGTCGCGAGCTGGAGGTGGGCCAGCAGCTCGAGCAGGGGGCGACGCCCGTGCTCGACGGTGCGCATCACCTGCTCGACGTGGGCTTCAGCGTCACCGAGTCGGTCCCGCTCGGTCGCGACCATGGCGAGCGTCAGATGCGGCTCGGCCCGCCCGAAGTTCCGCGGGTGGAGGCCGAGCTCGTCGGCGGCGTCGAGGGCTGCGCCAGCCAGCCGTTCGGCGTCGGTCAGCTCGCCGCGCAGGGCCGCGACCTGGGACGCGTACGCCGGTAGCCGCACCTCGGAGAGCACCGGCGGATGGACCCCGGCCCGCACGGCCTCGATGGCGGCGTCCACGCCGTCGAGGTTGTCGAGCCACAGCTGCGACTGGATCGCCATGTTGGGGAGCGCCTCGACCCAGGCGCCGTGCGCAGGGCCCTCCTCCAGGACGGCCTCGGCGCGGCGGGCGTGGTCCGCCGCAGCGCGGGGGTCGCCGTGCTGGAGTCGGTCGAAGCTCCGTGCGCCGTGGAGGAGCAGCCGGGTGTCCCGGTCGAGCTCGTCCTCGCGGGCCTCGACCTGGCGCAGCCACGGCTCGGCGACGTCGCCGTGCCCGGTCGCATTGAGCACGATCGTGCACGCGAGCACCGCCCGGGGCGCGGCCTCGAGCTGGGCGGCGCCGCGCTCCCTGATCCAGGCGCGGGCCGTGGCGCCGCCGGTCAGCTGGTCCTCGAGCGAGAAGGTCTCCTGCACGTACGACTCGAGCCGGGCCACGGCCGCATCGACGTCGCCCGCTCTCATGCTGTGGTGGACGGCCTTCATCAGTTCGCCGCGACGTCCGTACGCCTCGGCGGCGGCACGGTGGATCTCCGGGACCCGCTCGGGGTCAACGGCCCGCAGCCTGGCCTGGAGGTACTGCCCGAACAGATGGTGATATCGGTGCCAGCCGCCGACGCGGTCGAGCGACACCAGGAAGAGGTTGGCTGCGTCGACGCGCTGCAGCAGTTCGGCGCTGCCATGCCGGTCCCGCACGGCGTCGCACAGCGCGGCGTCGAACGTCTCGAGCTCGGCCGTGACGGTCAGGAACTCGACGATCTCCGGCGGCTGGAGCTCGATGACCTCGTTGACGAGGAAGTCGACCAGGACGCGATCGGTCTCGGCCAGGCCACGGAGCAGCCCGGCCGGGTTCTGGTTGGCCCGGAGCCACAGGCCCGCCAGGTGCATCCCGGCGGTCCAGCCTTCGGTGACCGATGTGATCTGTTCGAGCTCGGGGTCGGTGACCTCGACACCCAGCCCCGCGAGGAGCGCCCTGGCTTCGGCGGTGGTGAACCGCAGGTCGGCCTGCCGCAGCTCGAGCAGCCTGCCCTGCAGCCGCAGCCTGCCGACCGGGAACGCGGGGTCGCTGCGACTGCCGAGCACGAGGCGCACCCGCGGCGGGAGCGCATCGACGAAGGCCTTCATGGCCGCGGGCCCCGGCTCGGCCAGGTGGAAGTCGTCGACGACGATGACACCGGGCTGGCCGAGCCTGCCCAGCTCGTTCGCCAGGCCGACGGCGTGCTGGTCGTGGTCGTCGCCCTCGACGAGCTCCGCGGCTGCCAGCTCGAGCTCGGTCCACGTCAGCCCGACGCTCCTCACCAGGTCGTTCCAGAAGCAGCCGGCGTCTGCGTCGGTGCCGTCACAGGACATCCACGCCAACCGCCCGCCCAGCCCGTCGACCCACTGGGTCAGCAGAGACGTCTTGCCCGACCCCGGCGCCCCGACGACGAGCGTGAGCGGACGATCGGTCGCGGCATCGAGTCGCGCCAACAGATCGTCGCGGCGGATCGTGGCATTGGGAACCTGGGGAACGCTGAACTTCGTCCGCGCAGAGACAGCGTGCCCGCTGTGCACCGCTCGCGACCTGACGCGACGCTGAGATGCGGAGATGACACAGAGCGTAGCCGGGAGCCCGCCGGACAGCCATGGATCCGGCTCCCTGCCGTCCCGACGGAAGCCGCCACGCTGGTGCGTTCACCTACCGGTGGGTGGTGCCCGCTCACCCGGGCTGGGGTCACGGTCGGTGGTGGTGGTGGTCGATGATTCGAGGGAGCGATGGCTGAGCTGATCTACGAACTGTCGTTCAAGGGTGCCGCCAGCGACACCCTGGCCGCCGCGTTCGAGGGTTGCGACGTCGCCACCGAGCGCGGGGTCACGATCGTCCGCAGTCGCGTCCCGGATCAGGCTGCGCTCCAGGGTCTCATCGCCCGGATCAACGCCCTGGGCCTGGAGCTGCTCGACGTCCACCTCGTCGCAGAGGGCGGCAGCGATGCCTCGTGGGCGGGCGACGGCTGATCACCACGCCTCCGTCGCCCGGCCGCCAGCCGCATCTCACCCAGGGTTGGGGGGTGACCGCTCACCCGCGTGCTGGCGATGGTGAGGGCCACTCCCGGACGAAAGTCGTCGGGACCCCGGTGCCGGTCGTCCGGCGCCAGCACGGAACTCTCCGCATCGAACAGGAGCAGGACCATGGAAAGCGAGACCTATCGAGAACCGACCCGTACGGGCGAGACGTACGACGAGCCGACAGGCTGGGTCGGCTGGATCTTCTTCGCGGCGGTGCTGATGATCCTCGCGGGCATCATGAACGCCATCCACGGCTTCATCGCCCTGGTCAACGACGAGTGGGTCGTGTGGAGCAACCGCGGCGACCTCTACCTCGACCTGACGACGTGGGGCTGGCTGCACCTCATCGTCGGCATCGTGGTCTTCCTGGCGGGCATCGGCCTGCTCAGCGGCAACGTCCTGGCGCGAGCCATCGCCGTCATCGTGGCCAGCGTCGGCATCATCGCCAACTTCCTGTTCATCCCCGCCTTCCCGGTGTGGGCCCTCACCGTCATCACGATCAACGTCTTCGTGATCTACGCCCTCACCGCACACGGCAGGGAGCTGCGCCGCGTTTGACCCGACCGGGAGCCCTTCCCAACTGACGCCTCGGGCACCGGAGGTCGGAGCACCCGTCGCTCGGATCACTCCCTTCGGGTGATGCCCGGGGCGGCGGCGGCCGACCAGGGTCAGCCCTGGTGAGCGCGTCGCACGCGCCCCTGGTCGAGGTCCAACCGCGGACACCGCCGGCGACATCGGAGAGCCTCCATGACGAGCGCAGACCAGCTGTCCGACCACGGGGGCCAACCGATTCGGCTGGGCGGCGCGGCCACGATGGCCGCGGGCGGCGTGCTGCTCACGCTCGCGTCCGGGCAGTTCCTCATGGCGCTCGACAGCTCGGTGATGAACGTGTCCATCGCCAGCGTGGCCGAGGACGTCGGCACGACCGTCACCGGCATCCAGGGAGCCATCACGCTCTACACGCTGGTCATGGCCGCGTTCATGATCACCGGGGGCAAGATCGGCACGACCATCGGCCGGCGGCGGGCGTTCTCGATCGGGTGCGCGGTCTACGGTGCCGGCTCCCTGACCACGTCGCTCGCCCCCAACCTGGCCGTGCTCCTGTTCGGGTGGTCGATCCTCGAGGGCCTCGGCGCAGCCCTGATCATGCCGGCCATCGTCGGGCTGGTGGCGTCGAACTTCCCCGCCGAGGGTCGTCCTCGGGCCTACGGGCTGGTGGCCTCGGCGGGGGCGATCGCCGTCGCCGCGGGCCCGCTCATCGGCGGGCTCGTCACCACGTACGCCTCGTGGCGGTGGGTGTTCGCCGGCGAGGTGCTCGTGGTCCTGGCGATCCTCGTCTTCGCCCGCAGGCTGGAGGAGGAGCGCCTGGGCGACGAGCGGGCACGCCTCGACCTCGTCGGCACCGCCCTCTCCGCGCTCGGGCTCGGCCTCATCGTGTTCGGCGTCCTGCGGTCGAGCGAGTGGGGCTGGATCGCGCCCAAGGCGGGCGCCGAGGAGTGGTTGGGCCTGTCGCCCGTGATCTGGCTGATCCTCGGCGGCCTCGCGGTGCTGTACGGGTTCTCGCGCTGGGAGCTGGGCGTGGTGCGGCGCGGCGGCGAGCCGCTGGTGCGGCCCGGGATGCTCAGGAACGCGCAGCTCCGGGGCGGCATCACGATGTTCTTCTTCCAGTACTTCGTGCAGGGCGGCGTGTTCTTCGTCGTTCCGCTGTACCTCTCGATCGTGGTCGGGCTGTCGGCCGCCGGCACAGGCGTCCGCCTCCTGCCGCTGTCGCTCACGCTGCTGCTCGCAGCCGTCGCGATCCCCAGGTTCTGGCCTCACGCGTCGCCTCGCCGTGTGGTCAGGGGCGCGCTGCTGGCGCTGCTCGCGGGGGTCGTCATACTCGTCGCCGCGCTGGAGCTGGGGGCCGGAGCCGAGATCACCACCGGCCCGCTGCTGCTCGTCGGCCTCGGTATCGGCGCCCTCGCGTCCCAGCTGGGCAGCGTCACGGTCTCGTCGGTCCCGGAGGAGGAGAGCGGCGAGGTGGGCGGACTGCAGAACACAGGCTCGTTCCTGGGCACGTCGGTGGGCACCGCCCTGGTCGGATCGGTGCTCATCGGCACCCTGACCTCGTCGTTCCTGCAGCTCATCGAAGACGACCCCGCGGTCCCCGCGGAGCTGAGCGCCGAGGCCGCCGTCGATCTCGCGGGCGGGGCCCCGTTCGTCGCCGACGACGACCTCGAGGCGTCGCTGGAGGCCGCCGGCGTCGACGAGGAGGTCGTGCCCGCCATCGTCGACGACAACGCCGAAGCCAGGATCGTCGCCCTGCGCGTCAGCCTGTCGATCGTCGCCCTGGTCACGCTCCTCGCCCTGTTCTTCACGCCGGGGATTCCGGCGACGCAGCCCGGCGACGAGCGCGCGGCCGCCGGCGGCGACCGGCCCTGAGCGGCGGAGGATCGTCGGCGGACCGGCGCGCCTGCGCCCCTGGCGTCACGCCAAGGTCACCGCGACGAGACCTGACGTCTCACACCGGGACGCTCACGACCCGAGCAGCCTGGCCTTCTCGGCCGCGAACTCGGCCTCGGTCAGGACGCCCTGCGCCTTCAGCTCGCCGAGCTCCCTCAACGCCGTGATCCGGTCGGTCTCCGGCGCTGCAGCGGCGGGAGCGGGTGCCGGTGCGGGGGGCGGGGCGTAGGCCTGCGCCTCGTACCGCTGCTGCTCCTGAGCCGCCCACCGGTTGCCCTGGCGCCGCGACACGCGGTTCGACACCGCGGTCGCGGTGCCGGCCACGACTGCGGTGCGGGCGACTCCTCGGATGAGTCCTGGCATGGGACCGTCCTCCTCTGGGGCTCAGGTCTCGGGCTCGAGCGTGTCGAGCGTGGCGAGGAGGGCCTGCACCGGTATCCGGCCGCTGGCCACGAGTTGGGCGCCGTTGCGGCGTAGGGCCCTGGCGAACGGTGCCGCCCAGGTGTTCTCGTACACGAGGACCGCGGCCGAGCACCCCGGCTCGAGCACCGCGCCCGCCTCTTCGAGGTCGGCGCCGTCGACGAGTCCGGACGACGCCTCGGCGAACAAGGTGACGTCGAGCTCACCTTGGAGCCCGACGTCCGCGATGTCGACCCCGACCACCGAGCCGTCGGGGTCCTTCCTGATGAAGGCGAGGTCGAGCACGCGGATGATGCCCCGCGCCGTCAGGTCGTGGAGGAGGGGCAGGGCGGATCCGTCGGGCTGCCGGTCGGCCGGGAACTCGACGACGAGGTAGTCGACGGGACCGAGCTCGTCGAGATCGATGTCGCTCATCTGACGCCTCCTTGTGCGCACGGCGATCGTGACCCGCAGCCAGGCCCGACGCATCGCCCGATCGGGGTGATCGGACCTCCCGCTCGCTCACGGGTCGCACACCCGATGCCGCCCCGCTCGCCAGCAGCCGCTCGCGCACCGACCGGGGCCATCGTCGCGGCGCCGACGGCCGGCTTGCCCGAGCAGGTGGGGGGCGAGCGCAGCAACCTCCCGCAGGCGTTCACCCACCTCTCGCTCATCAACGCGGCGATCAACCTCGACCACCAGCTCGACCACGGCGCCGGGCGCGTCGCCGTCATCTCCTGACCCGGCCCGGTGGCCCGCCGAGGGTCAGCGTGGTTCGCGTTCACGCCCTGCCCGGGGCCGGCTCCACGGTCGGTGGTGGCTCCGTCGTGGGCGGCGGGCCCGACCGCGCCCCGATGCGGTAGACGGCCAGCTCGAACGCCCCGACCAGCGCCAGCACTACGAGCAGTCCCAGCCACGACAGGTCGGCGAACCACAGGATCGCCAGCCCGACGACCGCGCCGGCCGCGAGGAGCGCGTCGCGGTGGTCGCCGATCCACGCCACCGTCGCCTCGTCACGGGCGCGTTCGCCGGTGGTGGTGACCACGAGCGCCCACAGCCCGCCGACGCGCCGCCGCAGCGAGACGGCCCACGGGTAGTCGGCGGTGAGCACGGCCACGGCGGCGACCACGAGGGCGCCGGCGATCACCCAGGCGCCGAAGGTGGTCAGAGGGTTGAGGAAGGCATTGGCGGCCAGCTCGGCGGACTCCTGGCCCTGCCGCCGGGGAGGCAGTGCCGCCAGCTCGTCCTGGAGCCGGAAGCCGACCCGCCGGATGAGGACCATCCCCAAGACGAGACCGGCGGCGAGCTGCAGCAGCGTGCGGCGCCGGCGGTGCGAGAGCCACAGGGCCAGCGCGGCGATCAGGACGCCCAGGAACAGGAGCACCACGACGAGTCGGTCGAACAGGCTGATCGCGTCCTGGGCCGCCGTCAGCGTGCCGTCGTCGTAGACCGTGAACTGGCCGAAGTCGTCGTCGAGGTCAACGCCCAGGGCGTTCTCGATACGGGAGATCGCGGCCTCGGGGATCTCGTCGACGCTGACGTCGGGCAGGTTCACCTCACGGCCGAGGATCTCGGGGGACTGGGCGGTGATTCGAGCCAACACGGCGTTGATCACCGGCAGCAGGTTCAGCGTGACCTGCCCGTCGGAGGTCGTCACGGCCTCACTCTCGTCGCGGAGCACCCGGACCGCCGTGCCGTGCGCGACCTCGAGCGCGCCGACCCAGAGCCGCTCGAAGGCGTCCGACGCGATGAACGTGTCCACCTGGTCGCCGACGAACCCCTCGACCGCGTTGGCCAGGGGGACGGCGAGGATCTGGCCCCGCTCGGGCAGCGCATCCTCGAACAGCGCCTCGGGGTCGATCAGAGTCATCAGCTGCTCGGTCAGGCGCACCGACAGCGCCCCCTGCACGGCCGGCTCCTCGATCAGCGGTCCCGCCCGGTCGACGAAGCGCCCGGTGTCGAGGAAGTTCCGGCGGGCCCACACCCCGACCACGGCAGCCACGAGGACGACGCACGAGAGGGCCACGAGCAGGGCCGCCGTCGTCTGCCGCCACCACCCGGCCCGCCGCGCGTGCCCGCGCAGGCTCTCGATCTCGCTACGGAGCGAGTCGCGCTCCGCACGGAGACGTGCGATCTCGTCTGTGGCTTCGGGGTCGGGCTGCGTCGTCACGGGTGCCGCTCCGGTTGCACCGCCGCCGGACGACCGAGCGGTGCGGACCAGGTCGCAGCGGCGTCATTTGTGGATCTCCGACCTCCTCACGGAGGCCCGCTCGCCCTCCACAGTGCAGCTTTGCGGTGGGCGCGGCTTCACCCCGTGCGGATGATCTCTTCCCGGCCGTGACCACCCGGCGTGTCGACGTTCGATGACGCAGGTGTGGGACGGCCGCTCGCCGCTACCGCGGGGTCAAGGTCCTCATCGGCTCTGACGAGACGCCCCTCGCCGGGTGATCGTCCCTGCTAGTGCTCCGCCGCCTCGGCCGCGTCGGCGTCCGCCTTGGTCTGGTGGACCGTGCCGGGCGCGTGATGGGGCGGCGCGTAGATCGTGTAGAGCCGCAGCGGCTCGTCGCCGGTGTTGCGGAAGTTGTGCCTCGTGCCCGCGGGCACGAACGCCAGGCTGCCGACACCGACGCCCGACGTCTCGCCGGCCAGCATCGCCTCGCCCTCGCCGGACACGAACACGAGCGTCTGGTCGTTGTCCGCGTGCACCTCCTCGCCGATCTCTCCTCCCGGCGGGATGGTCATCAGCACGACCTGGCTGTGCTCGCCGGTCACGACCTCGCGCCGGAAGGCGTCGTTCTCCCGGGCGCGCGCAGCGATGTCAGCGTTCAACGGGTGCATGGTCCTCCTCAGGGTCGACAACACCACTACCAGTGTCGACGCACGCCGGCTAGTGCCGAAGGTCCTCGCGCCCCCGGCCGGGGCTGCCGGTCGACCGGTCATCCGCCTTTGGCGCACGCTGTCGTTCCGCGACGCGCACTACGTTGGCGGGGATGGTGTCGGTCGACGACGTCGCTCGGCTCGCCCTGGAGCTACCCGAGGTCACCGAGGGCGAGCGCCACGGCAACCGCACGTGGTCGGTTGCCGGCAAGGGCTTCGCCTGGGAGAGGCGGTTCAGCAAGGCCGACATCCGGCGCTTCGGCGATGCCACCCCGCCGGAGGGACCGATCCTCGCGGTGCGGGTCGAGGACCTGAGCGAGAAGGAGGCGGTGCTCGCCGCGCAACCCACGGCCTTCTTCACGATTCCGCACTTCGACGGCTACTCGGCCGTGTTGATCCAGCTGCAGGCGGTCACGAGGCGGGCGCTGCGGGAAGCGCTCGTCGACGGTTGGTTGGCGTGCGCGCCGCGCACGCTCGCCGACGAGTACATCACGCAGGAATCGGGCCGTCGTGAGTGATCCGGCGCTTCGGCCACCCGTCGAGCGGCCACGGGCCCTCGCCCGGTGTGGCGGTCTGGCGACGCTCCTAGCCGAGGCTCCATGGCCTGTCGCGCGCTGGACGCGGCCCATGCTCACATCGGCGCGTCGAAGAGGTAGCGCAGGGACCGTGAGAGGTTGAGGAGCGGGACGGTCACGTGGAACTCACCAGGCAGGACCACCTGGTCGAGCTCCAGGCTCGGGTAGTGCCGGCTGCGGAGTGCCGTGACCATCCGGTCGGTGTCGGCGACCATGTCGATGTAGCGCAGGCCGGCCTTGGCCCGTTCGTCCTCGGGAAGCCTGGACGCCTCGCGCTGGCGACCGTCGTGGTCCTCGTGGGCCCCGACGGCGAAGAACGCCTTCGCGGGAAGGTCCGGGTGCGCCTCCGCATAGGCCGCCTCGTGCTCGAAGACGGCGTCGTGGTCCCACCACAGGGACGGGCTGCCGATGCCGTAGCGCCGGAACGTCGTGGGCTCGGTGAGCAGGCTGTAGGTGCCGAAGAGGCCCCCCATCGAGTGCCCGAAGTAGGCGGAGTCCTCGGGATCGACCTCGTAGCGCGTCGCCACCCAGGGCTTCAGCTCGTCGCGGATGAACGCCAGGAACCGACCGGCACCGCCCATCCTGGACTGGTCGGGGAAGATGCGGGCGTACGCAGGGTCGACGGTGGGTGTGAGGTCGCGGATGCGGACGGCGACCGTCTCGTGGATCGCTCCCCTCCGGTAGCCGATCCCCACGACCAGCAGGGGCGGCAGGTGCGCCGAGAGCTGCATCAGCCGGATGGTGTCGACAGCGCCGCCGAACAGGCCGTTCGCGTCGGTGACGTAGAGCGCCACGGGGGCCTCGCCGTCCCGGGCGCCGCACCGCCCGACGAAGATCCTGAACTCGTCGCCGACGTGCTCGGACCGCAGGTGGTGGACCTCGGTGTCAGCGAGCGGCGACCCGTCGTTGCCCGGCACGCGCTCCTCCTCTCGCCTCGGCAGCGCGCTATCCCCCGCTGAGCGCCTGCATGATCGTGACCTCGTCGGCCTCGCTCACCGGGGTCGACAGGTCGGTCACCGCGTCCTGGCCGACCCAGAGCTTCATGTGCTGGCGCAGGCGGCCCTGCTCGTCGACCATGCGGAAGCGGATGCCCGGGAACCGCCGGTCGAGGTCGTCCAGCAGGTCGGACATCGTGCCGCCCGCGGCGTCGACCACCGACTGCTGGTCCGTGTACGAGCGCAGCGGCGTCGGGATGCGGACCTTCACGCAACCTCGACGCTGTAGACCTCGGGCAGGTGGCGGGCCACGCACGCCCACGAGGCTCCCTCGTCCGCGCTCGCCCACACCTCCCCCGAGGTGGTGCCGAAGTAGACGCCGACCGGGTCGCCCGCATCGGTCGTCATCGCCTGGCGCTTGACGGTGAACCACGCCCGCTCGGGCAGGCCCGTCGACTGGGGCGACCACGTCGCCCCGGCGTCCCGCGTGACGTACGCGACCGGTCGTCCGTCGACGCTGGTGCGCGGCCAGACGTCGGTCCCGTCCATCGGGAACACCCATGCCGTGTCGGGGTCGCGCGGGTGCAGCTCGATGGGGAAGCCGATGTCGCCGATCGCCGGGGGCATGTTGTCGCCGATCCGCGTCCAGCGCCGTTCGGGCCGATCGAGGCGGTAGATGCCGCAGTGGTTCTGCTGGTACAGGCGGTCGGGCATCAGCGGATGCATGCGGACGGTGTGGGGGTCGTGACCGAACTCCGGATCGGGCTCGGGCAGGAAGTCCGCAGCCACGCCCTCGTTCAAGGCCGCCCAGCCGGTGCCGCCGTCGCTGCTCTCGAAGACGCCTCCGCCGGACAGGCCGAGGTAGAGGTGGTCCGCGTCACGCGGGTCGACGATCACCGAGTGGAGCATCGACCCGTCGGGGGTGTTCTCCTCCGGCCACTCGCACCAGGTCTCCCACAGGGGATGGTCGTTCCAGCCCGACACCGGCGCCCACGTGTCGCCGCCGTCCTCGCTGCGGAACAGGCCCTGCGGCGACGCGCCACCCGCGTACCAGACGCCGGCCTCGTCCGGATGACCCGGCGTGAGCCAGAACACGGCCTTCAGCCCACGCCGGAGACGATCGCCGGCGGAGAAGGCGGGAGGCTTCGACGCCTCCGCCCAGCTCGCTCCCCCGTCGATCGAGCGCATCACGGTCGGGCCGAGGTGCCCCGTGCGGGTCGCCGCCAGCACGGTGCGCCCGTCCCGGGGGTCGGGCACCGCATGCTGGATGATCTGCCCGAAGAACAGCGGCTCACCGACGGACCAGTCCCCCCGACCGTGGCTCACGATCACCCAGAGCCCCTTGCGCGTCCCCACGAGCAGCTTCATGCCGCCGAGTCTTGCCGAGATCGCGGCGGCCCTCCACGGCGATGGCACGGTTCGACGACGGGTGGGCCCGCCTCAGGCTTCGGGTTCCGGCGCCTCGGGCCGCGTCGTGATGCGGAAGGCGGGCACGCGGGGGGCCACCGCCGCGAACTCCTCCAGCGGGGCGTTGCGGTCGACCGGGATGTGCGGACGCGCGCCGGGCGCAAGTTGCAGGTAGCGGCGCAGGATGGGCGGCCGGCTCGCGACGGGGACCTCCTCGAGCAGCACGCGCTCGCGCCGCCCGTGGAGCAGGACGGCGCGTCCGCCGTCAGCTCGGACGTTGCGCACCCAGCTCGCCTCGTCGCCCAGCATGGACACCAGGTAGCGCTCACCCTCGTGGTCGGCGATGACCACCGGGAACGAGATCGTGCGGCCGCTGCGCCGGCCCCGCACCTCGAGCGTTCCGAGGCGCTTCGGCCAGATCCCCGCGGCGAACACGACGGCCGACGCCCGGTTCTGCAGCTGCGCGAAGCGGTTCGGGTGACCGCCCCGGTAGAGCCAGCGCAGGTAGTCGTGGTAGCGGCCGCCCCCGACCCCGGCCAGGCGTCTCTCCGTGTCGTCGCGGGACTGTCGCACACCAGCAGGATCACACCCCGCCCGGGCGCCGCCCAGGGGCGAAGGTCACATCCGGGTCACCTCCGGCGGTGGCTCCGTCGCGCGCCCGGAACGACTCACGACGTGGCGCGCCGGCGCCGTGCGGGCCTGCGCGGTGAGCCCTCGATCAGGTCGGCTACGGCTGCGTCGACCTCGGCCAGGAGGGCCGCGGGGACGCTGTCGACGGTGACGGGCCCGTCGTCGGGGTCATCGGGTGCACCCGTCTCGCCGTCGACGCCCAGCAGGCCTTCGGCCACCGCGTCGATGCGGGCGTCCGCCAGCGTGTCGCCGACGGTCCGGCCGTCCTCGAAGCGCTCGATCACCCTCGGGTCCACGTACGACCCGCGGGCGACGGCGGGCGTGTTGCCCAGCTGGCGGGCCACGCTGCGCACGACCCGTCGTGCCGCCGACTGGCGCTGGCGGTCGCTGGCCACGTCCTGCTCGACCGCCAGGCCGACCGCGGCGAGGACGGTGGCGGTCCAGGTGCGGAAGTCCTTGGCCGTGAACCCCTGGCCGAGGGCGTCCTGCAGGTACCCGTTGATGTCGGACGACCGGACGTCGACCCAGCGCCCCCGCTCGTCCTTGTAGGCGAGCAGCTCGGGCCCGCCGCGGCGCCGACGCTTCAGGGCGCGCACCACGTCGGCCACCCGCGGATCGCCGATGGTCACGACGCGCCGCTGGCCGCCCTTGCCCGGATACTCGAACCGCAGCTCGTCGCCCTGCGCGCGCACGTGCCCCTTCCGCAGCGTGGCCAGCCCGTAGCTGCCGTTGTCATCGGCGTAGGCCTCGCCGCCCACGCGGAACAGGCCCAGCTCGAGCAGCCGCACGGCGCACGCGAGCACGCGCTCCCTGCCGACACCCTCGGCCGCCAGGTCGCGCCCCAGCCGCCGGCGCAGCCGTGGCAGGGCGCGCGCCAGCTCGAGCATCCGGTCGTGCTTGGCGCGGTCGCGCTCGACCCGCCAGTCGTCGTGGTAGCGGTACTGGCGGCGGCCGCGGTCGTCGAGCCCGGTCGCCTGGATGTGGCCCCGGGCGTCGGGGCAGATCCAGACGTCGGTCCACGCGGGTGGGATGGCGAGCGCCTTGATGCGGGCCACCACCTCGGCATCGGCGATCCGCGCGCCGTCGCAGTCGAGGTAGGTGAAGCCCGTGCCGGCACGCCGACGCCGGTAGCCCTGCCCGTCGACCTCCACCCGGCGCAGGCGCATGCGTGCCTCAGGGCGACAAGCGCTGGCCCGCACGCCGGATGCGCAGCCACTGGTAGCCGTAGCCGTCGAGCGTCAGGTGCAACACCGGCTCCTCGAGCGGGCGCTCCCCCGACCCGTCGAGCAGGTCGTGGGCGCCGACCGCGTCGTCGATGCCGTCGAGCGGCAGGTCGAGGCGGCACGGCTCGGCGCCGAAGTTGTGCACGGCCACCACGGTGGACCCGTCCCAGTCGCACCGGTGGGCGAGCACCGCCGGCTGGTCGTTGGCGATCACCGACCACGTGCCGAGGCCCAGCTCCGGCGTCTCGCGCCGCCGCCGGATCAGGCGCTCGAACCAGTTGAGCAGCGACCCCGACTCCCGGCGCTCGGAGACGACGTTGACGGCGAGAGGCCCGAACTCACCCTCGGTGATGGGGCTGGGGAACCGCCGGGGCTTCGCCGTCGAGAACCCGGCACCGGGCTCGTCGGACCACTGCATGGGGGTGCGCACGGCCATCCGGCCCTCGACGGCGAGGTTCTCGCCCATGCCGATCTCCTCGCCGTAGAACAGCACCGGCGTGCCCGGCAGGGAGAACAGCAGGCTGTAGGCCATGCGGATGCGCTGCGGGTGGCCGGCCAGCATGGGCGGCAGCCGCCGGCGCAGGCCGCGGCCGTAGAGCTGCATGTCCGGGTCGGGGCCGAAGGCGTCGAACACCTCCTGCCGCTCGCTGTCGCTCAGCTGGTCGAGCGTCAGCTCGTCGTGGTTGCGCAGGAACGTGGCCCACTGTGAGTCGAACGGCACCGGCGGCAGGTCGGCCAGCGCCTTCTCGACGGGCCTGGCGTCCTGGCGGGCCAGCGCGAGGTAGATGCGCTGCATCACCGAGAAGTTGAAGACGAGGTTGAGCTCGTCGCCGTCCTCGTCGCCGAAGAACTCGCGCTGCTGCTTCGGCGGCAGGTTCACCTCGCCCAGCAGGATCGCCTCGCCGGTGCGCCGCTGCACGAACGACCGCAGGTCCTTGAGGTACCGGTGAGGGTCGACCGACGGCGCCCCTGCGATGCCCTCGAGCTCGATAAGGAACGGCACGGCGTCGACCCGGAAGCCGGTCACGCCCAGCTGCAGCCAGAAGCCGACGATGCGGGCGATCTCCTCGCGCACGGCGGGGTTGGCGATGTTGAGGTCGGGCTGGTGCCGGTAGAAGCGGTGCAGGTAGTGCTGGCGGGTCCGGCGGTCGAAGGTCCACACGCCGCCCTGCTCACCCGGGAACGTCTCGCTGAGGCTGCTGTCATCGGGCGGCTCGTCGACCCACACGTACCAGTCGCGGTAGGGCGACTCGCGGCTCGACCGCGCGGCCTGGAACCAGGGGTGCTTGTCGGAGGTGTGGTTGACGACCAGGTCGACGATGACCCGCATCCCGCGGTCGCGGGCGGTCCGCACGACCTCGACGAACTCGCCCAGCGACCCGAGCCGCGGGTCGACGCCGTAGAAGTCGGTGACGTCGTAGCCGTCGTCCTGGTCGGGTGAGGGGTAGAAGGGCATCAGCCACAGGGTCGAGACGCCGATGCCGGCCAGGTAGTCGATGCGCTCGACGAGCCCGGCCATGTCGCCGCAACCGTCGCCGTCCGTGTCGAGGAAGGTCTCGACGTCGAGGCAGTACATGACCCCGTTCTTCCACCACTGGTCGCTGGTGAACTCGACGCTCATCGCCCCACCACCTCCGGCAGCACGTCCGCGCCGAACGTGTCGATGAACCGCATCTGCTCGCGGGGCACCTGGTGCACGTACAGCCCGTCGATCCCCAGTTCGAGCGTCTCGTTCAGCCACGCGGCGTGCTGCTTGGGGTCGGCCGACACCAGCACGCTGTGGTGCATGTCCTCGGCCCGCACGTGCGCCGCCGCGGCCTCGAACTGGTCGACGGTCTCGAGGTCGGCCATGAGCACGGAGTCGAACACGTTGGTCCGCCACTGGTCGTAGGCGCCCGCCAGCGCCTCGTCCTCGGTCGGCGCCCACGCCACCTTGACCTGGACGTAGGTCGGCTTGCCCTCGCCCCCGGCGCCGCGGAACGCCTCGATCACCTTGCGCAGCCTGGGCTGCGGCATGTGCACCGTGATCAGCCCGTCGGCCCACCCGCCGCACCAGGCCGCAGTCTCCTCACTCAGCGCCGCGCCGATCAACGGGGGTGGCGTGGCGGGCAGCGTCCAGAGCTTGGCCCGGTCGACGCGCACGTGACCGTCGAGGCTCACCTCCTCGCCTCGCAGCAGGTCGCGGATCACCTCGACGCACTCGGCCAGGCGGGCGTTGCGCTCGGGCTTCGGCGGCCACGGTTCCCCGGTGATGTGCTCGTTCGAGGCCTCACCCGAGCCGAGCGCGACCCAGAGGCGGTCGGGGTACAGCTCCGCGAGCGTGGCGATGGCCTGGGCGATCACCACGGGGTGGTAGCGCTGGCCCGGGGCGTTGACCACGCCGAACGGCAGCCGTGGCACCGCCTGCATGGCCGCGCCCAGCCACGACCAGGCGAAGCCGGACTCGCCTTGGGCGTGGCTCCAGGGCGTCACATGGTCGGACGACGACACGGCGTCGAAGCCGGCCTCGGCCGCGGCGCGCGCTGCGTCCAGCAGTGCGCTCGGTGCGTGTTGTTCGTGCGAGGCGTGGTACCCGATCGTGGTCACACCCCACGCGTGCCCGCGACGGGCCTGCATTACACCCTCATGGGTGATCGTCGAGGCGCGGACCGAGCGGACACGCGTCGGGCGCGACTGCCGTCCGTGGCAGCCGGGTACGCACGCGTGATGGCTGATGCACCCGTCCGCCCGGTCGACGACGACGGCGCCGCGGTCCGCGAGCCGGTCGAGTTCGAGCTCGACGATGCAGCGTTCCCGCTGGTGGCGACGGCCATCCATGCGGGGCACGACCTCCGCGCCGAGGTGGCCGAACGGATCGCACTCGACGAGCCGGCACGCCTCAGGGAAGAGGATCCGTGCACCGACCGCATCATCGCACCGGCGCCGGCACGGATCGTGGTGAACCGGTCGCGGTTCGAGGTCGACCTGAATCGCGAACGCGACGAGGCCGTCTACCGCCTGAGTGACGAGACGTGGGGGCAGGACGTCTGGAAGGCCCCGCTGCCGGACGATGTGGTCCGCCGTTCGCTCGCCGAGTACGACGCGTTCTACGAGATGCTGGCTGCGCGGCTCGATCGCCTGGCCGCCCACGGGCCGTTCGTCGTGTTCGACGTGCACTCCTACAACCATCGTCGCGAGGGCCCCCAGGCGCCGCCCGCCCCCGCCGAGGAGAACCCTGCCGTGAACGTGGGCACCGGATCCCTGGACCGCGAGCGATGGGCAGCCGTGGTCGACACCCTCATCGACCAGCTCGACGGCACCGAGGTGCGAGGCGAGCCGCTCGACGTGCGCGAGAACGTCCGGTTCGAGGGCGCGCATCTGGCCCGCTGGATCCACGACAGGTACCCGGAGCAGGGCTGCGCGCTGGCGCTCGAGTTCAAGAAGACGTTCATGGACGAGTGGAGCGGTCGCGTCGACGAGCAGCACCTCGACGAGCTGACCGCTGCCGTGGCGAGCACCCTGCCGGCCGTCGTGGACGCGGTCGCCGGCGAGCGGCGGCGATGACGATCACCGCGCTCGCCCCGGGCGACCTGGCGATCGACCGCGCGCTGGCGCAGGTCTCCGAGAGCTACCGGTTCCTCCTCGACCTCACCCCGGTGGACGTCGAGGCGCACCGGGACGCCTTCCTCGACGGGCGGGCCGGCGAGCCGGCGTTCACCTACCGTCCGCTCGAGGACGATCCCGACGTGATCGCCGCGGTGCTCGACGAGATCGCCGTCGGCGACGTCGAGGACCCCACGCTCGGGCACCTGCTGCGCGCCAAGCACCGGGAGGTCGGACTCCAGCTCGACATGCTCCGCGCCCGCGGCACCGACGAGTTCCTGCCGCTGAGCATCGAGCTGTACGGATCGGTCGCTCCGTGGCTGCTCGCGCGAGCCGTGCGCATCCTCGACAGCGTCGAGGACCCGGCCCGCGGCGGGCACGGCGACCGCATCGGCGCCGCCCGGTTCGTCGAACTGGCCGAGGCCGAGCTCGCGCACTACCGCACGATCGACCCCGACATCGGCGTCCATGCCGAGATCCGAACCGACGCCAGCGGCATCATGGTCTCGGGCCGCGACCTCATCGTGGGCTCGGCGGCGAGCGTGCCTGTCAGCCGCGCCCACGCCCTGCTCCAGCACGAGATCGGCACCCACCTCGTCACGTACCTCAACGGCGCCCACCAGCCCATACGGGTGATGGCTGCGGGGCTGGCCGGCCACGAGGAGACCCAGGAGGGTCTGGCGGTCCTCGCCGAGTTCCTCGTCGGCGGGCTCTCGCCCTACCGGCTGCGCCAACTGGCCGCACGGGTGGTCGCCGTCCACGGGATGGTGAGCGGCGACACGTTCGGCGCCGTCCACCACGGCCTCGTGGTGGCGGGGTTCTCCCCCAGCAGCGCGTTCACGACGACGATGCGCGCCTTCCGCTCCGGCGGTCTCACCAAGGACGCCATCTATCTCCGCGGGTTGCTCGACCTGCTCGGGCACCTGGTCAGCGGCGGTACCCTCGACCTGTTCTGGCTGGGCAAGCTCTCGCTCGACGACCTGCCGCTCGTCGGCGAGCTCGCCGACCGGGGGGTGCTCGCCGAACCGAGGTTCATCCCCCGCTACCTCGCCGATCCGGCCGTCGCTTCACGGCTCGAGCGTGCGGCCCGGCTCACCGACCCCACCGAACTGATCGGAACGTCCCCATGAAGATCGGCTTCGTCGTCAACGACCTCGACACCGAGTCGCCCACTTACACGACCACCCGTCTTGCGTTGACCGCCACCCAGATGGAGCACGAGGTCTGGCTGATGGGCGTCGGCGACTTCACCTACCTACCCGACGGATCGCTCTCGGCCAGAGCGCGTGCCGGCGCGGCGAAGCAGTACAAGTCGCCGGAACGCTACCTGGCCGACGTCCAGGGCACGGGCGGGGTTGAGGCCCAGCTGCAGCTGAACGAGCTCGACGTGGTGCTCCTGCGAAACGACCCGGCCGACGACGCCGTCGACCGGCCGTGGGCGGTCACCGCCGGCGTGGCGTTCGGCCAGCTGATCGAGGCGAGCGGCGTGTTCGTGGTCAACGACCCCGGCCACCTCGCCCACGCCCTCAACAAGGCCTACTTCCAGCACTTCCCCGAGATCGTGCGGCCGCGCACCCTGATATCCCGCGACGAGGCGGTCATCACCGACTTCGTCGCCGACCTGGGCGGCAGGGCCGTGCTCAAGCCGCTGCAGGGCTCGGGCGGCAGCGGCGTCTTCCTGGTGTCGGACGAGGAGTCACCGAACCTCAACCAGATCATCGAGGCCATCTCCCGGGACGGCTACGTCGTGGCCCAGGAGCACCTGCCCGCGGCCGCGGAGGGCGACGTCCGGCTGTTCGTGCTCAACGGCGAGCCCTTGGTGCACGAGGGTCACATCGCCGCGTTCCGGCGGGTGAACGAGGGGCCCGACCTGCGATCCAACATGAGCGTCGGCGGCAAGGCCGTCGAGGTGGAGGTGACCGCGGACATGCTGCGCCTCGTCGAGGTCGTCCGCCCCAAGCTGCTCGGCGAGGGGATGTTCCTCGTCGGCCTGGACATCGTCGGCGACAAGCTGATGGAGGTCAACGTGTTCAGTCCTGGCGGGCTCGGCAGCTGCCAGCGCCTCTACGGCGCCAACTTCGCGGTGCCCGTCATCGCCGACCTGGAGCGCAAGGTCGAGTTGCACCGGCACTACGGCCAGGCGCTCGGCAACCTCCGGCTCGCCACGCTCTGACCGACTGCGCTCAGCGCTCCTCCTCGTCGTCGAGTGGCACCTCGATGGATTGCTCCCAGGCGTCGGCCTCGGGCACCTCGGGATCGATCGCCGGGCGACCTCGGCGCGGCGGGGGGGCGACCTCGCGGGCCTGCTCGAGGGCGTCGGCCTCGGGCACCTCGGGATCGTCGGTCGGGGTGTCGTCGGCCACGGCAGACCTCCTGGTCGGTCGGTTGCGCCCGTTCTACCCACCCTGCCGCGTGGATGACACCCCTGTCCCCCACCATCGGCAGTCAGGGCCTCAGCACCACCTTGATCGCGCCGTCCTGCTTGGCCTGGAACATGGCGTACGCCCTCGGTGCCTCCTCGAGCGGCAGCCGGTGGGTGACGAAGTCGGACAGGCCGAAGACGTCGTCGTCCTGCTCGAGCAGGCGCAGGATCTCGGGGACCCAGCGCCTGACGTGCGCCTGGCCCATGCGGATCTGCACGCCCTTGTCGAACAGGTCGAGCATCGGGATCGGGTCGGCGGCACCGCCGTACACGCCGCTGATCGACACCGTGCCGCCCCGCCGCACCGCATCGATCGCCGTGCGGAGGGCGGCCAACCGGTCCACCCCCACCCTGGTGGCGAGCGTCCGCCCGACCGCCCGCGGCAGCGCGGCGGCGGCGCGCTGCAGGGCGCCGGCCACCGGGGCGCCATGCGCTTCGAGGCCGACGGCGTCGACGACCGCGTCGGGCCCTCGCCCGCCGGTCAGGGCCCGCAGGACGTCGGCGACGTCGTCGTCGCCGCTCGCGTCGACCGTCTCCGCGCCGTGGCGCTCGGCCATGGCGAGGCGCTCGGCGACGAGGTCGACCCCGAGCACCCGCTCGACGCCGAGGTACCGGGCCACGCGGCACGCCATCTGCCCGATGGGCCCCAGGCCGATCACGGCCAGCGAGCCACCCTGGGGCACGTCGGCGTACGCGACGGCCTGCCAGGCGGTCGGCAGCACGTCGGACAGGAAGAGGAAGCGCTCGTCGGGTGGCCCCTCGGGCACCTTGATGGGGCCGAACTGGGCCTGCGGCACCCGCAGCAGGTCGGCCTGGGCGCCGGGGACGTGGCCGTAGAGCTTGGTGTAGCCAAACAGGGCGGCGCCCTTGCCGTGCTCGCGCACCTGGGTCGTCTCGCACTGGGCGAACAGCTGCCGATCGCACATGAAGCAGGTGCCGCAGGCGATGTTGAACGGGATCACGACCCGGTCGCCCGGGGCGATGCGGGTGACCTCGGACCCCACGGCGACGACGCGGCCCATGGGCTCGTGCCCGAGCACGTCGCCCGGCTCCATGAACGGTGCCAGCGGCCGGTAGAGGTGCAGGTCGGAGCCGCAGATGGCGGTCGAGGTGATCTCGACCAGGGCATCGGTCGGCTCATCGAGACGGGGATCGGGCAACGCCTCGACACGCACGTCCTCGAACCCCTGCCACGTCACGGCTCGCACGGCGCTCTCCTCCCGGGTGCCCGACGGGTCCGTGAGGTACCCCCCACCGCCGCCCACGAAACGGCCTCGCGCCGGACCCGGCGCGAATCGGCCACGGGCAGGAAGGGGAGCATGGCAGCCGCCGGGGGGACGTTCGCCCCGTGCGGGTGACCCCCGCGGGGACCACGATGGTGACGTGCTCGTAGACGTCGTGCACGCCCCGCACCGCCGCCGGTCGGTCCGCCTCGCCTTGCTGGTGGTGGCACTGGCGGTGGGCCTCGTCGGGCTCCACTACCGCGACCAGCTGTACCGCTACGCCACCCACCTCAAGGGCAGCCCGACCGAGACGCAGGCATGGCAGCCCTTCCCGGCCGACGACCCCATCCAGCTCCACCTGGCGGTGGTCGGCGACGTCGGGGACAGCGGATCACGCCTGCGCTCCACGGCGAAGGCGATCGACGAACTGGCGGCGGTCCAACCGATCGACGGGCTCGTGCTGGCCGGCGACAACGTCTATCCCTCCGGCGACCCCGCCCGCCTGCCCGCCACGGTGTTCGGGCCGTTCGCGCGGCTGCTACGCGACGCGGACCTGTACGCGGTGCTCGGCAACCACGACGTGATGGACGGCAATGCCGAGGGCCAGGCGGCGGCGCTCGGCATGCCGGGTCTCTGGTGGGCCCGCCAGCTCGGCGACGTCCTGCTCGTGGGGCTGGACTCGAGCCGCGCCGGCGACGCCGACCAGCAGGCCTGGCTCGAGCGCACACTGGCCGGCGCCACGGAGCGGTGGCGGATCGTCGTCCTGCACCACCCGCCGTACTCGGCGGGCTACCAGGGCTCGAGCCGGGAGGCCCGGAAGGCGTTCGTGCCCCTGTTCGAGCGCTACGGGGTGCAGCTGGTGATCTCCGGCCACGACCACGACTACCAGCGCAGCGTTCCGATCAACGGGGTGACCTACGTGGTCACGGGAGGGGCCGCCGGCACCCGGCGCACCGGCGAGGAGGACTTCACCGCCGTGTCGTTCTCGTGGCACCACTTCGTCGAGCTGGCGGTGTTCAGGGACCGGCTCGTGGTCCGGGCCGTCAACCAGGACTGGCGCGTGGCCGACGAGGCGACCATCCTCCCGTGACCACGCGCCGCCGCGGTGTGATCAGCTGGGGCAGCAGGTGCTGCCGCTGGAGCCGACGACGACGTTGGCGAACTGCTCGCTGTCGCCGGTCTTGACGTACCACTCCCAGCGGGCGCCGTCGGGACCGGACAGCCAGGTCTCGGTCTTCTGCGCGTAGCAGCACTGGGTGTCGGCGACGCCGGTGGTCTCGAGGTCCGCGGCGGTGAGCCGCTGCTCGGCGGCCACCACCTCGTCGGCGGTCTCGGTCTCGACGCCCAGGTGGTTGATGGTGCCGCCCTCGCCCTGGCCCTCGAACAGGACGAGCTTGAGGGGCGGGTCGGCGATGGCGAAGTTGGCGTAGCCGGGGCGGGACTTGGCGGGCTCGGCGCCGAACATCCGGCTGTAGAAGGCGACGGCCTCGTCGAGGTCGGTGACGTTGAGGGCGAGCTGGAGGCGCATGTCGTTCGCTCCTTGGGGAGGTAAGGTTGTTTCGAGGATCATCGATTCGATATTTGTCGATACGATACCAACGAATCGAGAGATGTCAATATGAGTGACGGGAAAAACCGCGGCTCGACCGACAGCAGCACCGGCGCGATGGCGCTGTGCTGCGCGCCCGTCACCGCCGGGCGCCTCGACGAGAAGGCGGCGACCGAGCTGGCCGGCGTGCTCAAGGCGCTCGCCGACCCGGTGCGCCTGCAGCTGGTCAGCATCATCGCAGCCGCGCCCACGGGCGAGATCTGCGCCTGCGACCTTCCGGGGCTGATCGACCGGTCCCAGCCCACGGTCAGCCACCACCTGACCCAGCTCGTGCGGGCGGGCCTGGTCGACCGCGAGCAGCGCGGCAAGTGGGCCTGGTTCCGCCTGCGCCCCGAGGGCCTCGCCGCGGTACGCGCCGCCCTGGGCGAGGGCCTCGACGCGCTCGCCCCCACCGCCTGACCGCTGTTGCGTGACGGGCCCGATAATCGACTATCGTCGATCGTCGATGGACGTGGACCGGGCGTCGGCGGAGGTGTGGGCGGGATGGTTCCGGGCGCTCGGCGACGCCTCCCGCGTGCTGATCCTCAACCGTCTGGCGATCGCCCGCCGGCCGCTGAGCGTGGGCGAGATCGTCGAGGCGGTCGACGTCGGCCAGTCGACCGTGTCGCACCACCTGAAGCTGCTCGCGGACACCGGGTTCGTCCTGGCGGAGCGGCAGGGCAACGCCAGCCTGTACCGGGTCAACGAGCGCTGCCTCGAGGTCTTCCCGTCCGCCGCCGAGGTCGTCATGGGGCGCCTGCCCCACTACGACCCCTCGCCCGCGGCCTGCGCGGCGCCGTGGCAGACCGCGGCCGAGCCGGGCACGGCCACCTAAGGATCAGACCGATGACGGAGGAGGACGGCATGACGACCGACGACGCCCTGGTGGCCAGCCTGAAAGCCCACTACGGGGAGGCGGCCCGGCGGGCCGCGGCGGGGGCGCCCGCCATCGGCGACGGCTGCGGACCCGCGGCCGACGCCTGCTGCGGACCCGCACCGGACGACGCCGACACACCGTTCGGCGCCGGCGTCTACGCGCCGACCGACCTGGCCGAGCTGCCCGACGAGGCGGTCGCGGGCAGCATCGGCTGCGCCAACCCGGTCGCCCTGGCCGGTCTCGAACCGGGCGAGGACGTGCTCGACCTCGGCTCGGGAGGCGGCATCGACGTGCTGCTGTCGGCCCGACGGGTGGGCCCCACCGGTCGCGCCTACGGGGTGGACATGACCGCCGAGATGCTCGAGCTCGCCCGGGCCAACCAGACCAGGGCGGGCGTCGCCAACGCCGAGTTCCTGGAGGGCCGCATCGAGGCGGTGCCCCTGCCCGACGAGAGCGTCGACGTGGTCGTGTCGAACTGCGTGATCAACCTGTCGGCCGACAAGGCGGCCGTTCTCGCCGAGGCGTTCCGGGTGCTGCGACCGGGCGGGCGCCTGGCCGTCGCCGACGTCGTGGCCGACCGCGAGCCCGATCGCGCCCGGCGCGCCGACCCGGAGGCCTGGGCGGCGTGTCTGGGCGGGGCGGTCACCCGGTCCCGCTACCGGTCGCTGCTCGCGACAGCCGGCTTCGTCGACGTCGAGATCGTCGACTCCCACGCGGTCGCGGACGGGCACTGGTCGGTGTTCGTGCGAGCCCGCACGCCCGCTGCCGGGACCGGCGCGTGACCCGGACCCGCCGGACGACCCGGTGACCGGCACCGGCACGGACGTGCTGGTGGTGGGCGCCGGCCCCACCGGGCTGACGCTGGCCGCGCAGCTGCGGGCCTGCGGCGCCGCCGTCCGCATCGTCGACCGTCTGGCCGACCGGGTGCACGAGTCGCGGGCGCTGGCCATCCAGCCCCGCACGCTCGAGGTGCTGGCCGGCCTCGACCTGGCCGACGCGCTGGTCGAGCGGGGGAACCCGGCCGTGGGGCTGCACCTGCACGCCCGCGGGCGCACCGTCGAGGTGCCGCTGTTCGACATGGGCGTCGGCGACACCGCGTACCCGTACCTGCTGTTCCTGTCGCAGGCCACGACGGAGGAGGTCCTGCACGACCACCTCGCCCGCCAGGGCGTCGCCGTCGAGCGCCGCGTCGAGCTGACCGACCTCGACCAACGACCCGACCATGTGCGCTGCACCCTGGCGCACCGCCACGGCGACGGTGGCGGCGACCAGCGGGTGGAGCAGGTCGAGGCCCGCTACGTCGTGGGCTG
The DNA here is from genome assembly GCA_035697515.1 of Acidimicrobiales bacterium. Lineage (GTDB taxonomy): Bacteria > Actinomycetota > Acidimicrobiia > Acidimicrobiales > VFJN01 > ZC4RG19. The sequence goes on from DASSCS010000101.1 coordinate 96,553, forward strand.
CGACGGCGCCCGCAGCACGGTCCGCGCCCGGGCGGGCATCGACTTCGTCGGCGCCGCCTACCCGCAGACCTTCGTCCTGGCCGACTTCGACGCCGACGGCCTGGAACCGGGAGCCGCCCACGCCTTCCTCGCCGACGCGGGCATGCTCCTCCTCTTCCCGCTCGCCGAGCCCGCCGCGTGGCGGCTCATCGGCTGGCCGCTCCACCCGGTGCCGGCCGCGCGCGACGCACCCTCCCCTGCCGAGCTTCAGGCGCTGGTGGACGCGTACGCCGCCGATCCGCCCGTGCTGCACGACCCGGTGTGGGCGACCTACTTCCGGCTGCAGCACCGGCAGGCCGCGTCCTACCGGTCCGGGCGGTTGTTCCTCGCCGGCGACGCGGCCCACGTCCACAGCCCGGCCGGCGGCCAGGGCATGAACACCGGCATCCAGGACGCGTGGAACCTGGGGTGGAAGCTGGCGCTCGTGGTCGGCGGAACCGCCGACCCCGCCCTGCTCGACAGCTACGAGGCCGAGCGGCAGCCCGTGGCGCGCGACGTGCTGCGCCTCACCGACCGGGCCTTCAGGATCGCCACGTCGACCCGGCGGATCCACCGGATCGCCCGCACCCGGGTCGCGCCATGGCTCGCCCGCCTGGCGGGCCTCCTTCCTGCCGCCCGCGCCGCCGGCTTCCGTACCGTCGCCGAGCTGGCCATCGACTACCGCGCCAGCCCGGCGGTCACCGACGCCCGGGCGGGGCGGCCGCCCGCCCCGCGGGCCGGTGACCGGCTGCCCGACGCCCCGGTCCGCCTCGACGGCGCCGCCACGACGCTGGGCCGTGCCCTCGCCGCACCCCGGCACCACCTGGTGTGCGCCGGGCCGTCCCCGGCGTGGGCAGGCGGGCCGCTGGACCCGCTGGCCGAACGGCATGCCGGGCTTCTCGACCTGCATCGCCTGAGCCGCCGCGCCGAGCCGGGAGCGCTCCACGACGTCGGCGGTGCCGCTCACCGGCGGCTCGGCCTCGGCCGGGACGAGCGGCCGGCGCAGATCCTCGTCCGCCCCGACGGCCACATCGCCTACCGGGCAGACGGCACGGACGTGTCCGGGCTCACCGCCTACCTGAGCCGCTGGTACCCGGGCGCCTGAGCGATCCCAGGGCGCCCGGGTGTTCGAACGCGCCTGATCCGGCGGCCGAGGCAGCGTCGCGCGGCGGGCGGCAAGGTGTTTAGCGTCCCTTCAGGTGGGAAGCCCACGGTGCATGATTCGATCGCATCTGGGCGGACGCGCGGCAATGACCTGGTCAAGCGGGCTACGAGGCCTCTCCGCCACCCCGCTGCCACCTCAGCCGCCTCCATCGGAACCCGTCCCCCCGGTGCCGATGCCACCACGGCCGCCCGGCCCCCAGCCGGCGCCAGAACCCGTCGACCGCAGTGCGACCGCCCTTCAGTAGATCGCGGCGGCGGGACCTCGTGAGGTCCGGACGCACCTACGTGGGGTCCTTCGACTGGGTCCGCGAGGATACGCTCCCGCAGGTGTCGCAGACCGAAGGTGGGGAGAGACCCAACGACGCCGAACGGCTCCGTCGCATCGAGTCGGTCACCGACGCGGCCCTCGCACACCTTGACGTCGAGGACCTGCTGGACGAACTGCTCGAACGCGTCCGCGAGATCCTCGACGTCGACACCGCCGCGGTGCTGCTGCTCGACGAGGTGACCAACGACCTGGTCGCCACCGCCGCGAGCGGCATCGAGGACGAGGTCCGTCAGGGCGTGCGGGTGCCGGTGGGCCACGGCTTCGCCGGCAGGATCGCCGCAGAGGGCGCGCCCGTCGTCATCGAGGACCTCGACCAGTCCGACCTACTCAATCCCCTCCTGCGCGAGCGGGGCGTCCAAACGCTCGTCGGGGTGCCGCTGGCCGTGGCGGGCCGCGCCATCGGGGTGCTCCACGTCGGATCGCTGACGCCCCGGCAGTTCGACCCCGACGACGTCGAGTTCGTCCAGCTGGTCGCCGACCGGGTGGCGCTCGCCATCCAGGCCCGCCGGTCCAACGTCGAGCGCGCCGCGGCGGCGGCGCTGCAACGCAGCCTGATCCCCGACCGCCTGCCCGTGATCCCGGGCCTCGAGCTCGCGGGCCGTTACCTGCCCGCGGGTGACGGCGGGGTGGGCGGCGACTGGTACGACGTCTTCATGCTGCCGTCCGGCCGGGTCGGCGTCGTCATGGGCGACGTCCTCGGCCGCGGGCTCCGGGCCGCCGTGGTCATGGGCCGGTTGCGCAGCGCGCTCCGCGCCTACGCCCTCGTAACGCCCGAGCCGGGCGAGGTGCTCGAACGGCTCGACCGCAAGATCCAGCACTTCGAGGCGGGCCAGATGACGACCGTGCTCTACGCCGTCCTCGACGCAGAGCTGACCACCCTCCAGGTGGCCTCCGCGGGGCACCCCCTGCCGATGATGGCGACGCCGGGGTCGGAGGTCGCCGCGGTGGTGGCCGACGTCGATCCGCCGCTCGGTGTGGACAGCGGGGTGCGGCGGCGCACGACGACCCTCGATCTCCCGCCCGGTACGATGCTCGCACTGTTCACCGACGGCCTCGTCGAGCGTCGGGGAGAGTCGATCACCGTCGGGCTCGACCGGTTGCGCACGGCGTTGGCGGCCGGCTCGGCCGAGCAGCGCTGTGCGACGGCGATCCACTCCATGCTCGGCGGGGGCGAGCCGCAGGACGACGTCGCGCTGCTCGTGCTGCGCCGCGAGGACGAGGGCGACAGCCCACCGCTGCAGGTGAAGGTGCCCGCTGTGGCCACGTCGCTCGCGCTGGTCCGCACCGCGCTCCGCCGCTGGTTGGGGGCGCTCGGGGTCAGCGAGCGGGAGGGTTTCAACGTCATGCTCGGGGTCGGCGAGGCGGTGGCCAACTCCGTGTCGCACGCCTACGGGCCGAGCGGGGGCACCGTCGGCGTGGACATGTCCTGCTCGGCAGGCCACATCGTGGGCACGATCCGGGACACAGGGCGCTGGCGGTTGCCGCGCGGCGAGAACAGGGGTCGAGGGATCAACATCATGGAGAAGTGCGCAGACGAGGTCTCGGTCGACACGACGGAGGCGGGCACCGTCGTGCGCCTGCTGTTCCACATCGCGAAGGCGGCTCCGGCATGAACGATGCCAGCCTGAACGTGCGCACGACCGGCGACCAGGTGCACTTCACGCTCTCCGGGGACGTCGACCTGGCGAACGCCTCCGACATCGAGGCCGAGCTCAGGGCCGCCATCCCCAACCGCGCCACGAGCGTGACGCTCGACCTGAGCGGCGTCACCTACCTCGACAGCGCCGGCCTGCAGGTCGTCTTCGCCCTCACCATCAGGCTGCGCCGGCTGCAGATCGACATCCGGGTCATCGCACCCGAGGACTCGCCCGCTCGTCACGCCATCGACATGGCCGGCATGGCCTCGATCGCGGCCATCGAGCCGTCGTATTGACCACGACCTGAGCGCAGGTCCCGCCCGCTACTCGCCGCCGCCCGGGTCGTGCGGGTCGGGCGCCGCGTCCGTCACCCGGGCCGTCGGCACCCCGGGCAGCAGGTCGGTGACGCCCGCGATCTCGACGACCCGGGCCATCTGGTTGGACAGCACCACGACCCGCAGCTCGGCGCCCCTGTCGCTGGCCGCCTTGCTCGCCACGAGCAGGGCGCGGAGGCCGGCGGAGTCGATGAAGCTGACGCCCCCGGCGTCCAGCTCGATCTGGGTCACGTCGGACAGCTCGGCCAGGCGGTCGGTCAGGACGCTGGACGAGTGCAGGTCGAGCTCACCTGTCACCGTGACCGTGGCGTGCGAGCCCTCGCGCTGGGCCGACACGGAGAACTCCTCCGGTACCTCAACGCTCATCGCCGCTCCTCTGGTGTTCGCTGGTGACCCGACGTCAGAGGCTACGCCCACCGCACGCCCGCTGTGTGCGTGGACGCGCTGAGGCGGAGGGCCAGGTCCTTCACCCGACCCTCCCCACGCCCCCAGTCCTCGACGACCAGGGGTCCTCAGTCGTCGGTCAAGCGGTCGCGCAGCTCGCGCTCGTAGAAGCGGAAGAACCCGTCCTGGTCGGGACCGATCTGGGTGACGGCGACCTCGTCGAAGCCGGCCTCGACGAACTCCCGGAACGCCGCCACGTAGCGCTCGGGGTCGGGACCGCAGGGCTTGCTTGCTGTGGCCTCCTCGACGGTGACCCGGGTGGCGGCCTGCTCGAAGTGGGTCGGCGTGGGCAGGTCCTGATGCAGCTGGCCGGGCACGCCGCTGGTCGGCCACAGCTCGTGCGCCAGCTTGCGGGCCACGCCCTCGTCCTCGCCCCAGCACACCTTCAGCGCGCCGCAGCCCGGTCCCCGTCCGCCCGCGGCGCGGTAGTCACGGAGCATGTCGCCGTCCGGCCCGGTGGTCATCCAGCCGTCGCCATGCTCGGCGGCGACCTGCAGGGCCTCGGGCCCGAAGGCGGACACGATGATGGGGATCTCGCCGTCGGGACGGGTGTAGATCTGCGCGTTCTCGACCGTGAAGTGCTCGCCCCGGTGCGTGACCTGCCGCCCGGTCCACAGCTCGCGGATCAGCCCCATCGCCTCGGTCAGCATTGCCAGCCGCAGGTCGGTGGGCGGCCACCGGTCGCCCAGGATGTGCTCGTTCAGCGCCTCGCCCGTGCCGACGCCGAAGCGGAAGCGGCCGCCGGGCAGCAGGTTCGACGAGGTGGCGGTGGCCTGGGCGAGGATCGCCGGGTGGATGCGCATGATCGGGCACGTCACGGCCGTGGTGACCGTCAGGTCGGTGGTGGCGGCGATGCCGCCGATGACCGACCACACGAAGGGCGAGTGGCCCTGGCGGTCGAGCCACGGGTGGAAGTGGTCGGAGATCCAGATCGAGCGGAACCCGGCCTGCTCGGCGCGCTGGGCAGTTGCCACCAGCGTCCGGGCATCGTGCTCCTCGCTCGACAGCGCGTACGCGAGCTCGGTCATCGCCCCGACTCCCGAGGGCCGGGCACGGGCGTGGTCTGTGCGGGCATGGCGCTCGCGTACCCCTGCCTCGAACGATGCATGCGCGCGTTCCGCGGCTGGCGGGCGACCGTTCGCGGGACCGGTCTCACTGTCCGTGTTTAGCCTGGTCCGCCTCGGGTAGTCCTCTCCTGTTCTCGCGAGAACGGGAGGGACGACGATGCCCAGACGTAACCCCGTGACGTGGCTCAGCGGTCGTGTCGCGACAGGTGTGAAGGAGCTCCCGAGCAACGCCGCCTGGGTTGCCGGGCAGGCGCGGCGGCCTCCGGCCAAGGTGCTGTCGACGACATCCGAGAAGGTGAGCAGTGCCGGCAGCTCGGTGGGCGGGGCGATCAGCAAGGCCGGGCGGTCCGTCGGGTCGGCCGTGCCGTTCGTCGGCAACCACGACCCCTCGGTCGAGAGCCTGCTGAGCGACGCCCACTCGGCCGCCGACGAGGCCCGCGCCGCCGAGGACCGTGCCGTTGCGCTGGCACAGCAGGCCAAGCAGGCCGCCGACGAGGCCAAGCAGACCACCAGCGCGGCCTACGCGCGTGCGCACGAGGCCGAGAAGGCCGCCAAGGCGATGGTTGCCGAGCGGGTCGAGCGGGCCCGGCGCGAGGTCGAGGCCCGTGTGGGCGAGGTCAGGGCCGAGGCCGAGGAGCGCCTGCGGGAGGCCCGCCGGGCCGGCGACGAGCGCATCGCGGAGGAGCGCCGCAAGGCGGGAGAGGCGGCGGACGAGATGGTCGCCGCCGCCGCGAAGGAGGCTGCGCAGGAGGCCGACAAGGCGCAGGGCGAGGCTCAGGAGATCAGCGCCCGCGCCGAGGAGGCCGTCGCCGCCGCCACCACGGCGCTGAGCCACGCGCGTGCCCTCGCCGAGTCGGCGTCACAGGCCGCCCTCGAGGCCGCGACCGCCGCGGAACGCGAGGCCCGCCGCCTGGCGGACGAGGTCGGCCACGTCGCCTCTGGCTCCGCCCGCCCCCGGTCGACGCCGAGGAAGACGACGCGGAAGTCGAGCCGGAGGGCGGGGTCGCAGTCCCGGTCGCGCCGGCGGGCAACGAAGCCCGCGGCGCAGGCGACGCTGAACGGCCAGTCGAAGGCCGAGCTGCAGCGCCGTGCCGCGTCGCTCGGCATCGACGGGCGCTCGACGATGTCGAAGGCCCAACTCGTGCGCGCCATCAACGACGCGCCGGCGTCGAGCTGAGGACCGCTGAGAGCCCAGGGAGGACGAACATGCTGTTCCGCCGCAAGTCGAAGAAGGATCGGGTCGCCGCCGCCGCCGGGCGGATGCTGCCGTCCCGTCGTGCCATGGTCACGTCGGCGGGCGTCGCCGGCGGCCTGGCTCTGCTGACCGCCGCCAGCTCCGGCGTGTCGGCCCTCCGGCAGAAGCTCTCGTGAGGCGTCGCCGGGGCGGCGGGCGGGCGCCGGCCGTCGCCCGGGACGGCGACATGGTCATCGACGGGCGCGTGCGCGCCCGTCTGCTCGGCGTGCGGCTGCTCGAGCTGGAGGCCCACGTCGTCGTCGCGACCGCGCGGGTGCGGCCGGTGACGTCGACGCCCTCGGCGTACCCCGCCGTCCCCGACGGCCGCGTGGCACTGGCCACAGACGGCGCCGCGCCGCACGCGCTGAGCCGCGCCGTGCGCCTGCTCGGCGAGGGCTCGTCCGCGCTCGACGACGCGCGTCGCATCCACCGGCGCGCCCTCGACGCGGGCCCGGGACGGGGGGCCACCCAGCGCGGTTGAGCGGGCCCGGACGTGGGAACGCTTGGCGCCGACCCACGTTCACGAAAGGGACGGATGATGGATGCGCTGAAGCTGCTGACCGCCGACCACAACCGCGTGCGAGGCCTCTTCGCCCGGTTCACGACCGCCGAGGAGGCGGGCGACGTCGGGACGATGACCACGCTCATGCAGGAGATCGACCTGGAGCTCGAGGTCCACACCGACATCGAGGAGACGGTGTTCTACCCCTGGGCCCGAGACCTGTCCGAGGAGATCGCCGAGGTCGTCGACGAGGGCATCGAGGAGCACCACGTGGTCAAGGTGCTGCTCGGCGAGATCGGCGAGCTCGAGCCGGGCGCCGACGAGTGGGTCGCGAAGGCGAAGGTGCTGATGGAGAACGTCGAGCACCACGCCTCCGAGGAGGAGTCGGAGATGTTCCCGCAGATCCGCGCCGCGGGCGGCGACGACCTCGACACGGTGGCGGACCGCCTCGAGGCCCGCAAGGCCGAGCTCGGTGCGCCGGTGCTGGCCGACAAGCAGCACCTCACGAATGAGCAGCTGCGCGAGCTGGCCACCGAGCAGGAGATCCCCGGTCGCTCCTCGATGGACCGCGACGAGCTGGCCGCGACGGTCAGCCCGAGCTGAGCCGAGCGCCCGGCCGGCCGGCGGCACGCCGGTGGGCACAGCCGAGCGCCCATCCGCAGCCGGCTGCCGACGGACAAGGGTGTCCGTCGGCGGCCGGCTGTTCTGTTACCTCCCCGGCGCCCCTGTTGCTCTCCGGCGCCCATGACTTCGCGACGCCATGTATCGCCGGGCGCTCGCGGGGTACGCCTGACAGCAGGGCCGGGCACGAAAAGGGGAGTTCCGTCATGGAGTGGTTGATCCTGGTGCTGGCCGTCGTGGTGATCGCCGCGGTGGCCGCCTACGTCATCCTGAGGCAGCGGTCGGTCGCGCTCTCCCGCCGCTTCGGACCCGAGTACGACCGGGCCGTCGACGAGCACGGCAGCCGCAGGGCCGCCGAGGCGGAGCTGCGCCGGCTGGAGGAGCGGCGCGGGGAGCTCGAGCTGCACGAGCTCGAGCCGGCCGACCGCATGCGCTACGTCGACCGGTGGAGCGCCGTCCAGCTCCGCTTCGTGGACGAGCCCGAGGCGACGCTGGCCGAGGCCGACGACCTGGTCGTCCAGGTCATGGCGGCGCGCGGTTACCCGGTCGACGATCCCGACGAGCGCACGGGCATGGTCGTCGCCGACCACCCGGAGCTGGCCGGTGACTACCGGACGGCGCACGCCATCCGCCGACGCAGCGACGGGGGCGAGGCGACGCTCGACGAGCTGCGCGAGGGCTTCCAGCACTACCGGGCGCTGTTCAGCCGCCTGCTCGACGACGCCGCCGGTGGTGACCAGGATGGCGACCGCCGCGTGGCCCGCGCGCCCGAGCGCGAGCGCGCGACCCGGTCCGACGACGCGAGCCAGTGGGACCGGCGCGCAGCCGATCCCCACGGCGGCGAGCACGTCGCCACGCGAGAGGGTGACGGCGATGTCCGCTGACGCTGTGCCCACCGATCACCCGGCCGAAGAGCCCACCGAGCGACCCACCGAGCAGCTGGCCGAGCACCCCGCCGAGCCGTCTGTCGATCAGTCCACCGAGCCGCCCACCGATCCGCCTGTCGAACAGCTGGCCGAGCCGACTGGCGAGCCGCCCGCCGAACAACCTGGCGAGCAGCTGGCCGAGCCGCCCGTCGAACAACCTGGCGAGCAGCTGGCCGAGCCACCCGTCGAACAACCTGGCGAGCAGCTCGAGCCGACTGGCGAGCCACCCTCCGAACAACCTGGCGAGCAGCTGGCCGAGCCGCCGTTCGAGCCGGCTGTCGATCAGTCCACCGCGCCGTCCGCCGATCCGCCTGTCGAACAGCTGGCGGAGCAGCCCGTCGGAGCCAGCGAGCCGGTGGCGCTCGCCGCCGAAGGACACGTCCCGGAGGGCCCGACACCTGCGGACGACGACGACCGGTCCCGCGAGCCTCTCGTGCCGGAGTCGTTCGGCTTCGAGTCCCGCTGGGACGCCATCCAGGCGGGCTTCGTGGACGAGCCCCGCCGATCGGTGGCCGAGGCCGACGCCCTCGTCGCGGAGGTGATCGACGAGATCAGCGCCGCGTTCGCCGGCGTGCGGGCCGCACTCGAGGAGCAGTGGTCCGCGGGCGGCGAGGCGTCGACCGAGGACCTGCGGCAGGCGTTCCGGCGCTACCGCTCGTTCTTCCAGCGCCTGCTCTCGGCCTGACCCGCCCATCCGCCGGCCCCACCCCCACCCGGGCTCGGCGACGCGAAGGCTCTGGCCGTCCACCGTTGGCCAGGGCCTTCGCCGTCGCTGTGGTCGCTAGTGCTCGCTCGAGCTGACGACCGTGCCGCCCCGGCCCTCGAGGATGGCGGGCAGGTCGTCGAGGGCCCCGATCACGGCCCGGCAGCCGGTCGCCTCCACGAAGTGGACCGCGGCCTCGACCTTCGGCCCCATTGACCCCGCCACCAGGTCGAGCCCCGCCAGCGTCCCCGGCGTGGCGGAGTCGATGCGCCGCTGGTCGGGAGTGCCCCAGCCGGTGTACACGCCGTCGACGTCGGTGGCCAGCACCAGCAGGTCGGCCTCGAGCTGGCGGGCGAGCAGGGCGCTGGCCCGGTCCTTGTCGATGACCGCCTCGACGCCGACCAGCCAGTTCTCGCGACCGGGTGCGTACATCGTGGGGATCCCGCCGCCGCCGGCGCAGATGACGACGCACCCCCGTTCGATCAGCCACTTGATGGGCCGCAGCTCGAAGATGCGGCGCGGCTCGGGGGAGGCGACGACCCGGCGGTGGTGCTTCCCGTCCGGTTTCATGGCCCAACCCCGCTCTGCGACCAGCCGATCGGCCTCCTCGCGGGTGTAGACGGGGCCGATCGGCTTGGTGGGATCCGCGAACGCCGGGTCGTCCGGATCGACCTCGGTCATCGTGAGGATGGTCGCCAGGGGCATGTCGAACGGCAGCAGGTTGCCCAGCTCCTGCTCGATCAGGTAGCCGATCATGCCCTCGGTGGCCGCGCCCAGCACGTCGAGCGGCGACACCTCGTCCGGTCGGTAGGCGTGGCCCTGCAGCGCCAGCAGGCCCACCTGTGGGCCGTTGCCGTGCGAGACCACCAGCTCGTGGTCGAGTGCGACGGGAGCGAGCGCCTGGCACGCCCGCCGCACGTTGAGCCGCTGCACCTCGGTGGTCATCGGCTCGCCCCGGCGCAGCAGGGCGTTGCCTCCGAGCGCGACGACGACCCTCATGTCAGCCACCCCACCCTGCACCACCCAGGCATCCGTCCATGGCCGAGGGTAACCCCCGGCCCGCCCTACTCGGCGATGGGCTGCACGGCGGGACGGAACGGCCCGTAGGTGAACGCGCCCAGTGCCCCCTCGACGTCGCCCGCCCAGCGCAACGCCCGCAACTGCTCGGTGCTGCGCCGTCCGGTCAACGCCCTGAACAGGTCGAACCGCTCGCCGCTCAGCGCGGTGGGCGCGTCAGCGGGCCCCCACGACAGCCCGTCGCCGGCGTGCACACGCAGGACGATGCCGCGCTCGGCCGCGGCGTCGACGAACCGCGGGGCGAGGAACGCCAGCCCGATCTGCACGGCATCGGAGTCGCGGGCGCCGGGCGCGCCCAGCGCGACGCGCACGTCGTGCTCGTGGGTGGCCACGTCGGCGACCGCCTGGCGCCCGGGGTCGCCGATGGCGTCGAGCAGGCCCTCGAAGGCGGGCGCCTGCTCGTCCCACTCGGCGACGATCTCGGCGACCGACCGGTCGCGCCGGGCCTCGACCTGCGCCGCCGTCCACGGGTCGGTGGCCACGCCGTCGAGCCGGCCGGCGAGCGCGTCGTCCACCACGCCGCTCACATGCGCGACGACGTCGTGCACCGTCCAGGCCGGGCACGTCGGCACGGGGGTGGCCGCGCCCGGCCCGTCGAGCCCCCCGGTCAGCGCAGCGATGCGCGCCCGGCACCCCGCGTAGGCGTCTCCGACCTCGCCCATGATCTCCCCTCTCGTCGCGCACCGGGCCGCGCGGCCCGCGCCCGCGAGCGTAGGGCACCGGCGCTGAGGCTCGCGCGAGGGCTCAGAGCCAGCCGGCGTTGCGGGCGATGCGGATGGCGTCGATGCGGTTGCGCCCGCCCACCTTGGTGATGCCGTTGGACAGGTAGTTGCGCACCGTGGCCGGGGACAGCGACAGCCGGGCGGCGATCTCGTCGGTGGCGATGCCGTCCTCGGCGGCCCGCAGCACGTCGGTCTCGCGGGGCGTGAGCGGGCTGACCCCGGTCTCGAGCGCGGCGGCCACCAGGTCGGGGTCGATGACCCGCTCGCCGGCGGCGACCCTGCGGATGCCGTCGGCCAACATGTCGGCCGGCGCGTCCTTGACGATGAACCCCCGCACGTGCACCTTGAGCGCCCGCAGCAGGTGACCGGGCTGGCTCAGCCCGGTGAGCACGAGGGTGCGGCACTCGGGCAGCTTGTCGTAGAGCTGACCTGCGGCGGCCAGGCCGTCGAGGCCCGGCAGGTCGATGTCGAGCACGGCCACGTCGGGCCGGGTGAGCACAGCCGTCTCGACGATGGCGTCGCCCCGCTCGAGCTCGGCGACGACCTCCATGTCCTCCTCCAGCGACAGGAGGGCCACCAGCGCGCCCCGGATCAGGTGCATGTCCTCGGCGATCAGCACCCTGATCACGGGCCCTCCTCCGGGATCTCGACCACCAGGCGGAAGCTGTCCCCGCCCGCGGGCCGGGCCGTGACCGAGCCCGACAGCTCGCGGGCCCGCTCGGCCAGGCCGGCCAGGCCGCGGCCACCGGATGCGGTGCCCCGCGCCCCGTCGTTGACGATCGCCAGCCGGGCCCGGCCGCCTGCGCGATCGGCGGTGATCGAGCACGTCGTCGCGTCGCTGTGGCGCAGGGTGTTGGTGGCGCCCTCGCGCACCGCCCAGGCCAGGACCTCCTCGACGCGGTACGCCGGGTCGGGCAGATCGACGTCGACCCGCACCGCGACGCCGGCGGCGCCCAGCAGCGCCGCGGCGGCGTCGACCTCGGCGGCGAGCGACACCGCGTGCTCGTCGCGGGCCACCGCCCGCACGTCGCGCAGCGCGCCCCTGGCCACGCCCGTCAGGCTCTCGATCTCGGACCGGGCCGCGTCTGCGTCGGTGGCGAGCAGACGGATGGCGAGGTCGCCCTTGAGCGACACGGCCGACAGGCTCTGGCCGAGCAGGTCGTGCAGGTCGCGGGACACCCGCAGCCGCTCGCGGCCCACGGCCAGCTCGGCCACCTCGGTGCGAGCGGCGTCGAGTTGGGCGATCACCCCCACCAGCCGGGCAGAGCCGTACAAGGCGGCGGCCCCCATCGCCAGGACCGCGGTGTAGTAGACGGCCCACACCCCGGCCATCGCGACGCTGGTCCGGTCGACGGCGATGAGGCTGTGCGCGGTCACGACGCCGGTCCCGAGCGCGGGGAGGGTCGCCAGCACCGCCGGCCGTCCCCGCAGCACCATGGCCGCCGACGCGATGACCATCCACTGGGCGACAGCCCAGTCCCACGTGTACCACCACATGGGCACGTAGGTGAGCGCCGCCACCGCCAGGAAGCTCACGGCCCAGGCGCGGGGCCGCCGGAGCTGCGAGGCGGCCAGGCTGTGGTGCAGCTGCAGTGCGCCCAGCGCCAGCGCCACGGCCACCACCGCGGCGGCCTCGCCGGCGGGCAGGTCCCGGCGGGTGATCGTGAACAGCGGCGGCGACACCACGAACGGCAGGTGCAAGGCGACCAGCAGCCACGGTGCCTCGCGGACGGTCCAGGGCGGTCGCCCCGCCTCGCCCGCGACGGCCCGGCGTCGCTCGCCGGCGGTGCCGCGATCGCCGTCGGCGTGGCCGGACGGACCGAGCACCCCGAGCCCGGAGGCGCCCGGGGCGGCCGCGCTCACCGGGCCACCTCGCGCGTGGCGAACGGCGCGTCGTCGCGGCGCACGTCGAGGCGCACGCGACCGTCGTCGAGCGACACCGTGATGGCGCAGGCGCGGGCCGTGTCGTCGCGCAGCACCTGGGCCGTCGCCGCCCGCAGCGCGGCCCGGGCATCGGCGTCGACGGTGTCGGGCAGGGGCCCGGCGGGGAGCACCAACCTCGTGCGCACGCCCGCGGCGTCGAGCAACCCGGCGGCGGTGTCGATCTCCGACCGCAGCGAGCCCTGCTGGTAGCCGCGGACGAGCCGGCGCGCGTCACCCAGCGCCCGCCGCGAGCCGTCGACCAGTGTGCGCAGCTCGATCTCGACGGCGGGGTCCCGGCGGTCGAGCGCGAGCGCCGTGCCCGCTCGCCGGCCGCGGCTGACGATGGCGTCGAGGGCGGTGCCGAGCGTCCGGCGCACCTCGGCGTCGATGCGGACCCGCTCGCGCACGACGGCCTCGTCGGCCAGCGCCCGCCGGGCGGCGTGGAGTTGCAGGATCGTCCGCACCAGCCACAACGGGACCACCACCGACGAGGCACGCCACACGGCGGTGATCGTGTAGTACGAGCCGGCCGCGGGCACCAGGCTGCCGAGCGCCCACGCCAGCGGCGCCTGGGCCGCCACGACCGAGCCCGCGGCGAGCCACGACCAGGGCGGGCGCAGCACGACGAGCGCCGACACCACCAGCGCGTGGCACGACGGCAGCCACAGGCTGCCGGCCACCGGCAGGACGCCGAGGATCAGAGCGGCCATGGCCGCCAGCGACCACCCGGCGGCCGGCGGATGCGTGCCCCGCACCGCGTGCGCCACGTGCCGCAGGTGCAGCGGCAGGTACCCCACGGTCGCGGCCAGCGCCCAGGCGGCCTTCGGGTAGCCGCCGCCCCACGACTCGGCGATCAGCGCCACCTGCACGACCGGGAACACCGCCGCGTAGGCCATCGCGCCCGGGACGGCGAGGCGCAACAGCCGCTCGGACCGTTCGGTTTCGTTCAGCGTGACCACCACCGATGACCGGCACCGGGCAGGCCGCCCCACGGCGAGAGGGCGCCCGGCGAGCGGACGAGTCAGGGGTAGCGCGACGGAGGACGTGGCCATGCCAAGCCAAGCCTCCCCGCGCCGCCGGCCCCAGGGTAGATGTCGATGTCACGCGGCACCGGTGACATTCGTCATCACAGGTGGGCCGACACCCGTCCCGGTCACCAGGCGACATCGACATCTACCGGGCGACCGGCCCCCGGGCCGACACTGCGGGCGGGTCAGCCACCGCCACTCCCCCGGTGGTGGCCGGCCCGGGTGAACGGCAGCAGGCGCGGGCGAGGGAGGCACAGGTGAGCGACGTGACGACGACCGACGAGGGCAGGGCACGGACGACGGCCGACGGCGCGGCGGTGCGTGCGGGCGACAAGCTGGCCTTCGCCCGGCTGGTGCGGCGCCACGAGCACGAGCTGCGGGCGCACTGCCTGCGGATCGTCGGCTCGGTGGCCGAGGCCGAGGACATGGTGCAGGAGACGTTCCTGCGGGCGTGGCGCAACCGCGCGAGCTTCGAGGGCCGCGCAGGCGTGCGCACCTGGCTGTACCGCATCGCCACCAACGCCTGCGTCGACGCCCTGCGCCGCCGGTCCCACCCGGTCGGCCGGGCGGTGGCCGCGGGAGGGCGCGACGCCGGCGACGGCCCGGCGGCACCCGATCCGCCCGCGCCCCAGGACCACGAGCCCGGCGAGGCGGTGGCCGCCCGCGAGACCATCGAGCAGGCGATGCTCAGCATCATCGACCTGCTGCCGGCCCGGCAGCGGGCGGTGCTCATCCTGCGCGACGTGTACGGCTGGACCGCCGGCGCCAGCGCCTCGCACCTCGACACGACCGTCGCAGCCGCCAACAGCGCCCTCCAGCGGGCGCGGGCCACCATGCGAGCCAACCGGCCGGACGGCGCGGCCCCCGGCTTCGCGCCCGCGGGGGGCCCCACCGACCACCAGCGCGCCGTGATCCGCTGCCTGGCCGCCGCCCACGAGCAGTCCGACGGTGCCGCCGTGGCCACGCTGGCCGTGGCCGCGGGCTGACCACGGCGCGACGCACTCGGCAGGAGGGGTGCGAGCCTGGCAGGCTGGCCACCGTGAGGGACACGACCGACGCGTCGGGCGCCGGGGAGCCCGCCGGTGAGCCGCCCCACGAGGGCATGGCGTGGGTGCCGGGCGGCGAGTTCCTCATGGGGTCCGACGACCACTATCCCGAGGAGGCTCCGGCCCACCGCGTGCGCGTCGACGGGTTCTGGATCGACCGCTGCGCGGTGACCAACGACGACTTCGCCCGGTTCGTCCAGGCGACCGGCCATGTGACTCTGGCCGAGCAGGTGCCCGACGCGGCCGACTACCCCGACGCCCGTCGCGAGCTGCTGGTCGCCGGCTCGTCGGTGTTCCGCCGGCCCGGCCACCCGGTCGACCTCAGGGACGCGTACCAGTGGTGGGCCTGGGTGCCCGGCGCCAGCTGGCGCCACCCGCGCGGCCCGCAGAGCTCGGTCAGGGGCCTGGGCGACCACCCCGTGGTGCACGTGGCGTGGAGCGACATCGAGGCGTACGCCGCCTGGGCCGGCAAGGACCTGCCCAGCGAGGCCGAGTGGGAGCGGGCGGCCCGGGGCGGCCTGGACGGCGCCGAGTTCGCCTGGGGCGACGAGCTGACCCCCGGCGGCCGCCACATGGCCAACGTGTGGCAGGGCGACTTCCCCCACCACAACACGCTCGACGACGGCTGGGAGTACACGGCACCCGCCCGCTCCTTCCCGCCCAACGGGTACGGCCTGTTCCAGGTGACCGGCAACGTGTGGGAGTGGACCGCCGACTGGTACCAGGACCACGCCGGCGGCGCCCCCGAGCGGCCGTGCTGCACCGTCGACGACCCCCGGGGCGCCAGCCGCGAGGCCAGCGTCGACCCGGCCCAACCCGGTGGCATCGCCCGCAAGGTCATCAAGGGCGGCTCCCACCTGTGCGCCCTCAACTACTGCCGCCGCTACCGCCCCGCGGCCCGCATGGCCCAGGCCGTCGACACCTCGACGTCGCACCTCGGCTTCCGCTGCATCGTGCGCCCTGACCGCACCGGTCCGCCGTGACCGAGGTCGTCACCCCGTGTGGGTGATGGCTCTGGGAACACCACCTGGCCGCGATGGCGCGCGATCGAGACCGTCGTGCCCGGTGGTCGGGGGCGATTGGCCGCCCGACCATCGGGCACGCCGACGGTCAGACCCCCTCGTCGAGGGCGCCGCCGCCGCCGTAGCTGGCGAGGCCGTAGATGACGAGCAGCGAGATGATGGTGCCCACCAGCGACCAGATCGGGAACTCGTAGATCCACAGGAACGACGTGATGGCGCCGAACGCGGCCACCGCGATGCCGAACCAGCGGGCCCACTCGGACCCGTTCATCACCCCGAACCCGGCGGCGATCATCAGCACGCCGACGATCAACCAGAGCCACCCGTAGGCGGCGAGGTTGTCGTCGAACAGCAGCACCTGGAGCTGCTCGCCGACCTCGTCGTCCTTGTCGAAGGCCCAGAACGCGTCAAAGATCCGCATGATGCCGGCGGTGATGAGCACGATCGAGGAGAACAGGAGCCAACCGGTCCCCGGCCGCTCTCTCTGTGCGTAGGACATGAACACCCCTTCCTGCTGGGCGGGAGCGGCGTCGACGCTGCGTCCCGCGGTGGGGTCAGCGTCCCGACCGCGGGCTCCCCGGGAATCACCCACCGGGGGTGGTTCGCGCCGAAAGGGCTTGTTGTCGTCGACCACTTCCGCGCCTGACGCCGCGATTGGCACCAATTGGGGATTCCCGGGGGCGCACGGTGGGTCCATCATCACCCACGGCGCACGATCGGCGCCGAGCGGGCGGGACCAACGACGGAGCCCCGCCAACTCTCCCCCGGTATGGCGGGGCCGGCCTCCGTTGGCGGCGGCGGCCGGCCCCGCGATGCTGACCCGCGGTGCCGACCCGGCTACCCCGCCGTCTCATCTGGTACACCTGCGGCCGTGCCCGGACCGGTCGCGATCTGTCTCCTCGGGCCAGTTCGCCTGGTCACCAAGGCGCACGCAGAGGTCGGCCCGCGCGGCCACGGTGCCCGGCTGCTCGCCTGGCTGGCGCTGCGACCGGGCCGCGCCTGGGCGGCCGACGACCTGGTCGACCGCCTGTGGCCGTACGGCCCCCCGCCGACGGCCCGCACCGCGCTGCAGGGTCAGGTCGCCAAGCTGCGGCGGACGCTGGCCGCAGTGGAGGGGGCCTCCATCGAGACGGTGGGCGGTGCGTACGTGCTGCAGGTCGACGCCGGCCGGGTCGACGCCCACCGGTTCGACGACCTCGTCGGGGCGGCCAGGGGCGCCCTCGACGAGGGTCGGCCCCGCGACGCCGTCCGCGACCTGACGGCGGCCTTCGACCTGTGGTCGGGACCCGCGCTGGCCAACGTGCGGGACGACCCGGCCCTGGGGGTCGAGGCCGCCGCCCTCGACGCCCGCCGGGCCGACGCCGAGGACGACCTGGCCTCGGCGCTGGTGGCCGCGGGTGACACGAAGACCGCGATCGACCTGCTCGAGCGGCTGGTGGCCGACGATCCGCTGCGCGAGCCGCGCTGGGGCCGGCTCATGGTGGCGCTGCACCGCGACGGCCGGCAGACCGATGCGTTGCGGGCCTACCAGCGGGCCCAGGCAGCGCTGGCCGAGCAGGCGGGCCTCGAGCCGGGCCGCGAGCTGCGCCGCCTCGAGCGGGCCATCCTGGTGCAGGACCCCAGCCTCGACGCCCGGCGCTCGTGGTCGTCGGCCGCGCTGCCGGCCCCCCTCGTCCGGCTGGTGGGCAGGGACGCCGAGCGCGCCGAGATCCGCGAGCGCCTGCGATCGTCGCGCCTGGTCACGGTGCTTGGCCCCGGAGGCGTGGGCAAGACCGCGGTCGCCCTGGACGTCGCAGCCGGCATGGCGCCCTCGCTGGCCGACGGCGCCGTCGTCGTCGACCTGGCCGGAGCCGCGGAGGGCAGCGAGGTGGGCGACGTCGTGGCCACCACCATCGGCGTCAGCGAGACGGTCGACGGCGACCCACTGCAGCAGGCCGTCGCCGCCCTCGCGGGCCGCGACCTGCTCGTGGTGCTCGACAACTGCGAGCACGTGGTGACCGAGGCTGCGCGGGTCGCGGTCGAGCTGCTGCGGTCGAGCCCGACCGTGCGGGTGATGGCCACCAGCCAGGAGCGGCTGCGGGTGGTGGGAGAGGCCGTCGTCGCCATCGAACCGTTGGACGTTCCGGACGAGGGCGCAGGCCGCGACCAGGCCGAGCGGTCGGCGTCCTGCCAGCTGCTCGCCCAGCGGCTCGAGGCGATCGGCCGGCCGCCGGTCGGCGACGACGACTGGCGGGCCGTGGCCGCGGTCGCCCGCGGTGCCGGCGGTCTGCCGCTGGCGCTGGAGGTCGCGGCCGCCTGGGCCGGCGCCGAGCGGATGGACGGC
>DASSCS010000102.1:0-7269 GCA_035697515.1 Acidimicrobiales bacterium
CCCCGGACAGTCGGAACGTGCACGTGTCGCCGACGCTGACGGTGACGACCGGGGCCTCGGACGGCTCCTCGCCATCCTGGTGCAGGCCCAGCCGGGCGCCGGGGGCGTAGAGGTTGACGATGGCGGCGTCGGGGGCGTAGCTGCGGGCCGCGGCGCTGTCGGCCCCGTAGGCGGCGACAACGGCCGCCCGGGCCAGGTCCACCAGCTCGTCGGGCAGGGGCTTGACCGGGGCACCGTCGGTGTCGTCCGCGGTGCGGGAGTAGGCGTAGGGGTGCCAGTGCCAGCCCAGGCACACCGACTGCACGCTCATGATCTGGCCGGTGGGCACGCGGGGATGGCGCAGCCCGGCGGGCGGACGGGCCCAGAGGCGGAACTGCTCGGCGAGGTGGCGCTGGGTGGCCGTGTCGAGCCAGCCCGGCAGGTGGACGGCGCCGGGCAGGGGTTCCTGGCGGGCCCGGTCGCCCCGGTGACCCGTCGCGTCCTTCGGGACCGGCAGCGGCAGCGCGAGCTGGCCCGGCGCGCCCGCCGGCGGGGGGACGACGGTCGGTACGCCGCCGTGGCGGCTCACGGCACCGCCGCGACGCGTGCTCGAGCTGAGGCTTCCCATCGCCGTACCAACGCCACGGGCCCCGGGTCCGTGAGGTCCGTGAGCCCATGAGGCCAGCCCGGCCGTCGGGGGCGGCGGCGCGCTGTGCCACGCTGGTCGGATGCGCAGGTTCGAGGTGGCGGAGCGGCGGGCGCGGTTGGCGAGCCGCCATCACCTGGCGCCGGCACACCGGGCGGCCGACACCGTGGCAGCCACCGAGGGCGTCGTGTGCCTTCACGCCACCGACCCGGCCACGGTCTACCTGTCGGTGTGGGCGCGGGTCGACGGCGTGAGCGTCGCCGACGTCGACGCGGCGCTGTTCGCCGACCGCACCCTGGTGAAGCACCTGTGCATGCGCCGCACGCTGTTCGTGCTCCCTCGCGAGCTGTTCGGCAGCGTCACGGCCGCGGTCGGCCGGCGGGTCGCGGGCCAGGAGCGGCGCCGCGTGGCCAGGGACGTCGAGAAGGCGGGGCTGGTCGACGACGGCGAGGCGTGGCTGCGCGCGGCCGAGGCGGCCACGCTCGCGGCGCTCGACCGCATGGGCGAGGCGACCTCGACCGAGCTGCGTGCCGCCGTCGAGCTGCTGCAGGGCAACACGGTGTACGCGCCCCACAAGCCCTACGGCGGCAGCGTGCCGGTGGGGCCCCGCGTGCTCACGTGCCTGTCGGCCGCGGGTGAGATCGTGCGGGCGTCGAACCGTGGCGCCTGGAACAGCTCGCGGCCGGCGTGGGCCCGCACCTCGGCCTGGCTCGGCGAGGAACCGGCCGAGCAGCCCGAGCGCGAGGCGCTGGCCGACCTCGCGCGGCGCTGGCTGTGTGCCTTCGGGCCGGCCACGGTCGCCGACCTGAAGTGGTGGCTGGGCTCGACGGTCACCGCCGCCCGACAGGCGCTGGCCGACGTCGGCGCTGTCGAGGTCGACCTGCACGGCGAGCCGGGCGTCGTCCTCCCCGACGACCTGGAGCCCGTCGCCGCGCCCGAGCCGCACGCGGCGCTGCTGCCCGGCCTCGATCCCACCACGATGGGCTGGTTCCAGCGGAACTGGTACCTCGGCGCCCACCGGGCGGCGATCTTCGACACCAACGGCAACGCGGGCACGACGGTCTGGTGGGACGGTCGCATCGTGGGCGGCTGGAACCAGGCTCCCGACGGCCAGGTGCTCCTGCGGCTGCTCGAGGACGTGGGCGTCGACGCCGTCGCGGCGCTCGAGCGCGAGGCCGCCCGCCTGACGGCCTGGCTCGGCGGCGTGCGTGTGGCGCCGCGCTTCCCGTCGCCGCTGTCGCGCCCGGGTCCCGGCCGGCCCTGACGAACGACGACGTCCAGATCGCGGCCTGCCAGGCGTGGGGGATCGACCCCGGCAGGTCGACGACGGGACGTACCTCGTCGTCGAGGACGAGGGGCGACTCGACTGCTCCGCATCCCCCGCCGGCGCCGTCGCCGCGCCGCTCCGTCGGGGGCGCGAGGATCTCCCCATGACCGCGCGGCGGGATCGATCGACGGGGCGCCCCACGCTCGAGGCGGTCGCGGCGCGGGCCGGTGTGGGGCGCGGCACGGTGTCGCGGGTGGTCAACGGGTCGCCGCAGGTCAGCGACCGGGCCCGCGACGCCGTGCTGCGCGCCATCGACGAGCTGGGCTACGTGCCCAACCGCGCCGCCCGCTCGCTGGTCACCCGGCGCACCGACTGCATCGCTCTCGTGGTGTCCGAGTCGGAGGACCGGGTGTTCGCCGAGCCGTTCTTCGCCGGGGTGGTACGGGGCGTCAGCGCCGAGATCGCCGCGACGGACTTCCAGCTCTGGCTGGCGATGATCAACGCCTCCACCGACCGCGAGCGGCTGGGCCGCCAGCTCACCGCCCAGCACGTCGACGGCGCCCTGCTGCTGTCGCTGCACGGCGACGACTCGCTGCCCCGGATGCTCGAGGACCGGGGGCTGCCGACGGTGCTCGGAGGCAGGCCGACCGGCTTCACGCCCACCTGCTACGTCGACGTCGACAACCACGCGGGCGCCCGCCTTGCCGTCGACCACCTGGTGGCCCGGGGCCGGCGCCGGATCGCCACGATCGCCGGCCCGCAGGACATGCTGGCCGGCGTGGCCCGGCTCGAGGGGTATCGCGAGGCCCTCCACCGCGCCGGCCTCGACGCGCCCGACGACCTCGTGGCCCACGGGCAGTTCAGCGAGCGCGGCGGCCGGGTCGCCATGGAGGACCTGCTGGCGCGGCACGGCGACATCGACGCCGTGTTCGCGGCCTCCGATCCCATGGCGTTCGGCGCCATGCGCGCCATCCGCGAGGCGGGGCGCCGCATCCCCGAGGACATCGCGGTGGTCGGCTTCGACGGGTCGCCCGCCGCAGCCGGGTCCGAGCCGCCCCTCACCACGGTCGACCAACCGGCCGAGGCCATGGGCCGGCACATGGCCCGCCTGCTGCTGGCCCGCATCGACGGCCGGCCGGCCGAGCAGCCGGCGGTCATCCTGGTGCCCGACCTGGTCGTCCGCTCGTCGACGTGAGCCGCACGTCCGTCACCTCGTCGGCAGTTCCGGTGCCATGTGGCGTCACCAGGCCTCGGCCAGCAACGAGGCGAACACGGCCTCGCCGTCACACGCCAGTCCCTGGCGGGCGAACCACGTGCACAGCGTGGTCACGTCGTGGTGCAGCAGGTCGATGCCGTTGGGATTGAGGGCCAGGTCGACCGCCTGGGGGAAGTCGATGACCCAGACCCGTCCCCGCCACCACAGCAGGTTGTACGGCGACAGGTCGGCGTGCACGAGGCCCGCGCGGGTGAGCCGGACGAGGTCGTCCATGACCTGGCGGTGGGCGGCCCGCAGGTCGGCCGCGCCGAGCCGGGCCGACACGAGCCGGGGCGCGGCCATCCCCTCGTCCCCCACGAACTGCATCACGGTGCCGTCAGCGGTGAGCTCGACCGGGTAGGGCACGGTCACGCCGGCCTCGTGGGCGCGGCTCAGCGACTCGTACTCCTGGTCGTGCCAGCTCTCGGCCAGCACCCGCCGCCCGTGCTCGCTCTTGCGGGCCACGGCGCGCCGGTCACGGCTGTAGCGGAAGCCGCGGCCCTCCCGGTAGCGGGCGTCGTCGGTGAAGGCGCGGGCGCGCGAGAAGCCGAGCTCCTCGAGCTGGCCCTTGTGGGTCACGCGCAGCGGCCGGAAGCGCTTGTGGGCCAGGATGGCGGACCGTCTGCCGTCGAGGGTGCGGCGCTCGACCACGAAGACTTCGGCCTCCTTGCCGGTCTTGAGCAGTCCGAGCACCTCGTCGACGGTGCCGCCTGCGGTGAGCCACGCCGGTGCGGCGCGCTCGGGATCGTGCGTGGGCACGGGAACCTCCGGTGATGCGATGCGGTCGGGTCGGGCCCGAGCGGCTCGCAGGGCGCCGGCGGTCGCTGTCAGCGGTGCGCGGGCGCGGAGCCACGAGGGCAGGCGAACGTGGTTGGCACGGTCGAACCTCCTCGCGGTCGCGGCCCGGCCGGTCGCCGGGTGTCCGGGCCAGAGCATCGCACCCGAGCCCGTCCCGAGGCGAGCCACTTTCCGCGGGTTCCGGGCGGCTGGTCGCCCGTAGGCCGGGGTATCGTTCGCATCACCGAAAGCGCGGTGCCGGCGAGCCGCGCACCCTGGTGACTCCCCAACCGGCCCCCTCGGAGGTCCCCGCCATGCCCGCCGACCGAACTGCCGATGCTGTCGCGACCTCGACCGCCGTCGAGCGCCGCCTCGTGGCCGAGCTCGACGCCGCCACGGCGCAGGCCCGGCGCCTCGAGGACGAGTACAACGGGCTGCTCGCCGACCCGGCGGTGATCCAGGAGGACCGCGACGCCACCCGCATCCTGCTCGAGCGCGCCCGCGCCGCGGTCACCGCGGCGGAACGCGCCGTCGAGCGGCACCGCGAAGGCACCTACGGGCGGTGCTCGCGCTGCGGCAACGAGATCCCGCCCGAGCGGCTCGAGGCCGTCCCGGGGGCCCACACCTGCGTCTCCTGCAGCTGAGGCCACCCGGCCGGGCCGGGCGGCGGCGACCCCCGCTCGTTGGTCGGCCTCGCCGGCCGCCCCGGCATCAACCAGCCGGCACCGCCACGGGCGGCCGCGGGCCGTGCACACCGATGCTCACCGAGCTGTGGTGGCGGCGCACGCCCCCCAGGGCGGCCAACGCCCGCACGGCGAGGGCCTGGCGGGTGGCCTCGTCGGCATCCTCCGGCAGGTCCAGGCGTACCCGCAGCTGGTCGCCCTGGCGGTCGATGGTGCAGTCCACGGCGTGCAGATCGATCCCGAGGTCGCGCATCAGCGGCGCCGCCATGACGAGGACGGCCCGCTCGAGCTCGGTGAAGGCGGCCGCGGCTGCCTGCTCGACGGCGTCCACGACGTCCGTGCCGGCGTCGAGACGTGCGGCCAGGTAGGGCGCGAACGCGGCTAGCTCCGGGTCGTCGCCCAGCTCGACCACCGGCACGCCGGCCCGCCGGGCACAGCTCGCGCTCTGGAGGGCGGGCACGCCCGCGCGCCGGTCGTCCGCGTCGCCGGCGACCATCAGCGCCACGTCGGCGCCGTGGTCGAGTGGGCAGTCGCAGATGTCGACCACGCCACGGCACGGCGCGTCGCCTCCGGTGGACGTGCAGCGGTGGGCCCGATGACCGGCCGCGTCCAGGGCGCGGGCCACCGCCGCACCGCTGCCCCGGCCGCCTTCGATGACGAGGACGTCAAGCGGTGTGCTCATGGGGCGATCATCAGCCGGCGCTCGGCGCCGGGGGCAGGGACGATGGTCCCCGCGGTCCGGGACCAAGGTCCCACGCCGGCCAGGGAGGGCCCCGACCTGCGCCGGCCACGGAGGCGCGTCAGCGACGGTGGCGGGCCAGGAAGTCGAGGATGGCGTGGTTGAACACCTCGTTGCGGTCGCCCGCCACCATGTGGCCGGCACCGGCCACGTCGGCGAACTCGGCGTGGGGAGCGCGGGCCAGGAAGTCCTGGGCGCCCTCCTCGCTCAGCAGGTCGCTGCTGCGGCCCCGCACCAGCAGCGTGGGAACCCGTAGGGCGTCGACGGCCCGGCCGAGGCGACCGGGATCGACCACCGACGAGCGGGTCTCGTCGGCCGAGCCGAACTTGCCCAGGATGAAGGCCGGGTCCCAGTGCCAGACCCAGCGGCCGTCGGGACGGCGGCGCAGGTTCTTCGCCAGGCCCGACAGGTCGGTCGGCCGCGGGCGGTGCGGGTTGTAGGCGGCGATGGCGTCGGCCGCCTCCTCGAGCGAGGCGAACCCGTCGAGGTTGCCGGACATGAAGGCGCCGATGCGCTCGCGGCCCGACTCCTCCAGCTTGTGGGCCACGTCGACGAGCACGACGGCACGGGCCGTGCGTCGCTGCTCGGGAGACTCGGCGACGGCCACGAGCGAGGCCAGCCCGCCGAGCGACGCGCCCACCAGGACGGGCGGTCGGGGCAGTGACGTGGCGAGCGCCAGGACGTCCCCGGCGAAGCCGTCGAGGGAGTAGTCGCCGTCGGGCGCCCAGTCGCTGTCGCCGTGGCCCCGCAGGTCGACCGACCACGCCCGCCAGCCGGCCCGCACGAGCACGCCCCACGTGCCCGACCACGAGTGCCGCGTCTGGCCGCCGCCGTGCAGCAGCACCACGGTCGGGCTGTTCGCGTCCGCGGGGCCGCCCACGTCGGCCGCCAGGTGCAGCCCGCCCGCGGCGCGCACGCGCACGGTGTGCGGCTCGGTGCGCTCGCCGCCAGTGGTGGTCACGCCGACATCCGGTCGAGGTACCAACCCGTGACGACGCGCTCGCGCGCGAACACGTCGTCGTCGACGTAGGACCGGGGCTCGAGCCCACGCCCGGGGCGCTGCACGCTGCGGGACCGTAGTGGCGGCCTCCCGCGGCCGACCAGGTGACTCGTCCGCAAGGTCGGCGTCTCCAGCCGGGGCGAGCTGGTGGCCAAGCTGTTCGCCGAGCACAACCTGCCCACCCACATGGGTGGCGTGGTCCGGGCCGACGCGGACGGCGTGGACGCGGCCTGACGCATCGGGACGGGGCGACCCGTGTTGCGGTTCGGTTGCCGCCCGTGTGCTGGTCCCTGCGGGCGGGATCGCAGGGCTAGCGTGGCGTCCGATCTGACGGGCCGACCGCGGGGGCCGGCTGCGAGGGGGCTGGGACATGACGGTTCGGCGGGCGTGGACGCGGCGACGCCTCGCGGGCGGGGTCGCCGTGGCCGTGGCCGTGGCGGTGGCCGCGTCGGTGGTGTTCACCCGGAACGGGTCGGACTCCGAGCAGCAGCGCGTCGACGAGATCGAGGAGCTGGCCGAGACCCTGCCCGATGCGCTCACACGCTCGACCCCGCCAACCCCAACCCGACGGGCGACGACCCGCTGGCCATCGGCGAACCGCCGGAGTTCGAGCCGGCCTCGTCGCCCGAGCAGTTCCTGGCCCGGGCCGAGCAGCGTCGCGCCGCCGCGCAGGCGGGGCCCCCGTCCAAGGCCATGGCGGAGGAGGGCGAGCCCCCGCCGGAGCCCCAGGCCGACGACGACTCGCTGCTCGTCACGTTTGCGCCGGGCACGGGGACGGCCGTCGCGACATCGCCATGCCCGAGGGCGCCGCCGTGGCGATCCACGCGCAGGAGCCCGACGGGTCCTGGGCCGCACCGGTGACCGTCGACCTGCCCGGTCTCGACACGTCGGCGCTCTCGAAGGCGCTCGCCACGAGCGACCTG
>DASSCS010000103.1:0-2050 GCA_035697515.1 Acidimicrobiales bacterium
CGGCTGCCGGCGGCTCCGCTACCACGGCACCGACCGCAACCAGCTCTGGCTCACCCACCGCGTCGCGGCCATCAACCTGCAGCGGCTCATCAACCTCGGCCTCGCCCACCGGCTCGACGGCTGGGCCATCACCTGACCCCAGCCCGCGCGCTGCGCGAGCAACGGCCGCCCCGACCCCAGGCCGTTCCGTTTCACGTTGCTCCGAAAGCTGCCCGGGGCAGCCATCGGAAAGACGTTAAACAAACCGCCCGCGCCGACCCCGACGGGACCGATTGCTCAGCGGCGTCCTAGGCGGGGTTGCCGACGAGCTGGTCGACGGGGGCGTAATCGTCGGTGAGGAGGGTCGCGCCGTCGGTGAAGGCGTCGACGGTGAGCGGGTCGCTGACCGCCGAGCCCGAGCCCTGGGCGGCCACCGCCTGCACCACCGCTGCGCGGTCGGGCAGCACCTCGCCCCCGACGAGGATGATGTTGGCGCCCTCGTCGCCCGTGTCGGCCAGCACGTCGGGGCGGGCGACCATCATCAGCCCACCGAACACCTCCTCGATGGTCCGGGCCTCGGCCCGGGCCAGGTGGTAGTCGTCGTAGTCGATGATGTTCATCACGTAGACTCCGCCCTGCGCCAGGCGGCTCTTCACGACCTCGAGGAACTCGCGCGTGGTCAGGTGCCACGGCACCGAGATGCCGGCGAACGCATCGCCCACGATCACGTCGAACGCCCCCGGCTCGGCGGTCGCCAGCTCGACCCGGGCATCGCCGATGGTGGTCGGGAACCGGTCGAGCAGGTCGGGCACGGCGAGCGCGGCGTCGACCTCCTCGACCAGCTTCTCGTCGATCTCGAACACCTCGTGGCTGGCCCCCGGGTACACGGCGTCGAAGTAGAGCGGCAGCGTGTAGCCCCCACCGCCCACGTAGCCGATGCGGGGCGCGGTGCCCGGCTGCTGGCGGGCGGCGACGATGCCGGCCACGTCCTTGGCGTAGGCGAAGCGCAGGTTGGTGGGGTTGGCGACGTCGGTGAAGCTGCTGCTGTAGATGTTGCTGGAGATCAGGTACTGCTGCGGGCCCTCGGCGGTGATGTTGAGGCACACGTACTTGGTCTCGGCGTCGCAGGGGATGCGCCCGTCGATCGTGGTGGCCGCAACCCCGGCCAGGATCACCACCGCCGCCACCGACCGGCTCAGGACGCCCCGGTGGCTGAGCAGCGCCACCAGGCCGCCGACCATGATGCAGGCCGCCCCGCTGATGATGAGGATCTGGTCGGAGCGGAACTCGCCCACCAGCACGAACCCGGCGCCGAAGTTGCCGAGCAGGGCCCCCGCGGTGGCGATGGCCGACAGCCCGCCGGCCACCACGCCCAGGTTGGGTCGGCCCTGCCCCAGCATCTTGACCACGGCCGGGCTGACCGCGCTGAGCACCACGCTGGGCAGGAAGAAGCCGGCCACCGCCAGGCCGAGCGCCGAGGCCGGGTTCGACGCCGTGGCGTCGGGCCCCATGCTGCGCACGATGAAGGGCGAGGCGACGAGCAGCAGCCCGCCCACCACGAACACGGGCCCGAGCAGCAGGCGGGGCGCCACCCGGTCGGAGAGGACGCCGCCGAGCCAGCTGCCCAGCGAGATGCCGGCCAGCACGCACCCGATGACCGCCGAGAAGGTCTCGAGCGTGATGCCCACGTAGGGGGCGATGACCCGGGCGGCGACGATCTCGCTGATCAGCACCACGCCGGCGGAGAACAGCACGAGGAAGCCGCCGAAGGCCCACCCCTGGTGCCACGCTGACCGCCGCGTAGCGCGGCCCAGGCCGTCGCCGGCGCCTCGCCCACCGGTGGCCGGCGTGGCGTCGGTCCCGGTCGTCACCTAGCGCCGCCTGGTTCATGTGAAGGCACTGGTCCGGATCCTTGCGCGTTGCTCAGGGGCGGGATCGCGCAGGCTAGCGCGCTGCCGCTCGGCCGTGGCGCAGCGCCGCGACCGTGGCGCCCACGGGTTGTCAAACGCACTCCGGGCCACAAGTGCTGGTCGGAGTACACCGCACAGCGCATACGGTTACTCTGCGGTTC
>DASSCS010000104.1:0-27045 GCA_035697515.1 Acidimicrobiales bacterium
GCCCACCGGTACCTCGCCGCGGGCGGTCCGGCGAACGTCGAGCAACTGCTGCGGTTCGTGGCCGACACGATGCTGGTGGGCGGCTTCGGGTTCGAGCCGCCCCGCCCGCTGCCGCTGACCGAGGTGTGGGACGGCGCCGGCCTGGGTCGTCCGGGAGCCGAGCGCCGTCCCGATCGCCCACTGATCGGCGTCGTGTTCTACCGGGCCCACCGGGTGGCCGGGAACACCCAGTTCGTCGCCGACCTGTGCGCCGCCATCGACGCCGCGGGCGGCGACGCCCTGCCGGTGTCGTGCTACTCGCTGCGCCCCGACGCCGAGGGCCGGGTCGAGGCGCTGGAGCTGCTGGGCGAGCACGGCGTCGACGCCCTCGTGACCACAGTGCTGGCGATGGGCCGTTCGGGCGCAGCCGCGCCGACCGCCGCCGACCCGGCCCAGACCGCCGCGCCGACCGCCGCCGACCCGGCCCAGACCGCCGCTCCCCCGACCGCCGCCGACCCGGCCGAGGTGCCGCAGCGCGCCGAGACCGCCGAGGTCGCCGATCCCGGCGGAACCGCCGACGGCACCCAGGACGACGACTGGCAGGTGCCGCAGCTCGCCGGGTTGGGCGTGCCGGTCATCCAGGCGCCGGCCTGCAACCGTCCCCGCGACGACTGGGCCGACGACCAGGCCGGCCTCACACCCCTCGACGTTGCCATGGGCGTGGCCATCCCCGAGTTCGACGGTCGTATCGTCGGCCCGGCCTTCGCCTTCAAGGAGCAGGTCGACGACGGCGACGAGCTGGGCACCCCGGTCATCGCCAGCCGTACCGACCCCGGCCGGGTGGCACGGGTGGCGGGGCTCGCGGTGCGCCATGCCCGGCTGCGCCGCACCGCTCCCGACGACAAGCGGGTGGCGATCGTGCTGTCGGCCTACCCCACCAAGCGCAGCCGCCTGGGCAACGCGGTGGGGCTCGACACGCCCGCCTCCGTCATCGACCTGCTCCACGCCCTGCGGGACGAGGGCTACCGGGTCGACCGCATCCCCGGCGACGGCGACGCGCTCATGGCGGAGCTCGCCGACCGGCTGACCTACGACCGTCCCACACTCACTCCCGAGCAGGCCGCGCTGGGCGCGGGCCGCATGGCGGTCGCCGACTACCTCGGCTGGTTCGCCACCCTGCCGGCGACCGCCCGTGACGAGGTGACCTCGATCTGGGGCCCTCCGCCCGGCGACGTGTACGTCGTTGGGGCTGCCCCCGCCGTTTCGGCGCCGGGTTCGGTCGCCCAGGCGACCGAACCGACGAAGGGAACACGGGCGGGCGGCGGTGGGCGCGAGCTGGTGTTCCCGGGGCTCGACCTCGGGGGCGTGCTGGTCACGATCCAGCCGCCGCGCGGCTTCGGCTCCGACCCCATCGGCGCCTACCACGCGCCCGACGTGCCACCGCCCCACCACTACCTGGCCTTCTACCGCTGGCTCGACACGGGCTGGGGGGCCGACGCGGTGGTGCACGTCGGCAAGCACGGCACCCTCGAGTGGCTGCCCGGTAAGGCCAACGCCCTGTCGGAGGCCTGCTACCCCGACGCCGCGCTCGGCGAAGTGCCGCTCGTCTACCCGTTCGTGGTCAACGACCCGGGCGAGGGCACCCAGGCCAAGCGCCGCGCCCATGCCGTGGTGATCGACCACCTGGTGCCGCCGATGACCCGGGCCGAGGCCACCGACGACGTGGCCCGCCTCGAGACCCTGCTCGACGCCTACGCCAACGCCCAGGCCATGGACCCCGCCAAGCTGCCTGCCCTGCGCCGGCGGGTGTGGGAGCTGCTCGTCGAGGCCGAGATCCACCGCGACCTGGGGCTGGACGACGGCGTCGACGACGACGAGTTCGACGACATGGTGCTCCACGTCGACGGCTACCTGTGCGCGCTCAAGGACGCCCAGATCAGGGGCGGCCTGCACGTGCTGGGACGCCCACCCGAGGGCGAGGCGCTGGTCGACCTGGTGCTGGCCGTCACCCGGCTGCCCCAGGGCCGGGTGCCGTCGCTGCGGGCGGTGGTCGCCGAGGACCTGGGCTTCGACCCCCGCACGGAGCGCCGCCACGAGGTCGACAAGATCGAGGCCGAGTGCCGCTCGCGGGTCGAGGCCCTCGCCGTCCGTGACTGGACCATCGCCCCCGACACGCCCGCAACCGGCGCTCCCGCGTCACGGAAACCGCAACCAGCGGACGCCGGAACGGAGACTCCGCCCACCCCGCCCGCAACCGGCGCCCACGCGTCGCGAGAACCGCGACAAACGGACGCCGGAACGGGAAGCAGGACCGACGCCGACACGGGCGCCGACGGCGACTGGACCGACGCCGACAGGGGCGCCGACGGCGACGGCGGGAGCGACGCCGACACGGGCGCCGACGGCGACTGGACCCACGGCGACGGCGACGGCGGCGGCGGGAGCGACGGAGGCGGCGGCGATGCCGATGCCGAGGCGGGCGGCGTGGGGGTCGCCGTCGTCGACCCGGTCGAGCGGTGGATCTGCGCGCGGCTGGTGCCGGCGCTGCGGGCCACGCCCGACGAGATCGGCAACACGCTCGCCGCCCTCGCCGGCCGCTACATCCCCTCGGGGCCGAGCGGCGCACCGACCCGGGGCGCCGCGCACGTGCTGCCCACCGGCCGCAACTTCTACTCCGTCGACCCGAAGGCCCTCCCCTCCCCCCTGTCGTGGCAGGTGGGCCAGGCGCTGGCCGACGCCCTGGTCGAGCGGCACGTGGCCGAGACGGGCGCGCCGCCCGCGACCGTCGGCCTGGTGCTGTGGGGCACGGCGGCCATGCGCACGAGCGGCGACGACGCCGCCCAGGCCCTGGCCCTGCTCGGCGTGCGCCCGCTGTGGGACGACGACTCGGGCCGGGTGACCGGCCTCGAGCCCATCCCGATCGCCGAGCTGGGCCGGCCCCGCATCGACGTGACGCTGCGCATCTCGGGCTTCTTCCGCGACGCGCTGCCCCACGTGGTCAGCCTGCTCGACGACGCGGTGCGCCTGGTCGCCGGGCTCGACGAGAGCGACGCCGACAACCCCGTGCGCGCCACCGGGTCCACCGACGCCCGCATCTGGGGCCCGCCTCCCGGCGGCTACGGCACCGGGATCCTGCCCGTCATCGAGCAGGGGTCGTGGCGCACCGACGCCGACCTGGCCGAGGTGTACCTGGCCTGGTCGGGCTTCGCCTACGGGCGCCACCGGTTCGGCGATCCGGCGCCCCAGGAGATGCGCCGCCGCTTCGCCGCCATCGAGGTGGCGGTCAAGAACCAGGACAACCGCGAGCACGACATCTTCGACAGCGACGACTACCTGCAGGACCACGGCGGCATGGTCGCCGCCGTGCGGGCGCTGAGCGGGCGGGCGCCGCGCTCGTGGTTCGGCGACACGTCCGATCCCGCCACCCCCCGCGTGCGGGCGCTGGCCGAGGAGGCGGCCCGCGTGGTGCGCAGCCGGGTGCTCAACCCCCGCTGGATCGACGCCATGCGGCGGCACGGCTACAAGGGCGCGTTCGAGCTGGCGGCCACGGTCGACTACCTGTTCGGCTACGACGCCACCGCCAGGGTGGTCGAGGACTGGATGTACGAGCGGGTCACCGAGGCCTACGTTGGTGACCCTGACGTGCGGGGCTTCTTCCGGGAGTCCAACCCGTGGGCTTTGCGCGCGATCGCCGAGCGCCTGCTAGAAGCAGGTGAGCGCGGCATGTGGACGGCCAGCGAACGGGCACGCAAGACGCTGATCGACGCCGTGCTCGAGGCCGAGGGCTGGGAGGAACAGCGGACATGACCAAGGCACGACGATGAGCTCGTTGGCGAGGTTCCCCTTCAGCGCGGTGGTAGGCCAGGGCGAGGCCCGACTGGCGCTCCTGCTGGCCGCGGTCGACCCCGGCATCGGCGGGGTGCTGCTGCGGGGCGACAAGGGGTCGGCCAAGTCGACCCTGGCCCGGGGCCTGGCCGGGATGCTGCCGGGCGGCGCGCCCTTCGTCGAGCTGCCGCTGGGCGCCACCGAGGACCGGGTGCTCGGCACCCTCGACCTCAAGGCCGCGCTGACCGAGGGCGAGACCGTGTTCCGCCCCGGGCTGCTGTCGGCCGCCCACGGCGGCGTGCTCTACGTCGACGAGGTGAACCTGCTGCCCGACCACCTGGTCGACGTGCTGCTCGACGTGGCCGGCTCGGGCATCAACCGGGTCGAGCGCGACGGGGTGTCGCACTCGCACCCGGCCCGCTTCGTGCTGGTCGGGTCGATGAACCCCGAGGAGGGCGAGCTGCGGCCGCAACTGCTCGACCGGTTCGGGCTGTCGGTCGAGATCAAGTCGCCCACCGACCCGTTGCAGCGGGCCGAGGTGGTGCGCCGCCGCCTCACCCACGACGCGGGCGGCAAGGTGGTGGGCGGCGAGGGCGACATCGTGCTGCGCGCCCGCCTCGCGGCCGCCATGCCGGCCGACCTGCCCGACACGGTGGTCGACTTCGCCTGCCGGCTGGCGGTGAGCGTGGGCGCCGAGGGCCTGCGGGCCGACCTGGTGCTGTGCCGGGCGGCGGCCGCGTTCGCCGGCTGGGAGGGCCGGTCGGTGGCCACGTCCGGCGACGTCGAGCGGGTCGCCTCGGTGGCGCTGGGGCACCGGCGCCGGCGGCGGCCGTTCGACCCGCCCATCCTCAGCCCCGCCGAGCTCGAGAAGGCGCTGCAGTCGGCTCGCCAGTCGTTCGCCGACGCCTACCGCCGGCCTGAGCCCGCGCCCGCGGAGGGCGAGGGCGAGGCCGGGCCCGCCGCCGCTGACAGCGAGGCGCCGCCCGACGCCGAGGCCGGCGGCGAGGCGGAGGCGGCAGCCGACGCCGAGCCGGGCGGCAGGCGACCGGAGGCCGGCGGCGAGGCGGAGGCGGCGGCCGACGCGGACCAGGCGGGTACCTGGGCGGGCGGCGAGAGCCCGACCGCCGCCGGAGAGTCGGACGAGGACGACGCGGGCGAGGGCGGGCAGGACGACGCGGCGGGCGACGCCGGCGAGGACGGGGGCAGCGCCGACGACGGGCCAGACACCGACACGGGCGAGCACGACCCGTGGAGCGAGGACCACGGCGACGCGGGCGCGGCCGGCGGCGACGACGAGGGCGGTGGAGGCGACGCGGGCAGTGCGGGCCACGGCGACGACGACGAGGCCGGCGGTTCCAGCGAGCGCGGCGACGCCGGACCCTGGGGAGGCCTCTCGAACCTCCCGGCCCCGCCGCCACCTCCTCCGCCCACCGCCCCCACGGGCAGCTGGCAGGAGCTGGCGGGCGCGGCGTTCAACGCGCCCGCGCCACCGCTCCAGCTCGACGACGCCGGGGGGCCGCCGTCTGCTCCTGCGGCGCCCCCGCCCGGCGGCGAACAGGGCGAGCCGGGCAACTCGACAGGCGAGGCCCGCCACGGCGCCACCACCGCCCTCGCGCCCGAGCGGGGACGGGTGATCGGCGACCGGGTGCCCGGCGCCGGCTCGGTGTCGGGGGTCGCGCTGGCCGCCACGGTGCGGGCCGCGGCGCAGCGGCGCCAGGCCGATCCCGACGGCCCGGTGGTCACGGTCGACGACCTGCGCGAGCCCGTGCGCTCGCGCAACATGGGCCGCACCGTTGTCGTCGCCGTCGACGCCAGCGGGTCGATGGGCACGCACCGGCGGGTCGAGGCCGCCACCGGCGCGGTGCTGGGCCTGCTGGCCGACGCCTACCTGCGCCGCGACCGGGTGTCGATGGTGACGTTCCGAGGCGACAGGGCCGACGTCGTGCTGCCCCCCACGGCCAGCGTCGAGCTGGCCCGGGCCCGGCTGGCCGAGCTGCCGACCGGCGGCATCACGCCGTTGGCCGAGGGCATCACCGCCGGGCTGTCGCTGGCCCGCCGGGCGGCCGCGGACGGGTGGCCGCCGCTGCTGGTCCTCATCACCGACGGGCGGGCCACCGGCGCCCACAACGCCCTCGACCGGGCCAGGGCCGCGGCCGAGGAGGTGGCCGCGGCCGACATCGATGTGGTGGTGGTCGACGCCGAGGACGGCCCGTCCCGGCTCGGCCTGGCCGGGCAGCTCGCCAGCGCCATGGGCGCCCGTCACGTGAAGCTCGAGGAGATGTCGCCCGACCGGGTCGAGGCTGCGGTCCGCGACGCCCTGCGCTGAGCGTCCGCCCGACCGACCGCCGCCCGCCAGGCGGTCGGTCAGGCTCGACGGTGGGCCGCCGGGCCGCCGGGACCGCCGTTGCACCCGACCTCCGCCAACGACCGGGCACCGACAGGGCCCTGATCGGCCCGGCGCTCGCACCGCGCCGCCACGCGATGCGCGCTGCCCGGAGTCAGCCGACACGAGAGGAGTCAGCCGAGCGCTAACCGAGCGCGACGCACCGGTAGCATGACGCTTCGTGTCGCGGCCTTACCGCTACGCCCCGCCCCGCGCCGGGCGCCCCCTGGTCAGGCGTAGCGACCTGCTCCGCCGGGTGCAGGGCCGGTGGAACCGGCCGGTCACGGTGCTGGCCGCCGGCGCCGGGTTCGGCAAGTCGTCGCTGCTCGCCCAGGCCCTCGACGAGAACGCGCTCGCCCGCCGCGGCGACGACTGCTGGCTGGGCTGCGGTCCGGGCGACGATGCCCCGGGGCGCCTGGCCGACGGCCTGGCCACCGCGCTCGGCGCCGACGTCACCCGCGTGCCCGCGCCCGGCGAGGCGCCGCCCTCCGACGTGGCCGCGGCGTTGTCCGACGAGATGTGGCAGCGCTCGCCCCGCCAGGTGTGCCTGGTGGTCGACGACGTGCACGAGGTGCGCGCCGGCTCCGGCGGCGCCGACCTGCTGGGCGCGCTGGTCGGTGCGCTGCCCGCCAACGGCCACCTGGTGCTGAGCGGGCGCCTGGATCCCCCGGTCCCGCTGGCCCGGCTGGCGGCCCAGGGACGGGTCGAGCGGCTGGACGAGGGCGACCTGGCCTTCGGCGACGACGACCTGGCGGCGTTCGCCGCGCTGCGCGAGGTGCCCGTCGAGCGGCTGTCGGGACTGGGCGGCTGGCCCGCCCTGGTCGAGCTGCGCACCGTGGCCGCCGGGGCCAACATCGACGACTTCCTGACCGAGGAGGTGCTGCCCGCGCTGCGCCCCAGCGACCGTCGGGTCGTCGCGACGGTGGCCGCCCTGGGCGGCGCCGACCAGAGGCTGCTCGACGCCGTGCTCGGCGGGCCCGGAGGGGTCGACCTGGCGGCGATCATGGCACAGTTGCCGCTGGTCACCAGCAACGAGCAGGGCTGGTTCGCGCTGCATCCGGTGTGGTCCGAGCGGCTGGCCGGCGACCTCGATCCCGGCGACCGGCGCGAGGTGCAGCGCCGGGGCGGGGTGGCGCTCGCG
The DNA here is from genome assembly GCA_035697515.1 of Acidimicrobiales bacterium. Lineage (GTDB taxonomy): Bacteria > Actinomycetota > Acidimicrobiia > Acidimicrobiales > VFJN01 > ZC4RG19. Next base: position 7,329 of record DASSCS010000104.1, read on the forward strand.
GGGCGCGACCTGCACCACGCGGTCGACCTGCTCGCCGCGGCCGGCGCCGACGACGACCTCCGCCACGTGCTGAGCCACGAGTGCCGGGTCCAGGACCTGATGGCGTCGTGGGAAGGGTTGGGCCGGGTCCACAGCGTGCTGCCGCCGGCCGTCCGTGCCTCGGCCGAGGGCGAGATGGTGGCCGGCATCGCAGTGGCCGCATCCGACCTCGAGCGTGCGACCGGCCTGCTCTCGTCGGCGGCCCGCCGGCTGGCCGACGCGGGCGACGACGCCGGCCTGCTCTGCGCGGTCGAGCACCTGGCGCTGTGCGCCCACTGGCGCGGGGACGTCGACCTGCTCACGGCGCTGTGGGGCTACGGCGAGCGCCTGGCCACCCTCCCCGAGGCCAAGGGCCTGCTGGCGATCGGCGAAGCGCTGGCCGCCGACACGGCCGGTCGGGCCCGCGACGTGCTCACCGCGCTCGACCGGCTCGACCCGTCCGATCTCGCGCCCTACTGGCGCGCCCCGGCGGCGTGGCTGCGGGCCTCGGCCCAGCTGGCACTGGGGTTCCCCGACGCCGCCCGGCGCAACGTCGAGGTGGCCGTGGCGGCCGCCGGACCCGCGCTGCGCGGCAGCCTCGCCATGCTGCTGGTCAATGCCCTCACCTTCGGCGGCGAGACGGCGCGGGCACGCGAGGCGCTGGGGCAGATGCTGGTCGAGCTCGACCGGTCCGGCAACGACCACAACCGGGCGCTCGGGCACACCATGGCGGCCACCCGGGCGGCCTTCGACGGCCGGCTCGACGACGCCGAGGGCCACCTGGCCCGGGCGCGCCAGCACGCCGGTCCCGACCCCCGCCCCCGGCTGCTGGCGTCGCTGGCGGCCGCCCAGGCCTCGATCGCGCTGGGCCGGGGCGACGAGCCGACCGCCGCCCGCCTGCTCGCGGACCTGCTGGGTGGCCGCAAGGTCGACGAGGGCCGCCAGCGCTACGCCAACCTGCGCCGCCTGGCCATGCTGTACGTCCTGCTGCCCGACAGCCGCGCCCAGCTCGCCGCCGCCGAGCTGGGCCCGTGCTACGAGCCGGGCCTCGTGCTCGCCCGGGCGTTGGTGGCCCTGCGCGAGCGCGGTGAGGTGGGTCCGGCCGCGGGGCTGGGGCCCGAGGAGTGGGCGGCGACGCCGGCGTTCCTGCCCCTGGTGTGGACGGTCGAGCTGGCCACGGCCGCGGCGGCGGGCGGCCAGGCCGACGCCCACACCGTGGTCACCGACGCCGGCCCGGCGGCCCGGCCCGGCCTGCGCCGGCTTGCCGACGACGACGGCACGCCCCGGGCGGTGAGGACCTGGGCACGCACGCTGCTCGACACCCTCCCTCCCACGCCTGCGGCGCCGTTGCGGCTGGGCGTGCTCGGGGCCACCACGCTGCACCGGGCCGGCCGGGCGGTCGACCATCCCCACTGGCGCCGCGAGCGGGTGCGGGCGCTGCTGCTGGTGCTCATGGCCCGGGGCGGGGGCACGCGCGAGGAGCTGGCCGGCTCGCTGTGGCCCGACCTCGACACGTCGGCGGCGCTGCGCAACCTGCGGGTCACCCTGTCGTACCTGCTGGCGGTGCTCGAGCCCGAGCGGATCGAGGGGGCGCCGTCGTTCTTCGTCCGGGCCGACGGCACGACGCTGCGGCTGGCAACCGAGGGCTGGCTCGACGTCGACGCCTGGACCTTCGAGGACCTGCTGGACCGGGCGGCCGTCGCCGAGCGGCACGGCGAGCCGTCGGTGGCACTCGACCTGCTCCGCCGGGCGTTGCGGCTGTACCGGGGGCCCTACCTGGCCGACGCGGGGTACGAGGAGTGGGCGCTGCCCCACCGCGACCGCCTGACCGCCCGCTTCGTGGCCGCCGCGGTGCGGGCGGGTGAGCTGACCCTGGCCGGCGGCGACCCCGACGACGCACTGCGGCTGGCGGCCCGGGCGCTCGAGTCGGAGCCGTGGTCCGAGGGCGCGCACCGCCTGAGCGTGGCCGCCCACCTGGCCCGGGGCGACCGGGCGGCGGCGCACCGGGCCATGGAGACCTGCCTGGCGCAGCTCGACGACCTGGGCGTCCGCCCCACCGAGGACACCGAGATCGTCCTACGGGCCATCGCCTGAGGGCCGGGCGGCCGGGCGCCGGCGGTCACCAGGCGAGCTCGTCGCAGCCCTGGTGGGTGTCGGGCTCGACCTGGAGGGTGGCGTGGTCGATGCCGTGTCCCTCGCGCATGATCTCCCGGGCCCGGTCGAGCACCGCGTGGCTGTCGGTGCCGTCACACACCATCAGGTGCACCGACGCCACCTCCATCTCCGAGGTGAGGGTCCACACGTGCAGGTCGTGCACGTCGACCACCCCGGCGACCCCGCGCAGGTCGGTTTCGAGGCCGGCGATGTCGACCCCGGGCGGCGCGGCCTGCACCAGCACGCGCAGCGCCTGGGCGCCCAGGCGCCAGGTGCGGGGCAGGATGAACAGGCCGATGGCCACGCCGACCGCAGGGTCGACCCAGGCCCAGTCGGTCACGGCGATGACGACGGCAGCGGCGATGACCCCCACCGACCCGACCAGGTCGGACATGACCTCGAGGTAGGCGCCCTCGACGTTCAGGCTCTCCTTCGAGCCGGCCCGCAGCAGCGCGAACGCGACCAGGTTGGCGACCAGGCCGAGCACGGCCACGGCGAGCATCGGCCCCACCAGCACCTCGGGCGGGTCGCCCCAGCGCCGGACGGCCTCGACCAGCACGTACACGGCCACCGCGAACAGCAGCACCGCATTGGCGAGGGCGGCCAGGATCTCCAGCCGGTAGAGGCCGAACGTGCGGCGGCCGTCGGTGTGCGCCCGGTCGGCCACGTGGATGGCGGCCAGGGCCATGCCGAGCCCCGCGACGTCGGTGAGCATGTGCCCCGCGTCGGACAGCAACGCCAGCGAGTTGGCGACGAAGGCCACCACGACCTCGGCCACCATGACGGTCGCGAGCACCACCAGCGCAGCGAGCAACCGGCCCTTGTACCGGGTGCCCGCCCGCGCCCCGACGCCGTGGGCGTGGCCGTGCACATGGCCGTGGGTGTGCGTATGCGAGTGCCCCATGGTCGTTCTCCCGCGAGACTAGAGGCGGCACGAGGAGGATGGACATGAGCATGCACGTGACCGACCTGCACCGGCGGAGCATCGAGGGGTTCATGGCCCGGCTCGACGCGCTCGAGCAGGCGGACGGTGCCGCCTGGGCCGCACCGACGCCGTGCCCCGAGTGGGACGTGCGTGCGCTGGTGAACCACATCGTCAACGAGGACCTGTGGACCGTGCCGCTCATGGAGGGCGCCACCATGGAGGAGGTCGGCGACCGCTTCGACGGCGACCTGCTGGGCGACGACCCGGTGGCGATCGCGCGGGCCGCGTGCGACGCGGCGACCATGGCGGCCGCCAGCGGTGTCGTGGCCGGCACGACCGTGCACCTCTCGTTCGGCGACACCCCGGCCGACGAGTACGCCTACCAGCTGGCCGCCGACCACATCATCCACGGTTGGGACCTGGCCGTCGCCACGGGCGGCGACACCACGATCGACCCCGAGCTGGTCGAGGCGCTCGCCGCCTGGTTCGCCGAGCGCGAGGACCTCTACCGCGGCGCCGGCGCCATCGGCCCCCGTCCCGAGGCCGCACCCGACGGTGGGTCGGCGGGCGACGATGCCGGCGACGCCCAGGATCGACTGCTGCGCGCCTTCGGCCGCGACCCGTCCTGGTCGCCGCCGGGCTGAGCCGGCCTCACCCGGTCCACGTCCCTGCCGGATCCCGCCGGGCACCGGCCCCGGCGCCGGGCGCGAGCGGAACCGTTAGCGTCGCCGGCGTGGATCACGCCCGCACCGCCGACGGCCGGCTCGGGCCCCGGGTGGTGGTGGCGGGCACGCACTCGGGGGTGGGCAAGACGACCGTGGCCACCGGGCTGCTGGCCGCGCTGCGCCGGGCCGGGCACCGCCCGGCGGCGGCCAAGGTGGGGCCCGACTTCATCGACCCCGGTTACCACGCCCTGGCCTGCGACCGGCCGCCCCGCAACCTCGACCCGTGGATGTGCGGCACGGACGCCATCGCACCCCTGGCCGCCCGGGCGGCCGCCGGGGCCGACCTGCTGGTGGTCGAGGGGGTGATGGGCTTGTTCGACGGCGCCTCGGACGGCACCGCCTCGTCGACCGCCGACGTCGCCCGCCTGCTCGACGCTCCCGTGGTGCTGGTGGTCGACGCCAAGGCGATGTCGGACTCGGTCGCCGCCCTGGTGAGCGGGTACGCGGGGTTCGACCCGGCCGTCGACGTGGCGGGCGTCGTCCTCAACCGGGTGGGGTCGGACGGCCACGAGGCGCTGCTGCGCGAGGCGCTCGCCCCGCTGGGCCTGCCCGTGCTCGGCGCCCTCCGCACCGACGAGCGGCTGACCTGGCGTGACCGCCACCTCGGGCTGGTGCCGGTGGCCGAGCGTCCCGCCGAGGTGGCCGGCGCCCTCGACCGGCTGGCGGCTGCCGTGGCCGAGCGGGTCGACCTCGACGCCGTCATGCGCCTGGCCCGCCGGGCTCCCGATCGGGCGACAGGGGGCGTGGCCGTGCCCCAACGCATCGTCCCGGCCGGGCGGACCGTCACCGTGGCCGTGGCGGCGGGTGCGGCCTTCACCTTCACCTACGCCGACACCCTCGACGCGCTCGCCGCCGCGGGGGTGACGGTGGCGCCCCTCGACGCCGCCCACGACAGCGCGCTGCCGGAAGGGGCCGCGGGGCTCGTCGCGGGCGGCGGCTTCCCCGAGGTCCACGCCGCCGCCCTGGCCGCCAACGGCCCGCTGCTGGCCGACGTGCGCGCCCGCGTCGACGCCGGCCTGCCCACCTGGGCGGAGTGCGGTGGGCTGCTGTGGCTGTGCCGCAGCCTCGACGGCACGCCCATGGTGGGCGCCGTGCCCGCCGACGGCCGCATGACCGACCGCCTCACCCTGGGCTATCGCACGGCCACGACCGCCGCCGCCTCACCGGTCGGCCCCGGCGGGACCGAGGTGCGGGGCCACGAGTTCCACTACTCGACCGTCGAGCCCGCAGGCGACGCGCTGCGCCTGTCGTCGCGCTGGGGCCAGCGCGGCGACGGGTTCGCCTCGCCGTCGCTGCTGGCGACCTACCTGCACGTGCACCCCGGCGGCGATCCCACGCCGGTCGCGGCCTTCGCCGGGGCGTGCGCTCGGGTCGCCGGGCTGGGCGTAGCCTCCGCCGGGTGAGCGCCGGCGCCGAACCGACCCGTCCCCGGCCCGACGAGTCGATCGCCATCGTGGGGCTCCTCGGCGGTCAGTGGTTCGGGCGCGACGCCGAGGCCGCCCTGCGCGGCGCCGCCGTGCTGCTGGGGCACGCCGACCAGTTCGCCCTGCTCGACCCCGGCATCGCCGGCGAGCGGGTCGAGCTGTGGGGCGACCTGGGCGCCGTCGTCGACGCGGCGGTGGCCCACCGCGCCGCGGGCCTGCGGCCCTGCATCCTGGCTGCGGGCGACCCCGGATTCCACGGCATGGTGCGGTACGCCGCCGGAAGGCTGGGCGAGGACGGCATCGCGGTCCACCCGGCGCCGTCGTCGGTGGCCCTGGCCTTCGCCCGCCTGGGCACCGGCTGGGACGACGCCGTCGTGGCCTCCGTACGTACGCAGTCGCCGGGTGAGGTGGTGGCCACCGTCGCCACCCACCCCAAGGTCGCCGTGCTGGTGTCGCCCCGGTTCCCCCCGGAAGCGCTGGGCGCCGCCATGCTCGCCGCCGGCTGCCGGCCCCGGCGCGTGGCGGTGTGCAGCCGGCTGGCCGAGCCCGGCGAACGGGTCATCCGTACCGACCTGGCGGGCCTGGCCGCAGGCCCGTTCGACCCGCTGTCGGTCGTCGTGCTCCGTGGCGACGTGGGCGACCGCGGCCGACCGCCCCGCGGGGCGGGCGACCCGGTCGGCCCCTAGCCTGGCGGAGTGCGTCGAGGTCGGGTCGCCCGTGTGAGCAAGCGCGCCCTCGCCTGCGCGGCGGTCGCCGTGCTGGCTCTGGTGCTGGCCCTGCTGGTCGGCAGTGCCCCCTCGGCCGGTGCCCACGCCACGCTCGTCGGCACCGTGCCCGCCGCCGACGGCGTGGTCGACGCGGTGCCGGACGTGGTCGAACTGCGCTTCGACGAGCCGGTCGAGACGACCGCAGGCGCCGTGCAGGTGTTCGGGCCCGGCGGCGACCGGATCGACCTGGGCAGCCTCGAGGCGACCGACGGCCGGGCCACCCTGCGGGCGCCCGTGGAGGGCGATGAGCAGGGCACCTACACGGTCGCATGGCGGGTGACCAGCGAGGACAGCCATACGCTGACCGGCTCGTTCGTGTTCCACAACGGCACCCGCACCGGCGCGGTCGACGTGGGCGAGCGCGGGGGCGACACCGCCACCGACGTCGCCGGGGGCATCGGCCGCTGGCTCGGCTACGCCGGCACGCTGGCGGCCGTCGGTGCCGCCGTGCTGGCGCTGCTGCTGCCGGGCCGCGGCCCGCGGGGCAGAGGCGCGCCGGCCGCCTCGCCGGGTGGCGGGACGGCGACCGCGGCCGTCGGGGCCGGCGCCGCCGGCGATCGGGGATCCGATGGACCGGCCGGCAGCGTCGTCGGGCCACCGGGCGGGGGCGAGCCGGCCGGTGGAGGCGTCGGGCCACCCGCCGCGACCGAGCACGCCGGTGGAGGCGTCGGGCCACCCGCCGCGACCGAGTCGGCCGGCGCCGGTGGGTCGGTGGCCCTGGCCGCGGGTGGCGCGGCCGGCGACGGCAACGGCAGCGACGGCGTGCACGGCGGACCGGTGCGGGGCGCCACCGCCACCGCCAGCGCCGGCACCACCGCGACCGCCTCCGTCGCGCTGACCCGCCTGCGCACGCTGGCGGTGGCCGGGGCGCTGGTGGGGGCGGCGGGTGCGCTGGTCGCCCTCGTCGCCATGCTGGCCGAGAGCGCCGGGCGCGACCTGGTCGACGCCATCGGCCTCGTGCCCGACCTGGCGCCCGACACCCGCGCCGGCCAGCTCGGGCTGCTCCGGGTCGCCCTCGGGCTCGCCGCGGCGTCGGCGGCCGCCATGACCCCCGTGTGGCGGCGGTCGCCCGTCCCCGTGCTGGTGCTGGGCGGCGGCGCGCTGGCCACCACCGCGCTGGCGGGCCACGCCTGGACCGCGCCCGACCGCTGGCTGGCCGCCGCCGCCGATCTGGCCCACCTGGGCGCTGTCGCCGTGTGGGCCGGCGGGCTGCTCGCCCTGCTGGTGGCGCTACCGCTCGTGCCCACGGCGTCCGACCGGCGGCGCGTGGCCGCGCGGTTCTCGGGCGCGGCGGTGGCGGCCGTCGCCGTGGTCGCGCTCAGCGGCACCGTGTCGGGCTGGCAGCAGCTCGGCGGCCTGGGCGACCTGACCTCGACCGGCTACGGACGCCTGCTGCTGGGCAAGGTGGCCGGGTTCGCCGTGCTGGTGGCGCTGGGGTGGGTCAACCGGTCGCGGCTGGTGGCGCTCGTCGAGCGGACGCTGGCGCCGCTGCGGCGCACGTTGCGGGTCGAGGTCCTGGTCGCCGCCGTGGTGCTGGCGCTCACCGCCGCGCTGGTGCACCAGCCGCCCGCCCGCACCGAGAGCCGGGCCGAGCCGTTCGACACCACCGTGACGGCCGACGGCGGCGAGGTCGTCACCGCCACCGTCGAGCCCGCCACCGCCGGCCCCAACGACATCCACCTCTACTTCTACGCCGGCTCCGCCAACGAGCCGCTGGCCGTCGACGCCGTGCAGGTCACGGCCGCCACGGTCGACGTCCCCGCCCGCCGCTTGCAGGTCACCCCCATCACCACCAACCATGTGACGGTCGCAGGGGCCTCACTGCCCTCGGCCGGCACCTGGACCATCGAGGTGACGGCCGTGCAGGCGGGCCAGCCCCTGGTCTTCACAATCGAGGTGCCCATCGCATGACCACCCGTACGCTCCCCACGCCGGCCCGCCTCGCGGCCAGCCTCGCCTCGGCCGCCGTTCTCGCCCTGGGACTGCTGCTGGGCCTGGTGCCGGGCGTGGGCGGCTCGCCCGCCGGCGCCCACGACGGCCCGGCCATCGTCGTCATCGAGCAGGTGCACCCCGCCGGTCTGCAGATGCACTACATCGTCCGTGTGACCTGGGAGGACGACGGCCATCCCGCCGAGGACGCCACCGTGACCGCCACCGCCATCGCGGCCGACGGCACGCAGCTCACCCCCGTGGCGCTCGCCCCCGCCGACAACGACGGCCGCTACGCGGGCGTGGTCGACTACCCCAGCGCCGGCGCCTGGACGGTGCGCGTCACCTCGATCGAGCCCACCGGTTCGGTCGAGCAGCCGCAGGAGGTCACCGAGCCGGCTGCCACCGAGCCCGGGGACGAGGCCAGCGAGGTGACCACGGCGCCGGACGACGGTGGCGAGGGCGACGACGGCTTCGCGCCCGCCGACGACGGCAGCGGCGACAGCGACGAGGCGGCCAGCGACGCGACCGCCGGCAGCGACGACAGCGACGACGACAGCGGCATGCCCGTGTACCTGCTCGTGGCTGCCGCCGCCGTGGTCGTCATCGGCGCCGCGACCGCCGTCAACATCATCCGCCGCAACCGCCGGTCGCCCACGGCGGGGGCGGACGGTGACGGCGCCTCGCCCGCCGCCGAGCGCGCACCCGTGGGCGGTGGAGACCCCGGCGGGGCGACCGATGCAGCCGCCGGCGACGGCGCGCCGGCCGGCGACGTGACCCCGACCTCACCCTCGTCCTGATGCGCGCGCGCCACGGCTGGGGCGTGGCGCTGGTCGCGCTCGGCGCCCTCGGGCTGGTCACCCGGCCGGCGGCAGCCGACCCGCCCCGGCCCACCGACTACCGCTCGACCGTCACCGCGGTCGACCCGGCGGCCGACGGTGTCGAGGCCGCGGTGGTGGGGGGCGACGCCTTCCTCGAGCTGCGGGTCGACGAGGGCCACGAGGTGCTGGTCGAGGGCTACGGCGAGGAGCCCTACCTGCGCTTCCTGCCCGACGGGACCGTCGAGCGCAACCGCCGCTCCGAGGCCACGTACCTGAACGACGACCGCCAGGGCGCGGTCGACCTGCCGCCCGAGGCCGACAACGCGGCCGACCCCGACTGGGAGCGGGTGGCCGGCGACGGCACCTACGCCTGGCACGACCACCGCATCCATTGGATGGGCACGAGCCGCCCGCCGGGCGTGGAGCCCGGCGACGTCGTCGCGGAGTGGGCGGTCGCCCTGACCGTCGACGGCACGCCCACCGAGGTGCGGGGCGAGCTGGTACTGGTCGAGGGCGTCAGTGCGCTGCCGTGGCTGGCGCTCGGCGTCGCCGGGTTGGCGGTGGTGGTGGTGCTGGGACGGCGCCGCCCGCTCGTGGTCGCCGCCGTCGCCGCCGTGCCGGCCGCCGCCGGCGCGCTCGTGGTGGGGTGGGGCCAGTACTCGGTGGCACCCGCCGGGTCGGGCGTCAACCCGCTGCTCGTGGTCGTGCCCCTGGTGGGACTGGTCGCGGCGGTGGCGGGGTTGGTGCTGCGGGGCCGGTCGTTGGCGCCGCCGGCCACGCTGGCCGCCGCGGCGGCCGTGCTGGGCTGGGGTGCGCTGCGGGTCGACGTCCTGTGGATGCCGGTGCTGCCGACCGAGCTGCCCTACGCCCTCGACCGGGCGGTCACCGCCCTCGCCCTCGGACTGTCGGTGGCGGCTGCCGGGCTGGTGGTGTGGAGCGGCGGCCTCGTTCCCGGCGGCCCGTTGGATCGGGCGGCCACGGCTCCTGCGGGTGCCGCTGCCGGCGCGGCGGGCGCAGCCGACACGGTGGCAGGCGAGCCGACGAGAGCCGACGGCCAGCCTGGCTGACGCCCGCGGTGGCGCGGCCGCACGACGGCCGGGGGCAGCGCCGACGTCTCGCTCACCCCGCCGGGACAGCCGGGACATCAGCTGCGTCCCGTCCCGGCGGCACGCAGCTGTCAGGCCGCGTACACCGACCACCACTGGCCCAGCGGGCGCAGGCCGAGGCGGCGGGCGACGCCCTGGCTGGCCAGGTTGTCGTCCGAGGTGCTGTAGAACGCCGTGCGCTCCGCCACCTGGGCCGACCACGCAGCCGTGACGGCCGCGGCCAGGCCCCGCCGGCGGTAGGGCTCGTAGGTCCAGACGCCGGCCTCGACCGAGGTCGGCGCCGACCGGGCCGTCTCGCACACCGCCGCCACCTGCCCGTCGACCAGCGCCACGGTCCACGGCACGAGCAGGCTGGTGCGGTCGCGCTCGGGCAGCATGCCCCGCAGCCGTTCCTCGTCGCCCTCGCCGCCGGGGACGAGCTCGACACCGTCGTGGCCGCGCAGCACCGAGGGCACGAGGTAGGCGGGGCCGCGCGAGGGGGCGCGGAGGGCCCCGGCGTCGGCGAGCAGGTCGAGCAGCCTGCCCGCGGGGCCGGGGGCCCAGCCGACCGCGGGGGTGGCGTGGGGCGGGGCCGTGGCGGCCAGCACGTCGGCCACGGGGGTGGCGAGCGCGGCGGGGAGCTCGGACGACAACGCCCAGCACAGTCCGCCCGCGCCGGCGCCCACCGTCAGCCACGGCACGCGCCGCCACTCCGGGGTGCGGCTGCGCACCAGCCGACCGTCGGCGTCGGTCATCCACCCGGTCTCGATCTCGAGGCGGAGCAGCGCGGGCGTGTCGACCATCGCCACCGTCCACCGGCCGCCCGCCGTCACGCCACGGGCCTCCCGTCGCCTGGCCGCTGCCGGCGACGAGGCCGTCGGCGGCGATCCGCTCCCGCCCACCGGGCGTCCCCACCGCGCCTCACGCGAGGTAGGCGACGAGCAGCGCGACGCCGGTCTGCAGCGCAGCCGCCTCGTCGTGCCGCCCGCCGGCGGCGTACTCGGCGATGGCGGCCTCGCGGTCGGCGATCTCGTCACGGACGATCCGCTCGTGGTCGGCGTGCGACAGTTCGATGCGGGGGTGCTCGACCAGCCGACCCACCACGGGGGGCGGCCAGGTCGTGGCCTCGGGCGCGGGTGGTGCCTCGGCGTTGGCGAACGCGGCCAGAGTCGCCCGCAGCAGCGACACCGCGGCCCGGTCGCGTGCCTTCATGGCCCGGGCGAGATCGGCACTCATGCGCTCGGGGATCGAGGTGCTCGGGCCGAGTCGCCCGCCGGTGTCGCCGGCCCCGTGGTCCCCATGCCCGGCACGCTATCCACACCCTGCGGCCGTGGCCTGCCGATTTGCGGGTAGGGATTCGAACCGAGACAGCCCTCCCCACCGTAGGGACGGGGGTGAGGACGAGCTCGCGGATCCTGTGGGCGTCCGCTGCGGGGAGGTCGGGCGCCATCGAGGCGTGGCTGCCGGGGCGCGAGCGCGAGCTCGACCGCATCGAGCAGCTGGTCCGATCCCTCGGCGCGGGCGGCCCGGGCGGGTCGAGGCCCACCTTCGTGGTGATCCGGGGCGAGGCGGGCATCGGGAAGACCGCGCTGTGGCGCGCGGCGCTGAAGGCCCACCGGGCCGCCGGTCACCGCGTGCTGGCCGCCCGGCCCGGCGAGGAGGAGCTGGGCGGCACGCTGGTGGCGCTCCGCGACCTGTTCGACGACGCCGCACCCGAGGCCGGCGTCCTGGAGCCGGGGATCGATCCGCTCGACCGGGGCCGGGCGGTGCTGCGCACGCTGCGGCGCCTGGGCGCCGAGGCGCCCCTGGTCGTCGCCATCGACGACGTGCAGTGGTGCGACCCCGTCTCGGCCCGCGCCCTGCGCCACGCGTTCCGCCGCCTCGACGGCGAGCCGGTCGCGGTGCTGGCCACCGAGCGCACCGGGGAGGAGGGCCCGTCCCCGCCCGTCGAGGTCGTGCCCCGGGACCGGGGCGCGGCGCTGGCGCTCGGTCCGCTCCCGCCCGACGCCATCCGCCATGTGGTGGCGGCCGAGGTCGGGGCCCTCCCCCGCCCCGACCTCGGCCGCATCCACGAGCTGTCCGGGGGCAACCCGCTGTACGCGATCGAGCTCGCCCGGTCGGCGGCGGTGGCCACCGACCGCCTGGGCGCCGTCGCCCCGGCCACGCTGCGCGACGTGCTGGCGCGGCGGCTGGCGGCGGTGAGCCCGGCGATGCTGACCGTGCTGAGGACGGCGGCCGCACTGGGCCCGTGTCCGGCCATCGCGCTGGTCGAGGCCTGCGGCGGCCCACCGGCGCTCGTCAGGTCGGCGATCGACGACGGCCTGCTCTCTGTGGGCGACGACCTGCTGGTGCGGGCCGCGCACCCGCTGCTGGCCTCGGTCGTCCTGGCGGGCATGAACCCGCTGGAGCGCCAGGCGGTGCACGCCCGGCTCGCCACCCTCGTCGCCGACCGCGATCGCCGGGCCCGTCACCTGGCCCTCTCGGCGACCGGTCCCGACCCGACCGTGGCCGCCGAGCTGGAGGCGGCGGCGGAGCGAGCAGGCCGGCGGGGCGCGCCCGCACTGGCGGGCGAGCTGGCGGCCCACGCCGTGCGGGTCTCGGCGCCGCTGCCCGACGAGGCCTCCGCCCGGCGGGCCCTGCGCTGCATCTCGTACCGGGCCGCGGCGGGCGAGACCGGCCGGGCACTGGCGCTGACCGACGAGCTCGTCGAGGAGCTGGGGCCCGGTCCCCTGCGCGCCCAGGCCATCACACAGCGGGTGTTCCTCGACTTCGACCACAGCGCCGACTTCCTCGACCGAGCGCTCGCGGACGCCGATGCGGTCGGCGACGCCGGGTTGCGGGGCCGGGTGCTGGAGCTGCGCGGCTTCGTGGTCGGCCTGTACCGGGGCGAGCTCGGCCGCGGCCTGGCGCTGGCCGACGAGGCCCTGGGCATCGCCCGCCGCGAGGCCGACCCCGAGCTCGAGATCCTGGCGTCGGGCACCGTGGCCACGACCACCCTGCTCGCCGGGTGCCCCCGTCCCCGGCTGATGGACCGCGCCCTGGCCCTGGCGGAGGACCACGCCTGCCCGCCCCTCGGGCGGTGGCCCCAGGTCCTGCGGGCCAGGCACTGCCTGTGGGGCGGCCGGCTGGACGAGGCCCGGCGCCGGTTCGAGGCGCTGACCACCGAGTTCGCCCGCAGCGGCGTCGAGTTCCAGCGGCCCTACCGGCTGGCCGACCAGGCCCGGCTGGAGGTGGCCTCCGGCCACCTGGGCGAGGCCGTCGAGCTGGGCCGCGACGCCCGGGAGGCGGCGCTCGACGCCGGCAACGAGCAGGCGGCCGCCTGGGCCGACTACCCGGTCGGGCTGGCGCACGCCCACCTGGGCGATGCCGCGGCGGCCGAGGCGGCGGCCGCCCGCCTGCGCGGCTGGGGCGAAGCCCACGACAACCTGCCGCGGCTGCTCACGGCCCACCACGTGCTGGGCGTCGCGGCCCTGGCCGCGGGTGACGGCCGGGCGGCGGCCGCCGCGCTGGTACCGGCGGTCGAGCTGGCCCGGCGCTCGGGCCACCGCCACCCGGGGTACGTGCCGATCGTGCCCGATGCGGTCGAGGCCACGGCCCTGGCCGGCGACGGCGACGCCTGCGCCGCCCTGGCCGCCGTCGTCGACGGGCAGGCCGCGGCGCTGGACGAGCCGTGGGTCGACGCGGCCGCCCGGCGGGGGCGCGGCCTGGTGGCACTGGTGGCCGGCGACGACGGCGCCGCCGGCCTGCTCGGCGAGGCGGCGGGCGCGTTCTCCGCCCTCGGCTACGCGGTCGACGCCGCCCGCACCCTGCTGCTGCAAGGCGGTGCGCTGCGGCGGGCCGGTCGCCGGCAGGCGTCGGCGGACGTGCTCAGCGAGGCGCGCACGCGCTTCAGCGCGATGGGCGCCCGGTCCTGGCTGGCCCTGGTCGACGCCGAGCTGGGCCGGGTGGCGCCGGGCCGGTGCCGCGGCGAGCTGACCCCGACCGAGGCGAGGATCGCCGGCCTGGTCGCCGCCGGCCGGCGCAACCGAGAGATCGCCGGCGAGCTGTTCGTGAGCGTGGCCACCGTCGAGGCCCACCTCACCCGCACCTACCGCAAGTTGGGGGTGCGCTCGCGCACCGAGCTGTCAGGCCACGTCCTCGTCGCGGGCTCGGGGCAGATGTAGGGGAACCCCGCTACCGCCCGCGGACGGCCATCCGTACGTTGGCCGCATGACGTGCTCACCCTCGCTCGACCTGCGGTCCCTGGTCATCGGCGTGGACGAGTGCGTGCCCACCCTCGACGGCCGCGAGCGCCCCTACGTCAACCTCGACAACGCAGCCAGCACGCCGGCCCTGCGTGCCGTGCTCGACACGGTCGAGCGGCTACTGCCCTTCTACTCGGGCGTGCACCGGGGAACGGGGTACAAGGCGCGGCTGAGCACCGACGCATACGAGCGGGCGCGGGCGATCGTCGGGCGCTTCGTCGGCGCACACGACGAGCGCGACGCGGTCGTCTTCACCAAGAACACCACGGAGGCCGTCAACCGGCTGGCCCGCTCGCTGCGGGCGGACGACGACGCAGTGGTGCTCACCACGCTGCTCGAGCACCACTCGAACGACCTGCCGTGGCGGGCGCGGGCCCGGGCCCGGGGCGGCCCCTCGATCGTGCACGTCGGCGCCCTGCCCGACGGGACGCTCGACATCGACCACCTCGATCGGCTGCTCGCCGAGCACGCCGGCCGGGTGGCCCTGCTGGCCGTGTCGGGCGCGTCGAACGTCACCGGCGTCGTGCAGCCCGTCCACCTGCTCGCCCGCAAGGTGCACGCCGCCGGCGGCCGCCTGCTGGTCGACGCCGCCCAGCTCGCCGCCCACCGCGTCATCGACATGCGTCCCCACCACGATCCGGGCCACCTCGACTTCGTCGCCCTGTCGGCCCACAAGATGTACGCGCCCTTCGGCACCGGCGCGCTGATCGGCGACCGGCGGGCGTTCGCCGCCGAGCCCGACCAGCAGGGCGGCGGCACGATCCGGGCGGTGACGGTCGACGACGTGAGCTGGGACGACCTGCCCCAGCGCGAGGAGGCGGGCAGCCCCAACGTGCTGGGTGCGGTGGCCATGGCCGCCGCGGCGCTGACCCTCGCCGAGGTCGGGCTCGACCGCATCGCCGACCACGAGGCCCGGCTCACCGGGTACGCCATGGCGCGCCTGGCCGAGGTGCCGGGCGTGACCGTGCACGGGCCCACGCAGCCCGGGGCCGCGCGCGCCAAGGTGGGCGTCGTTCCCTTCAGCGTCGAGGGGATCGATCACGCCTTGGTGGCGGCGGTCCTGGGTTACGAGCATGCGATCGGCGTGCGCAACGGGTGCTTCTGCGCCCAGCCGTACATCGCCCACCTGCTGGGTGCGACCCCAAGCGACGAGAGCGCCCGGCTCGAGCGCTCCCGCCGTGGCGACGTGAGCGGCAAGCCCGGCCTGGTGCGCATCAGCCTCGGTTGCTACAACGACCTCGCCGACGTGGACCGGGTGGTCGACGCCGTGGCCCGGGTGGCGGCCGGCGACATCGCCGGGGTCTACCGGCTGGCCGACGACGGCACGTTCCGGCCGCGGGGCTACGTCGAGCCGGGCCGGTCGATCCTGCGCGAGGCGGTCGGCGCGCCCGGCGGTCGGCCCGCCTGAGCCCGACGCGGCGTGCCGGGCCTCAGACCGGTGCCTCGACGGGCAGGCGGGGCGACCGGGGCGGGTGGCTGCGGGCGTGGGCCGCCAGCTCGTCCATCAGGTCGGCACGCACGCCGGCCGCGGCGGGATCGCCCCAGCGGTTGACCCGCTGGAGCGGATCGTCGGTCAGGTCGTAGAGCTCGCCCTCGCTGCCGTCGTGCACGGTGCCCCGCCGGTAGGCGGTGCACACCCAGCCGTCCCGGGTGACCGAGCGCAGGTGCACGTCGACGCCCAGCAGCTCGCTGTCCCACTCGGTGAACACGCTGCCGGAGCGTCCGGGGTCGGCGTCGGCGGCCGCGTCGTCCGGGGGCAGCGCGGCGCCCTCCATCCACGGCTCGGCCGGCAGGCCGGCGATGCCGCAGAACGTGGGGGCCAGGTCGACCAGCCCCACGGGTCGCGTGACGACGGCCGGCGCCCCGCCCGCCGAGGGCGCCGGCCGCCACACCAGCGGCAGCCGCATGAGGCCGTCGACGTGGTAGGGCCCCTTGAACAGCAGCCCGAAGTCGCCCTGCAGCTCGCCGTGGTCGGTGGTGAAGATCACGTCCAGATCGTCGGACCAGCCCCGCGCGGCGACCGCGGCCAGCACCCGGCCCAGCGCCTCGTCGATGAGCTCGACCTCGACCGCGTTGCGGGCGTTGACCTCGCGCACCTGGTCGGCGGTCAGTGTGGCCGGCACCCAGCGGGTGGGGGCCTCGTAGTTCGACACGAGCGCGCCGTCGTACCAAAGCCGCCAGTGGCGAGGCTTGGCGTCGAGGATGCGCTCCCGCTCGGCCCGGCGCTCGACGTAGCCGGCGGGCAGCGGCACGTCGCGCCAGTCGACCCGGCCCATCTCGCCGACCGGCGGGTCCCACGGGTGGTGGGGGTCGGGGAAGCTCATCCAACAGAACCAGTCGTCGCCGGCGTCGAGCGCGTCGAGCCAGGCGATGGTGCGGTCGGCCACCCAGTCGGTGTGGTACAGCTCGCGGGGGACGGGGTTGTCCCTCACCTGCGGCGCGCCGGTGGCCCCGCCGCCCTCGGCGTTGACCTCGAGCTCGCTGTCGAGCACCGGGTAGAACCCGGCCACCGCCTCCGGGTGGGTCGACGTCATCCAGCGGGCCCAGTGCAGCGGGCCGGCGGGCACGTGGGTGGCGAACTCGAGGTGCTCGAAGCCCCGGTGGGGACCGGACGTGCCGTCGAACCACGGCGAGGTCACGGTGGGCGCGCCGTCACCGGCCAGGCCGTTCTCGACGAAGCGGCCGAACGGGTCGAGGAAGGGTTGGAAGTGGGGCTTGCCGACCAACGCGGTGCGGTAGCCGGCCCGCTGCAGCACGGCCGCCACCGAGGGGGCGTCGACGGGCAGCGCCACGCCGTTCATCCACACGCCGTGGCTGCTGGGGTGCTGGCCCGTGACGATGGTCGAGCGCGAGGGCATGCACACCACCGACTGGGGCACGGCCCGCTCGTAGCGGATGCCGTCGGCCGCCAGGCCGTCGATGACGGGGGTGCGGCTGAGCTGCCCCCCGTTGCAGCCGAGCGTGTCGTAGCGCTGCTGGTCGGTGGTGACGAACAGGATCTTGCGGCCCATCAGCGGTCGCCTCCCGGGGCTGCGGGGGTTGCGGCGCGCGGCGTGGGAGCGGCCGCTCCCGATGCGGCCGGCGCCGCGGCTCCTTCGAGCTGGCGGCGCAGCTCGTCCAGCGCGCCGCCCATGGCGCCGCCGAGGACGATCGCCAGCGTCGCGGGGTCGGCGTCGGTGGCATAGGTGACGAGGCAGCGGTGCTCGCCGAGCGCGACGACGTCGAGCGATGCGAGGTGCTCGGCGAAGAGCCCGCCCGAGATGCGGTACTGGAACCGGCGCTGCAGCGGGTCGTTGGTCAGGATCGTCTCGTCGAACGTGAGCCCGGTGGCCAGCGTGACCGTGCGCCGGTCGCCCTCGACCCGGCAGTCGACGACGCCGGGGAACCAGGTGTGCAGCAGCTCGGGCCGGCCCACCAGGCGCCAGGCGTCGTCCGCGCCGGCCGCGATGACCACCTCTCGCCGGACCGAGCCCCGCATCACGGACCGCCCCCGCCGGTCGCCCCGGCGCGCGCGTCGCCGCCCAGCAGCCGGAGGACCGCCGCGGCCATCGCGTCGACGGCCTGGTCGCGGGTCAGGCCCTGGTCGTTGCGCATGAGGTCGAGCGCCTCCCACGAGGTCACCACGTCCGCGGCGGCCACCGCCGCGGACCGCTCGCCTGGGGCCAGCGCATCGAGCTCGGGGGCGAACAGGCCGGTGAGCTGGCGGCGCAGGGTGCCCCGGATGCGGGCCAGCTCGGCCAGGATGAGCGGCTGCCGCGCCGCCATCGAGCGGGCCACCCGACCCACCTCGCCCATGCCCTCGAGCAGCCGCACCCGGGCGGCGACGAACCGCTCGACGCGCTCGGGCAGCGGCATGCCGGGCGAGGCGTCGAGGGCGTAGAGCGGGGCCAGGTGCGCCTGCTGGCGGGCGATCGCGGCGCGCACCATGGTGTCGGCGTCGTCGAAGTAGCGGAACACCGAGCGGGCCGAGATGCCGGCCCGCTCGGCGATCTGCTCGGCGCTCGGGCCCACGTTGCCCTCGCGGTACAGGCCGAGCAGGGCCTCGACCACCGCGCCACGGTTCCGGTCGCGACGTTGGTTGCGCCCGTCGGGGGGCGCCGTCGTCTCTGTCACGCCCCGAGACTAACTATTGACGGCGTCTGTGACAATACCTATTGACAGCAACTATGACAATACTTACGGTGTCCCGCATGACCTCGACGCTGATCGATCTCACGGTCGATTCGCTCCGGCGGCGCATGCGGGCCATGCACTCCCTCTACGCCGACGCCGTCGCCACCATGGGCCCGGAGCACGTCAACCACTTCGAGCGAGAGGGCGTGCTCCCCATCGCCTTCTCGCTCTTCCACTACACCAACATGCAGGACGTCAGCTTCGCCGTGATCAGCGGCCAGCCCGTGCTGTGGGACGCCCGCTGGCAGGCGCGGGTGCGGATGGCCGTCGACGACCACGGCAAGGAGCGCACCGTCGACGAGATGGTCCACCAGCGCATCGGCGACTACGCGGCGTTCGGCGAGTACCAGCGGGCGGTGTTCGGCCGCACCGAGGCCTGGCTCGACGACCTCGACGGCGCCGAGCTGACCCGGGTGATCATTCCCCGGCCGCTGCCCCCGGTGGTCGCCGACACGTTCAGCGCCCGGGTGGCCGGCGAGCAGGGCATCACCGTGCTCGACGCCCTCGAGTGCTGGATCTACCAGCACGGGCTGCGCCACATGGGCGAGATCGAGCTGGCCCGCGGGCTGGTCGGCCTGGGCGGCATGACCAGCTGACCACGGGTCGGCGACGATCGACCGTCGAGACCGGGCGGCTTCCCTCGACGCCTGCGGCAACCCGTCAGGCGGCGTCGCCGCCGTCGAGCGCCTCGCGGCCCCACCACCACAGCATCAGCGCGGTGAGGACGTGCCAGATCCCGTGGCCCTGCACCAGCGAGTCGGGCCGGCACAGTGGGCCGCCCGACCGGCTCGCCCGGTAAGTGGCCGCCGCCACGCCCCCTCCCACCAGCATCGGCACGTAGCGGCGCCGCGGCCTCCCGGCACTCGCGGCGCGAGTCGGCCGCCCGACACGCCCGGGCGGCCCGGGCCCCACGGCGCGAGCGGCACCGTCGGCGCGGGCACCCCTGTGGCCACGGACGAACGTGGCCGCCTCGCCGGCAACGAGCATCCCGCCGGCAGCCGCCTGGGCGGCGCCGCTCACCCGGGGCACGGCCGCCAGCGCGCCCGCACCGGCCACCACCGCCAGGGAGCCGCGGCACCAGCCCTCGTCGCCCGCCAGGCGCTCGGCGTCGGCGAGTGCCATCAGCCCCAGGGTCGCCAGCAGGGCGCTGTCGTGCAGCCAGCGGCTCACCACCCCGCCCGGCCCGTGGTAGGCGACGCCCCCGATCCCGTTGGCCGCGGTGGCCGCGCCGTACGCCACCAGCCAGGCCCGCCGGCCGGCCGGCGCCCGGCGGCCCCGGGCGATCAGGTCGGCGCCGGCGCCGAGGTACGCCAGGGACGACGCCGCGTTGACCGGCTGGCCGACCGGCCCGGCGCGGATGCGCTCGCAGTCGGCGGCGGCGAGCGGCGCGGGTCTCACGCGGGCACCACGTCAGGGGCCGGCGGCTCGCCCGGGCCCGGTGGTGGCGGCTCC
>DASSCS010000105.1:0-40787 GCA_035697515.1 Acidimicrobiales bacterium
CCGATCCGCCGCGCCCGAGGAGGCTGTGATGAGGTCGACGGTCGGACCCCTGATCCACACCAAGGGCCCGTGAGATGTCCTCCGAGCCGCAGTACATGGCCGAGCACCTCCGCACCGGTTTGGCCACCGACAGCCGGGTGCACGAGCTGGGCTTGGACGTGTCCGTGATCGGTACGACGGTCGTCGTGCGCGGCGCGGTGTCGTCCGTCGCGCAGCGCGACGCCGTGGGGATGATCGCGAGCGAGCTGGCGCCGGGGGCGGAGATCGTCAACGACGTCGAGGTGGTGCCGAGCCGGCAACCCGATAGCGCGGAAGCCGAAGAGCTCGGCTGATGGGGCCCCTGCGCATCGCCGCGGTGGGCGACGTCCACGCCGGCGTCGAGCGGGACTCGATCGAGCGGCTGGACGCCGGGTTCGACTGCGTCGCCGACCACGCCGATCTGCTGCTGTTGGCGGGCGACCTCACCCGCTGCGGCACCCCCGAGGAGGTCCAGGTCGTCGCGGATGCAGTTGCGCGCGCGGGCGTGCCGACGGCCGCGGTGCTGGGCAACCACGACCACCACGCCGGGCGTGCCGGCGAGGTGGTCGGCGTCCTCGAGTCGGCGGGCGTGGCGGTGCTGGAGGGCTCGGCTGCGACGTTCGACGTCGGCGGCTGCCGGGTGGGCGTGGCGGGGGCCAAGGGGTTCGGCGGCGGGTTCGCCGGGGCGTGCGTGAGCGAGTTCGGCGAGGACGAGACCAAGGCGTTCGCCCGCCACGCGACGGAGGCCGCCGACCGCCTGGGCGCGGCGATGGCCGCCTGCGACGGGGTCGACGTGCGCATCGTCCTGCTGCACTACTCACCCGTGCGCGACACCCTGCGGGGCGAGTCGCCCGAGCTGTACCCCTTCCTCGGCAGCTACCTGCTGGCCGAGGCCATCGACGACGCCGGCGCCGACCTCGTCGTGCACGGGCACGCCCACAACGGCACCGAGCGAGGCACGACGCCGGGCGGGGTGCGCGTGCGCAATGTCGCCCAGCCGGTGATCCGTCGGGCGTACCGGCTCTTCGAGCTGCACCCGGACGAGCGCCGGACGGCCCGCGCCGCCGCGGGCGTCGACGGGAGCTGACGGCCGCCGCCGTCTGGACGTGCCCCACGGGGGTTTCCTGTGCGGCCGGATCCGGGTAGGCAGGTGCCGTGGCACGGTCGACCAGGCGCCGCCCGCCGCTCGCCGACTACCAGGCGAAGCGCGACTTCGCCCGCACGCCCGAGCCCGCCGGCGACGCCCGCGCGGACGGCGGAGTCGGCGGCCCGATGTTCGTGGTGCAGCGCCACCGGGCCCGCCGCCTGCACTACGACCTGCGCCTCGAGGTCGACGGCGTGCTCGCGAGCTGGGCGGTGCCCAAGGGCCCGACGCTCGACCCCGGCAAGCGCCACCTGGCCGTGCACGTCGAGGACCACCCCATGGAGTACGCGGACTTCGAGGGGGTCATCCCGTCCGGCGAGTACGGCGGGGGCGACGTCATCGTGTGGGACCGGGGGACGTGGGCGCCATCGGGCACCGACGATCCCGCCGCGGCCATCGCGGCCGGCGAGCTGCACTTCGACGTGTGGGGCGAGAAGCTGTCGGGCCGGTTCGCCCTGGTGCGTCGCGACGGTGACGGCGGCGGTGGCCGTGAGCAGTGGCTGCTCGTGCACAAGAACGACGACAGCGCCGAGAAGGGGTGGGATCCCGAGGACCACCCCGCGTCGGTGAAGTCGGGGCGCACCAACGACGAGGTCGCCGCCGCTCCCGAGGCGCTGTGGCGTAGCGACCTGCCGCCGGGCGAGGCCGAGGTCGCCGTCTCCGCGACCGAGGTCCCCCGCTGGGAGGGCCCGACGCCCGACGAGCTTGCGGCATTGGATGCGCTGGGGCGCGAGGGTCGCTGGCACCTCCAGGGGCGGCGGCTCTCGCTCACCAACCTCGACAAGGTGCTGGTGTCCGGTCGCGGCGACGAGCCGCCGCTCACCAAGCGCGACCTCGTGCGCTACCACGCCTGCGTCGCGCCGGCGATGCTGCCCTACCTGGCCGACCGGGCCGTGAACATGCACCGCTTCCCCGACGGCGTCGACCGCCCCGGGTTCTGGCACAAGGAGGTGCCGCCGCGGGCGCCGGCATGGCTGCGCACGTGGCGGAACCCCGACGCGGACGAGGGCGAGACCGAGAACTACATCGTCCCCGACAGCGTGGCGGCCCTGGCCTGGCTGGCCAACTACGGCGCCGTCGAGCTGCACCCGTGGACCTCGCGGATCGACCGTCCCGACGAGCCGACATGGGCGCTGTTCGACATCGACCCCGGCGAGCACACCAGCTTCGACGAGGTGGTGCTGCTCGCCCGGCTCCATCGCACGGCGCTCGACCACCTGGGCGTGACCGGGTGCCCCAAGGTCTCGGGCCAGCGGGGCATCCAGGTCTGGGTGCCCGTGCGCCCCGGCTACTCGTTCACCGAGACGCGAGCATGGGTCGAGAAGGTGTCGCGCTCGATCGGTGCCACGGTGCCCGACCTGGTGAGCTGGGCCTGGCGGCGGGACGAGCGCGCCGGCCTCGCCCGCCTCGACTACACGCAGAACGCCGTGAACAAGACCCTCGTGGTGCCCTACGGCGTGCGCCCCCGGCCGGGCGGGCCGGTGTCGGTGCCCATCCGTTGGGACGAGCTCGACGACTCGGACCTGCGCCCCGACGGCTGGACGGTGCGCACGGTGCTCGACCGCCTCGCGGACGTCGGCGATCCGCTGGCGCCACTCATCGGGATGGCCCAGGACCTGCCCCAGCTGTAGGTGCCCGGGCGTCGGCCCATCGGGTAGAAACGGCGCCCATGCGCGACGAACCGGTCCTGCTGGTCCACGGCTTCGCCACCTCGGCCGCACGCACGTGGGGGGACAACGGGTGGATCGACCTGCTCGGCGACGCCGGCCGCCGCGTCATCGCTCCGGACCTGCTGGGCCACGGGGAGGCCGACAAGCCGCACGACCCCGATGCCTACCGCGCCATGGAGAGCCACCTGGCGGCCCACCTGCCTGACCGGCCAGTCGACGTGGTGGCGTTCTCGCTCGGTGCCCGGATCGTCCTCACGCTCGCCGCCGAGGAGCCCGACCGGTTCGCCCGCGTCGTGGTGGCCGGGGTGGGGGCGAACCTGTTCCGCGACGACGGCTCCAACGCCATCGCCCGGGCGATCGAGGGCGACGCGGCGTCGGTCAACCCCGTGGTGCAGTACTTCGCCGGGCTCGCCGCGCAGCCTGGCGTCGACCGTCACGCGCTCGCGGCCTGCATCCGCTGCCCGCGGCCGCGGCTCGACGCCGCCATCCTGGGCAAGGTCACGGTCCCGGCGCTGGTGGTGCTCGGCGACCGCGACTTCGCCGGTCCGGCCGACCCGCTGGTCGACGCGCTGCCCGACGCCGCCTTCTGCCCCCTGCGCGGCGTCGACCACTTCGCCACGCCCAAGGACTTCGGCTTCATCGACGCCGCGCTGGGTTTCCTCGACGCCCAACCCTGACCCGCGGCGGGTCACGGCGGCGTCGAACCGGTTCGGCACGCATCGTCCGGCGAAAGTCACGGAGTGCGGCGGTCAGGTATGGCATTTCCGGGCCACGGGTAGCCAGTCCTCACGTCGATCCGAGGAGGACCAATGCGCCTGTTGCATCGGCATGACGACAACGAGACCGTCCGCTCAAAGGGCGACGCCGCCTACGACGAGCGCGGCGACGGCCGCCCGTACGTCCCCGACCGGGACGACCTCGGCCGAGAGGTCGGGAGCGAGGAGGCGGTCGACGTCCGGGAGACGCGGTGGGACCTCGGTTCCGCCCTCGCCGTGGCCGCCGGCATCGCCCTGATCGTGTTCGGGGTCCTGGCGCTGGTGCGCACCGGGGTCAACTCGACCTGGTACGAGCCCGTCGAGCAGGTGCTCGGCATGGATCACACGCCGCTGCTCGGCGCCGTCGAGATCGGTGCGGGGGTCCTGCTCGTGCTGGCAGGGCTGGCCGGCGCCCGAATGTTCGCGGCCCTCGTGGCCGCGGCGATCGGCGTGGCCGCCACGATCGTCGCCATCGAGCCCGACGTGGCCAACCCCGAGTTCGCCATCGAGCGGAACTGGGCCATCGCGCTGGCCGTCGGCGGCTTCGTGCTGGCGTTCATCCTGGTCGCCTCGCGCGAGCGTCGGCACGGCCGCCGGGTCGAGCGCCGCTCGGTCCGGACCGCCTGAGCCGACCTGACGTCATGACCAGCCGACGACCGACGTGGGCGGAGCGGACGGAGGACGCGATCGACGATCGCACCGCCCCCGCTCCGGGAGACCGGAAGTACGTCACCGGGCCCTCGGCGGCCGCCGCCGAGCGGGGTGTCCTGCGCCAGGAGCAGCAAAACGAGGTAGCGCAGTCCTGGCTGGGCCTCGGTGCCCTCACCGATGCGCAGTTCAAGGGCGGTCTTGCGGGCGCACTCGTCGGCGGCGTCATCGGCGCCCTGCTGTTCCTGCCGCTCGGCCTCATCGAGTGGGGCAGCCTGGGCCTCGGTTGGCGGATGCTCATCGCCGCGGTCTGCGGCGCGCTGGCCGGCGGCACCGCCCTCGCCGTGTACCTCGGGGGGCGCGAGCCGGAGCTCGAGGGCGAGACGCGGGACGTTGACGACCGCCCGTCGATCGGTACCACCCCTCGGGACCCGCGCACCGACCGGCGGGGCCGCTGAGCCCCGCCCCGCCGGTCGGCGGCCGGAGCCCGGCGACGTCGGCAGCGATGACTCCCGGCCGCCCCCCTCGTTGTAGGGGGTGACGCAGCGGCACGGTGCCGCCTGCACCGAGGAGGAAGATCCAAATGAGGGCCATCACCCCGTTCCTGTGGTTCGACGACGACCTCGAGCAGGCGGTCGAGTTCTACACGTCTGTGTTCCCCGAGGGGAAGGTGCACGGCATCAACCGCACGCCCGACGGGAACGTGCTCACCGCCGACTTCGAACTGGCCGGTCAGCACGTCAAGGGCCTGAACGGCGGGCCGCGGTTCCCGCACACCGAGGCGTTCTCGTTCTTCGTCGAGTGCGACGGCCAGGAGGAGGTCGACCACTACTGGCAGGTCCTGACCGCGGACGGCGGCGAGGAGAGCCAGTGCGGCTGGCTGAAGGACCGCTTCGGTGTGTCGTGGCAGATCATCCCGGTCCAGTTCATGGACATGGTGTCGAGCGGCACGCGGGAGCAGGTGGAGCGCGTCATGGCGGCGATGATGACCATGCAGAAGTTCGACGTCGCCGCGCTGCGGGCCGCCTACGACGGCTGAGCCGTGCCGGCGAGGTGCTCGCGCACGGCCGACAACAAAGTCGCCCGTTTGAAATCTAAACGATCGGTCGTATAGTTTTCTACCATGACTGCGCACCCAGACCACGTCGTCGAGGTCACCGCCGTGTACGTCGGCCAGCCCCGGATCATCGGCCGAGTGCGGGGACGAGAGGTCGAGAGCGCCATCGGCAAGTCCCGGGTCGAGGCGGCCACGATCGAGCTCGGCCTCACCAACCTGGCCGGCGACCGCCAGGCCGACCTGTCCGTGCACGGCGGCCGGGACATGGCCGTGTACGTCTACCCCACCGAGCACTATCCGGCCTGGCGCCAGGACGGCTTCGACGTCGACGTGGGCGGGCTGGGCGAGAACGTGTCCCTGGCCGGCACGACCGAGCGGCAGGTCCGGCTGGGCGACGTGTGGCGCTGGGGCCCGGCCGTGGTGCAGGTCAGCCAGCCCCGCGCGCCGTGCTTCAAGCTGGCGCTGCACGCCGGGCGCGGCGACATCGGGCCCCGCATGATCGCGACCGGGCGCACCGGCTGGTACCTGCGGGTGCTCGAGCCGGGCACCGTGCCCACCCAGGGGCCCTTCGTCCTCGACCAGCGCGACGACGAGGCGCCGAGCGTCCACGAGCTGTTCGCGGTCATGTTCCGCGGGCGCGACGGCGGTGGCCGCCGTCGCGGGGACGACGCCGCAGCTGCCGCCGACGCCGAGATCGTCGAGCGGGCCCTGCGCTCGCCGGCGCTGGCCGAGGCATGGCGCCCGTGGCTGGCCGAGCGCCGCGCCGGCGCGCGCCGGTGACCGACGGCCGGCTCGCCCGGGGCGAGCGCACCCGCGCCGCGGTGCTGCGGCGGGCGGCCGACATCGCCTCGATCGAGGGTCTGGACGGGCTGACCATCGGCCGCCTGGCCGCCGACCTCCAGGTCAGCAAGGCGGGCGTGTTCGCCCACTTCGGCTCGAAGGAGGAGCTGCAGCTCGCCACGATCCGGGCCGCGTCCGACCGGTTCGTCGACGCGGTGGTGGCCCCGGCCCTCGACGTGCCCGACGGGCTCGGTCGCCTGGTCGCGCTGTGCGACCGCTTCCTGGCCTACAGCCGGCGGGGCGTGTTCCCCGGGGGCTGCTTCTTCTTCAGCGTGGCGGCGGAGTACGACGCCAAGCCGGGACGGCTGCGCGACGAGATCGCCGCCGCGCGTCGGGGCTGGCTGGACACCTACGCGGCCGTGGTCGCCGCGGCGCAGCGGCGGGGCGAGCTCGACCCGGAGGCCGATCCCGCCACCGTCGCGTTCGAGCTCGACGCCCTGGGCATGGCGGCCAACCTGCACGCTCGGCTGTGCGACGACCCGGCCGTGTACCAGCTGGCCCGGGAGTCGATGCTCGGCCGGCTGCGGGTCCTGGCCACCGGCCGTCACCCCGCCCTGCGCTGACCGGGGACGGGCCAGCTCCGCTACTCGTCGATGAGCTGGCCGTGGTTGTAGGCGTCGTAGGCCGACAGGTCGAGCAAGCCGTGGCCCGAGTAGTTGAAGAGGATCACGCGCTCCTCGCCTGACTCCTTGGCGGCGAGCGCCTCGTCGACGGTGGCCCGGATGGCGTGGGCCGTTTCGGGCGCCGGGAGCTTGCCCTCGGTGCGGGCGAACAGCACGGCGGCCTCGAACACCTTCGACTGGGGCGCGGCGACGGCCTCCATGCGTCCCGAGCGCACCAGCGCCGACACGATGGGGCTGTCGCCGTGGTAGCGCAGGCCACCGGCATGGATCGACGGAGGCATGAAGTCGTGCCCCAGCGTGTACATGGGCAGGAGCGGCGTGAGCCCGGCCGTGTCGCCGAAGTCGTAGTCGAAGTTGCCGCTGGTCAGGGTGGGGCACGAGGTGGGCTCGACGGCGACCAGGCGGACGCCGTCGTCCTCGAGGAACGGCAAGGCGATGCCGCCCAGGTTCGAGCCGCCGCCGCACGAGGCCAGCACCACGTCGGGCCGGTCCTCGCCGGCGAGGGTGAGCTGCTCCCTGGCCTCGAGGCCGATGACGGTCTGGTGCAGCAGCACGTGGTTGAGCACCGAGCCGAGCGAGTAGTGCGAGTCGTCACGGCTGGCGGCGTCGGCGACCGCGTCGCTGATGGCCATGCCCAGTGAGCCCGGGCTGTCGGGGTCGGCGACCGGAGAGGGGACGCACTCGGCGCCCCAGGTCTCCATCAGGATGCGGCGGTAGGGCTTGGAGTCGAACGACGTGTGCACCATGTACACCTTGCACTCGAGGTCGAACTGCGAGGCGGCGAACGCCAGGGCCGCGCCCCACTGGCCGGCCCCGGTCTCGGTGGTGAGACGCCTGATGCCCTCGGCCTTGTTGTAGAAGGCCTGGGCCACGGCCGTGTTCGGCTTGTGCGAGCCGGCCGGGCTGACGGACTCGTCCTTGAAGTAGATGCGGGCGGGCGTGCCCAGCGCCTGTTCCAGCCGCTCGGCCCGCACCAGGGGGGTCGGCCGCCACAGCCGGAGGATGTCGA
Organism: Acidimicrobiales bacterium; assembly: GCA_035697515.1. Taxonomy (GTDB): domain Bacteria; phylum Actinomycetota; class Acidimicrobiia; order Acidimicrobiales; family VFJN01; genus ZC4RG19. Next base: position 7,765 of record DASSCS010000105.1, read on the forward strand.
GCACCTCGCCGGGGACGTCGATCCAGGGGCTGGGGCTCATCTCCTGCTCGATGAGCGCCATCGGGAACAGCGGCGCCAGGTCGTCGGGACCGAGCGGCTCTCGGGTGGCGGGATGGAGCGGCGGCTGCAGCGGTTCGTCGAGGCGGGGCAGGGCGTTGTACCAGGCGGTCGGCAGCCGGTCGGCGGGAAGGTCGAAGCGCATGCGCGCATGCTAGGACCCGGCGCCGTCGTGCTCCCCGTGTGCGGCCGGCCCGGCGCCACGTGCGGCGACGGCCGGGTCCCGCCGACCCTGCGGGCGGTCCCACCGCCCGCCCGGCGGCGAGCTCAGACCCTGCGGCCGAGGAACGCGAGCAGCCGGGTCTGGTCGTCGGCGCCCTCGGGGGCGGGGACCTCGGGCCCGAAGGCGTTCGGCCCCCGCATCGCGTCGCCGAAGGCGGTCGCGGCCTCCCAGGCGCGGGCGACCTCGTCCGTGGGCAGCGTGACGTCGAGGCCCGCCGCCCGGGCAAGGTCCCATCGGTGGATCAGCAGGTCGAACGAGACGAACCGGTCGATCCCCTCGGCGAAGGTCATGTGTCCGAACACGGCGCCCTCGAAGCTGGCGGCGGCCGCGTCCGGGTCGTGCAGGTGGTGGCTGACCACCCGGTTGGCCGCGGCGAAGGCGGCGGCGGGATCGTCGTCGGTCGAGGGCACGTCGCCCAGCTCGCGGCCGACGAAGCCCTCGAACAGGCCCAGGTTGCCGATGATGTGGGCGACGACGTCACGGGCGGTCCAGTCCTCGCACGGCGACGGCGACGCCCAGCGGTCGGGGGGAACGGCGTCGATGGTGGCGGCGAAGTCGGCGGCGAGCCGGTCGTAGCGGTCGGCGATGTCTGTCATGGCTCGAGCATCGACCCGTCCGGCGCCGGCGTCTTGAAGGAACCCGACACCCCGGTGCCGGCGCCTGCTACGTTCCCTGTGTTCGAACGACATGGGAATACACGGATAATGCTTGGTAATCAAGCTAGGTGATGGTAATGAGTGGTGACCATGGCAGACCAGGCGGTCAGTGCACCCGTGACGCCCGGCCGGTTCGGTGCCGGCGGTCCGAACGCGGTCACGGGTTGGAGGTTCGACTTCGGGGCGGCCGACGCCGCCGCCGACCAGCTGTTGCTCACTTCCCAGTCCTTGCTCGAGGCGGCTTCGGTCATCGAGCTCGACGTCCCGGTCGTGACCGAGGACTGGAGCGGTCGGTTCCGCGAGGTGTTCGACGTCGAGACACTGCGCCAGGACGTGTCGCTGCGGCTGCTGGCCGAGGGGCTGTTCGTGCTCGCCACCCTCGTGCGGGCCAAGGCCATCGAGGCGGCCGCGAGCTGGAGCCCGTGAGCGATGACGAGCGGTGAGTCCTCGTGCCGACCGGCGCGACTCGAGCGTTTCCACGCGACGGTGGGGGCGTTGTCTGATGGTCTCGGCGTCCGGGCGGGCCTGCTCGACGACGCGCTGGTCGCCTACCGGTCGTCGTGCGATCCGGGCCACCGGGCGCCGACGGAGGACAGCGACGAGATGGTGCGCGCGGTGGCGGCCGCGCTGCGCGACCTCGGACAGTGGACGGGCGCGGTTGGCGGGGCGTTCCGCCGCGCCGGCCAGGCTGCCGGCCTGCCCGGCTGGTTCGGCTTCGACGGCGAGATGACGCTCGCCGACGCCCGCATCGAGGATGCGCTGGGCGGGTGGTCCGATCCGTACCGCGGGGTCGCCCAGGGCGCGGCGTCCCAGCTCGCAGGTGACCTGGGTGTCGACTACGACCCCGACGGTCCGCCGGCGTGGGTCGAGCTCCTGGGCGACGGGGCCACGGTCACCGACGTGCTGGGCCCGCTGCTCGAGGGGGCGGCCATGGGGTCGGCCGACCTGCCGCCGGGTGTGACGGTGACGCTGCGGGCCGAGTCCGGCGTGGTGGCGGTGTTGGCCGATGGCGCGGTGGTCACCCGGTTGTCGCAGGCCGAGCTGTCGGCCCGGCTGATGCTGCCGACCGCGACGGCGCCCCGGCTGGCAACGGCTGCGACCTGGGTGGGACGGGCCGGCGCTGCCCTGGCGTTCCTCGCAGGCGCAGGCGAGCAGTGGTACGCCGACGCCGGCCTCCCACCCCGGCAACGTGTCGCCCGCGCGGTCACCCGCGGCGGCACCGTCAGCATCGCGTCGGTCGGCGCGGGGTGGGTCGGCGTGCAGCTCGGTGCTGCCTGCGGACCTGCGGCGCCGGTGTGTTCGACCGTCTTCGGAGTGGCGGGCGCGGTTGCTGGAGGCATGGCCGGCGATGCGGTCGTGACGGCCTTCCCCTTCATGCGGCCGCCACCGCCCGGCGAGCACGATCTCGATGCCATCACCGGTGCGATCGCCGCGGACGAGGTCGAGGTGAACGCGCGCGTCGCTGCACAGGCTGACCTGCAGGCTTCCGATCTCGCGGTCCTCGCGACGGCCGACGATCCGCTGCTGAGCGACCGAGTGATGAGCATCCTGCCGGACGATGACGTTCTGGAGCGCATCGTCGGCTACGACGACACGTCGGCCCCCCCGTGGGTGTCGACGGGCACCACCACGACGTCCACGACGGCTCCGCCCGGGCCCGCACCGGCAGCGGTGTCCGCCGGCCGACCGCCGCCGCCCGATCCATGGGCGGGCTCCGGGCAGGCAGAGCCATGACGACGTCGGTGTGCCTGGCGAGTGCGATGGACGACACGGGAAACCGTGTCGTCCTCCAGCTCGGCATGCTCAGCCTGATGATCTGGGTGGTGCGGAACGGCGTGAAGACCTGGCGTGGCGAGGAGCCGCGCCCGATCGAGCAGCACGAGCGCACGGTCGGACCGTGGCGCAGCATCTGGGGCACCAACCGCAGGTACAAGACGAAGCTGGGGTCGGGGTATCTCGGCGTGGTCGCCGGGCCGGGGTTCGTGCTGATCGCCGCGACCGACCTCGTGCGCATGGCGCTCGGCCAGGGCGAGGACTGGGGGCCCTGGTGGACGGCCAGCTGTGTCGGTGCCTTCCTCGTGACGGTCGGTGCCGTGGCGCTGATGTTGTACTTCTGGACCGGGCTCCCCGACCGCCTCCGCCCACCCTGCCAGCGGGGCTGGGAGGTCGTCGACGACGAGCTGGTGCTCGTCCGCCCGGGGCGCACGCCGAGGGAGCGTTCCGAGCGCCGACCGATCACCGTCGACCCGGCCGACCGGCCGGCTGCCGGGGGCCGCGACGCCCGACCCCCGTTCGGGCCGTGAGCGACGTGAAGGACTCGGGCGGCAGCCACGTCGACGTCGATCTGCCGAACGGCTGGGATCGCACCGTTCACGACGGTCCGGTGGCGCTGGTCGCCCGGCCCCGTCGTTGGCTGGGGGATCTCACGCCCACGCTGAGCGTCACCAGGTCGCGTACGCCGGACGTCGCCACGCTCGCCGCCTACTGCGACGCCGAGCTCGCCGGGATCGTCGCCACGGTCGGCGGCCACCTCGTGCACCTGGCGACCAGCCACCGCCCCCGTCCCCACCTCGATCTCACGCTGGCGATCGAGCTGCTGGGCATCGACCTCACCGTCACGCAACACCACCTGGTCGATCTTCCGTCTCCGGCGGGGCCCGAGCCCGCCTGCGTCTCCGTGGTGGCAACCGCGGTCGTCGCCGATCACGACTGGCCTCGGCTGGCTCCGATCCTCGTCGCGGCCGTGCGGTCGATCCGCGTCGCCGGCACGTGAGCGCGCTGCTCGACGTCGAGGCAGGCCGGGTCGTCGCCACGCGGCGTCAGCTCGACGCGCTCCAGTCGTGGGTGCTGGGGCGGGGCGACCCGGACGACCCGGTGGTCGGCGACCTCGCCAGCGCCGGCCTCATCGTCCGGGGCGTGGTCCACCCGGCGGTGAACCCGGTGGTGGCGGTGCTCGGGTCGGTCGTCGCCCGGGCGGCGGTGCGACGTTGGTGCGGGGGTCGCCGTCCCACCGTCGAGGTGCTCGCGGGCGCGACGGGAGTGCTCGTGCTTCCCGGAGGCCACGAGGTCGACGCGGCGCAGGAGCTGCGGTGGCACCCCCGCCCCACCGCCGTCGCCCGGGTGCTCGCCGAGGTGCTTGGCGCGCCGGCCCACGACGGCCCGCCGGTGTTCGGGCCCGGTCGACGTCCGTGGGCCGAGTTGGTGGCCGCGGCCGGCGCGCCCGGCGGTGTGGCGCTCGCCGACCTGCGCTGGTCGAGCCGGCCGGGTGCACCACTCACCTCGGTGATGGTGCTGGCCTGGGCCCCGGACGGGGGAGTGGTCGAGGTCGTCCCCGTCGACGGCAGACCGGGATGCGTCACGTGCCGGCCCCGCGCTCCGCTCGACGTGTGGACGGGCCTCACCACCCTGTGCCGCCAGGTCACCCGCGGCTGACCGCGGGAGCTTCCGGTGCCCGGTCACGGGTAGGGGCTACGTTCGTCGGGTGACGCGAGTGGCGCTGGTGTCGGGCGGGAGCCGCGGGATCGGGCGGGCCATCTGCCTCGCCCTCGCGGCGGACGGCTGCGACGTGGCGGTGAACTACCGGCGCGACGCCGATGCCGCGGCGCGGACCGTCGAGGACGTCGAGGGCCTCGGCCGGCGGGCCATCGCCGTGCAGGCGGATGTGAGCGACTTCGCCGCCTGCCAGGCGATCGTCGAGCGGGTGCACGACGTGCTCGGGCCGCCGTCGATCCTGGTGCACAACGGGGGGATCGCCAGCCGGGGCAACAGCGTCGTCGACACCGATCCCGGCGAGCTCGACCGGGTGATCCGCACCCACGCCCACGGCGGCTTCCACCTGGCCAAGCTATGCGTGCCGCACATGGTCGACCAGCCGCGGGGCGACATCGTGATGATCTCGTCGATCGCCTCGGAGCACCTGGACGCCAACGGGGCGCCGTACAACATGGGCAAGGCCGCGCTCGACGCGCTCGCCATGACGCTGGCCAAGGAGGTGCGGCGCCACGGCATCCACGTCAACGTCGTGGCCCCAGGCCTGGTCGCCACCGAGATGGGCGACCGCCTCACCCGGGCGACGACCCGCGGCGCCGCGACGGCGGCGCACGACCTCGACGCCCATGCCCCGTTCGGCCACGTGTGCAGGCCGGAGGACGTGGCCAACGTCGTGCGCTTCCTCGTGTCGGACGGCGCGAACTACGTCACGGGCGTCCGCGTCCGCGTCGACGGCGGCGGCATGCCGGGCTGAGGCCGCCGCGCGGCTGCGCTCCCTCGCCGACGAGCTGTCACGCCGCAACGAGATCGCGTTCGTGCGGGCACCTCGTCGCCCGCTCATCGTCCGCCTGATACGTCGCTGCCGGATGGGATGCCACCGCATGGGGATGTCACGCGGGGCTCCTCGGCTTCGACTACACGGTGACAGCTGACCGCGTTGCCCCCGGGAGGATGAGCGGATGTCACCACGCAAGAACGTCGTCGAGCGGTACTTCGACGGCTTTCGCCGTAGCGACCACGGGCAGATCCTGGCCTGCCTGACCGACGACGTCGTCTGGGACCTGCCCGGGTACACGCACCTGGTGGGCAAGGAGGCGTTCGACGGCGAGATCGAGAACCCCGAGTTCGAGGGCAGCCCCAGCTTGACCGTCGACCGGGTCGTCGAGGAGGGCGACACGGTGGTGACGACCGGCACGGGGCAGGGGAGGCGGAGGAGCGGCGAGGTCCTTCGGTTCGCCTTCTGCGACGTCTTCGTGTTCGCCGGCGACCTGGTCGACCGGGTCGAGTCGTACGTCGTTCCGCTCGCCGCGCCGGATCCCACGCCGACCTGAGGCGTGCGATCGCCGTCCCGGGGCGAGCGCGCCCAGGAGGCAGCGGGCTCGACGTGCCGGTCCGTGGCCGAGCCCCGCCGTCGCGTCGCCAGACCTACGCACGCACAGCGGAGCGCAGGACGACGAAGTCGAGGTGGTCGATGACTGGTGTGGGTGCCCGCTCGGGCTCGGCCTCGGCGTCGCGGCGGAGGACATCCAGGCCCGCGGCGAAGTCGTCGTCGTCGATGGCCGCCAGGGTGGAGTCGGCCCGGGCCACCGTGCGCTCGTACAGGCTCCGCAGGCTGGGCGCGGTGGGCTGCGCCACCTTGGTCGTCAGCGTCACCTCGAAGCCCGCGGAGCCGAACGCCTCCGTCACCCGGCCCACGTTCGGGAACCCGTCGGCCACTCGGCCGGCGGCGGGGAAGTAGCGGTAGATGACGTAGTCGCCGCCCGCGCCGCCACCCGACGATCCCTCACGGCCCAGGGAGCCCCGCAGCAGCACGTGACCGCCGGCGCGGACGACGCGGGCGAGCTCGCGGGCCGCCTGCCCGAGGTCGGGGATGTGGTGGATCACCTGGGACAGCCAGGCGACGCCCACCGACCCCTCCCGCAGCGGGATCGACTCGGCGCCGCCCACGACGACGCCGACGTCCGACGTGTTCCGGGCGCGGTCGCCGGCCTGGGTCGCCATCGCCCCGGCCGGCTCGACGGCGACCACCCGCCGGCCCGACCAGGCTGCGAGCAGCCCGCTGAAGCGCCCCGTGCCGGCACCGAGGTCGAGCACCGGACCGTCCGGCCCCGACCGTAGGAACGGCGTGGCGGCCGCCTCCCAGGCCGCGACCGCCGCCGGGCCCAGGCCACGCCCCCGGTCGTACGCGCTCGCCATCCAGCCGCCGTAGTCGACACGGGCCACGAGGGCCACCCTACGGGCACCGGCACCGGGCGCTCGGCCGGTTTCGCGCCGGGGCCGGCCGGCGGAGCCCTCACGCGCGTACGCCCACCTCGGCCCTCACCAGGTCGGTCATGACGCGGCCGATGGCCTCCATCGGCGCGGTGTCCTTGGCGGCCCGGCTGAGCAGGAACCCGCCTTCCAGCGCGGCGACGAGCAGCGTGGCGAGCTCGCGGGCGCGTGCCGGCTCGATCCCCCCGCCCTCGAAGCGGTCGGACCCGGCACGCAGCCAGCTCTCGAACACCTCGGCGGTCACCTGCCGCAACTGCTCGTCCGAGCTGGCGACCTCGAGCGCCACCGTCGCCACCGGGCAGGCGTCGGCGAACCCACTGGCCCGCAGGGCCTCGGCCGCGCCGGCGAAGCAGTCCGCCACGGCCGTGACGATGTCGGGCGCGGCGTCGAGGACCGCCTCGACCAGCGCCTGGTACGCGGCACCGGAGGCGCGCAGCGTCTCGGCGGCGAGCTCGTCCTTGCCCCCGGGAAACCAGTGGTAGAGCGAGCCGATCGTGGCCTCGCTCTCGGCCGCGATCTGCTTCAGGCCACTCCCCGCCAGGCCCCGCTGCATGAACAGCGCGGCCGAGGCCTCGATGATGCGATCGCGGGTCGATGCGGGCATGGGCGGCTCCAATTGCGGTTGATCGGGCGAACTGTAGCGGCTAGAACGTTCATTCTAATGAGCATCCAACACCCCGAGCACGTCGACCACATCGACCGACCCGCACCAGAGCCTGAACGCGCCACCGCCGCGCCGGGCACCCACGTCGACCGACGCCTCGACGTCTGGCTGCTGCGCGCCGCCGCCTTCTTCGCCGTGGCGGTCGTGCTGCACAACGGCGACCACGTGCGGCGGGGCGCCGATGCCGTCAGCACCGACGTGTTCTGGCTGGGCACCGCCGGCATCGTGCTCGAGGTCGCCGTGGTCCTGGTCATCTGCCAGCGGCACCGCATCGCGCCGCTCGCCGCCGCGGTGGCGGGCGCCAACCTCGCCGCGGGCTACGTGCTGGTGCACTTCCTGCCCGAGCGCTCGTGGTTCAGCGATTCCTTCACCAGCGGCGCCGACGTGAGCGCGCTGTCGTGGACCGCGGCGCTGATCGAGGTCGCCGCCGCGGTGGCGCTCGCCGTCACAGGGCTCGTCGTCCTCTCCCGCCGGGGCGGTCTCGCCTCGGCGGCTCGGCCGCACCCCGGGCAGCGGAGCCTGCGCGACGCGGCCCTGCACCCGCTCGCCTTCGGCTTCGCGCTCACGCAGGTCGTCACGGTCGTGGTCTCCTTCGCCCAGCTGTGAGCTGCGGGCCGAGCGCCCGGCCGGGCGTCAGCCTCCGTCGGCTGAGCCCGTCAGCCCGGGCTCCCGCAGGGGTCAGTCAGGGATCTCGTACTGGACGGAGGCCCGCTCGACGACGATGGGCGTGACAAGGTCGCGGATGAGCGCCTGGTGGTCGGGATGGTCTCGGTAGGCCAGGTAGTCTCCGGCCGCGGCGAAGTCGGCGACCACCACGTAGTCCCAGCTCGCCGGGTTCACGCCGGCGTCGAAGCCGTGCACGTAGTTCTCCGCCGCGAGCGCCCCGGTGGCCGCGGGCATGCGGTCGAGCCCCTCGGCCAGCGCCCGGCGCTGCTCGTCGGTCGCGTCGTCGGTGAAGCGGAACATCACCACGTGGCGGAACGCCATAGTCGGTCTCCCTCGTCGCAGCGGCGTGATCAGCGGGCCAGCGCCCGGGTCTGGCCGGCCAGGACCGTCTCGATGACCGACGTGACCAGTGCGTCGGCGCCGCCCTCGTCGAACTCGAAGCCCATGAGCAGCACCTCGGCCACGCCGTGCACCGCCGCCCACATGGTCATGCTGGCCAGGGGGACGTCGTCGACGGTCAGCGCGCCCGCCGCGGCGGCCGCCGCCATGGTGGCTGCCGCCGCCTCGAAGGCGCGGGCCGCCGGCGGGAAGGCCGCCGCGCCCGCGGTGGGAGCCGGCGGGTAGCGGAACATCAGCCGGAAAAGGGCCGGGGACTCGAGGGCGTGGTCGACGTAGGCGCGGCCCAGCGCCCTGATCCGATCGAGCGGGTCGTCGGCGTCGACCGCGTCGAAACGGGCCAGCAGGCGGTCGAAGTGCTCGGTGGCGACGGCGGCCAGCAGGTCCTGCTTGTGATCGACGTAGGCGTAGAGCGCGGGTGCCGTCACGCCCAGGTCGCGGGCCACGCCGCGCAGCGACAGGTCGTCGGCCCCACCCCGCTCGAGGCGGGCGCGGGCGGCGTCGAGCACCAGCTCACGTGACAATCCGACGGCCACGGTCGCCATGGTGCCACCTGGGCCGCCCGGCACGGCGGTTCGGTTGCATACGAAAGCCGCGCACGTCCGGCGTTCGTTCGTCGCGGATGGTGCAGCGCAGGATGGTGGAGGTGATGTAGTCCGGCGTCCGTTCGTCGCGGAAGGCGCAACCAAGGAACGCCGGATCGAGGTGGTCGGCCGGAAGGCACGGCGGCACGGCGCCTGGGCGGCACGGCGCCAGGACGGCGCGGCGGTAGGGTCGCCGACGTGGTGCGCTCGGCACGCGACGACGCGCGGGGCATCGTGGCTCCGGACGCGGGGATGCGGCGTTTCCGCCTCGAGCGGTTCCCCCCGTCGGCGGGGGTCGGGCGCATGGTCGACCGCTACTGGGTGGTGACCTGGGACCTGCGGGGGCAGCCGTCGCACACGCAGCACGTCCTCGCCCACCCGGTCGTGAACGTGTCGTTCCAGGACGGCGGACCTGGCCTGGTGACCGGCGTCAGCACCGCGCTGTCGTCGCGCACGCTGTCGGGGGCGGGGCGGGTGCTCGGCATCATGTTCCGGCCCGCGGGGTTCCGCCCGCTGCTCGGTCGGCCGCTGTCGACGATCCGCGACGCGACGCTGCCGTGGGCGGCCGTCGTGCGCGCCGCGGCAGCCGATGACCTGGCGCGGGCCGTGGCCGCCGCGCCCGACGGCGAGGCGATGGCCGCCGCCGCCGACGCCGCGCTGGCCGGGCTGGTCCCGGCGGGCACGCGGTCGTGGGAGCGGACGGCGGCGCTGGTCGAGCGCATCGCCGCCGATCCGGCGTTCCTCACCGTCGACGACGTGGCGCGCGAGGTGGGGGCGACGGCCCGGCAGGTGCAGCGCCGCTTCGCCGACCACGTGGGCATCGGCCCCAAGGCCGTGATCCGCCGCTACCGGCTGTACGAGGCGGCCGAGCAGGCGCGGGGCGGCGGCCCGGTCGACTGGGCCGGGGTGGCGGCGTCGCTCGGCTACAGCGACCAGGCGCACCTCACCCGCGACTTCACCGCCAGCTTCGGCATGCCACCCGGCCGCTACCTCGCCGCCAACACCGTCGACGGCCGCCGGCCGTCGTGACCCGCTGCGGCGGGGCGATGGGGCCGACCCCCGCGCCCGGCCGGGTTCAATCGTCGCCGTCCTCGCCCCCGTCGCGCCCGTCGTCGTCCCCGCCGCCGTCAGCGCGGTCGAGCGCCTCCAGCGCGGCCACGAGCCTGTCGGCCTCGGCATCGGACAGCCGGGCCCCGCGGTGGATCACCGTGTAGCGGTCGGGCGACATCGAGCCCTCGCGCACGGTCTCGGCCGCCTCGTCGGCCTCGCCGTCGTCCCGGTCCCAGGTCGAGAAGTTGAGCTTGTCTCGGCCCGCCTCGACGTCGTAGCGCACGGCCCAGGACATCGGCGCCACGTACGAGTAGGCGGGCCAGTCGGTCTCGTTGCTGTGGCAGGCGTAGCACGAGTCGCGGGCGATGCGGGCGCTCTCGGCGTCGGGCCATGGGGCGTCCTGCGTGACCGGCGGATTGGGATGCGACCACCCGTAGGGGACGAGTTGGATGAGCAGCAGCAAGCCCAGCACGCCGAGCCCGACCCGGCGGCCGTGGCGCCCGAGACGGGACCGGTCCACGGGACAGTTCTATCCGGCAGGTCGACGGTCAGCCGAGGAAGCGCACGACCTCGGCCCACCCGCCGTCGACCGCGGGCCCGATCAGGTGGTCGGCCCGGTCGAGCGCGCTGCGGTGGGCGTTCCCGGGCACCAGGCGCAGCATGGCGTGGTCGAGCAGCTCGATGTCGTTGGGCCCGTCGGCCAGCGCCAGGACCCGAGTGGCGTCGAGACCCCGGGCGGCGCAGAAGGCCAGCACCCCGTCCCACTTCGACTGGCCCCGCGGCGCGACAGTGAGCGAGGCCATGCCCGGGTGGTCGAGCGACCGGTCGAGGTGCACCTCGGCCCCGTCGCCGACGGCCCGCGCCGCGGCCTCGCCCACCCCGAACGGGATGCCGATGAGACCGAAGCCGAGGACGACCTCCTCGGCCACCACCCGCTCGAGGTCGTCCACGCCGGCCGTCGGGCGCAGCATGTCGGAGTGGGCCTCGTTCGTCGACGGCGCCGGGCCGAGGAACACGTCGTGGCGGGGATGGTCGACGTACACGACCGGGCTGAGGTCCACGGACGTGAACGCGGCCAGCACCGCGGCGGCCTGAGGGGTGCGATACGCCGCCCGGTGGAACCGCTCGCCGCTGCCCAGGTCGATGCCGAGGGCGCCGTTGAGCACGACGGCGGGCGGCGCGACCCCGACCCGTGCCAGCGGCTCGCGGGTCGTCTTCACGCGCCGCCCGGTCGCCACCAGCAGGGGCACGCCCAGCTCGGCCACCTTGGTGAGGGCGGCAACCGTGTCGTCGTGCACGTGGTCGTGGCTGTGCCACAGGGTGCCGTCCAGGTCGGTGACGACCAGGCTCACGGGCGGCGGCATCGGGCCAGTCTCCGATGCCGGCCCCGGGCGGGCAAGGCGATTGCGGCCAGGCCTGGCCGGGCGGGGCCGGGTGGTCGCGTCAGGCCGGCGCCTGCGGCCACAGCGGCTCGGGCACCTCGAAGCCGACGGGTGCGCCCCAGCGGTTGCGGTACGAGACCTCGTGCGCGGGGTGGCGGGGCGCCACGCCCCAGCGCCCGGTGGGATAGCCGAACGAGACGCAGCACGCCATGATCCAGCCCTCGTCGCGGGGCACGCCCAGGATGTCGAGCACCTCGGCGGGGTGGAAGAAGCCCAGCACGCTGGTGAGCGACGAGCCGACCCCGTCGGCGCGGGCGGCCAGCATGGCGCTCCACACCGCCGGGTAGATCGAGCCGCCTGTGGGGTCGTGCTGCACGAACGCGAACAGGAACAGCGGCACCTGCTCGAAGTGGTCGGCCAGGTGCTGGGCCGAGCGGCGCACCTTGTCCAGCTGCACGTTCTCGGGATCGTCGGGAGCGGCCTCGGCGGCGGCGATGCGCTCGGCGTAGACGGTCTTCCAGAGCTGGGCGATGCTGTCGCGGTAGAGGGGGCCGATGGCCGCCTTCACCCCGGGGTCGTCGACCAGCAGGAAGCGCCAGCCCTGGGTGTTGCCCCCGCTGGGGGCGCGGATGGCCGCGTCGAGGATGCGGGCCTGCACGTCGTCGGGCACGGGATCGGGCCGCACCCGGCGCATGGCCCGGGTGGTGTAGAGGGCTTCGAAGATGTCCATCCTCAGGGTCTAGCGCCGCGTCCAGGCAACGTGAAACGACACGCCTTCTCGCGGAGCAGGCCGCGGAGCCCCTCGTGGCTGATGTCGTCGACCCCTCAGCCACCAAGGTCTGCACACGGCCGCCGTACGTGCTGTCCTGGGCAGCATGCGGGAGGGACGGCACGAACAGCGGTGGAACGCCTCGGGGCGGCGGAGCGTGTGGGGGTGGGGGTTGGCCGCCGACGAGCCGACCGAGCAGCAGCGGCGCCGGCTGGCGGCGTCTCTCGCCCGGCGCTACGGGGTCGAACCACGCGTGGAGCCGGCCGCCTCGGTCGAGGGGGCGGACCTGCGCGCGCCCCGTCTGGGGGTGCCGGCCGCCCTGGCGCAGGTCTGCACCACCGACCGCTGGGAGCGGGCCCGGCACACCTACGGGATGGCCTACACCGATCGTCTGCGGGCGTTCCGGGGTCAGTTCGACGCCCCACCCGACGCCGTCGCGTACCCGGCCGACGAGCCAGAGCTGGAGGCCGTCCTCGACTGGTGCGACACGGCCGGCCATGTGATCGTCCCCTTCGGGGGCGGGTCGTCCGTGGTGTGGGGCGTGAACCCGCCGGCCGATGCGGCGAGCGTCGTGACGGTCGACCTCATGGAGATGGACCGGGTCATCGAGATCGATCACACCTCCCGGGCCGCTCGCATCCAGGGCGGGGCGCTGGGACCCGCGGTGGAAGACCAGCTGCGCCCGCACGGGCTCACGCTGCGCCACTTCCCGCAGTCGTTCGAGTGGTCGACGGTGGGGGGCTGGATCGCCACTCGCTCGGGCGGTCACTACGCCACCAACCAGACCCACATCGACGACTTCGTCGAGTCGGTGCGGATGCTCACACCGGCCGGCTGGTGGGAGTCACGCCGGCTGCCCGGCAGCGGCGCGGGCCCGAGCCCGGACCGACTCGTGCTCGGCAGCGAGGGCACGCTGGGCATCGTGTCCGAGGCATGGCTCCGGGTGCAGCGCCGGCCGAGGTTCCGCGCCGTCGCCGGCGTCCGGTTTCCGTCGTGGGAGGCCGGCTGGCGGGGGGTGCAGGCGATCGTCCAGGCGAAGCTGTGGCCGGCCAACCTCCGCATCCTCGATCCGGCCGAGGCCCAGCGCGGCGCCGGCCTCGACGGGAACACCGCGCTCGTGATCGTCGGGTTCGAGTCCGCCGACGTATCCCAGCAGGCCAACGTCGACGCGGCGGTCGCCCTTGCCCGCGATCACGGTGGGCAGATCGGCGACGACGACATCAAGGTCACCGACGCCGGCGTTCCCACCGCCCGCGGCGGTTCCGTGGGCGCCTGGCGCGACAGCTTCGTGGGCTTCGACCTGAACAGCATGACCGGCCTCGGGCTCGTGGCCGACACGTTCGAGTCGGCCGTCACCTGGGACCGCTGGCCCGACTTCGACGCCACGGTGCGGGCGGCGCTGACCCGGGCGCTCGACGACGTGTGCGGCGGGGGCCTGCTGAGCTGCCGGTTCACCCACGTCTACACCGACGGCCCGGCGCCGTACTACACGTTCGCCGGCATGGGCAGCCAGGGCCGCGAGGAACAGCAGTGGGCCGAGCTGAAGGAGGCGGCGTCCGAGGCCATCGTCGAGGCCGGCGGCACGATCACCCACCACCACGCCGTGGGGCGCATGCACCGCCCGGCCTACGACCGCCAGCGGCCCGAGCTCTTCGCGGCCGCGCTGCGGGCCGCCAAGCGCTCCCTCGACCCGCACGGCCTGCTCAACCCCGGAGTGCTGATCGACTGACGCGGGACGTCTGGACCCGCTGGGGACTGCCGAGCCGCGCATCGCTCGCCAGCGTCGAGACGACGGCGCGGTGTACATTGCGCCCATCTGAACACCGCACCCCGCGAGGCACGACGCCTACCGAGGGGAGCGCTCTCTCGCCCGTCCACCGGTCGTCATCCACACCGCGCCGGTCTCGCAGAGAGGAACGACGAGCGCATGATCGTCCTTCGTCCCACCCGGGTCACCGCCACTGCGGTCGGCGTCGCGCTGTCGGTCGCCGTCGCGCTGTCGGTCGCCGTCTCCCTGCCGGGGACGGCCGCCGCTGCGCCCCAACAGGGCGCCGACAACCCCGAGCTCGGAGCCAACGTCACCGTCTTCGATCCCAGCATGCCGGTGAGCGAGATACAGGCGACCCTCGACGCCACCCACGCTGCCCAGGTCGACAACGAGATGGGGACCGAGCGCTACGCCTACCTGTTCATGCCGGGCACATACGGCACTCCCGAGAGCCCGTTGCAGATCAAGGTCGGCTACTACACCGAGATCGCCGGACTGGGCGCCTCACCGACCGACGTGGTCATCAATGGCAAGGTCGAGACCTACAACCGCTGCCTGGCGCCGGACAACTGCGTTGCGCTGGTCAACTTCTGGCGGACCCTGTCCAACCTGTCGATCAACGTGAACGCGGCCGGCCAGGACGGCTGCCGCGCGTCGGCGAACTTCTGGGCTGTCTCGCAGGCGGCGTCCATGCGTCGCGTGGCCGTCAGCGGCAACACCCTCTCCCTGATGGACTACTGCACCGCCGGACCGCAGTTCGCCAGCGGCGGCTTCATTGCGGACTCGCGCCTGCCGAACACGCTCAACGGATCGCAGCAGCAGTGGCTGACCCGCAACAGCGAGCTCGAGGCGTGGACCAACGGCGTGTGGAACCAGGTCTTCACGGGAGTTGTCGGGGCCCCGGACGACACCAGCTTCCCCAGCCCGCCCTACACCACGCTCGACACCACCCCCGTGAGCCGGGAGAAGCCGTACCTGTTCGTCGACGGGCACGGCGACCTCAACGTCCGCGTGCCGGCCGCCCGGACCGACACCAGGGGCACGACGTGGGCCGAGGACGTGACGCCGGGGCGCACCCTGCCGATCAGCGACTTCTTCGTCGCGCAGCCGTCGGACTCCGTGCAGGCGATCAACAACCAGCTCGCCCGGGGCAAACACCTGCTGCTCACGCCCGGGGTCTACGACATCGCCCGCACCATCAGGATCAAGCGTGCCGACACGGTGGTCCTCGGGCTCGGGCACGCCACGCTCACGGCCGTGAACGGCGCGACCCCGCTCGAGATCGCCGACGTTCCCGGCGTCATCGTCGCCGGCGTGACTGTCGACGCCGGCCCCGACGAGTCGCCGGTCCTGTTGCGAGTGGGCAGCCGGCACGGCAGGAGCCAGGGCTCGGCGCAGAACCCGACGACGCTGTCCGATGTGTACTTCCGCGTCGGCGGCCCGCACGTCGGCAGTGCCGGCACCGCTCTCGAGGTGAACAGCGACCACGTGCTGATCGATCACACGTGGGTCTGGCGGGCCGACCACGGCGTCGAGGGCCTGACCGACACCGAGCGGTGGAGCACCAACATCGGCCGCAACGGTGTGGTCGTCAACGGCGACCACGTGACCGCGAACGGCCTGTTCGTGGAGCACTTCCAGGAGTACAACACCGTGTGGAACGGCGACGACGGCACCACGATCCTGTACCAGAACGAACTGCCCTACGACCCGCCGACCCAGGCCGACTGGATGAACGGCGCCGTCGAAGGGTGGGCAGGCTACAAGGTCGACGACGGGGTGCGGACCCATACGCTCCACGGCGGTGGCGTCTACGTCTTCAACCGGAACAACCCGTCGATCCACACCGAGAACGGCTTCGAGGTGCCTGACCGGCCGGGCGTCCGGCTGCACCACATCATGACGGTCAACCTCGGCGCCGGCACCGTGGACCACGTGGTCAACGGCATAGGCGACGCGGCTGACACGACCAGGGTGGGAGCTCCCGTGTACATCCTGGACCACCCCGCGCCCTAGAGCCGTGACCGGCAACGTTCGACGCCGAGCGGGCGCACCGTCAGCCGGGCACCTCGCCGGCGCCCAGGCAGAACTCGTTGCCCTCCGGGTCGCGCATCACCACGTTGCGGTACTGCGAGGCCACCTGCGGCGGGAACGTCTCCTCCCAGGCCATCGCGGCGCCCAGCAGTTGCAGCCGCTCGATCTCGCGGTCGAGGTCGACAAGTGCGCCCGCGGTGCAGCCCAGGTGAACCCGGTTCTTGACGACCTTGTGCTCGGGCACCCGGATGAACTCGAGGTAGGTGCCACCCTCGGGCGGACCGCAGATGGCGCCGGTGCCGTCACTCGCCGCCGCCACGCCGCCCCAGCCCAGGGCCTCGTTCCAGAACGCCGCCAGCTTCGCCGGGTCGGCGCAGTCGACGGTCACGCAGGTGATCTCCATGGCCCAACCGTAGGCCCGTCACCACCCGTCGCTCCTGGAGGTTGAGCGCCAGGCCGGGCCTATGATGACGGCGACGTCAGTGCACCGGTGACGAGGAGGGGGCAGAAGCGATGGAGACCCGAGCAGCGATCCTGTGGGAGCCGAGGACCGAGTGGAGCGTCGAGGACATCCAGCTCGACGCCCCGAAGGCCGGTGAGGTGAAGGTCAAGCTGGCGGCCTCGGGCATGTGCCACTCCGACGAGCACCTCATGACCGGCGACCTGGTGCTCGACCCCGAGGTCGCGGCGATGATGGGCCTCGAGCAGTTTCCCGTGATCGGCGGCCACGAGGGCGCCGGCGAGGTGGTCGAGGTCGGCCCCAACGTGACCACGCTGAAGGAGGGCGACCACGTGGCGCTGGGGTTCATCCCCGCCTGCGGGCGCTGCCCCTCGTGCGCGCGGGGTTGGCAGCACCTGTGCGACCTCGGCGCCTTCCTGCTGGCCGGCCGCCAGGTCACCGACATGACCTCGCGCCACCACGCCAAGGACGGCAAGGACCTGGGGCTAATGTGCTGTCTCGGCACCTTCGGCCCCTACACCGTCGTGGGCGAGGCCAGCTGCATCAAGCTCGAGGACGACATCCCCCTCGAGCGGGCCGCGCTGGTCGGCTGCGGCGTCACCACCGGCTGGGGCTCGGCGGTCAACGCCGCCAACGTGCAGCCGGGCGAGACCGTCGTGGTCATCGGCCTCGGCGGCGTGGGAATGAACGCGCTGCAGGGCGCCGCGATGGCGGGTGCCCGCCACGTGGTCGGCGTCGATCTCGTCGCGTGGAAGCGCGAGCAGGCCCCCACGTTCGGCGCCACCCACACGGCAGCCAGCTTCGAGGAGGCCACCGAGCTCGTCGGCCAGATCACCTGGGGCGCCAACGCCGACAAGGCCATCCTCACCACCGGCGTGGCCGAAGGCGACCTCATCGGGCCGATGATGGGCCTGGTGGGCAAGGGCGGCCGAGCGGTCGTCACCGCGGTGGCACCGCTCAACCAGAACGAGGTGCAGCTCAACCTGTCCGACCTCACGCTGCAGCGCAAGGAGCTGGTCGGCTGCATCTTCGGCAACGCCAACCCCCGTCGCGACATCCCCCGCCTGCTGCGCCTGTACCAGGAAGGCAAGCTCAAGCTCGACGAGCTCGTCACCAAGACCTACACGCTCGACGAGGTCAACCAGGGCTACCAGGACATGCGCGACGGCAGGAACATCCGCGGCGTCATCAACTACACCTGACCGCCGCCGATCGGAAAGGCTGTACCTCGTGACCACCACCACCGACACCACCCCGGCCGAGGCCCCGGCCGTCGACGGCGACGTCACCGGTGACGACGACGAGTTGGTCGCCGACGACGAGGTGCTGCTCGAGGAGATCTCCATCGACGGCATGTGCGGGGTCTACTGACCCGGTGGCGGGCGACGTGCTCGAACTGCACCCCGACGTGGCCCTGCGGCCCGAGCCGTTCGGTGCGCTCGCATATCACTACGGCACCCGCCGGCTGACCTTCCTGCGGTCGCCCGACCTGGTGGCCCTCGTGGAGGACCTGGGCCGGCACGCCTCGGTCGACGACGCACTGGCCGCGTCGTCGATCGAGCGGCGCCGGTGGCCGACGTTCCGCAAGGCGGTGGCGACCCTGGCCGAGAGCGGCTTCCTTCGGGACCGTGCCTAGTCCGCTGGTCGAGGAGCTGAAGCGGGGGCTCGACGCCCCCATCTGCCTGACGTGGGAGCTCACCTACGGCTGCAACCTCGCCTGCGTGCACTGCCTGTCGTCGTCGGGCCGGCGCGACCCCCGCGAGCTGTCGACGGCCGAGGCCATGGCCGTCGTCGACGAGCTGCACGACATGCAGGTCTTCTACGTCAACATCGGCGGCGGCGAGCCCACCATACGCGGCGACTTCTACGACCTGGTCGACCATGCGGTGGGGCGCGGCGTGGGCGTGAAGTTCTCGACCAACGGCTCGACCATCACCGCCGAGCGCGCGGCCCGGCTGGCGGGCAGCGACTACGTCGACGTGCAGATCTCCATCGACGGTGCCACGGCCGCCACCAACGACCCCATCCGGGGCGAGGGCAGCTACGCGATGGCCCGCCGGGCCATGGACCACCTGGCCGCCGCCGGGTTCGGGCCCTTCAAGATCAGCGTGGTCGTCACCCGCACCAACGTGGCCGAGCTTGACGACCTCGCCGCCCTGGCCGACGGCTACGGCGCCCAGCTGCGTCTGACCCGCCTGCGCCCCTCGGGCCGGGGGGCCGACGTATGGCACGACCTGCACCTGCGTGCCGACCAGCAGGTCGACCTGTACCACTGGCTGGTCGACCGCCCGGGCGTGCTGACCGGCGACTCGTTCTTCCACCTCAACGCCCTCGGCGAGTCCCTACCCGGCCTCAACCTGTGCGGAGCCGGCCGGGTGGTGTGCCTCGTCGACCCGGTCGGCGACGTGTACGCCTGCCCGTTCGTGCTGCACCCCGAGTTCCGGGCCGGCAGCGTGCGCGACGCCGGCGGGTTCATCCGCGTGTGGCGGCACAGCGACCTGTTCCGCTCGCTGCGCGAGCCGCAGTCGCCCGGTGCCTGCGCCGGCTGCGGCAGCTACGACGCCTGCCAGGGCGGCTGCATGGCCGCCAAGTTCTTCACCGGGCTGCCTCTCGATGCGCCCGACCCCGAGTGCGTGCACGGCCACGGCGAGCGGGCGCTGGCCGAGGTCGCCGCCGGCTTCGACGCACCCCGGGGGCCCGACCATGGTGCCCGCCCGGGGGCCGGCCACTCCGCGGTGGCGGTGGCGCTCGGGCCCACCCGCCGCGATTGACGGCGGGCCTCGCCGGGCTGCGACACTCGTCCTCCTGATGAGCCTGCTCGACCCGCTGGCCTGGGGGCCCCGCACCGCCCGCAACCGCGTGGTGTTCGGGCCGCACGAGACCAACCTGGGCCGCCGCCGTGCCCTGTCCGACCGCCATGTCGCCTACTACCGGCGCCGGGCCGAGGGCGGGGCCGGCGTGATCGTGGTCGAGGAGGCGTCCGTGCACCCCAGCGACTGGCCCTACGAGCGCAGCCCCCTGGCCTCCGACTGCGCCGAGGGCTGGGCGGCCATCGCGGCGGCGTGCCACGGGCCCGCCGGCGGGGACGGTGGCGCCGGCGGGGCCGGGCCGCTGGTGCTGGCCGCGCTCGGGCACGCCGGGGGACAGGGATCGAGCGCCTACAGCCAGGCCCCGCTGCTGGCTCCGTCGCGGGTGCCCGAGGTGAACACCCGCGAGGTGCCCAAGTGGATGGAGGCCGCCGACATCGCCGCGGTCGTCGCCGGCTTCGGCGCCGCCGCCCGGCTGGCCGTCGACGCGGGGTGCGACGGGGTGGAGGTCAACGCCGGCCAGCACAGCCTGGTGCGCCAGTTCCTGTCGGGCCTGACCAACCAGCGCGACGACGAGTGGGGCACCGACAAGCTGCGATTCGCCCGCGATGTGCTCGGCACCGTGCGCGAGGCCGTCGGCGATGGCGGCGTGGTGGGTTTGCGGCTGTCGTGCGACGAGCTGGCCCCCTGGGCTGGCCTCACGCCCGAGGCCGCGTTCGAGGTGGCGCTCGCCCTGGCCCCGCTGGTGCACCACGTCACGGTCGTGCGGGGCTCGATCTACTCGGCCTCGGCCACCCGGCCCGACGGCCACGTGGCGCCGGGCTTCAACCTCGACCTGGCCCGCCAGGTGCGCGCCGCGCTGCCGGCCGAGGTGGTCGTGGTGGCCCAGGGCTCGATCGTCGACGTCGACATGGCCGCGGGCGCGGTCGAGGGCGGTGCGTGCGACGCAGTGGAGATGACCCGCGCCCAGCTGGCCGACGCCCGCCTGGTGGCCAAGCTGGCGGCCGGCGAGGCCGAGCGCATCAGGCCCTGCATCCTCTGCAACCAGACCTGCCAGGTGCGCGACGCCCGCAATCCCATCGTCACCTGCGTGGTCGACCCCCGCACCGGCCACGAGACCACCGATGTCGACGTGGACGAGGGGCCGGCTCCGGCCGCCCGTCCCACCGACGTGCTGGTGGTGGGCGCCGGGCCCGCCGGCCTGGAGGCCGCCCGCGTGGCCGCCCGGCTGGGCCACCGGGTCACGGTCGCCGAGCAGGGCGAGCGGTTGGGCGGGATGGTGCCGGTGGCGGCCCGCGGCAGCGGCCGCGAGCGCCTGGCCGCGGCGACCGACTGGCTGTCGGCCGAGTGTGACCGGCTCGGTGTCAAGGTCGAGACCGGCCGCCGCGTCAGGCCCGACGACCTGGCGGGAGCGCCGGGGGCGGTGCTGCTGTGCACCGGTTCCCGCCGAGGCCGTCACGACTACCGGGTGGACGAGCGCGCCACGGTGCTCACGGCGGCCGACGTGCTCGCAGCGGGCGGTGACCGGGACGGTGCCGAGGCGGCCGGTGACGGGCCGACGTCCTGGCCGCCGCCGGCCGCCCTCCCCCAGGGGCCCGTGCTGGTGTGGGACCCCATCGGCGGGCCCATCGGCATCTCGGTGGCCGAGCGGCTGCGGGCCGACGGGCGCGAGGTGGTGCTGGCCACGCCCGACCTCATCGCGGGCAACGAGCTGTCGCGCAGCGGCGACCTGGCGCCGGCCAACGTCCGCCTGCAGTCGGCTGGTGTGGTGCTGGCCCGGCGCACCTTGCTGCGGGCCGTGCGGCCCGGGACGGTCGAGGTCGAGGACCGCTTCACCGGCGAGCGGCGCACCGTGGTCGCCGTCGCGGTGGTCGACGCCGGCCACCGGCTGCCCGACGACGAGCTGTGGCGCCGGGGCGGCGGCCGCTGGCCGGCAGCCGGCGATGCGGTCGCACCCCGCACGATCCACGAGGCCATCCTCGAAGGCCGGCGCCGGGCGCTGGCACTGGGGGCCGGAGCGCCGTGAGGTCGACCCGCTACCGCCTCCTGTTCACCCCGCTGCAGGTCGGCCCCGTCGTGATGCCGAACCGCATCGTCTTCTCGGCGCACCTCACCAACTACGCCGAGGACGGCCTGCCCACCGAGCAGCACGCCGCGTACTACGCGGCCCGGGCGGCGGGCGGGGCCGGCCTGATCGTCACCGAGGAGCACTCGACCCACCCCACCGACTGGCCCTACGAGAAGCTCATCCACGGCTTCCACCCGGAGGTGGTGCCCGGCTACCGGCGGATCACCGAGGCGGTCCACCGCCACGGCACGCCTGTCTTCGCCCAGATCAACCACAACGGCGGGCAGGGCAGCTCGATGTTCAGCCGGCTGCCGGTGTGGGCGGCCTCGGCGGTGGCCGACCCGCTGTTCCGCGAGGTGGCGCACGAGGTCGACCAGCACGAGATCGCCGAGATCGTGACCGGCTACGCGCTGGTGGCCGAGCACTGCCGGGCGGGCGGCTTCGACGGCATCGAGCTGCAGTGCTCGCACAGCTCGATCGTGCGCGGCTTCCTGTCGCCCGCGGTCAACCACCGCACCGACCGCTACGGCGGCTCGCTCGAGAACCGGGCCCGCCTGCTGGTCGAGATCGTCGCGGCCGTTCGTCAGGCCATCGGGCGCGACATGGCCCTCGGCGTGCGGCTGTGCGGCGACGAGCTGATCGAGGGCGGCGCCACCGTCGACGAGGCGGTCGAGGTGGCCCGCATGGTCGAGGCCCAGGGCATGGTCGACTACGTCAACACCTCCATCGGGGTGGCCACCGCCTCGCTCTTCATGATCGAGGCGTCGATGCAGGTGCCGCCCGGGTACGCACTGTTCATCTCCTCGGCCATCCGCAAGGCGGTCGACCTGCCGGTGGTCGGCGTGGGCCGGTTCAAGGACCCCCTCCAGGCCGACCGGGCGCTCGACGAGGGCCACTGCGACCTGGTGGGGGTGGTGCGCGGCCAGATCGCCGACGCCGACTTCGCCGCCAAGGCCCGGGCCGGTCGCAGCGACGACATCCGGCTGTGCCTGTCGTGCAACCAGGAGTGCGTCGGCCGCATGGGCCTCAACCGCTGGCTGGGCTGCATCGAGAACCCGCGCACGGGCCGCGAGGCCGAGCGGCAAGCGACCGTCGCGCCGAGCGCCCGTCCCCGGCGGGTCGTGGTGATCGGCGCCGGGCCCGCGGGGCTGGAGGCGGCCCGGTCGGCGGCCGAGCGGGGCCACCGGGTCACCGTGCTCGAGCGCTCGGCCCACGCCGGCGGGCAGGTGCGCCTGGCCGCGTCGGTGCCCAGCCGCGCGGAGCTGGGCGACCTGGTGCGCAACCAGGTGCACGCGTGCGGGCGGCTGGGCATCGAGGTGCGGTACGGCGTCGAGGCCGACGCCGCCAGCGTGCTGGCCGAGGCGCCCGACGTCGTGGTGGTGGCCACCGGCTCGACCCCGGCCCGGCCGTGGTGGGCGCCGGGTGACGAGACCCGGATCGTCGACGTG
This sequence comes from Acidimicrobiales bacterium, assembly GCA_035697515.1. GTDB lineage: Bacteria > Actinomycetota > Acidimicrobiia > Acidimicrobiales > VFJN01 > ZC4RG19. The sequence goes on from DASSCS010000105.1 coordinate 30,557, forward strand.
GTCGAGGTCCTCGACGGGCGGGTCGCTCCCGAGGGGCGGGTGGTCGTGCTCGACGAGCTGGGGTTCCATCAGGCGACCTCGGTGGCGGAGCTGCTGGCCGACCGGGGCTGCGCGGTCACGGTGATCAGCCCGGGCATGGTGGTCGGGCAGGACCTGGGCATCACCCTCGACATGGAGCACTGGCAGGTCAAGGCCGCGGCCAAGGGCATCGACCAGCAGGTCGAGCTGGTGCCCATGGGCTGGGACGGCGAGGCAGGCCAACTCGTGGTGCAGCACCATCCCACGGGCACCGACCGCCGGATCGACGCCGACTGGGTGGTGCTGGCCGTCCCGCCGGCCCCGCTCGACGCGCTATACCACGAGTTGAGGGGCCGGGACGGCATCGAGGTGCACCGGGCCGGCGACTGCATCGCCCCCCGTCGCGCCCACGCCGCGGTGATCGAAGGCGATCGCATCGGAGCCCGCCTGTGACCGCCCTCGCTCCCGCGTTGCCGGCCCGTCCGGCGCCTGCACGGCGAGTCCGCGCCGCCTCGGCGGGGCCGGGGACGGCGGAGCCGATCGCCTCCGGGGAGGTCGGGCGATGAACCGCGCCGCCGGGCTGTTCGAGGCGGCCGGGCTCGGTACCGGCTCGCCCATGATCGCCGTCGTGGTCGTGCGCGACGGGCAGGTGCCGCTCGGGGGCGACGAGGCGGTGGCCGAGGCGGGCGGCAGCGCCGTGCTGGCCGGCTCCGGCACAGAGGCCGCCGCCAAGGAGCTGCTCGCCGCCCGCCGAGTGCGCTGCGCCGAGCTGGGCGACTTCGCGCCCGGGGCCTGGGCGGTCGCGCTGGCACCTCTGGTGGCCTCGGCCGCCGTCGTGCTGCTGCCCGCCAGCCCCGACGGCCGCGACCTGGCGCCACGGCTGGCCCACGTGCTCGGCCGCCCGCTGCTGGCCGGCGCCACCGAGGTCGGCCACGACCGTGCCGTGCTGGTGCGCCGGGGCGGCCTGGTGTCCGAGGTCCACCGCATCGACGGGCCGGTGGTGGCCACCCTGGTCCCCGGCGTCCGCGGCGTCGACCCGGTGCGAGGCGAGGCCACGGTGGATGTGGTTGCCGGAGAGCCGGCCGATCGTGGACACCGTGCCGGCGACGCCGCCGAGCGACCTCCGGCCACCGACGGCCCGGTGGCGAGAACCGGCTCGGCCGTGCCCCGTCCCGGGGCGACGGTGCACGACGCCGTGGGCGGCGACGTGGCGACATCTGGTCCGGCCGGGGCCGCTCCCGGCGACGCCGCGCACGACGCGGCCGTGGTCGAGGTCGTGCCGCCGGACCCGAGCACCGTCGACCTGGCCGACGCACGCCGCATCGTGGCGGGCGGCGCCGGCCTGGGCGGGCCCGAGCCGTTCGTCCTGCTCGAACGGGTGGCCATCGCGCTGGGCGCCGCCTTCGGCGCCACGCGAGTGGCGTCGGACGTCGGCTGGGCGCCGCACGACCGCTACATCGGCACCACGGGCGTGGCCGTCGACCCCGACCTGTACGTGGCGCTCGGCATCTCCGGGGCGGTGCAGCACGTCACGGGGCTGGGCCAGCCTCGCCACGTCATCGCGGTCAACACCGACGCCAGCGCCCCGATGATGGCGCTGGCCGACCTGGCGATCGTCACCGACGCCCGCGCCCTGCTGACCGAGCTCGCCGGCCGGCTCGGCGTCGCCGATGCCGGTGCGGGTGCTGCGCACTCGGGGCCCGGCGACGCCGGGACCACAGATCGATCGGGGGCCGCCGATGCCGGAACGTGACTGGGACGTGGTGGTGGTCGGGGCCGGCCCCGCCGGGGCCAGCGCGGCCCTGGTGCTCGCCCGGGCCGGCCTGGGGGTCGCCCTGGTGGAGCGGGGCCCGTTCCCCGGCGCGAAGAACATGTACGGCGGCGTGGTCTACGGCCGGGTGCTCGACACGCTGGTTCCCCGCTGGTGGGAGCAGGTCCCGCTCCAGCGCTGGATCACCCGCCGCCAGACGATGGTGCTCACCGCCGACCAGAGCCTGAGCATCGACTACCGGGCCGGCGCCTGGGGTCGCGAGCCCTACAACGGCTGCACGACCTTCCGCCCCGACTTCGACTCGTGGCTGGCGGGACTGGCCGAGCAGGCGGGGGCCACGTTGCTGTGCGCCACCACGGTCACCGGCCTCGCCCGCGACGACGCCGGGCGCGTGACCGGCGTCCGTACCGACCGGGGCGAGCTGTCGGCCCCGCTGGTCATCGCGTGCGACGGGGTCAACTCGTTCCTGGCCAAGGAGGCCGGCCTCCACCCCCACGGCGACGATCCCGCCCACGTCACGCTCGGCGTCAAGGAGGTGCTGGCCCTGCCCCGGCCCACCATCGACGAGCGCTTCGGCGTGCGCGGCGACGACGGGGTCGACATCGAAGTGCTTGGCTGCACGGGCGACGTGCCCGGCGGCGGGTTCGTGTACACCAACGCCGAGTCGGTGTCCATCGGGGTTGTGCTCCACCTGCCTGCCCTGGCGGCGTCGGGGCGGCGGCCCGAGTCGTTCATCGCGGACCTCAAGGCCCATCCCGCCATCGCCCCGCTGGTCGAGGGGGGCGACGTCAAGGAGTACTCCGCCCACCTCATCCCCGAGGGCGGCTACGACACCATGCCCGAGATCGTGGCCGACGGCCTGCTGGTGGCCGGTGACGCCGCCGGGCTGTGCCTGGCCGCGGGCATCTGGCTGGAAGGGGTCAACTTCGCCATCGGATCGGGCGCGGCGGCCGCCGAGACGGCCATCGAGGCCCTGGCCGCCGGCGACACCGGCACGCGGGGGTTGGCGGGCTACCGGCGCCGGCTCGAGTCGAGCTTCGTGCTGCAGGACCACCGCAAGCTGCGGCGGGCACCGCACTTCGTGCTCTCGGACCGGGTGCAGAACCACTACCCGCAGCTGGCGTGCGACCTGGTCGAGCAGCTGTTCACCGTCGACAACCCCCGCCGCAAGAAGGGTGGCATCGCCGCCACCCGCGCGGCACTGCGCCACAGCGACCTGCGCCTGCGCGACATCGCCAAGGACGCCTGGACGGCCATGAGGACGTTCACGTGAACGAGATCGACTTCCAGGACCGCATGGCGACCGTCGAGTTCCGGGTGGGGGAGCGGGCCCACATCACCGTCGACGGCGACACCTGCCGCGGCTGCACCACACGGGCGTGCGTCACCGCGTGCCCCGCCGACCTGTTCGTGCCCACCGCCGACGGCGGCATCCTGTTCAACTACGAGCAGTGCTTCGAGTGCGGCACCTGCTACCTGGTCTGCGACCAGGAGGGCGCCATCACGTGGACCTATCCCGACGGCGGCCAGGGCGTCGTCTTCCGGAGGTCGTGACGTGGGCGGGCGGCCGCTGATCGGCGTGTGCCTCAAGTGGGTCGAGCGGCGGCCCGAGATCGATCCGCTGACCGGCGAGGTGGGCACCGACGCCCGCACGTCGGGAGGCAGCGAGGCCGACCAGTCCGCGCTCGAGTGGGGGCTGCGCCTGGGCGAGGCGTGGGGCGGCGAGGTGGTGGCGGTCACCGCCGGCACGGCCGACGCCGAGCCGGTGCTGCGCGACGCCCTCGCCGCCGGTGCCGACCGGGCCGTGCGGGTCGACCTGCCGGCCGGGGCGGCGAGCGCGGCCGTGGCGGCCGGGCTGGCGGAGGCACTGGCCGGAGCGGCGGCGGTGGTGTGCGGCGACTGGTCGCTCGACCGCGGCAGCGGCTCGGTCCCGGCCTTCCTCGCCGCCCGGATGGGTGCCGCCCAGGCGCTGGGCCTGGTCGCAGTCGAGCTGGAGCTGCCGGGCAGCGGGGCCACCGCGCGCGGCAGCGGCGCGTCGGGCCCGGCCCGCGGTGATGCCCGGGACGGGCGAGGCGGGCAGGTGCTGCGGGTGGAGCGTCGGCTCGACGGCGGCCGGCGCGAGCGGCTGACGGTGACCGCGCCGATGGTGCTGTCGGTCGAGGGTCGCGACCGCCTGCGCCGGGCCGACCTCGACGGCCTGCTGCGGGCTCGCACGGCACCGATCGAGCGGGTCGCGGCGCCCGCGGCCGTTGCCGCCGTGTCCACCGACGTGCCGCCCCTGCGCACCGGCCCGTACCGGCCCCGCCCGCGGGTGCTGCCGCCGCCGGCCGGGGGGTCGGCGCGCGAGCGCATCCTGGCCCTGACCGGTGCCCTGGTCGACCGGACCCCACCCGAGCTGGTGACCCTCGATCCGGCGTCGGCCGCCGACCGGCTGCTCGCCCAGCTGCAGTCCTGGGGCTACCTCGACCGATGACCGGGCCTCCGCCGTCGGCTGGCCGGTCGGGGTCGACCGCGTCGGCGGGCCTGGCCGGGCTGGCCGGGGAGACGTGGCCGCAGGCGGCCGCCTCCCGCCGCCTGCTGGTGGTGCCGCTCGGCTCGACCGAGCAGCACGGCCCCCACCTGCCGCTCGGCGCCGACACCGTCGTGGCCGTGGCGCTGGCCGAGCGCCTGGCCGCCGCCCGTCCGGACGCGGTGGTGGCGCCGGCACTGCCCTACGGGTCGAGCGGCGAGCACGCCGGGTTCGCCGGCACGCTCTCGCTCGGCCAGTCGGCACTGGAGGCGGTCGTGGTCGAGCTGGTGCGATCGGCCGACGCCTTCGCCGGCGTGGTGCTGGTGTCGGGGCACGCCGGCAACGCGGCGCCGCTCGGGCGGGCCGTGGCCACGGTACGGGTCGAGGGCCGCCGGGCGCTGGCCTGGCTGCCCACGGTCCCCGGCGGCGACGCCCACGCCGGGCGGACCGAGACGTCGCTGCTGCTGGCCCTGGCCCCGGCGTCGGTGCGCCTCGACGAGGCCGAGCCCGGCGACCCCCGGCCGCTGGCCGAGGTGATGCCCGAGCTCCGGTCGGGCGGCGTGGCGGCGGTGTCGCCCAACGGCGTCCTCGGCGACCCCCGCGGGGCCAACGCCGCCGAGGGCGAACGGCTGCTGGCCGGCCTCACCGCCGACCTGGTGCAGGCCGTGGCAGCCTGGGCAACGTGAACGCCCGGACCGAGCCGACGCGCGCGACGACGCCATGCCTTCGGCGGGCCGCGCCACGTGATGGTGCGGCCCTGACCGCGCGATGCGAGCCGGGTCCGGCGGCCGCGTCCTCGCGGGTGTTGTGCCGCACCGGGGCGCGGTCGTGAGCGATGCCCGGCGGCCCGTGGCCGTGATCACGGGCGCGGCGCGAGGCATCGGCGCCGCGACCGCGCAAGGCCTGGCGGCGGACGGCTGGCGGCTGGTGCTCACCGACCGCTGCGCCGACGACCCCGCGCTCGGCTACCCGCTGGCGACGCGCGACGACCTGGCGGCGGTGGCCGTCGCCTGCGGGGGCCACGGCGTGGCCCTCGACGTGGTGGCCGACGTGCGCGACCAGCAGGCGCTCGACGCCGCCGTCGCCCTCGCCGTCGACCGCTTCGGCGGGCTCGACGCCGCGGTGGCCGTCGCCGGGTGCATCGGCGGGGGCGAGCCGGCATGGGACACCAGCGACGAGACCTGGGACACGGTCGTGCGGGTCAACCTCGAGGGTACGTGGCGCCTGGCTCGGGCCGCGGTCCCCGCCCTGTTGGCGCGGCCCGAGCCCCGCCGGGGGCGGTTCGTCGCCGTGTCGTCGGCCGGCGGCGTGGTGGGCCTGCCGCTGCTGGCGGCCTACACCGCCGCCAAGCACGGGGTGGTGGGGCTCGTGCGCAGCCTGGCCGCCGAGCTGGGGCCACACGGCATCACGGCCAACGCCGTGGCCCCCGGATCGACCAGCACGGCCATGCTCGACGCCAGCGCCGCGGTGTACGACCTGGGCGCCACGTCGGAGTTCGCCACCCACCACCTGCTCGGGCGGCTGCTCGACCCCGGCGAGGTGGCGGCGCTGGTGCGTTGGCTGTGCAGCGAGCCCGCCGGCGGCGTGACGGGCGCGCTGCTGCCCGTCGACGCCGGCATGACCGCACGATGAGCCTCGCACTTCCGGCGTTCGGATCGGGGCACCGGCGGCCCGAGTCGGAGGGTCGAACGGGGCCTCCGGCGATGAGCCGCGCTCGCCCCACCGCCCGTCAAGGCCGACGGACCGGACGGCGGCGCCACCGGTGAGCGGCGACGGGTCGCCGCGGCCGCTGCCGCCGGGCATGGCGCTGGCGCTCGACCCCGCCACCCGGCGGATCGACGGCGGCACCGTGCTGGTGGGCGGCACCCCGCTGCGGCTGATGCGCCTGACGGCCGCGGGCGCACGGCTGGTCGACCGGCTCGCGGCCGGCGAGCCCGTGCCGCCGGCGCCCACCGCCCAGCGCCTGGCCCGGCGCCTGCGGGACGCGGGCATGGCGCAGCCCCGCTTCGGCGCGGTCGCCCGGCGCCTCGACCCGACCGACGTGGCCGCGGTGATCCCGGTGCGCGACCGGGCCGCCGGGCTGTGCCGCACCCTCGACCGGCTGGGCGACGCCGGCCAGGTGGTCGTCGTCGACGACGGGTCGACCGACCCCGCGGCCGTCCGGGCGGCTGCCGAGCGGGCGGGCGGGCACGTCCGGCTCGTCCGCCACGACTCGTCACGGGGCCCGGCCGCCGCCCGCAATACGGGCTGGCGGGTGTCCACCGCGCCGGTGATCGCCTTCGTCGACGCCGACGTCGAGCCGGAGCCGGGCTGGCTGCAGACGCTCGTGATGCACCTGTCCGACCCGGCCGTCGGGGCGGTGGCGCCGCGGGTGGCGCCGCTGGCCACGCTCGAGACGCCGCCCTGGCTCGCCGCCTACGAGGAGGCGCGCTCGCCCCTCGACCTGGGAGGGGCCGAGGCCATCGTGCGGCCCGGCAGCCGGGTGCCCTACGTCCCCACGGCCGCTCTCCTGGTCCGCCGTGACGCGCTGGCCGCCGCCGGCGGCTTCGACGAGGCCATGCCCCACGGCGAGGACGTCGACCTGGTGTGGCGGCTGGTGGCGGCCGGCTCGACCGTGCGCTACGAGCCCGGGGCGGTGGTGCGCCACCCGGTCCGGCCGGCCCTGCGTGCCTGGCTGCGGCAACGGTACGACTACGGCTCGTCGGCCGCGCCCCTGGCCGTCCGCCATCGTGGCGCCGTCGCTCCGCTGACGGTGTCGGGCTGGAGCGCGGCGGCCTGGGGGCTGGTGGCGGCGGGCGCACCGGCGGCCGGCGTGGCGCTGGGCGCTGCCAGCACAGCGGCGCTCGCCCCGAAGCTGGCCAGCCTGCGCCACCCGTGGCGCGAGGCCGTGCGGCTGGCGGGCCTGGGAAACCTGTACGCGGGCCGGCAAGTGGCCGACGCCCTGCGGCGGGCCTGGTTCCCGCTGGCCGTGCCGCTGGCGCTGCGCCGCCGGTCGCGCCCGGCCCTGGCCGCGGCGCTGGTGGTGCCCGCCCTGGTCGAGCACATCGAACGCCGACCCCGGCTCGATCTCGTGCGCTGGAGCGGGCTCCGCCTGGCCGACGATCTCGCGTACGGTGCCGGGCTCTGGGCCGGCTCGCTCGCGGCCCGCACGACGGCTGCCCTGCGCCCGGCCTTCTCCGGCCGCTTCCCTCCACCCGACGGTTCCGACCCGTCGACATCGCCGGGCAGCCCCGACCGGTCGGGCCGCCGGGCGCACCCTGGCCGCCCTGGCCCGCGCTGACGGCGGGTGGCCGCCGCGGCACGGCGCCGCGGCGGCCACCGTCCCGTGTCAGCCCCAGGCCCGGGGGACGAGGGGCTCGTCGAGCTCGACGCGGTCGGCGAGGTTGTCGACCACGCCCACCAGCGCGGCGAAGGTGCACTCGGCCACGACCTCCAGGACCAGCGCCGGGGTGAGGCCCGCGGCGGTCGCCCGAGCGATGGTGGCGGGGCCGACCTTGCCCCGGGTGACCACGATCTCCCGGGCGAGCGCGTAGACGGCGGCACGGTGGGCGTCGGACGGCTCGGACCCCGAGCGCATCCGCTCGATCTCGGTGTCGTCGACGCCCAGACCCGCCAGCACGGTCGAGTGGAAGGCGACGCCGTACGCGTTGTCGACCGCCACGCCGACGGCGACGCCGGCGATCTCTCGGTCGGTGGCGGACAGCTCGCCCGACTGCACGGCCCGGCGCAGCCCGTCGAACCCGGCGAGCAGGGCGGGCGACTCGGCGATCGACGCCGCCAGGTTGGGAACGAAGCCCAGGTCGCCCTTGATGCCCTCCAGCAGCTCGCGCGAGCCGGCGGGCGCGGTGTCGAGGGTGTGGATCTTCAGGTCCATCGCGATGGTGTCCTCTCGTGGGTGGCGGCCGGCGGGTGCCGGCGCCAGGTCACGATGCGGGCCGGGGCGCGCCAGGGCGATTCCCCCGCAGGGAAGTGAGCCATGCTCCGGGCCGCCCTACCGTGACCGCATGTCGAGCCAGCGATCGCAGGCCGAGCCGTCCGCCGGGCTCGGCGACCTGCTGCGGTACTGGCGGGGCGTGCGGCGCATGAGCCAGCTCGACCTGGCCTCCGAGGCCGGCACCACGCCCCGCTACGTCAGCTTCGTCGAGACCGGCCGATCGCAGCCCAGCCGCCAGATGGTCGTGCGCCTGGCCCGGGCCCTCGACGTCCCCCTGCGCGAGCGGAACGGCCTGCTGGTCGCCGCCGGCTACGCGCCCATCTACGCCCTCGAGCCGCTGGGCAGCCCCCAGCTCGATCGCGTCGACGCCGCCCTGACGATGATGCTCGACCAGCACGAGCCCTTCCCCGCCGTGGTGATGGACCGGGGCTGGGACCTGGTGCGCGCCAACCGCGGCGCCCAGCTGCTGTTCGGGGGGCTGTTCGGCGCCGAGCCGATGCCCGAGCCGGCCAACGTGCTGCGGCTGATCATCGAGCCGGGGCCGGTCCGCCGCAGCGTCCGCAACTGGTCGTCGGTGGTGCCGGCGCTGCTCGACCGCGCCCGCCGCGAGGCGGTCGGTGGCGTGCTCGACCGGGCGACGGCCGACCTGGTGGGCCGGCTCGGCGAGCGGCCGGAGGTGACCGCCCTGCTGGCGGTGACCGACGCCTCGCCGCCCACGGTGCCGGTGGTCGACGTGTCGTTCGGGCTGCACGGCGAGACGCTCGACTTCTTCTCGGTGGTGTCGACCATCGGCACTCCCGTCGACGTGACCGCGCAGGAGCTGCGGGTCGAGGCGTTCTTCCCCTCGGACGAGGCGACCCGGGCCGCCTGGCGCCGTGTGGCGTCGGACGCTGTCGGGCCCGACAGGTCGTAGCGGGCGGCGCGACGGCCGCCGCCGGGACGCCGGCCCGCCTGTCCCGCCGGTCGTGCGCCGGGCCGGGGACGCCCGGTCAGCCGTCGAGCCGCGCGAGCGCCGCCTCGGCGGCGGCGAGCGCCTCCTCGGCCTCGCGGTGCTGGTGGGCCCGGGCCTCGGCCTCGCGCGAGGCGCGGTCGGCGGCCGCCCGCGCCTCGTCGGCTCGCCGCCTCGCCGCCGCGGCCTGCTGCTCCGCCCGCTCGGCGGTCGCCTCGGCGACCCTGGCCGCGGACGCGGCCGTCCGGGCGGCGCCGGCGGCCGCGGTGACCTGCTTCGCCGCCTCGGCCCGCGCCCGCCTGGCCGCCCGCGCCGCCGCGGCGTCGGCGGCCCTCCTCCGCTTGTCGGTCGGCACGGTGGTGGCCTTGGCGCCGTCCTCGTCCGGCCGCGTGGTCGACGCTCCCGCGTCGCCGCCGTCCCCGCCCGGACGGGTCGCGGCTGTTCCCGCGGCACCGTCGTCGGTGCGCGCGGTCCGCGCCCGACCGCGGTCGCCGGTGCCGGCCGCGGTCGTGCTGCCCTCGGGCTCGCGGGCGCGGCGCCGTGCTCTGGCGCCGCCGGTGCCGCCCGGCCGTGTCCCCGCCGTCGCGGCGGTGCGCGGCGACGCGGCGCCGGCGTCTGCGGACCCGGTGGCCAGCCCGCCGGCCAGCCCCGCGGCCAGGCCGCCCGGTGTCGGGACGTCGTCCAGGCGGCCCGCCCGCAGCGTCGCCAGCGCGCCGGGGTCGCCGACCACCGCCCGCAGGCCCAGCGCCAGCGCGGTCGGATCGACCGCCTGGTCGTGGCTCCCGGCCGCGTCGCGGGCGGCCCCGACCAGTGTGCCCTCGGCGTCGCGCAGCCGGGCGAGGGCCGCACGCACGTCACCCCCGCTCGCCTGGGCAGCGCCGACCTCGTCCACCGCGGCGACCAGCTCGTCGACCGCCGCCGGCGCGGCCTGCGCGGCCGCGTCGAGCGCCCAGGCCAGGGCCTTGGGTTTGCGCAGGGCCTGGACCGCGGCCGCAGCGTCGCGCCGGCCCGCCGCCCGCAAGGCGCGGGCCAAGGCGGCCCGATCGGCGA
>DASSCS010000106.1:0-10041 GCA_035697515.1 Acidimicrobiales bacterium
GGCCGGCCACCTGGGCTTCACCGTCAGCGCGCCGGCGGCGGCGAGCACCACCGGGTGGATGCTCCTGGTGCAGCCCGAGCAGCACCACCGCCTGCGGGCGGTCGACGGCCCCGACCGGCGCATCGAGCTGCTGGCGGCGGCGACGGTCGCCGTCTCGCTGGTCGCGCGGTACCGCAGCCTGCGGGCACGGCCGAGGCAGCCGCTGCCCGCGCCCGTGGTGTGGCGGCGACCGGGAGCCGACGTGAGGCGGGCCGGCGGTGGTTGAGCTGTCGTGCCGTGTGGGCACCGCGGACGACGACGGCGGGCGCCAGGGGCCGCGGCCCGCCGCCCGGCCCGGGCGTCCGGTCGGCCCGGCGCCTGCCGCCGGGCCCGGGGCCGATGCGGAGGTCGACTTCGACGTTGCCGGCTTCTTCGCCGGCGGGGGGCGGCACGACCCCGACGCCGGGGTCACCGCGGCGGTCGGGCGGCGGTGGTCGCGGCGGCGCTGGGCGATCGGGCTGGGAGGCGGCACCGTCGGCGCTTCGGTGGCCATGGCCGCGACGGTGCTGGTGGTGATGCGCTGGCCCGACCACGGCGACGCAAGGCGGGCGGGTGCGCTCGACGCCGCTCTCGGCAGCTCGCTGGCGGCCGACCTGGTCATGTCGGTGGCGACGTGGATCGAGTACGTCGCCGTGCTGCTGCTGGTGGGCGGCGCGGCCTTCCGCCTGTTCGTCAGCCGACCCGCGGTGACCGGGCGGGGCACGTCCGAGCGCGTGCTCCTGGCGGCGGCCGCGGTGGGCAGCGTGGCCTGCCTCGGCACGGTGCCGCTGCGGGCGATGGTGCTCTCCGGTCGCGGGCTCGGCTCGATCGTCGAGCGCGACACCCTCGGGCTGGTCCTCACCAGCCGGTTCGGCGACGCCGCCTGCCTGCGCCTCGTGGCGCTGATGCTGTTCGGCCTGGCGCTGGCCCGGCCGCCCCGGGGATGGGAGCGGCGCGTACGCGTCATCCGTCCCGGGGCCACCGTGCTGATGTTCGGCTCGGTGTCGACGCGCACGATCGAGCGGGTGATGTGCGCGGGAGCGTCGATGGTGGCGCTCGCCTCGTTCTCGATGGTGGGGCACCCCCAGGCCACCGACCCGCGCGGACCGCTGATGGCGGCGCAGGCGGCGCACGTGCTGGCCGCGGGCGTGTGGTTCGGGGGCGGGCTCCTGTTGGCGCTCGAGATCGCCCGCCAGCGGCACGGCGGCACCGCCCGCTGCTCGGCCGAGACGGTGGCCCGGTTCAGCACGGTGGCCGGGGTCGCGCTCGCACTGGTGGCCGTGACCGGCACCGTGCTCGCACGCTCGCAGCTCGCGTCCGCGGGCGCGCTGGTGTCGACCGGCTACGGGCGGGCGCTGGTGGCCAAGCTGGCGCTCGTCGGGCTGGTCGTCGCCCTCGGCGCCTACAACCACTATCGGCTGGTGCCGGCGGTGGTCGTCGAGGACGACGCGGTCGCGTGGCGCCTCCTGGGGCACACCGCCGCCGTCGAGGCCATGACGATCGGGGTCGGCATCCTGATCGCCACGGCGGCCATGACCAGCGGCGGGCTCTGAGCCGCCCGCGCGAGGTGCCGAGCGGCGGGCGCTACGACGCGCCGTAGACCGGCGCCGGGGGCGGCGCCTCGGCGAGCAGTTCGTCGACGACCGGCCCCAGCGCCGCCGGGTCCCAGCGGGCGCCGTTGTCGACCGCGGGGCCGTGCTGCCAACCGTCGGCCACCGACACCTTGCCCCCCTCGACCTCGAACACCCGGCCCGTCACGTGCGCCGACTGCGCCGATCCGAGCCACACCACCAGCGGCGCCACGTTGTCGGGCGCCATGGCGTCGAAGGCGCCGGCGTCGTCGGGCGCGGCCATCATCTCGGCGAACACGGTCTCGGTCATGCGGGTGCGGGCCGAGGGGGCGATGGCGTTGGCGGTCACCCCGTAACGTCCCAGCTCGGCCGCCTGGACCAGCGTGAGCGCCGCGATGCCCGCCTTGGCCGCGCTGTAGGCCGACTGGCCGACCGAGCCCATCAGCCCCGCCCCCGACGACGTGTTGACGATCCGGGCGTCGCTGGGCTCGCCCGCCTTGGCCTGCGATCGCCAGTGCTCGGCGGCGAAGCGGGCGACGGCGAAGTGGCCCTTCAGGTGGACCCGCACGACGGCGTCCCACTCGTCCTCGTCGCACGACACCAGCATGCGGTCGCGCACGATGCCGGCGTTGTTGACCACCACGTCCAGGCGCCCGAACGCGTCGAGGGCCGCGGCCACCAGGCGTTGGGCACCCTCCCAGTCGGCCACGTCGTCGCCGTTGACGACGGCGCGACCGCCGGCGGCCACGATGTCGTCGACCACCCGGCGGGCGGGCGATTGCGAGCCGCCGCTGCCGTCGAGCTCGGCGCCGATGTCGTTCACCACCACGCTCGCACCCTGGCGCGCGAACTCGAGGGCGTGGCCCCGGCCGATGCCCCGTCCCGCCCCGGTGACGATGACGATGCGTCCCTCGCAGATGCCGGGCATGGCCGCATGATGGCACACGATCTGACGCTCCGTCAGAAGCGGCTGGCGCCCGGCTCCCGGTGTGCACAGGTCGGGGCGCGTGCACGCCGGAAGGCGTCCCCACCTGCCGATCGGGCATGATCGGCCGACCCGGCCGGGGCGACCCGCCGCCCCCGCGACCACGAGGAGCCACCATGCGCTACGGCGTCACGATGTTCGCCACCGATCTGTCGATCGACGTGGTCGAGCTCGCCCGGGCGGTCGAGGAGCGGGGCCTCGACTCGCTGTGGCTGCCCGAGCACACCCACATCCCCACCAGCCGCCGCACCCCGCACCCCAGCGGCGCCGAGCTGCCCGAGAAGTACAAGCGCTCGCTGGACCCGCTGGTCGCCCTGGCCGCGGCGGCGAGTGCCACCGCGACGCTGCGCCTGGGCACCGGCATCCTTCTGCCGGCCCAGCGCGACCCCATCGTCACCGCCAAGGCGGTCGCCTCGCTCGACCACGTGTCCGGTGGCCGGGTCGCCCTCGGCGTCGGGTTCGGCTGGAACGAGGACGAGATGGCCGACCACGGCGTCGCCTACCGGCGCCGCCGGGCGGTCGCGCGCGAGCACGTGCTGGCGATGCAGGCGCTGTGGCGCGACGAGGTGGCCGAGTTCACCGGCGAGCACGTGTCGTTCCCGCCCGCGTGGTCGTGGCCCAAACCCGCGCAGCGCGACCGCGAGGGGCGCCCGTCGGTGCCCGTGCTCATGGGCGGGGGCGCGGGCCCCGAGCTGTTCGCCCACGCCGTGGAGTACGCCGACGGCTGGATGCCCATCGGTGGCGCCGGCCTGACCGCTGCCCTCCCCGCCCTGCGGGACGCGCTCGAGCAGGCGGGCCGCGACCCCGACCACTTCGAGGTGGTGCCCTACGCGTCGGTGCCCGACCACGGCAAGCTCGACCACTACCGCGACATCGGGGTGACCGAGACCGTGTTCGACCTGCCCTCGGCGCCCCGCGACAAGGTGCTGCCGGTGCTCGACCGCTACGGCCAGCTGGTCGCCGAGCGCCAGGACGGTCGGCCGGCGGGCTGACGCCCGTCCCGCCCCCCGCCGTGGACAGCCTCATCCACCTCGCCCCCGCCGGCTACCTGGTGGTGCTGGCGGCCGTGACGGTGGGGTCGCTGGTGCAGGGGTCGGTGGGGTTCGGGGCCAACATGGTGGCCGCGCCGGTGCTCGCGGTGGTCCAGCCCCGGGCGCTGCCGGCGGCCCTGATGCTGCCGGTGCTGCCGCTGACCGTCGCCATGATGCGCCGCGAGCGCCACGGGGTGGACTGGCGGTCGGTCGGGTGGCTGATGGCTGGTCGGGTGCCGGGCACCGTGGCCGGGTCGCTGGTGGTGGCCATGGTGGCCGCGGAGACGCTGTCGGTGCTGGCCGGCGTCGCGGTGCTGATCGCCGTGGGCGCCAGCCTGCTGACCGCGACCGTCCCCGTCACGCCGGGGACGGAGGTGGCGACCGGCGTGGTGTCGGGCGCCATGGGCACGGCCACGTCGATCGGTGGCCCCCCGCTGGCCCTGCTCTACCAGCACCACGAGGGGCCTGCGCTGCGGGCCACCCTGGCGGCCACCTTCGCCCTCGGCACTGGGCTGTCGATCGTGGGGCTGGCGCTGGCCGGGGCGATCGAGGGATGGCACCTGTGGCTGGCCGCGGCGCTGCTGCCCGGCACGCTGGCCGGCGTCGCCGCCAGCAACCGTCTGGTCGGCCGGGTCGACGGGGCCTGGCTGCGCCCCGCGGTGCTGGTGTTCGCCTCCGTCGCCGCCGCCCTCGCCGTGGCACGGGGCCTGGCATGACGGGACCGGGCGACCCGCATGGCCTCGGCGGCGGTGGCGCCGGCGGCAAGGGCCCGCCCGACCCGCTGGACGACTACCGGGCGCTCAACGATCCGCAGCGCCGCCGGCAGGTCGAGCGCCGCGGGGGCTACTTCGTCGTCGAGGGCCTGCTCGCCCTCGAGGCCCTGCTGGGATCGCGCTACCCGGTGCGCTCGGTGCTGGTGACCGAGCGGCGCGCCGACCGGGTGCGGGCGCTGGTCGGCGACCGGGCGCCCCTCCTGGTCCGCCCGCAGGACGAGGTGGCGGACGTGGCCGGCTTCAACGTCCACCGGGGCGTGCTGGCCGCCGCCGACCGGCTGCCGCCCGCAGGCGTGGCCGAGGCGGTGGGCACGTCCGACCTGGTGGTGGTGACCGAGGGGCTGGGCGACCACGAGAACCTGGGCGCGCTGTTCCGCAACGCCGCCGCCCTCGGCGCCGGCGCCGTGCTGCTCGACCCCACCACCGCCGACCCCCTGTACCGCCGCAGCGTGCGGGTGTCGCTCGGCCACGTGCTGCGGGTGCCCTGGGCTCGCCTGGCCCCGCTGCCGGGTGGCCTGGCCGAGGTGACGGCCATCGGGCTCGAGACGGCCGCGCTCACCCCCGCGCCCGGCGCGGTGACGATCGACGACTACGCGGCGGACGTCGCCAGCCGCCGACGAGCGGCCGCGGCGGCCGATCGCCCGGCCGCGGCAACCGATCGCCCGGCCGCGGCGGGGGAGGCGGGCCCGGCTGCGGGCGCGGGGCGGCGGGTGAGGGTGGCGCTGGTCGTGGGCGCCGAGGGTCCGGGTCTCACGCCGGCCACGCTGGCCGCCGCCGACCGGCGGGTCCGCATCGCGCTGGCGCCCGGGGTCGACTCGCTCAACGTGGCGACCGCCACGGCCATCGCCCTCCACCGCCTGTCGTGAGCCCTCAGGGCCCGCCCGCCCGTGGCCACGGACCTGATGTCGCCGGCCGCCGGTCGTTAGGGTCGCGGGGATGCGTGGCATCCTCCTCGCCGGTGGCACGGGATCGCGGCTGTGGCCGGTCACCCAGGCCGTGTCCAAGCAGCTCATGCCCGTGTTCGACAAGCCGATGGTGTACTACCCGCTGGCGACGCTGATCATGGCCGGCGTCCGCGACGTGCTGGTCATCACCACCCCCGAGGACCAGCCCCAGTTCCGGCGGCTGCTGGGCGACGGGTCCCGCCTCGGCATGCGCCTCGACTACGTGGTCCAGCCCCGTCCCGAGGGCATCGCCCAGGCGTTCCTGCTCGGCGAGGACTTCATCGGCGACGAGTCCGTGGCTCTCATCCTCGGCGACAACATCTTCCACGGTGCCGGGTTGGGGCGGCGGCTGCGCGACGACGCCGGGGCCGACTTCACCGGCGGCCGGGTCTTCGCCTACGCGGTCGCCGACCCGGCCGCGTACGGCGTGGTCGAGTTCGACGACGAGGGCCGAGTCATCTCGATCGAGGAGAAGCCGGAGAAGCCCAAGTCGCGCTACGCCGTGCCGGGCCTGTACTTCTACGACAACCGGGTCGTCGAGATCGCCCGGGGCCTGTCGCCCAGCGACCGCGGCGAGCTGGAGATCACCGGGGTGAACGCCGCGTACCTGGCCAAGGGCGAGCTGCGGGTGTCGGTGCTCGACCGGGGCACCGCCTGGCTCGACACCGGCACGTTCGGCTCGCTGGTCAGCGCGGCAGAGTTCGTGCGGGTCATCGAGGAGCGGCAGGGCCTGAAGATCGGCTGCGTCGAGGAGGCGGCCTGGCGGGCGGGGTTCATCGACGACGCCCAGCTGCGCAGCCTGGCCGGCCCGCTGGAGAAGAGCGGCTACGGCACCTACCTGCTCGACCTGCTCGATCGGGGCTGACCGCGGCTGCGCGCGTCGCCTCGCCCCGCGACCAGGGGGATGTCACGTGCCGCTGGCGCGTTCGGTGAGGTGGTCAACGACAGCCGCGTGGCCGAGGAACCGTGCCCACTGAAGCGGCGTGGCATGGAACTCGGGATCGGTGGCGGCCGGGTCGGCGCCGTGATCGAGAAGCGTCTTCACCACGGCGAGCTCGCCGGCTCCGGCCGCCAGGTGCAGCGGAGTCCGCCCGGTCGTGCTGATGGGTGCGCCGCGTTGCACGAGGCCGATCACGAGATCCCAGCGGCCGTAGCTGGCTGCATGGTCGACGAGATCGGCGGTTGGGCTCTCGAGGGCGAAGGCATCGAGCACGCCCGAGTCGCCCCGGATGACCCGCTCCACGCGGGGATCGTCGGCAACGGTCGTGTTCTGCCAGCGCCAGAGGTCGCGGAGCAGCGCGATCTCGGCACCGTGGTGGATGAACTCGTCGAGCATGTGCATGACGTACGCGGCCCGGGTGCGGTCGGCGTACTGGGGGCCGGCCACTGGCCCGACGACCTCGTCGAGGCGCTCGTTCCGGGCGAGGCTGAGGTGCGCGTCCCAGCGGTCGTGGGCGCGTTCGAGCAGCGCCACCGCATCGGCTGCCGTCGCAGGTGGCGCTCCGTCAGGGTCGTCGAAGCCGATCGGCGTGCCTTGGGCAGGTACGTCCAGCCACCGGGGTGCCCTGTCCTCGCCGTACATGTCGATGAGGTGCCACAAGCGCCAGGCGACGGTCGTGAACGGCTCGGGGTCGGGACGGGGCAGGGGCCAGTCGGCCATCCAGGTGCCGTCATCACGTTGCCGGATCGTCCAGCACCCCGGCGCAGGCTGCCAGAAGTACTCCTCGTCGCTCAGTCCGTCGATGCGCGCCCGCGTCCGCTGCCACACCTCGTTCGACAGATCGACCAGCTCGCGCTTCACGTCCACGATGCCGCCGCAGGGTAGTGCGGCACCGCGGACTCGTTCGCGCACGAAGATCGGGCCGGACGCGACCACGGTCCCGGGCCTCCCCCGGGACCGTGATCGTCACGTGCTGCCTGCCGGCGTCACCCGCTGGACCGGGTGGGCGCGCTGGCCGACGCAGACGCCGTCCCCGCCGTGCCGCTCTCGTTCGGGTTGGAGGCGGCGAGGGCGAAGCCGAACTGGTCGAACTCCTCGGCCGTGCCCTCGATCCCGGCCACGTCCTGATGGATGACCGGTCCGCCTGTGAGCCCGGCGGCCGTGCCCGGCAGGAAGTTGATCGCCCCCGCACCGAACTGGTCGCCGACGCTCTCGAACGCTGCGCCTGCCACCAGGTCGTCGAACTCGTCGCCCTGCACATCGGCGACCGCCAGGGCCCAGCCCAGGCTGTCGGCATCCTCGGCCGTGCTGCCCATGCCGGCGACGTCCTGGGTGAAGAGCTGGCCGCCGGCGCCGGTCAGCCCGCCGCCCGAACCGAACACGATGTTGAGCGCCCCCGCCTGGATGATGTTGCCGACCGACTCGAACGGCACGCCGACCGCCAGGTCGAAGATGTCGTCGTCGTTGTCGAAGTCGCCGACCGCGAGCGAGAAGGCGAAGCCGTCGAACTCCTCCGGTCCGCCACCGATGCCCGCCACGCCCTGGTGGAACACCTGGGCCCCGGTGACGGTGAGACCGCCGTTCGCGCCGTAGAGCACGAACACGGCACCCGCACCCGGGACGGCGCCCACGCTCTCGAAGGGTGCGCCTGTGGCCAGGTCGGCGAAGCCGTCCCCGTCGAAGTCGCCGGCGCCGAACGAGGACCCGAACTGGTCGCCTTCCTCGGAATCGCTCGGGACACCGGGCGTGCTCTGCAGGAACAACTGGCTGCTGGTACCGGTGATGCCCGTGGTCCGGCCGAACAGGATGTGCACGGCGCCGGCGAAGCCGACGTCGGTCGCCTCGCCCGGCGAACCGATGGCCAGGTCGGTCACCCCGCTGTTGTTGAAGTCGCCGGTGGCGAGCGCGGCACCGAACTGGTCGAACGGCTCGGCGCCGCCGCCCACACCCGGTGAGTCCTGGGTGAAGGTCACCGTGGGACGGCCGCCGGTGAGCCCACCGGCCGTGCCGAACAGGACGTGCACCGACCCGATCTCCGCGTTGCCGAACGGCACGCCGACCGCCAGGTCGTCGATGCCATCGCCGTCGAGGTCGCCGGCCGCCAGCGCTTGGCCGAACGACTCGAACTCCACCGACGTCCTGCCGCCGCCCAGGCTGGCCTGCGTGAAGAGCTGGCTGCCGGTGGCCGTCAGCCCGTCGGCCGAGCCGAACAGGACGTTGACCGCACCTGCGCCCGGGGCGGTGCCCACCGCCTCGCCGGGTGCCCCTACGGCCAGGTCGTCGAACCCGTCGCCGTTGAAGTCTCCGGCAGCCACGGCGGACCCGAACCGGTCGGACTCCTCCGCGCCGCCGCCCACGCCGGCGGTGTCCTGGCTGAAGAACTGGCTGCCCGCACCGCTGAGCCCGGTATCGGCGCCGTAGAGCACGTTGACCGCGCCGGCGTCGAAGTGCGCGCCGACGACTTCGCCGGGCACGCCCACCGCCACGTCCTCGTTGCCGTCACCGTCGAAGTCGGCATGGAGGGGTGCAGCGGCTGCGGCCCTGCCGCTGCTGGCCGCGTGAGTGAGGACCACCCCGGCCGGCGCCACGACCGACGCCAGCAGGAGGAGGAGGGCAGCTGACAAGCGCCTCATGTCTCCGTCTCCCATCGCGCGGAGCGCGCAGATGATGCGCTCTCGGCAGCAGTTGAATCGGGATCCGCCAATCCCCGTCACTGACGGGGACGTGTCTGTTGTATGACGCGAACACTACGAACACAAGAGGCGATTGCACGGATCGTGTGCACGGCAAGCACCCGCGCCACGCGGCCGATCGTCCCGATCGGGAGCCGTGCGGGGCGAATGGGGGCAGCATGGGGGCATGCCCGCCACCCACGAGGTCACCAACCAGCCGCCGCCACTCGAGGGGTACGACGTGTTCGGGGCCGACGCCGCCCTGGCGGAGGCCGTCGAGCGCGAGGGCGCGCGCTGGGCCGCCGACGAGCTGCACGCGCTGGGCCGGCTGGCCGGGTCGCCCGAGGCGATCGAGTGGGGGTTCGCGGCCAACCGCTACCCGCCCGAGCTGCACACCCACGACCGCTACGGCCACCGCATCGACGAGGTCACCTACCACCCCGCCTACCACGAGCTGATGCGGGTGGCCGTCGGGCACGGCCTGCACGCCGCGCCCTGGGCCGTCGACCGGCCCGGCGCGCACGTCGCCCGGGCCGCCGGCTTCGTCACCTGGTCGCAGGTCGATCCCGGGCACGGCTGCCCCGTGTCGATGACCTACTCGATCGTCCCCGCCCTGAGGAACCAGCCCGACCTGGCCGAGGTGTGGGAGCCCCGGCTGGTGGCCCGGGCCTACGACCCCCGCGACATCCCGGCCCGCGAGAAGGCCGGGGCCATCGGGGGCATGGGCATGACCGAGAAGCAGGGCGGCTCCGACGTGCGGGCCAACACCACCCGCGCCGAGCCGACGCCCGGCGACGGCGCCGGGGTGTGGCGGCTGACGGGGCACAAGTGGTTCTGCTCTGCACCCATGTCCGACCTGTTCCTGATGTTGGCCCAGGCCCCCGGCGGCCTGTCGTGCTTCCTGGTGCCGCGGTGGCTCCCCGACGGCGCGCGCAACGCCGGGTTCCGGCTCCAGCGGCTGAAGGACAAGCTGGGCAACCGGTCGAACGCGTCCAGCGAGATCGAGCTGGACGGGGCCGCCGCCTGGCTGGTGGGCGAGGAGGGCCGGGGCGTCCGCACCATCATCGACATGGTCGCCCACACCCGGCTCGACTGCGTGCTGGGCGC
>DASSCS010000107.1:0-4371 GCA_035697515.1 Acidimicrobiales bacterium
CACCGAGGCGCCGACCATGAGGCGCCGGAGTTGCGCCGGCCCGGCCGTGCGGGCTCCCTCGGGCACGAGCGCCAGGTAGATCCCCTGGTGGACGGTGTTGAGCGGGCCGTAGACCACCTGCGCGGCGCGCACGGCGGCCACGACGCCCAGGCCCGCCAGTGCCCCTGTGCAGGCGAGGACGATGTGGCCCACCGCCTGGCCGGTGACCAGCTCGCCGAGGAACCTCGACGCCATGTCGCGGTTGGTGCGGAGCCACCGGGTCGGATGGGGCCGGGCCAGCGACCCCCACCCCGCCACGGCACCGGCGAGCGCGCTCACCCCACCGGTCAGGCCCCAGGCGACGATGAACCAGGCCGCGCCGGCGTCGGCCGGCGCAGCGGGTAGCACGACGCAGACCGCGGCCAGCCACACCAGGTCGACCATCAGGGCGGCGCCCGGTCGGTCGACGATGAACACGTAGCGCCACGTGTCCTGCACCGTCACCAGGGGCAGCACGCACGCCAGGCCGAGCAGCGCCGTGCCGACCGGGCCGCCCACGGCCAGGCCGGCGACGGCCACAGCGGACAGCACGACGACCGCCACCGTGAGCGAGGCCCCGAGCAGGTCGGGGACCAGTGCCCGGCGGGTGGCGGCCTCGCCGGCCGAGTAGCGCGACAACAGCGGCTCGCCGATCACCGCCCGCCACACGCCCTGCGCCAGCAGGAAGGCGAGGAACGCGACGCCGAACGCGCCGAAGCCCTCGGTCGGCAGCGCCCGGGCGACGAAGATCGCGACGACGGCGTTGCTGAGGCTCGAAGCGCCCTGGTCGGCCATGACCAGGGCACGGCGACGGTTGACGTGAGCCGGCACCGCCCCCGCTCAGGTGTGGTCCAGGCGGGCCGCCACCTGGTCGTGCACCCAGGCGTAGGTGGCGGCCAGGCCGTCCTCGAGGCTGACCGACGGCGCCCAGCCCAGCCGGTCGCGGACGAGGGTGTTGTCGCTGTTGCGGCCGCGCACGCCCTGGGGGGCGTCGAGCTTGTAGTGGCGCTCGAGGCCGAGCCCGGCGATGCCCTCGACGATGTCGACCAGCTCGTTGATGGTGACGAGCTGGTCGCTGCCCACGTTGAGCGGCTCGCGCACGTCGCTGGCCGTGAGCCGCAGCGTGCCCTCGAGGCAGTCGTCGATGTAGGTGAAGCTGCGGGTCTGCTGGCCGTCGCCCCAGATCTCGATCGTGTGGTCACCGGTCAGCGCCGCGGTGGCGACCTTGCGGCAGATGGCCGCCGGCGCCTTCTCGCGGCCGCCGTCCCACGTGCCCTCGGGCCCGTAGACGTTGTGGTAGCGGGCCACCCGGGTCTCGATGCCGAAGTCCTCGGCGAAGTGGCGGGCCATGCGCTCGCTGAACAGCTTCTCCCATCCGTAGCCGTCCTCGGGCATGGCCGGGTAGGCGTCGGGCTCGCGCAACGGGGTGACCTCGGGCGAGGACTGCTTGTCGGCCGCGTACACGCACGCCGACGACGCGTAGAACACCCGCTCGACCCCGGCGTCACGAGCCGCCACCAACACGTGCGTCGACACGAGCACCGACAGCATGCACAGGGCCTTGTTGTTCTCGATGAAGCCCATGCCGCCCATGTCGGCGGCCAGGTTGAAGATCGTGTCGACGCCGTCGGCGGCCCGCTGGCACGCGTCGAGCAGCTCGAGGTTGGCGTGCACGTTCTCGACGTCGTCGAAGACCTGGTGCCACTCGTCCTTGGGCTTGCAGTCGACGGCGCGGATGCGGCCGACCCCCTGGTCACGCAGCCGGCGCACCAGGTGACCGCCGATGAACCCTCCCGCGCCCGTGACCAACACCTGGTCCATGTGCGCTCAACCCTCCTCAGGGGCCGGGGTCGTCGAGCGGCTGATCGCCCGCTCGATGACGTGCTGGAAGCGATCGGTGATGACCTCGGTGTCGAACGTCGCCTCAGCGTAGGCGCGGGCGCTCCGGCCCGCCGCCGTGCGCACCACCCCGTCGACCAGTAGCTGCTTGGCCGCCACGAGGAAGGCCTCCTCGTCGGTCGGTGACACGACCAGCCCGGCGCCCGCCCGCTCGATGGTGCGGGCCGCCAGGTTCTCGGGCGGGATCGCGGCCAGGATGGGGCGGCCGGCGCACAGGTACGAGAGCACCTTGGACGGCACCGAGAACGTGCCGGCCGTGGGCTCGAGCAGGGCCACCAGCACGTCGGCCGCCCCGAGCACGTCGGGGTAGTGCTCGATGGGCTGGAACGGCAGCAGGCGCAGGTTGGGCAGGGGCCGCTCGCGCAGCATCTCGCGCAGGCGGACCTCGCCCATGCCCTCGCTGATCACCACGACCTCGGCGTCGTCGACGTGCTGGGCCGCCAGCCGGTACAGCAGCTCGGGCCGGTGCTTGAGGCCCAGCGTGCCCGTGTAGAGGAACACGAAGCGGTCGCCCAGCCCCCGGCGGATGCGCCACTCGTTGTCGCGGTCGCGGCTGGGCAGGTCGGCGAGCGGCGCCCAGTTCTCGATGACCGTGCAGTCGGCCCGGTCGATGCCCCAGGCCGCCAGCGTGGGGGCGAAGTCCTCGGTGATCGCGACGACCCCGTCGGCCTGGCGCAGCAGGCGCCGCTCGAGCGCCTCGAAGCTGGCGCCGACGCACCGGCCCATCCGGCCCACGCGCTTCTCCACCTCGGCCGTCATGGCCACGCTGTGCAGGTCCTGCAGCCAGAAGACCCAGGGGACGCCCTCGCGCCGGCACCATGCGGCCGTGACCGACTTGGCCACGAGGGGGACGTTGCAGGCGACGATGACGTCGGGCCCGAACGTGGCGGCCACCTTGGCGAACCGGCGCCCGTACGCGGCCTCCTGGCTGATGCGGCGCACGGGCGAGTAACGGGCGAAGCACTCGCCGGCGGGCACCGCCACGATCGACAGGTCGCCCTCGGCGCCCGCCTCGAAACGGCCCTTGCCGCTGGTGTACGACTCGCAGTAGACGTGCTGGACCGTGTGGCCCCGCCGGGCCAGCGCCCGGCTCAGATCGACCTGGAAAGGGTGCCCGGCGAAGTCGTGCACGAGGATGCGCAGCGAGCGCTCCGACCGTGCCGCCTCGACCGCCGGCTCTCCCGTCGCTCGACCGGACGGCGCCCGGGCCGAGCCCGAGCCCACGTCCGCCTCGCGAAGCCGCATCGACGTGACCTCCCCCATTTGCCGCTTACCCCCAGGAAATCCCTGCTAGCGCCGGCAATCCCCAACGAGCTCAGACCCCCCAGCTACCCGTGGCACTCCCCCTGTAGTCCCCGGTGCTCCATCTGACGGTGACTCAGGCTACCGCAGAGTAAGGTCCGAATCTCGTGTCGTCCACTCATGTGCCGAGGGCCGCGCGATGAGGGTGCTCGTCGTGCACAACCGCTACTCGACGCGGGTGCCCTCGGGCGAGAACCTCGCCGTCGATGACGAGGTGCGCTGGCTGGGCGAGTCGGGCGTCGAGGTCGTCCGCCACGAGGTCAGCAACGACGAGATCGTCGCTGTCGGACCGCTCGGCCGGGTGCGTGAGGGCGTCGACGCCGTGTGGTCGGTGCCCGCCCGCCGGCGCTTCCTGGCCGCGCTCGACGACAGCGCGCCCGACGTCGTGCACGTGCACAACCTCTTCCCACTGCTCTCCGGCAGCG
Source organism: Acidimicrobiales bacterium (assembly GCA_035697515.1). Taxonomy (GTDB): domain Bacteria; phylum Actinomycetota; class Acidimicrobiia; order Acidimicrobiales; family VFJN01; genus ZC4RG19. Next base: position 3,645 of record DASSCS010000107.1, read on the forward strand.
TTCCCGCGGCTGCCCGACGGCGGGGGGTGCCCGTGGTGTGGACGGTGCACAACCGCCGCCTGCGCTGCGTCGCCGGCGGTCACTTCCGGGACGGAGCCCCGTGCCGGCAGTGCCGGCCCGGCTGGCGCATCCCCGGGATCGTGCACCGGTGCTACGCAGGCTCGACCGCCGCCAGCGCGCTCGTGAGCGCATCCAGCTCGCTGTTCCGGGTGACCGCCCGCCGCGACGGCGTGGTCCCGGTCGCCATCAGCCGGCACATGGCGGCCTGGCTCTGCTCGTCCGCCGGGTTCGACGCCGCGCGCGTGCGGGTCAAGTACAACGCCGTCGACGCCCCCGGCGTGCCCCCGGCCGACCCGGCCTCCCGGCGGTGCTTCGTCTTCGCCGGCCGGCTGGCCCTGTACAAGGGCGTGGGGCTGCTGCTCGACGCGTGGCGGCAGGTGCCGGCCGCCCTCGACGTGACGCTGCGCATCGCCGGCGACGGCGACGCCGCCGACCGGGTGCGGGCGGCGGCGTCCGACGACCCCCGGATCGAGTGGGTCGGGCACGTGGCCCCGGGTGACGTCGGCGAGCACCTCGACGCCTCCCGGGCCATGCTGGTGCCCTCGTTGTGGGACGAGCCGTTCGGCCGGGTGGCCGCCGAGGCGTTCGCGCACGGGCGGCCCGTGATCACCACCGGGCGGGGCGGGCTGGCGGAGATCGTCGACGACGCGACCGGCTGGGTCACGGG
>DASSCS010000108.1:0-11319 GCA_035697515.1 Acidimicrobiales bacterium
CCCCGGCGAGGCCGCGCTCGGCAGCATCGAGGGTGCCGTCAATGTCCCCCTCGCCGCCCTGCGCCGGCGCGCCGGCGAGCTCGACCTGACCCGGCCGATCGTCGTGCACTGCGCCGGCGGCTACCGCTCGTCGGTCGCCGCTCGCTGGCTGCGCACCGCCGGCGCCAGCGACGTCTCCGACCTGATCGGCGGCTACGGAGCCTGGGCCGCACGGCGACAGCCCGCCTAGCTGTGAGATCGGGGCCCGGGCGTCTCCCTGCTCGACGACCCGGGCCCGGTTCCTTCATCCCTGTACTGGCACTGCACTGATCCAGAGGAGACCACCGTGACCACCCTCGACCGCCGCGTCGACGCCGCCACACTCGAGCGCCTGCTCGGCGAGGACGCCGACATACGTGTCCTCGACGTCCGGACCCCTGCCGAGTTCGGGTCCGCCCACATCCCCGGCGCCTACAACGTCCCGCTCGACACCCTGGCGGAGCACGCGGCCGAGCTCGAGCGTCATGTGACCGAGCCGGTCATGCTCGTGTGCCGATCGGGCACGCGCGCCGCCCAGGCGTGCGACAGGCTCGCCACCACGGGGATGGCCAACCTGCACATCCTCGAGGGCGGCATGCAGTCGTGGGACGACGGTCGCCGGCCGGTCCGGCGCGGTCGCCAGCGCTGGGACCTCGAACGCCAGGTGCGCCTCGTGGCCGGCAGCCTGGTGCTCGCCGGCATTGCCGGCAGCCTCTTCGTGCCGAACCTCAAGTACCTCTCGGGGTTCGTCGGTGCCGGCCTCGCGATCGCGGCGCTGACCGACACCTGCGCGATGGGCATGGCGTTGTCGAAGCTGCCCTACAACCGGTCCGTGGGCTGCGACGTCGATCGCGTGGTCGGTGACCTGATCGCTGCCAGCAGGCGATGACGTGGCGCCGGTGACGAAAACAGCGCGGGACGTGGGGAGGCCGGCGGGCGATGCCCGCGGTGCCCTGGCAGCGCGGCCGGGCCGGGCGCCTGGGCTGGCCCGGTTCGTCCCCATCCTCGCGTGGGCGCCCCGCTATCCCGGCGAGAAGCTGCGGGGGGACGTGACGGCCGGTCTCACCGTGGCCGTGATGCTCATCCCGCAGGGCATGGCCTACGCCACGCTCGCCGGGATGCCGCCCATCACGGGCCTCTACGCCTCGATCGTCGGCATCCTCGTGTACGCGCTGCTGGGCACCAGCGGCGCGCTGGCTGTCGGCCCCGTCGCCATCACGTCGCTGCTGACGGTCGAGGGGCTCGCGAGGGTCGCCACGCCCGAGGACCCGGCCTTCCCGGCAATCGCCGCGCTGCTGGCCCTCCTCGTCGGCGCCGTGCTGCTCGGGCTCGGGCTCCTCCGCCTCGGCGTGCTGGTCAACCTGCTGTCGCACCCGGTCATCAGCGGGTTCACCTCCGCCGCCGCCATCGTCATCGCTCTCAGCCAGTTCAAGGACCTGTTCGGGCTGGATCTCGGTCGGCCCGACGGCGTGGTCGAGACCGTGCGGCTGCTGGGCGAGAACATCGGCGACGCCAGCATGGTGACGCTCGCACTCGGCGCGGCCGCCATGGGCCTGTTGGTCGCGGGCCGCCACTTCGCCCCCCGGTTCCCCACAGCCCTGGTCGTCGTGGTGCTCTCCAGCCTGGTCACCTGGATCTTCTCGTTGCACGAGCGGGGCATCGCCATCCTGCGCAACGTGCCCTCGGGCCTCCCCACGCCGGCGCTGCCCGAGGTGTCGGGCAGTCTGGTCGGCCAGCTCGTGCCGGTCGCGCTCACCATCTCGATCGTCGCGTTCGCAGAGGGGATCAGCGTCGCCAAGGCCATCGCCCGCAAGACGCGGGAGGACGTCGACGCCAACCAGGAGCTGATCGCCACCGGCGCCGCCAACGCCGCGGCGGGCGCGTTCTCGGGCTTCCCCATCGCGGGTGGTTTCTCGCGCACGGCCGTCAACTACCAAGCCGGCGCCCGCACCCCGCTCGCCAGCCTCATCACCGCCGGCGTGCTGGCCGCTGCCGTCCTCTGGCTGACTCCGGCGTTCTACTACCTGCCCAAGGTCGTGCTGGCCGCGATCGTCGTGGTGGCAGTGCTGGGGCTGGTCGACGCGCGCGATGCCGTCGAGACCACCCGGATGCGCCGCAGCGACGGGGCCACGCTGGCCGTGACGTTCCTGGCGACCCTCCTGATCGGGGTCGAGCCCGGCCTGGCGATCGGCGTGTTGTTCAGCCTGGGAGTCTTCGTGTGGCACAGCTCCAACCCGCACACCACGGAGCTGGGGCGGGTGGTCGGCACGACGAAGTACCGGAACGTCGACCGCTGGCCGACCCGCACTGCCGACGATCTGGCCATCCTGCGTGTCGACGGCCCGCTCTTCTTCGCCAACACCAAGCGCCTCGAGGACCGGGTCCAGGAGCTCGTCGCCAGCAGACCGGGTGTCCGCGCCGTCGTCCTCGACGCCTCCACCACGACGGACATCGACGCCAGCGGGGCCCACGCCCTGCACGAGCTGGCGGCCGATCTCGACGCGGCGGGCATCGCCCTGCATCTCGCAGTGGTCCGCGGGCCAGTGCGTGACGTGCTGTCCCGCGGTGGGTTCTGGGAGCAGCTCGCCGACCGGGTGCACGCCTCGGTCGCCGACGCCTGCACCAACCTTGCGCCTTCGAGCGTGCTGTGCCGTATCGGGCCCGACGAGCCGACCGAGGGGGAGGCCGTCCGTGTCATCTGAGCGGCCGATGCTGGTGGTCGCCGTGTTGGTCGGCGACCGTGGTCGCGTCGGAGGGACCGACGAGCGAGATCCCGGCGGAGGCGGCAGAACGATCGGGGGGTGACGGCCTGTCAGGTGGCGGCGCGGTACGCGGTGGCCTTGGGCTTGACCGGCCGGGCGAACCAGAGGGGCCGGCGCAGACCGCCGGGCCCGGGCCCGGGACGAGTGAGGGCCAGCCACTCGCGGTAGGCGTCGGCGGAGCGCTCGGTGTCGACGTGCACGTCGCCGTGGCGGTCGCCGGGTTCGGCCGGCGTGATCGTCACCCTCTGCAGCCAGCAGTGCATGCCCGAGATGGGGTCGGGTTGCACGGGGAACGTCAGGTTCTGGTGCACGCCGGCGTCGGTCCACCAGATCCGGCCCGAGTCGGGGTCGTCGCTGGCGAACGGCCGCGTCCCCTCGCGGGGCGTGAGTTGCCAGCGATGGTCGTCGTTGTCGAGCCCGACCACACCCGACGACCACCGCTCGTTGCCCCGGTCGCCTTCGAGGCGCCAGCGGCCCATGTGGTGCGAGCAGGCGACGACACCGGGGCGGATGCCCTCGGTGCGCCACGTGGCGATGACGAAGTGGCCGATCCGCGTGGTGACCCGGGCCAGCCCGCCGACCTCGATGCCGAGCCGCTCGGCGTCGCGGGGGTGGAGCCAGAGGGGATGGCGGTGGCTGATCTCGTTGAGCCACTTGGCGTTGCCCGACCGGGTGTGGATCAGTGTCGGGATGCGGAACGTCGGGACGAGGATGCGCTCGGCACCTGCGAGGTCGAGGTCCTCCCAGTGGACGTGGCTGCGGATCCACCCCGGGGTGGCGTGCTCGGGCCACCCCCAGTCGGCGAGCGTCTCGGAGTACAGCTCCAGCTTGCGCGAGGGGGTGGGGAAGCCGAGTCGGGGCGTGCCGTCGATGTCGACGCCGGCCGAGCCGTCGCCGATGAACGGCATGTGGCCGTCGATCTCGTCGAGACTGCCGTGCAGGCCGGCCGTGCCGGGCGCGCGGTACACGCCGTCGTCGCCCCGTACCGTGCGGGTCAGCTCGTCGTCGGTCAGCACCCGCTCGTGCACCTGGTACTGGTCCCCGGGGATGGCGAAGGCACCACGACGGCGCATGTACTCGAGGGGCGTCTGGCCCTCGGCGTCGGCGGCGTCCCGCAGCCCGGGGATCGAGTGGGCGAAGAGGTGCTCGTAGTACTCGTCGATGCCCATCGGTTCGTTGGGACGGTCGAGGCTCTCGAAGTGCCGGCGGATGCCCAGGTCCCCCTCGGGGTCGATGTGCCACGACAGGGCGATCCAGAACTCGTTCTCCTCCCACACCTCGCCCGGGTTGGCCTCGCGGGTCGACTCCACCGGCGCGCCGACGAGCTCGGCGTAGCGGCGCATGACGGGTTGCCTGAAGCCGATCCAACGTCCCGAGTGCGTCTCGTACGACGCGACGTCGTGGCGTTCGGCGCCCAGCCCCATGGGCAGCACGTAGTCGGCGAACCAGGCCGTCTCCGACCACGTGGGGGTGAGGGCGACGTGGCAGCCGACGAGGTCCTCGTCGGTGAGCGCCTCGATCCAGGAGAACCCGTCGGGATTGGTCCACACCGGGTTGTAGACCCGGGTGAAGTAGGTGTCGACCCTGCCCCGCCCCTCCCGCAGGAAGTGGGGCAGCAGGAACGACATCTCGTGGTGGGCGAGCGGGTACTCGGGCGCCCACGTCAGCTCGTTCCACCGACCCTGCGGCTCGGTGTGCCGGGGCGGGACGGGGATGAACTTGTTCCAGCCGTTGGGGCTCGTCCCGCCGACCGTGCCCACCGAGCCGGTGAGCACGCTGAGCAGCCACAGGCAGCGGGCCGTCTGCCAGCCGCCCAGGTTGCCGGCGCCCGCGGCCCGCCAGTTGTGGGTGGCGAGGGCGCCGAGGTTGGCGCCGATCACCTCGGCGATCGCGTGGAGCGCGCCGGCGTCGACGCCGCACACCTCGGCGGCCCGCTCGGGTGTGTGGTCGGCCCACTCCGCGAGCAGCGCCGGGGCGACGTTGTCGAAGACGGGCTCGACGTCGGGGTGCACGGCGCGCAGGTAGGTGTCCCAGTTGACCCAGCGCCGCACGAACTCGCGGTCCCAGGTTCCGTTCTCGAGCAGCAGGCGGGCGATGGCGAGCAGCAGCACCGGCTCGGTGCCGGGCCACGCGGGCAGCCACCAGTCGGCGATCGAACCGGTGTTGGACAGCCGTGGGTCGATGCAGACGATCTTCGCCCCGCGCTGGCGGCCGTCCATGATCCGCTGGGCGTGGGGGTTGAAGTAGTGGCCCGCCTCGAGGTGCGACGAGATGAGGAAGATCACCCTGGCGTTGGCGAAGTCGGCCGACGGGCGGTCGAACCCCATCCAGGCTGCGTAGCCGAGGCGGGCGCCGGACGAGCAGATGTTGGTGTGGCTGTTGTGTCCGTCGATGCCCCAGGCGTGCAGCACCCGCTCGACGTAGCTGTCGTCGCCCGGCCGGCCCACGTGGTAGAGGACCTCGTCGTGGCGGCCTTCGCGGAACGCCCGGCCGATGCGCCCGCCGATGTCGGCCAGCGCCTCGTCCCAACTCACCTGCTCCCACAGGCCCTCGCCCCGCTTCCCGATCCGGCGCATCGGGTGCAGGATCCGCTCGGTGTCCTTGATCTGGTTGATGGTGGCCGGGCCCTTGGCGCAGTTGCGACCCCGGCTGGCCGGATGCAGCGGGTTGCCCTCGAGCTTCACGATCTCGCCGGACGCCTTGTCGACCCACGCGACGAGGCCGCAGTTGGCCTCGCAGTTGAAGCAGGTCGTCGGGACGAGGGTGAAGTGCCGCTCGGTCCGGCGCGGCCAGTCCTTGGCATCGTGGACGACCACGTCGTCCCAGGTCGATGGATCGGGGTAGGCGGCGAGCTCCCCGTCGGGCAGGGGACGAGCGGCAGCGTCGGTCATTCGGGGGCTCCTCAGGAGAGCGGGACGGATTGCCCAGCGCGGACGAACGCGTCCTCGTAGGCGGCGAGACCGGCCACGGCGACCAGCCCGGCGACGGCGGCCAGGCCGGTCGGGGCGACGCCGGCCAGGGCGAGGATCATCAGGACAGCGGGCACGACCACGCCGGCCACGACGGCGAGGCGGAAGCGGCCGGCGAACGGGCCCCGCGTCATCGCCGCGACCGCCAACTCGACGTGGCGGGTGCCACGGGCCGAGAGCTCGACGGCGATCAGTCCGCCGGTGCCGAGCACGCCGCCGAGCAGCGCCCACCGCACCGCATCGGGCCCTGGGACCGTCACGAACACGTCGGCGAGGGTGAACGCCGCGGCCCCGGCGGTTGCCGCCTGCGTCAGCAGCATGGGCAGGAGCAGTGGCGTCTGCCAGAGGTCGCGCCCCTCGCACTGGGCGAACAGGTAGGCGGTGTAGCCGGCGGTCGCGGCGGCGAGCAACGCCGTGGGTGCGGCCAGCACCTCGATGGCGCTGGACGCGTCTAGGAGCCCGGCGACGAACCAGGCGGCGGTCAGCGCCGCGAACCCGGCAAGGATGACCGCGCCGCGCGTCAGCCACGAGCCCCAGTTGGGCCGGGTGAGGATGAAGTGGAACCGGCCCGGCTGCTTGAGGTCGGTGACCAGCAGCACGCCTGTCAGCGCGGTGAAGGCGCCAGCAATCAGCGGCGCGAGCACGCCTACCGACGCCTGCGCACCGGCGTGGCCCAGCAGCACCAGCAGGGCGGCGACGAGCATGGCCCCGGCGCCGATCGCCTTGGTGACGAGGTAGGTCGACACTCGCCACCCCCAGGGGGCCGGGTGGGCGGTCGTGTAGGCGGTGCGCGCCACCTGGTGCTCGGGGTCGGGCACGGGTGGCGTGGGGTGGCCGGCAGTCGCCTCGGCCCAGATCATCCCGTCCGCGGCGATCGCCGTGCGTGTCGGGTCGAGCGATGCCTGGTCGGCGCCCTTGTAGAACAGCTTGGGCCGCGTGCCCTGCTCGGGCGCCCGCACCGCCACGTCGTGGCGGGCCACCATCCGGGCGATGCGGCTGGTGGGATCGTTCAGGTCACCAGCGACGATCGACTGGGTGGGGCAGACGACCACGCAGGACGGTTCGAGGCCGACGTCCACCCGGTGGGCGCAGAAGTTGCACTTCTGGGCTGTGAGGGTCTCGGGGTCGAGGTAGAGCGCATCGTAGGGGCAGGCGTTCATGCACGACTTGCAGCCGATACACGAGCGGGTGTCGAAGTCGACGATGCCGTTGTCACGATGGAACAGCGCCGAGGTCGGGCAGATCTCGACGCAGGGCGCGTCCTCGCAGTGGTTGCAGCGCAGCACCGAGAACTGGCGGGTGGCATTGGGGAACGTGCCGGTCTCGATGTACTTGACCCAGGTGCGGTTCACCCCGAGCGGCACCTCGTGCTCTGCCTTGCACGCGACAGTGCAGGCATGGCACCCGATGCAGGTGTCCTGGTCGATCAGAAATCCGAGTCGCGCCACCGTCCTGCCCCCGTCCGGTGAAAGAGCTAAAGACCGGACATTCGGATGTAACCAGCGCCAAGCGTGCGGCGTCAAGCCGCTCACGACGCCAGCAGGGCGTCCTTGGGCGTGATCGACGTGCCGTGCCCACGGGCGTGCGACCACGTGGCGGCGAAGGTGTAACGGTCGCCCCGCACGGTCGTCTCCCGCCACTCGACGGGCCGGTCGTCGGCGTAGCTCAGCCGCTCCATGGCGAAGACCGCGGCCGGCCCACGCAGGTCGAGCAGCTCCCGCTCGCGGTCGTGGGGCAGCGCGGCGTGGACCCACTCCTTCCCGGAGGTCGGTCGGACGCTGCAGCGCGTCGCCAACTCGTCGTAGAGCGCCGTGTGGGTGAAGTCGACGGTGAGGAGCGGCCGGGCGATCTGTGCAGGCAGCCACACGGTGTCGTGCGCCAGCGGCTGGCTGTCGACCAGGCGCAGCCGTTCGAGCCGCACCAGCGCGGCGTTCGCCGGCAGGGCGAGGCGGTCAGCCGCGTCCTCGTCGGTGGTCTCCGACAGGTCGATCACCCTGCTGCGCTGCTCGAAGCCCTGCGACTCGACCGAGCGGAACAGGCTGTAGACCACGCCCGCCCCCCACATCTGCTCGATGGCTGGCGCGACCACGAACGTGCCGCGGCCGCGTTCGCGGCTGATCACACCCTCCTCCTGCAACCGACGCACGGCGTCTCTGACGGTGTGGCGGGACACCCCATACTCCGCTGTCAGGTCGGCGTCGGTGGGAAACTGGCTGGAGAACTCGCCGGCTTCGAGGCGGCGCCGGAGGTCGGCCAGGAGCTGGGCCCACAGTGGCATCGGGTTCGACCGGTCAATTCGAGGCATACATCTGAATGTACGGACGTGAGGACGCCGCGCAAAACCGATTGGCCGGGTCACCCTGGACGTGTCGGGTTCACCGGCCTGGCCTGTGGGCGACGAAGCGGGCCCGGCGCAGGAGCCCGTCGGCGATGGCGCTGACCGCGCCGCGACGCTTGGCCTGCATCTCGTCGAACTCCTGCCGGCCGAGCATGTCGGCCATGCCGTCGGCGAGCTCGTCCGCCACCGCCAGCTTGGTGCGGGCAGTGGCGAGGTAGGCCGGTGTGAGGTCGTGCTCGGCGATGTCGACGAAGCCGGCCGAGCGCAGCAGCGCGGCGTAGCTGGTGCGCAGCCTGCAGTGGGGTGGGCCGGCCTCGATGGCCCGTCGTGCCCGGGCGGGCGGCAGGCCCGGGGTAGGGAAGATGACCGTGAACGCGGTGCGTCCCCCAGGGCGCAGTGCCTGGCGGGTGGCCCGGAGCACGGCGAGCTTGGGGGCGAGGCAGCACAGCACGTCGGTGTGGACCACGGCGTCGACACTGGCCCGCCGAAGGGGCAGCGCCTCGCCGCGGGCCACCAGGGCCCAGGCGCGGGACGATGTGCCGTCGCTAGCGGCGCGACGCGTTGCGGCGGCGGGACCTTCGAGGGGCACGTCGGTGAGCACGACGTCGCAGCCGGTCTGCCGGGCCAGGTAGAGCCCTGGCCAACCCTGGCCGGCGCCCACGTCGAGCAGCCGCCGGCCGGGGCCGAGGGCGAGGATGTCGGCGAGCTCGTCGACCTCGGCGAGGGTTGCGTAGCCGTTGGCCCCGAAGTCGCTGCCGAGGGTCCTCAGCTCGACCTCGCGGGCGACCGGGTGCGCGCTCGCGGCGTACGTGAGCCGGGCGTTCTCGACGCCGTCGTCGCAGTGGGGGCACGACGTCATGGCGACCGGTGGGTCTCGGTGAGGATTCGGGCGGCGAGCAACCCGCTGGCGAGGGTGAGGGCAGCGACGACGCCGACGGCGGCTCGCAGCCCGACGAGGTCGGCCGTGATCCCGGCGATGAGGGCCCCGATCGCGTAACCGCTGTCGCGCCACAGGCGGTAGACGCCGACCGCAGACGCCCGCCAGGCGGGGTGGGCGACGTCGCCGATGGCGGCGAGCAGGGTGGGGTACACCATGGCGGTGCCGGCGCCGAGTGCGACGGCCGCCAGGGCCCAGGGGGCGGGTCCGCTGCCGGTGGCGAAGAGGGCCAGCGCGGCGGCCTGGGTGAGCATGCCGGTGACGATGAGCGGTTTGCGGCCGGAGCGGTCGGAGAGCGCACCGGTGACGAGCTGCCCGGCGCCCCACACGGCGGGGTAGAGGGCGGCGAGCACCCCGATCTCACCGACGCTGAGCCCGTCGGCGGCGAACAGCACGGGGAGCAGGCCCCAGGCCAGGCCGTCGTTGAGGTTGTTGACCAAGCCGGCCTGGTTGACGGCAAGCAGGTTGCGGTCGGTGAACGCGGTGTGGGTGAGGACCTGGCCGATGTTGAGCCCGGTCGACTCCGTGGGATGGCTCGCGGCCTCCTGGCGCGCGTGGCTGCGCGTCTCGCGGACGAACAGGGTGGAGAGCCCGAGGCCGAGGGCGATGTACGCGGCGCCGAGCAGGAACGGTTCGGGGCGCAGCCCGTAGTTGGCGGCGATCCAGCCGGTGAGGATGGCGGTGACGGCGACGGCCCCGTAGCCGGCGGCCTCGTTGAGACCCATGGCCAGGCCGCGCCGGTGGGGGCCGGCGAGGTCGATCTTCATGATCACGGTGGTCGACCAGGTGAGCCCCTGGTTGACGCCCAGGAGCACGTTGGCGGCCACGATCCAGCCCCAGGTGGGGGCCCAGATCAACAACACGGGCACGGGGACGGCCACGATCCAGCCGGCGACGAGGACGGGCTTGCGGCCGACGCGGTCGGACAGCGCGCCGGCGGCCAGGTTGGTGAGCGCCTTTGTGATGCCGAAGGCGACGATGAAGGTCAGCCCGGCCGTGTAGGCGGTGAGCCCGAACTCGCGCTCGGCGAGCAGCGGCAGGACGGTGCGCTCCTGGCCGATGGTGCCGCCGACGAGCGCGTTGACTGCCACCAGCAGGCTGAACTGGGCGAGGTTGGCGCGCAGCCCCAGCGTGAGCGTCCGGTCGGGTGCCGTCGCGCCGGCCACGCCGGTGGTCATCGCGCGTCGCCGAGGCCCACGAGCCGCGACCCGTTGCCCCGCCCGGCGTCGAGCACCGGGATCCGGAGGCTCACGGCGGGCCTGCCCCAGCCCCCGCGCCGACCGCCACCGGGAGCCCGGACCGGCGCCACTCGGGGAACCCTTCCTCGAGACGCCGGGCTCTCACCCCACGTCGTCGCACCGCCCGCACGGCGTCGTCGGCGTAGACGCAGAACGGGCCTCGGCAGTAGGCGACGATGTCGCTGCCCGACGGCAGCCGCCTCACCCGGTCGGCGAGGTCGGCGAGGTCGCCGGGCGGGAGCGAGATCGCGCCCGGGACGTGCCCGGCCAGGAACTCGGCGGCGGGACGGACGTCGAGCACCAGCGGAGGCGGGTCGCCGGTCAGCCGCTCCGCGAGCTCCGCGCGGGTGATCGACTCCAGCTGGCTGCGATCGCCCAGGTAGTCCGACGCGAGCCGGTCGACCGCTGCAGCATGCGCCTGCGCCGTGGCCCGCAGTGACGCCCACAGCTCCTCCACCTCGGGGCCCGCCAGTCGGTAGACGACCCGGTTGCCGTCCCGCTCGCTGGTCACCAGGCCGCCCGCCAGCAGGCTGCGCAGGTGCGCCGAGGTGTTCGCCACACTCTGGTCGATCTCCGCTGCCAGTCGCTCCACCGACCGGGGGCCCTGCGACAACACGTCCAGCAGTTCCAACCGCCGGCCCGAGGAAAGCGCCTTGCCCACGGCCGCCAGCCCGTTGAACAGCCGGTCCTTGCTCGCCCTCGTCGCCACGCCGGCAGAGTATCCCGGACGTTCAACTATTCAAAGAAGTATTTGACTAGAGTCTGGGGCTGCAGGCAACGGAGCGTCGCCCGCCACCGCGCGATCGCGGTCAGCTTCGTGCTGTCGGCCTGTAGTCCTGCGAAGAGCATCAGCTGAACTTTCACTGTTTACTTCAGTAGCTATTGCTTCAAGATAGGCTGAGTCATATTGTTGAGCCGCGGCGCTCGGTGTGGGCGGGTGGTCAGTGCGTCCGCTCTCCCGATCGCGCCTGCAGGAGGACACCGATGCCCGACCTCGACTCGCTCAACCCTGACCAGCACCTCGCCCTAAGGTCGGCCGCCACGAACCTCCGGACGC
>DASSCS010000109.1:0-25114 GCA_035697515.1 Acidimicrobiales bacterium
TGGCCGAGCGGCCGGTGGGCCGGCCCGCCGACCTGGCCGCGCTGCGCGCCGGGTTGGGCGGCGACCTGCCCGAGGGACCGACACCCGCGGCGCAGGTGCTCGACGACCTGATCGCCGCCGCCGAGCCGGGCCTGGTGGCCACGGCGGGGCCCCGCTACTTCGGGTTCGTCACCGGCGGGAGCCTCGACGCCGCCACCGCGGCCGAGGTGATGACCGTGGGCTGGGACCAGAACGGGTTCAACCCCGTCTACTCGCCCGCCGCGCTCGTGGCCGAAGAGGTCGCCGGCGGCTGGCTCAAGCAGCTGTTCGGCCTACCCGCGACGGCGTCGGTCGGGTTCGTGACCGGTGCCCAGGGCGCCAACACCGTGTGCCTCGCCGCCGCCCGCCACCACGTGCTGGCCGAGGCGGGCTGGGACGTCGAGCGCGACGGGCTGCACGCGGCGCCGCCCGTGCGGGTCGTGGCCGGCGCCGAACGCCACGCGACGATCGAGCAGTCGCTGCGGATCCTGGGGCTGGGCACCGCCACGCTCGCTCCCGCCGCCGCCGGACCGAACGGCGCGATCGACGTGGCCGACCTCGATCGGGTGCTCGCCGCCGGGCCCGACGGTCCCACGATCGTCTGCCTGCAGGCGGGCAACGTGAACACCGGCGCGAGCGACGACCTGCGCGCCGCCTGCGAGGTGGCGCACGCCCACGGGGCCTGGGTCCACGTCGACGGCGCTTTCGGCCTGTGGGCGGCCGCCAACCCCGCCACCGCCCCGCAGCTCGACGGACTCGCACTGGCCGATTCGTGGGGCTGCGACGGCCACAAGTGGCTGAACGTGCCCTACGACTCGGGGTACGCCTTCTGCGCCCGGCCCGACCTGGCGGGCGCCGCCATGTCGTTCACCGCCGCCTACCTCACCGGGTCGGGCGGCGCTGGGCCGCCGGTGCTGGCCGACCTCACTCTCGAGGCGTCGCGGCGGGCGCGTGGCTTCGCGACGTGGGCGGCGATCCGCCAGCTCGGCCGCAGCGGCGTGGCCGAGCTGGTCGAGCGGTGCTGCGCCCTGGCCCGCCGCTTCGCGTCCCGGCTGGCCGCGGGCGGCGTCGAGATCGGCAACGAGGTGGTGCTCAACCAGGTGCTGGCCGCGTTCGGCGACGACGACCGCACCGACCGGATCGTCGACGCAGTGCAGCGCGACGGCACCTGCTGGATGGGCGGCACCACCTGGCGGGGGCAGCGCTACATGCGCATCTCGGTGTCGAACTGGTCGACCACCGAGGCCGATGTCGACCGCTCGGTCGCGACCATCCTCCGGCTGGCGGCCGACGTGTGATCCCGCGGCGATGCGGGCGTTCAGGTCGCGTCGCCGCCCGCGGACTTCGTCGCGTTCGAGGCTGCCGCCTTGGCGGTCTTCCTGGCTTTGCCCCCCGACGCCTTGCGAGCGGTGCCCCGCTTCGTCGACTTGGGCCCCGACGCCTTCCGCGCCGCGCCCCCCGTCGGCGACCTGGTCGCCTTCGACTTCGGCGTCGCCTTCCCGGCAGTCGCCGTCCCGGCAGTCGGCTTCCCGGCAGTCGGCTTCCCGGCAGTCGCCTTCCCGGCAGTCGCCTTCCCGGCACTGGCCTTTCCGGCAGTCGCCTTTCGGGTGGTCGCCTTCCCGGCACTGGCCTTCCCGGCAGTCGCCTTCCCCGCCGCCGGCCGGCCGGCCGGCTTGGCCGCCCTCCCGGACGAACGTCGGCCGTTCGACACGGCCGCCGTCCCCTGCGCGGTGACCGTGCCCGTCGGCGTGGCCCTGGCGCCGTCGGTGGCCGCCGCGCCCGCGCCCTCGCGGTGGCCGTTGGCGGACGGCAGCAGCTCCCCAACGCCGGCACCGATGCCCTTGGCCAGCACGTCGATGTCGCTCGCGGAGTCGTAGTCGCCGGTCACGCCGAAGGTCAGCTCGCCGTCGTAGCTGAAGATCGACACGCCCACGCGCAGTGGTGCGGCCAACGGCACGTAGGGGCAGGCGCGCAACAGGCGGCGGCCGCACGAGTAGAGGGGAAACTGCGGCCCGGGGACGTTGGTCGTGACGGTGTCGAGGTTGCCCATGCGGCGGGCGGCCCGGGCGGCGACCCGCATGCCGAGCGACAGCAGCATGGGCGGGGCGAACCCACCCAGCGAGGTGATGGCCTCGCCGGCCAGCGCCTGCTTCGACTCCTTCAGGTCGCTGAGCTGGGCGCTGATGGCGTGCAGGCGCTCGACCGGGTCGTCGATGCCCACGGGCAGCTCGGCGAACATGGCCGACACCTTGTTCTCCAAGGTGCCGTCGCCCGTGGCCGTGCCCCCGGCGTCGCGGGGCCGCACCGACACGGGGACCAGCGTGCGGATCACCCGGTCCTCGACGGCCTCGCCCCGCGAGGTCAGCAGGTCGCGGAAGCCCCGGGTGATCAGCGCCAGCACGACGTCGTTGACCGTTCCGCCGTGGGCCAGCCGGATGGCCTTGACGTCGGTCAACCGCGCCGTCTCCCACACGTAGGTGCGGTGCGGGCCGATGGGGCCGTTGAGGCTGGTGGGTGCCGTGGGCTTGACGATGCTCGACAGGGCCACCGATCCCTTGGCCACCTCCTGGGCGGCGTCCAGGGCCCACCGGGGACGGCGCAGCATCGCTCCGACGGCCCGCATCTGCTCGTACGGGCTCGTGACCAGGCCGACGGTGGCGTCCCTGGCGAGCTGCAGGGCCGACGGCTCGGGCGCCGGGCGCCAGTCGTCGTCGACGGGCTCGGGCACGTCGGGTGACAGGTCGAAGACGACCGCCATCAACTCGGCCCCGGACACGCCGTCGACGAGGCAGTGGTGGACCTTCGACACCATCGCCCAGCGGTTGTCGTCGAGGCCCTCGACCATCCACATCTCCCACAGCGGCTTGCTGCGGTCGAGCTGCTGCGACATGACCCGGCCGACCAGCCGGCGCAACTCGGCGTCGCCGCCGGGTGCGGGCAGCGCGGTGTGGCGGACGTGGTACTCGACGGTGAAGTACGGGTCGTCCACCCACACGGGGCGGCCCAGCGAGAGCGGCACCGTGGCGACCTTCTGCCGGTACCGGGGCACCAGGTGGAGGCGCCCGGCGACCGTGCGCGTGAGGTCCTCGTAGGCCGGCGGTGGTCCCTCGAAGATGCCGATGGAGCCGATGTGCATGTGGTTGACGTCGTCCTCGATGTGCAGGAACGACGCGTCGAGCGGGCTCAACCGGTCCATCGGTGCCTCCTCAGGGGCAGGCTCGTGCCTGGCCCCCCATCTAACCGCGCTCAGCTGGCGTGTGCGATGGGTACCCAGGGATCTCGGCGAGCAGTCTCGTGGCGATGTGCTGCGGGGTCGCGTCCGGCTCGGCGTCGGTGTAGACGAGGGTTTGCGCCTTGGGGCAAGGCGCCGCGTCGCGCCGCTCAGGGGTGCGACGGCGCCGGCGGCGCGCCCTCCACCTCGAAGGCCAGCTCGTCCTGGTAGCACCACCACCAGTCCTCGCCCGGCTCGTACGAGCGCACGATCGGGTGGTCGGCGTGAGTGTGGAAGTGGGCGGTGGCGTGACGGTTCGGCGAGCTGTCGCAGCAGCCCACGTGACCGCAGGTCTGGCAGATGCGCAGATGGGCCCAGCGGCCGCCGCTGCGCAGGCAGTCCTCGCACCCCTCCGACGACGGGGTCACCTCGTGGACGGCATCGAGGTGCGTGCAGGTGTCGGCCATGGCGGTGACCTCCTCATCGGCGTCCCTCGACGCTATCGGCGTCAACCCGGCTGCAGTTCGGCGGCCACCTCCCCGTGGCCGAAGAACTCGGCCCAGCCGGCGGGCGTGGCGTGGAAGGTCGCGTCCTGGCGGGCGGGGTCGGCACCGTGGGCGACGAGCAGCTGCGCCACCACGGTCTCGCCGGCCGCCGCCGCATGGTGCAGGGCGGTGGCGCCGTCGCGCTCGGCGTCGATATCGAACCCCAGCCCGACCAGGACCGGCACCGCGCGCCAGTGGCCGTTGGTGGCGGCCCACCGGACCAGGTCCGGCCGCTCGGCGCGCAGCGCCTCGACGTCGGCGTCGCCGGGGCGCCGGCCCGCCACCACCTGCCGGAGCGCCTCGGGAGGAGGCGCCGCGGTGACGGTGGCGGCGTACAGGTCGCGCAGCAGCGCCACCTCGGCTGCGTGGTGGATGTGCTCGTCGAGCATGTGGAGGACGAACGCGGCCCTGGTCGACTCGGCGTACCGCCCGGCGACGGGTCCCATCGGCCTGCTCAGCTCATCGTCCGACAGCGACGAGAGCAGCGCATGCCACCAGTCGTGCGCGGCGGCGAGCGCGGCCAGCGCCTCGGCGGCGTGCGCCCGGGGCGCGCACCGCTCGTCGCCGCCCGGTTCGGCCGAGCCTCGCAGCAGCAGTTCGTTGCGGGCCTGGCCGTAGCACTCGGTCAGGTGCCACAGGCGCCAGGCGATGGTCGTCAACGGCGGCGATTCGGGCATCGGCGACCGGTCGCCGCGCACGGTGCCGTCGTCGCGCACCCGCACGGACCAGCACAGCGGCGCCGGCTCCCACAGGTACTCGTCGTCGTCGAGGCCGTCGAGCCGACCGGCGGTCCGCCCGAAGACCTGGTCGGACAGTCCCAGCAGTTCGTCCTTGCCGTCCATGCGGTGCACCGTAGGCCCAGATGCGGACATCCTGGTCCTCGATCAGCTCAGCGCGGGCACCTGTCGACGCCGTCCGACCGGGTGCGACGGACCGGGGCCGTCCCGTCAGCCCGGGGGCTCGACCGTGAAGCGGTCGAGGTCGGCTGCGGCGCCCGTCCGCACCCGGGCGAGGGTGCCCGCCCGCAGCACCTCCTTGGTCTGCGCGTAGGCACGCGAGCTGTAGGCGCCCAGGCGGCGAGCCTCGGCGACGGCCTCGTCGGCCACGGCCTCGACCGGCACGACCCGGTCGAGGTAACCGGCAGCCACGGCGCCATGGGGGTCGTAGACCCGGGCGGCGAGCGTCGCCTCGACGAGGGCGGTGGTGGCCAGGCGGTCCTCCGCCAGCGCGATGGCGAACAGGGGCAGTGGCATGCCGATGGAGGTCTCGTTCAGCCCGATCTTGGCCGGCACGTCGGCGCCGACGCGCACGTCGCACGACAGCACCAGCAGCGCACCGGCAGCCAGGGCGTGACCGGTCACCGCCGCCACCACGGGCTGGGGGTGCTGGTAGATGCGCATGAGCAGCTCGCCGCCCCGGGCGACCAGATCGCGGGCGGCGTCCGGCCCGGCGGTCATGACCGACAGGTCGAACCCCGCGCAGAACTTGCCCTCGCGCCCCACGATGCACACCGCGTCCGCGTCGGCCTCGGCCCGGTCGAGCGCCGCGTCGAAGCTGGGGAGCGCGGCCATCGACAGCACGTTGGCCTTGCCGTCGTCGAAGCGGAGGACGGCCACCCCATCGTCGATGCTGGTGGTCACGGGCCCGCTCTCGTCCGGCATGCGCTGACGTTAGGCCCTGCCCCGCGGCCCTGCGAAGCCCGCTCCCGCGGAGTCCGCCGCCGCGCCACGTCCGCCGCCGCGTCACGCCCCGGTCGACAGGTCCGCCGGTCGACCGTGCGCCCTCGGCGAGCCTGCGTCCGTTCGTCGCGGATTGCGCAACGGAGGAACGCCGGATGGAGCTGCCTTCCGATCCGGCGCCCGGTCGTCGCGGACAATGCACCGCAGGAACGCCGGATCGGCGCCGTCCCGCCGCGGCGCCGCCTCCCCGTCACGATCGTCGCTGGCCGCCCGGCGGGCCACACTGGCGCCATGCGCAGTGAGACGATCACGCTCGACACCGGTTCGACCGAGGCGGTGGTCGACATCACCGCCGCCTGCGAGGACTTCGCGGCCGCCCAGGGCGACGGGCTGCTGCACGTGTTCGTCCCCCACGCGACCGCCGGCGTCGCCCTCATCGAGACCGGGGCCGGCAGCGAGCCCGACCTGCTGGCCACGCTGCGCGACCTGCTGCCCGCCGACGACCGCTGGCGCCACGCCCACGGGTCGCCCGGTCACGGCCGCTCGCACGTGATGCCCGCCCTGGTGCCGCCGTACGCGACCATCCCGGTGCTCGACGGCCGCCTGGCGCTCGGCACGTGGCAGAGCGTCTGCGTCGTCGATGTGAACGTCGACAACCCGCGCCGTACCGTCCGCCTCTCGTTCCTCGCGGGCTGAGGAGGTCGGCCTGGAGTCCCGGACGGCCGACCGATGTCCCGTGGCGGTCGAGGCAATGGCTGTCGGCCTGGAGTCCCGGAGGCAATGGGAGTCGGCCCCCGCAAGCCATCGCCTCGGGCCGTCGGCGGCGGCACCTATTGCCTCGCCGACCCCCCAGGCCGGCCCGCCTCGCCGACCCAACCCTCACCGGCCCGCCACGCCGAAATGCGTCGCTGACCCCCCCGCACCGGCCCCCCAGGCCGGCCCGCCACCCCGACCCCCAGGCCGGCCCGCCACGCCGACGTGCCTCGCCGACCCCACGCCGGCCCGCCAGGGCCGGCCCGCCGTGTCGACACGTCGTGCCGAGCCCACCGATCATCCGCGAGGGGCGGGTGGGCGGCTCGATAACGTCGCTGGGCATGGATCGACCCGCCGACGGCGCCGCGCCCGCCCCCACCTCGCCGGTGGCCGGGCTGGTCATCGGCACCGAGCCGGCCACGCCGCTGGAGTTCTGGGTCGGGGTCGCCGAGAACAGCTACCTGCAGCTCGACGACGTGGTCGTGGTCGACCGCGTGCTGCCCGACGGGCAGGCGCTGCGCATCTCGGGCGTGGTGTCGCAGGTGCGGGCCACCCACGAGGGCGCCCGCATGGACAGCGACGTCTTCCTCGTCGCCGACGGGGTGCTGCCCGCCCAGGTCAGCGAGGCCGCCCAGGTGCTGGCGACGCGCTTCGAGCCCGAGATCTTCGTGCCGCCGTTGCCCGGCGAGCCGGTGCGCAAGGCGACCGGCGCCGAGCGCGACGACGCCCTGCTGTTCACCCAGATGCGGCGGCTGCTGCCCGCCGGCCTGTCGCGCGACGACGAGCCGTTCTACCTCAACCTCGAGTTCCTCGACGGCACCCGGGGCGCCCACGTGAACATCAGCGGCGTGTCGGGCGTGGCGACGAAGACCACGTACGCCACCTTCCTGCTCTACAGCCTGTTCCACTCCGACGTGCTGGGCGCCGAGGCGGCGAACACCAAGGCGCTGATCTTCAACGTCAAGGGCGAGGACCTGCTGTTCCTCGACCACACCAACGTCGAGCTGGGCGGCGACCAGCCCGGCCGCTACGCCCGCCTCGGTCTGCCCGCGGGGCCGTTCGAGTCGGTCGCGTTCTTCGCGCCGCCCGTGCGCGACGACCCCAACGCCAGCCCCGACGTCGCGGCCCGCCAGCGCGACGTCACCTCGTTCTTCTGGACCATCGAGCAGTTCTGCCGCGACGAGCTGCTGCCCTTCCTGTTCGCCGACGCCGAGGACGACCGCCAGCAGTACACGATGGTCGTGCACAACGTCGTGGCCCAGCTGCGGCGCGCCGCCGAGCCGGTGGGCGACGGCGCGGTCAGCGTCGACGGCCGGGTGGTGCGCACGTTCGACGACCTGGTCGAGCTGATCGAGGACAAGGTCGACCTCGACGGCGCCGACCAGTGGGGCGGGCGGGCCATCGGCGCCGGCACCGTCAACGCGTTCCTGCGCCGGCTCCACGGCTCGCGCAGCCACATGCGCCACCTCATCCGGGCCGACGTGGCCCGGCCCGAGGCCCACAGGGTCGACTTCGACCGCGCCCAGGTCACCGTGGTCGACATGCACAACCTGAACGACCGGGCCAAGCGCTTCGTGGTCGGGGTGGTCCTGGGGCAGGCGTTCCGGCGCAAGGAGGCGTCGGGCCAGGCCCGGCCGCTGCAGTTCGTGGTGCTCGACGAGCTGAACAAGTACGCGCCCCGCGAGGGGTCGAGCCCGATCAAGGAGATACTGCTCGACGTGGCCGAGCGGGGCCGGTCGCTCGGCATCATCCTCATCGGCGCCCAGCAGACGGCCAGCGAGGTCGAGCGCCGCATCGTCGCCAACTCGGCCGTGCGGGTGGTGGGCCGGCTCGACTCGGCCGAGGCCAGCCGGGGCGAGTACGGCTTCCTGCCGCCGGTGCAGCGCCAGCGGGCCACCATCGTCAAGCCAGGCACCATGATCGTGGCCCAGCCCGAGCTGCCGATCCCGCTCGTGGTCCAGTTCCCCTTCCCCGCCTGGGCGACGCGCGCCAGCGAGGCGGGCGTGACGGCGGCGTCCGCCGTGGGCGCCGGCAACGGGGCCGGTCCCGGGAACGGTGCCGTGGCCGCCGACGACCCGTTCGCCGGCTTCCCGGCGGGGTGACGGCGGGGGCCGGCATGAGGCTGCTGCACACCTCCGACTGGCACGTGGGCAAGGCCATCCGGGGCCGATCACGGGCGGCCGAGCACCAGGCGGTGCTGGCCGAGATCGCCGCGGTCGCGGAGCGCCAGTCGGTCGACCTGGCGGTCGTGGCGGGCGACCTGTTCGACACGGCCACCCCCACGCCCGAGGCCGAGCGCATCGTCTACCGCGCGCTGCTCGACCTGGCGGTGGGCGGGCGGCCAGTGGTGGTGGTGGCCGGCAACCACGACTCGGCGCAGCGGCTCGCGGCGGTGGCGCCGCTGTCGCAGGCCAGCGGCATCCACGTGGCGTCGGCCATCCGGCCGCCCGGCGACGGCGGCGTGCTCGAGGTGGAGGTCGGCGGCGAGGTCGCGCAGGTGGCGCTGCTGCCGTTCCCGTCCCAGCGCTACGTGGTCACCGCCGACGTGCTGCTGTCGGGCGACGCGGCCGCTGCGCACGCCGAGTACGCCGACCGCGTCGTGCGCATCGTGCGGACGCTGACCGGCGGATTCCGGGCCGGCACCGTCAACCTGGTCGTGGCCCACCTGATGGTGATGGGCGGCACCATGGGTGGTGGGGAGCGGGGCGCCCACACGGTGTTCGACTACTGGGTGCCCGCCACGGCGTTCCCGGCGTCGGCGCAGTACGTGGCGCTCGGTCACCTGCACCGCGCCCAGCAGCTGGCCGGCCCGGCGCCGCTGCACTACTGCGGCTCACCACTGCAGCTCGACTTCGGCGAGACGGCCAACGACCCGCAGGTCCACGTGGTCGACGTCCTGCCCGGTCGCCCGGCCGAGGTGCGGCCGGTGCCGCTCGCCGCTGGTCGGCGGCTGCGCACCGTCCGGGGCACCCTCGTCGACGTGCTCGCCGCCGTGGCCGGGCCCGAGCCCGAGGGCAGCGCCGCCGGCGACGACCCCGCCGCCCGCGGCGACGGGGGAGTCGGTGGCCGCGACCACCTCCGCATCGTGCTCGACGAGCCGGCCCGGGCCGGGCTGGCCGACGACGTGCGCGAGCGGGTGCCCGACGCGGTCGAGGTCGTGCTGGCACCGCGCGACGACGAGCGCCGCGGCGAGCGCGTGGCCGACCCCGACCGCCTGCGGCGCACGCCGCACGACCTGTTCGCCGAGTACCTGGCCCGCCGCGACGTGCGTGACGAGCGGCTGCTCGCGCTGTTCGACGGCCTGGTCGACGAGGTCGAGTCCGAGCCGGTGGAGGCCGCACCGTGAGGCCGGTGCGGCTCGAGGTCGAGGGCTTCACAGCCTTCCGCGCGCCGACATCGATCGAGTTCGACGGCGCCGACCTGTTCGCCCTGGTCGGCCCCACCGGGTCGGGCAAGACCAGCGTCATCGACGCGTTGACCTTCGCCCTCTACGGCTCCGTGCCCCGGCTCGACGACCGCCGGGCCGTCGCTCCCGTCATCAGCCAGAACCTGACCGAGGCGCGCGTCCGGCTCGACTTCACCGTCGATGGCGACACCTACACCGCCGCCCGGGTCGTGCGTGCCACGCGGGCGGGGGGCGCGACCACCAAGGAGGCCCGGCTCCAGCGGGGCGACGAGGTGCTGGCCGGCACCGCCGACGAGGTGACCGACGTCGTCACGACCCTGTTGGGACTCGGCTTCGAGCAGTTCACCACCTGTGTGTCGCTGCCGCAGGGACAGTTCGCCCGGTTCCTCCACGACAAGCCGCGCAGCCGCCAGGACCTGCTGGTGCGCCTCCTCGACCTGGGCCTCTACGACCGGGTCGCGAGCGCGGCACGGCAGCGGGCGGCGCTCGCCCGCAACCGGGCCGACATCGCCGCGGGCCGGCTGGACAGCCTGGCGGGGATCACGCCCGAGGTGCGCGCCGAGGCGGCGAGCCGGGTCGTCGCCCTCGCCGCGCTCGGCGAGCGCCTGGCCGGTGAGCGCCCCCGACTCGACAAGCTCGTGGCGGCCGCAGCCGACGCCCAGGCGCGCGCGGACGAGGCGTCCGGGCGGCTCGCGCTGCTCGACGGCCTGGCGGCTCCCGATGGGGTGGGCAAGCTGGCGGCCGAGCTGGCCGACGCCGAGCGGGCGAGGCGCCGCTGCGCCGAGCTCGACGACGAGGCGGTCGCGGCCGTGGCCGCCGCCGACGAGCAGCTCGCCGGGCTGCCCGAGCGGCGCACCCTCGAGGCTCAGCGGGCCGACCACCTGCTCCGCGCCGAGCTGGCCGGCACCGCCGAGCGAGGCGAGGAGGCCGAGGCCGAGGCCGCCGTCGTGGTGGCCGCCGCGGAGGCCGCGCTCGAGCAGGCCCGCGCGGCGCACGCGACGGCGGCGGCGCGGCGCGAGCAGGCGCAGGTGGCGCTCCGAGCCCAGGCCCTCGTGCCCGAGCTGATGGCCGGCGAGCCCTGCCCCGTGTGCGGCCAGCACGTCACCGAGTTGCCCGAGCAGGCGCCCCCCGCCGACCTGGCCCGCGCCGACCGGGCGCTGGCCAAGGCCGACACGGCTGTCTCGGCCGCCACCCGTCGGCTGACCGGAGCGCAGACCAGGCAGGCTCGGGTCGACGAGAAGCTGGTGCGGGTCCGCGCCGACCTGGCCGCGGTCGACGAGCGGCTGGCCCGTGCGCCCGACCTCGACCGCATCGAGCACCAGCTGGCACTCGTCAGCGCGGCCGAGACGGCCCTCGACAAGGCCCGCCAGGCCGAGCGCGACGCCCGCAAGGCGGTCGCCGCGATCGCCGAGCGGCACGCGGCTCTGACCGAGCGCGAGGTCGGCGCCCGCCGGGCGTTCGACGCCGCCCGCGACGCGGTCGCCGCCCTCGGGCCCCCGCCGGCCGAGCGTCGCGACCTGGCCGCCGACTGGGACCAACTCGTCCAGTGGGCGGCCGGGCGGGCCCCCGACCTGGCCGAGCAGTTGGCCGCTCACACGCGGGCGGCCGAACGTGCACGCGCCGATGCCGCCGAGCGCCTCGGGGCGCTCGGCGATGCGGCTCGGGAGGCGGGGGTCGACCCCGGACCGGCCGGCGCGTGGCCCGGTGAGGCGGTCGCCGCCGCCCACGCCCGGGCCGAGGAGGCCGTGGCCCGCATCGACGAGCAGCTCGCCACCGCCGAGCGGCTGCGCGACGAGCAGCGGCTCGCGAGCGAGCAGCAGCGGGTGGCCGACGCCCTGGCCGGACACCTCGCAGCCAACCGGTTCGAGAAGTGGCTGCTCGACGAGGCCCTCCACCAGCTCGTGGCCGGAGCGTCGGAGACGCTCGCCGACCTCAGCGGCGGCGCCTACACGCTGGCGGTCGACGCGCGATCGGGCGGCTTCGGGGTCGTCGACCACACCAACGCCTCGCAGGTGCGTTCGGCGCGCACGCTGTCGGGGGGCGAGACGTTCCTGGCCTCGCTCGCCCTGGCCCTGGCGCTGGCCGACCAGGTCGCCGGGCTCGCCGTGGCAGGCTCGGCCCGGCTGGAGTCGCTGTTCCTCGACGAGGGGTTCGGCACGCTCGACCCCGACACGCTCGACGTGGTCGCGTCCGCCCTCGACGAGCTGGGCGCGCGGGGGCGGATGGTCGGCATCGTCACGCACGTCCGCGAGCTGGCCGAGCGCCTGCCGGTGCGCTTCGAGGTGCGCAAGGTCGGCGGCTCGGCCACCGTCGAACGGGTCGAGGGATGACCGCCGGGCGGATGCGATGAGGTTCGCGGTCGAGACGTGGGCGCCCGAGCTCGGGGCGCCGGTCGGCGACGACGTGACGGGCGAGCCGGAGGCCGTGGTGGACCTCACGGTCGAGCGGGCGGCCGGCGACTGGGCGCCGATCGCCCCTGCGGTCGCTCCAGCGACCACGGTGCTGTTCGTCGACGGCGTCGAGCGCGTCGACGCCCGGGTGTGGCTCGACGGCGACGACGGCGCCAGCCGCCAGGGCGTGTGCGCCAGCTGGGCGGCCGGCGTGGTCCGCTGCGACGGCCGCGCCACGGTGGTGGCCGCCGAGCTGCAGCGGGGCGTGCTGTGCCCCGGCGAGGGCGTCGAGCCGATCGCCACCCGGCACGGCGACTACCGACCGTGCCCGGTGATCGACACGAGCGGGGGCGACCCGCTCGGCCAGGCGCTGGGCCGTGCCCGGGGAAAGCTCGAGGCCCGCGTGGCGGCCGAGGCCGGCGCGGATCGCGACCTGCTGGTGGTCGACGGTCCCCTCGGCGCGCGGCGCCACATCGACGGCGCCGTGGGCTACGTCAAGGCCCACCACGTGTCGTATCTGCAGGCCGGCTACCAGCACGTGGTCGGGCAACTCGCCGCCGGCGAGCGCACACCGCTGTTCACCGTCGGCGCCAAGGGCTTCCGCTACTCGTGGTACCTGCGGCTGCCCGGCCCGGCCACCCACGCCTGGTGGGGCGTCGTGCGCTGCGAGGCCTCGGGCGAGCTGCCGCTCCCGCAGGCGATCGCGCGGGCCGACCTGGTGGCCGCCACCCTGCCCCGCTTCGCCAGCCAGCCCTTCAACGACCGCCGGGCGCCCCAGAACCTGCACCCGATCGCCGGGCTCGAACGCGAGCTCAAGCGTCGCCTGGGCGACCCCGCCCTGCTGGAGCGGGCGCTCCGCCGGGCGGCTGCGGCGGCGTGACGGCGCCCGAGTAGCGCCCGGCGCGATCCGGCGTGCGACCGGCTCGGTCTCCGCGACGAACGGACGCCGGAACGGCTCGACGGCGGCTGCCTGCCCCGCCCCGAGGTCACGCCCGCGGTGCCGGGACCGCCTCGATGACGCTGAAGTTGGTGGGGCCGTGCGCGGGCGTGATCGACCGCACGTCGAAGCCGGCGCCGGTCAGCACGGTGCGGAACTCGTCCTCGGTGCGCTCCTTGCCGCCGGTGCACACCAGCATGTTCAGGTCGCTCATCACCATCATCAGCACGTCCCGGGACCCGGCGGGCACGGCGGGCATGACGGGCTCGATCACCAGCAGCGTGCCCTGGCTCGGCATCGCGGCCGCGATGTTGGCGAGGATGGCGGTGGCCCGCGCGTCGTCCCAGTCGTGGATGACGCTCTTGACCAGGTAGGCGTCGGCGTCGCCCGGGACCGAGGTGAAGAAGTCGCCCGCGACCGTCGCGGCGCGGTCGGTGAGCCCGGCGCCGGCCAGCCTGGCGGCGGCGCCCACCAGCCCGGTCTCCGTGTCGAACACCGTCCCCCGCAGGCCGGGATGGGCGGCGAGCACCGCCACCAGCAGCGTGCCGTCGCCGCCACCGACGTCGACCACGTGCGAGAACCGGTCGAACTCGCCGGCCTCGATGATGCCGGGGATCGCGTTGCGGGTGCCCTCCGACATCGCCTGGTTGAACATCGCCTGCTCGTCGGGGTGACTGGCCATGTGCTCGAAGGCCGACATGCCGGTGACGCGGTCCCACGCGGGCTCGCCGGTGCGAACGGTCACGGCGAGCTCGCCCCACGAGCGCCACACGTCGTGCCCGGCGAACAGCTCGATCAGGTGCCGCATCGAGGTGGGGCTGCCGGTGACGAGGCCGCCGGCGTGGGGGCCGTGGGCGAACGTGCCGGGCTCGACCTCGTCGAGCACGCCGAAGCAGGCCAGTGCCCGCAGCACCCGGTAGAGCGACGGCTCGTCGCAGTCGGTGGCGTGGGCCAACGCCGCGCTGGTGCGGGGGCCGTCGACCAGCAGGTCGGCGACGCCGAGCGAGGCGCCCACATGCAGGACCTGGGTGGGAAAGAATCCGAAGAGCAGGGGGGCCAGCACCGCGCGGGGATCGGTCGCCGGCTCGCCGGTCGTCGTGGTGGTCGTCATGGACGGACCGTACGGACGGAGCCCGGTGCCCGGCTTGTACGAATGCGATCCCCGGGCCCCGCACCGTGAGCAACGCGTGACGGGAAGCAGGGCGGGTGTGCGGCCGCCGGGCCTGCGGTCCGCTACGACGGCTGCGGTGGGAACGACCAGCGGGTGGCGCCACCGGGCTCGACCGTCGCCAGCGCCGTCGCCCGGTGGGGCGTGAGCCGGTAGACGTGCCAGGGCGGCGGTCCGGCGGATGGCGCGCTGAACTCCGCGGTGAGCGCCGTGCCGGTCTCATCGACGCGGGCGGGCCATCCATCGGCCGCCCAGCGGTCCGCCAGGGCGGCGACCGTGCTCGGGTCGGTGACCTTCTCCGCGAGGCCCTCCACCACGAGGTCGAAGTCATGGGTGGCGACGCTCAGGGTGCAGCGCGGCTCGCGGGCGAGGTTCCTCCCCTTGCGCGTGCCCTCGCCGGTCTCGAACCAGAACGTGCCGTCCACCCAGACGGCTCCGATGCCGGTCACGTGCGGGCTCCCGTCGCGGTTGACCGTCGCCAGCCAGCACGTGTGCCGGTCCGGGCCGCCCGAGCCGGGGGCCTGGGGCAGTCCCTCGTCGAGGCGGGCTTCGATGTGGCCCCAGTCGAGCAAGGGCAGTTGGTACAGGTCCGCGAGGTTCATGGCTTCCACGACCGGTGGACGGTCGGGACGGCGAGAACTCATCGGGCGCCGCCGCCCGGTCAGCCGGGCGAGGTGACGAAGTCGATCAGCTCCTCGACCGCGCCGACCAGGGCGGGGTCGAGGTCGGCGAAGCTGGTCACCCTGCCCAGGAGCGTGCGCCAGAACTTGCCGGGAGTGTCCCGCAGGCCCAGGCGGGCGATGACCCCCTCCTTCCACGGCTCACCCCGGGGCACGACGGGCCAGGCGTCGATGCCGGCCGCCTTCGGCCGCACCGCCTGCCACACGTCGACGTAGGGGGTGCCGGTGACCAGCACGTGGCGGTGGCCTACGGCGGCGGCCACCCGGGCCTCCTTGGTGCCGTCGACCAGGTGGTCGAGCAGCACGCCCAGGCGCCGGCCGGGGCCGGGGCCGAACTCGCCGACGACCCGGGCCAGGTGGTCCATGCCGTCGAGCCGCTCGACCACGACCCCCTCGACCCGCAGGTCGTCGCCCCACACCTTCTCGACCAACTCGGCGTCGTGCACGCCCTCGACCAGGATGCGACTGGCCCTGGCGACCCGCGCCCGCTGGTCGGTCACGGCCGTCGACCCCGAGGCCGTTCGAGCCGGCCGTCGGGGCTGGCGGGCGGGCTTCGGGGGCACGAGGGTGACGGCCCGCCTGCCGACCCGGAACCCGCCCGGGTCGAGCCGCACCAGACGCCGGTTCCCCGTGTTGCGGTCGCGGATGGCGACGCCGCCGTGCTCGAAGCCGATGATCGTGCCCTCGACGCCGGTGGACCGGTGGTGGACCTCGAGGCCGGCCCTCCCCTCGACAGTGGGGTAGGTGGGGGGTCGTCGCCGGGGTCCGTCGATGTCGAGGGGTCCGGAGAGGATGCCGTCGCCGGGCATAGACCGGCGACGCTAGCGGCCGCCCGCCACCGGCCAGGGGATGGGCGGGCGCCGGGCCGGGAGGGAGGCCGGCCGGCGGCCGGTACGGTCGCTGCGTGATCCTCGTCGACGCCCAGGACCTGGCGGTGAGCCGGCCCGGCAAGCCGCTGTTCACCGGCCTGTCGGTCACGGTGTCGAGCGGTGACCGGCTGGCCGTCGTGGGCATCAACGGGTGTGGCAAG
The DNA here is from genome assembly GCA_035697515.1 of Acidimicrobiales bacterium. GTDB lineage: Bacteria > Actinomycetota > Acidimicrobiia > Acidimicrobiales > VFJN01 > ZC4RG19. The sequence continues at coordinate 15,818 of DASSCS010000109.1, forward strand.
TCGACCCTGCTGGGCGTGCTCGCCGGCACCGTCGAGCCCGAGGCGGGGGTGGTGCGCCGGGGCCGCGGCGCCCGCGTGGTGACCCTCGACCAGATGGCCGAACTGCCCGAAGGCACGGTCCGCCAGGCCGTGGGCGGCGACTGGGAGGGCGCGGCCGTGCTCGACCGGCTGGGCATGGCGGCCCTGGCCGACGTCGACGTGCGTCGCCTGTCGGGCGGCCAGGGCAAGCGGGCGGCGCTGGCCCGGGCGCTGGTCGCCCTGGGCGAGGGCGGGGCGGGCGACCTGCTGGTGCTCGACGAGCCCACCAATCACCTCGACATGGACTCCATCGCCTGGCTGGAGGAGCGGCTCGCCGCCTTCACCGGGGGCCTGGTGCTCGTCACCCACGATCGGCACGTGCTCGACCGGGTGACCACCCGCATCGTCGAGCTCGACCGCGGCGCCGCGCACGTGCACGAGGGCGGCTACGCCTCGTACCTGGACGCCAGGGCCGAGCGCGCCGTGCGCGAGGCCACGACCGAGCGCAAGCGCCGCAACCTGGCCCGGGCCGAGCTGGCGTGGTTGCGGCGGGGTGCGCCGGCCCGCACACGCAAGCCCAAGGCGCACATCGCCGCGGCCCGTGCCGTCGTCGACGGCCGTGCCCCCGAGCCCGCCCGCGCCGACGAGCTGCCCCTCGCCGACCTGGTGCAGATGCCCCGTCTCGGCGACACCGTCGTCGAGCTGCACGACGTGAGCGACGGCTTCGGCGATCTCGAGCTGTTCGCGCACCTCGACCTCAAGCTGGGGCCGGGCGAGCGGCTGGGGGTGGTGGGCGTCAACGGGAGCGGCAAGTCCACCCTTCTCGACGTGCTGTCGGGGCGGCGCGCGCCGCGCGCCGGCCGCGTCGTGCGGGGGTCGACCGTGCGGATCGGGTACTACGACCAGCGGACCGTCGACCTGCCGCCGGGCGCCCGCGTGCGCGAGCTGGTCGCCGGGCCCACCCGCCAGCCCGACTGGACCGACGCCGCGCTGCTCGAACGCCTCTGGTTCGGCACCGATGCCCAATGGGCACCCGTGCGCCTGCTGTCGGGCGGCGAACGCCGGCGGCTGGCGCTGGCGCTGGTGCTGCGGCAGGGGCCCAATGTGCTGCTGCTCGACGAGCCCACCAACGACCTGGACCTCGATACGCTGCGGGCCCTCGAGGACATGCTCGACACATGGCCCGGCACGCTGGTGGTGGTGAGCCACGACCGGGCCTTCCTCGAGCGCACGGTCGAGGACGTCCTGGTGCTCGGCCACGGCGACGCCGGCGCCGAGGCCCCCGGGCCCGGTCGTCCCGGCCGGGCGCGCCGCGTGCCGGGCGGGTTCGCGGCCTACGAGGCCACGCGGCGCCAGGTCCGCCGCGCGGGTCGCGTGGGCGGCCCCGCACCGGCGCCGCCGCCGGGTGGCCCGCGATCTGCCGCCGCGACCGCGAGGGGGCCCGGTCGCTCGGCGCCCGCCGGGACCGCTCCGGGGGCGGGGGCTCCCGAGCCCCGCCGGGGGCTGCCTCGCTCGGATGGGCGGCCGTCGCGCACCCCCAGCACTCTGCGGTACCTCATGCGCAGGGCCGAGTCGGACATGGCCCGCCTCCGCGAGCGACAGGCAGCGCTCGAGGCCGACCTGGCCGCCGCCCGGGGCGACCACATGTCGTTGGCGCGGCTCGGCGAGGAGCTGTCCACCGTCGGTGCCGACCTGGCCGCCGCCGAGGAGTCGTGGCTGTCCCTCGCCGAGGAGGCCGAGGCGCTGGGGCTGACGACGTAGCCCGGCCCAGGTGTGGCCACGCCGGGTGTCCGAGGGCCCACGACGGCGGTGTGTGGTCGGTCCGGGAGCGGGAGGAGGCTGGGCGCCGGGACCGGCGACGTGAGGCGTGGGCGGGGGAACTCAGGCCGAGGCGGACGTACCGGGACGTCGCAGAGCGGACCGCGGTGGGGCGCCGGCGTCGCTCGCGTCGCCCGGGCTGTCAGCATCGCCCGGTGTCGACCCGGCGGAGGCGTCGACCGGCGGCTCGAGCTCGTCCTCGAGCGGTGTCAGCTCGGTCGCCGTGACGGTGGTGCGCTCGAGCACCTCGTCGCCGGCCGTCGTCACCGTGCCGCTGCTCACGGTGAGCTCGGTGGCACGGCGCCACCGGCGCGGGATCAGGCGCCCCGCCGCCGTGGACACCCGGCCGACGCCGGGGAGGCGCTGGGCAGACCGGCCGGCCTTGGCGGCCTGCTCCTTCGCCTTGTCGAGTAGGTGCTCGGCCCAGGCGAACTCGGTGGCCAGCACGGCCAGGCCCGCGACGACCAGCACGATGCCGGGCCCCGGTGTGACGAACATGATCAGCCCGACGACCAGCAGAGCCACGCCCGCCACGAACACGGCGGCGCGCTTGCTGCTGCGCCAGATGAACCGCATCAGCGTGCCGAACGAGTGCATGCCGTGAGGCTAGCGGCGACCCGGAGCGCGTTGGTCTCACCGTCGGCGGTCGCCCCGCCCGGTGGCCAGCGCCGATGTGCGGGCCCGCCCTCCCGTGGCGTGACGCCTCGCGGCCGCGCAGCGATAGCCTGACGCCATGGTGCTCATCGTCACCGAGCCTGCCCGCGCCAAGATCCTCGAGCTCCGGGCGCAGGAGGACGAACCCGACAGCCTGGGCCTGCGCGTCGAGGTCACGGGCGTGCAGGGCGTCGAGTATACGTACGACCTCACGTTCGATCCCGTCGCCGAGGCCGACCCCACGGTCGGCGACCTGGTCGAGTCGCAGGGCGACCTCCCGGTCATCGTCCCGGTCGACAGCATCGACGCGCTGCGTGGCGCCACGCTCGACCTGCCGTCCAACGGCACCCAGCAGGGCCTGGTGCTCCGCAACCCCAACCGCCCCGATCCGCTGTCGGGCGCGCACATCGAGCTGTCGGGCACGGTCGAGGACAAGGTGCGCCAGCTGCTCGACGGCCAGATCAACCCGTCCCTCGCGATGCACGGCGGCTTCGCGGCGCTCGAACGGGTCGAGGACGACACCGTCTACGTCACGATGGGCGGCGGGTGCCAGGGATGCGCCGTGTCGGCCATGACCCTGCGTGAGGGCATCGCCCGCTCGATCAAGGAGGCCATCCCCGAGGTGGTCGACGTCATCGACACGACCGACCACGATCAGGGCGTGAATCCCTACTACACATAGTTTTCCGTCGGAGGCGTGACCTTTTCGACGAGGGTGTCGATTACTCCATGTGACAGGCGACACCTAGCTCGACTATGGTGACCTCTGTTCCGCTGGGGGCGACCAGGGGGAGAGGCCCGGGCCGGTTATCCGGTCCGGGCCTTGTCGCGTCTTCCCCCTGGAACCGGCCGGCGGACTGCTCGCGAGGCACGGGCACCGGATGTCCGCCGTCGTCCCGAGGCAATGGGTTCCGATCGCGGAAGCCTGAGGCAATGGGTGCCGGGGAACGCGACCTGTTGCCTCGGGCTGCTTCGAAGGAAACCCATTGCCTGGGGCGCGCTCGAAGGAACCCGTTGCCTCGGGCGCGCTGGAACGCTATCCATTGCTTCCCGGTGGAACGGCCCGGGGCTGGGTGCCGCCCTCCCCGCAGGACCCTCGTCCGCGCGGGTGCCGGGTCAGGCGCTGGTGACGAGGCGGCTCGCCGCGGCGGCCACACCGGTGGCGTCGAGGCCGAACGAGGCCAGGATGCCGTCGGGCTTGCCGTGCTGGATGAACTGCACCGGCACGCCGAGGACCGCCATGCGGGGCGCGGCGGCGCCCGGCCAGTCGGCCAGGCGGGCGGCGATGGCCGCACCGATGCCACCCTCGCGGTAGCCGTCCTCGATCGTCACTACGGCCGGGTGGGCAGCAGCGTCGGCCAGCATCTCCTCGTCGAGCGGCTTGGGCACCCGCACGTCCCACACGGTCGCGTCGATGCCCTCGGCGGCCAGCGCGTCGGCCGCCGAGCGGGCAGCGGCCAGCATCTTGCCCACGGCCAACAGGCACACGTCGGCACCCGCCCGCACCTTGCGCGCCGAGAGCCCCGAGCCCACCTCGTCGGCGTGGCCGTCGTCGTCGGGCGGCATGGTCTTGGGCCAGCGGATGACGGCCGGCCCGTCGGCGCACAGCTCGAGGGCGTCGTGCAGCATGATGCCCAGCTCGCGGTACGACGACGGGGCGAAGATGGTCATGCCCGGCACCTTCGAGAGCAGCACCATGTCGAGCACGCCGTGGTGGCTGGCGCCGTCGTCGCCGGTGATGCCGGCCCGGTCGAGGCAGAACACGACGGGCTGGCCGTGCATGGCCACGTCCAGGTTCACCTGGTCCATGGCGCGGGTCAGGAAGGTCGAGTAGATCGCGACCACCGGCCGCAGCCCGCCCATGGCCATGCCCGCGGCCGCGGTGACCGCATGCTGCTCGGCGATGCCGACGTCGAAGAAGCGGTCGGGAAACCGCTCCTTGAACGGCAGCAGGCCGGTCGAGTCGGGCATGGCGGCGGTGATGGCCACCACCTCGGGACGGTGCTCGGCCTCCTTGATCACCGCCTCGGTGAAGGCGGCGGTGTAGCTGCCGGGCTTGGCCTCGGACGTGTCATGCAGCCGCTTGACCGGGTCGTTCTCGGCGGGGGCGTAGCCGCGGCCCTTCTGGGTGAGCACGTGGACGACGATCGGCCCGTCGTATTCGCCCGCGTTGCGCAGCGCGCTCTCGAGGCGGGGGATGTCGTGGCCGTCGAACGGCCCGGTGTAGCGCACGCCCAGCATCTCGAAGAACGCCGGCGGCTCGAAGATCTCGCGCACGGCGGCCAGGGCGCCGTCGACGCCCCGCTCGAGGTGCTCGCCCACAAGGGGGACCTCGTGCAGCAGGCGGTCGAGTCGGGCCCGGTTGCGCACGTAGCTGGGGTTGAGCCGCAGCCGCGCCAGGCTTTCGCCCAACTTCGAGACGGTGGGCGCGTAGCTGCGGCCGTTGTCGTTGAGGATGATGACGGCCCGGCTGTCGGAGTGGCCCAGGTTGTTGAGGCCCTCGAACGCCATGCCGCCGGTGAGCGAGCCGTCGCCGATGACCGCCACGATGCGCCGGTCGTCGACGCCACGCACCTTGAACGCCTCGGCCAGGCCGTGGGCGTAGCAGAGGATGGTCGAGGCGTGGCTGTTCTCGATCCAGTCGTGCTCGGACTCGGCCCGCGACGGGTAGCCCGAGAGCCCGCCGGTCTTGCGCAGGGTGGCGAAGGCGTCGCACCGTCCCGTGAGCATCTTGTGGACGTAGGCCTGGTGGCCCGTGTCCCACAGCAGCACGTCACGTGGCGAATCGAACACCCGGTGCATGGCGATGGTGAGCTCGACCACACCGAGGTTCGAGCCCAGGTGGCCGCCGTTGGCCGAAACCGCCTCGACGATGCGGCCACGGATCTCGTTGGCCAGGTCCTCGAGCTGGTCGTAGCTGAGGTCGCGCAGGCTGGCCGCATTGTTGATCGACTCGAGGAGCATGCAGGCGACTCCGGTGACGACGGATGGGAGGAGGCCTGGCGGCCCCCGAGCAGGGCTCAACGCTACCGCTCCCGGTCGGCAGCCGCCCCATGCTCGCTCGGCGGCGCCGGGCGTGACCGCGGCGTGATAGGAGGTTTGCCATGGCACCGCCCCGCACGCGCCCGCTGGCCGAGACCCTCGAGCTCCAGCGCCAGGCCTGTGCCCGCCTCGGCTCGGACCTGTACGCCGAGGTGCTGGTCGGAGTCGCCGCGGACGTGGCCGCGGGTGGCGTGTGCGCCACGGTGCTCGGGCCCCACGCCGACGACCCGGTCGCATCGGCGTTGCCCCTGCGGTTCCTGGGCTCGGTGCACCGGTTGGTGCTCGAGGGCCGGGCGCCGGCGCTGGCCGCGCACTACCCGTCGGTAGGCGGCACGCCCGGGCCAGGGCTGGTCGGGGCCTTCCTGGCGACCGTGTCCGAGCTGCGGCCCGAGGTCGAAGCTCGGCTGGGCGACGGCGTGCAGACCAACGAGGTGGCGCGCTCGGCCGTGCTGGTGGGCGGGTACGCGGCGGTCGCCCGGCGGTCGGGGGGCCTGCCGCTGCGGGTGCTCGAGCTGGGGGCCAGCGGCGGGCTCAACCTGCGTTGGGACCACTTCTGGTACGACACGGGCGCGTCCACGCTGGGCGATCCGGACAGCCCCGTGCGGTTCGAGCGGGTGTGGCAGCCCCGGCCCGGGTCGCCGAACGGCCGCGTGCCCGACCTCGGCGGCCCGGTGGACGTGGTCGAGCGGGCGGGCTGCGACCGCAATCCCGTCGACGTGACCACCGAGGAGGGCCGGCTCACGCTGCGCTCGTACCTGTGGCCCGACCAGGTCGAGCGGGCGGCCCGGCTCGACGCTGCCTGCGCGCTGGCGGCCGGGATCCCGGCCGTGGTGGACCAGGGCGACCTGGGGGAGTGGGCCGAGGAGCGGCTCGCCGAGCCGGCCCCCGGCGTGGCCACCGTGGTGGTCCACTCGATCGTGTGGCAGTACGTGGCGCCCGGGTCGCGCGACCGCATGCGGGCCGCACTGTGGCGGGCGGGCCGGCGGGCGACGCCCGACGCGCCGCTCGCCTGGTTGCGCTTCGAGCCGGCGGGGCCCGTGGGCGACCTGCGCCTGACTTGGTGGCCGGGCGGTGAGGAGACCGTGCTCGCCACAGCCGAGTACCACGGCGTCCCCGTCTACTGGGGCACGCCTGCGGAGGCCGGTTGACGCGCCGCCGTGGTCAGGCGGGGACCGCGTCAGGGCCGGCTATCGAGCCGCGGCGGGCTTCCCACCAGGCCGTGGCCCCGCGCGCGATCAGGTAGCCGACCGCCAGGCAGGCGAGCCCGCCCAGGCCGTCGATCCAGTAGTGGTTGCCGGTCACCATGATGCAGAACAGCGTCAGCAGCGGGTACGAGATGGCCAGCCAGCGCTGCCATCGCCGGCGCAGGAGCGGAGCCAGCACCAGCGCGCACCACGTCGACCAGCCGATGTGCATGCTGGGCATGGCCGCGTACTGGTTGGACACCGCCGCCATCTCCTCGCTGCCGAACGAGGCCCAGCCGCCGTACACGGCCACCGTGTCGACGAAGCCGAACTCGTCGCAGGGCGGCTGGCCGGCCTCGAGGTCTCGGGCCTCGAGGTCCTGGTAGGGCGTGCCCGTGTAGACCTGGCAGCCGCCGTAGATGCCGGGATCGTCGAGCAGGCGGGGCGGCATGAGCGAGAAGGTGGCGAACCCGACCAGCGCCAGCAGCGTGGTGAAGGCCAGCGTGTTGCGCCACACGCGGTAGCGCTGGGGCGCCAGCCGGTACAGCCACACCAGCGCGAACGCGGCCACCACGAAGTGGAGCACCCCGTAGTAGATGTTCCACAGGCGGATGAGGCCGTCGAGGGGCAGGTCGAGGTACCACTCCTGCAACCGGTCCTCGAAGTACAGGCCGATGTTGCGCTGCACCTGGATGATGGCCTCGCCGTGGTAGAAGGCGGGGCGGGGATCGACGCTGTCGCCCGCGCCCGACCCGAACTGGTTGCGCACCGCCGAGTACGCCACGTAGACGAGCACGATGTAGACGACCTCGCGCCACCAGGCCAGCCGCGGCCCTGCTGTGCGGACATCGGCGTCGCCGCCAGCCGCGCGGTCCGCACCGCCGACGTCGACCACGTCGCCCTCTTCGACCACCCCGCCGTCTCGCCCGGCGCCGCCGTCTGCCGCCGTGCCACCGCCGTTGCCGGCCTGATCGACCTGACCGGTGCGGGCCTGTTGGTCGCCGGCCCGGGGCGCGAGCGACGGGTCGACGGTCATGCGCCGACCCTCACGCGCTCACCGGCGCCCGCGAACGCCCCCCGGCGGCGAAGGCCGGTGCGCCGAGCAGGCTGACCACCAGGTTGAGCAGGTAGAGCAGCAGCCCGAGCGCGATGGCCTCCTGCTGCGCCACGCCGAGGGGCCCGAGGAACAGCACGAACGCACCCTCGCGCACGCCCAGGCCCGACATCGAGATGGGCAGCACCTGGGCGATGAGCACGGCCGGGAAGAAGGCCAGCAGCGCGGTCAGGCCGGCCGGCCGGAGGCCCAGGGCCTGCGCGGCGGCCACGGCGGCGAGCACGAGCGCGAGCTGGTAGGCGAACCCGGCCGCGAGGACGTTGGCCGCCGCACTCGGGTGCGATCGCAGGTGCTCGACGCCCACGTGGATCGCGCCCACGAACCCGCGCCAGCCGCCCCGGGATGCGAAGCGGCCGCCGATGCGGCTGCTGCTGGCGGCCGCCAGCACGGCGACCAGCAGCGCCAGCGTGCCGAATGCGAGGGCGAGCGCTACCCGGGTGGCGGTGCCCAGGTTGCGGAGGCCGGGGTTCACGGCGAAGCCGACGATGGTGATGACGGGCAGCACGAGCCAACCGGTGAGCCGCTCGAGGACCACCGACGCGAACGTGCCCGGCGACTCGCCGGTGTCGCGCGACAGCCGGCTGACCCGCAGCACGTCGCCCCCGATGGTGGTGGGCAGCACGTTCGACACGAACTGGCCGGCCAGGTAGTGGGACATGAGCCGGGGCAGCCGGGTGCGGATGTCGAGAGCCTCGAGCACCTTCTGCCAGCGCAGGGCCGACAGCACGATGCCCGCCAGCGTCAGGGCGGCGGCCACGCCCAGCCACAGGCCGGTGGCCAGCGACCAGCGGGGCACCAGCTCGTCGAACGAGAACGTCGGCACCTTGGCCACCAGGACGGCGAGCATGACGGCGCTGACGGCGACGCGCACTCCCAGCGACACCGCCTGCTTGCTTGCCACACCGACCTCCTAGCGCTGGATGAGTGAGCGTCCGCCGTTCCGGTGCTCGCTCGTCGTCAGGAGAACGAGTCTACGACGGCGCAGCCTGATGTTCGTCGCGCGTTCTCCCTGTGTTCCGATGGGTAAGGTCACCGGCGCCGTGCGCGTTCGGTGGGCGCGCTCACCGACCTGGTCGGGCCCCGCCTCCTCATCAGCCTCACCGACGAGGAGGCGCGCCCGTGCGCCGCACCCCCCTGCCCACGCCCGCTCCCGCGACCCACCGCCGGCGCTGGCTGTGCATCGCCACCCCGGTAGTGGCCATGATCGTGGCCATGAGCGCACGTGCCGGAGGCCCGCCCGATGACCCCGACGGGGCGGCTGCCCGGCCCGAAGGCTCGGCGGGTGCCGCGGACCCGTCCGCCCACGTCGGCCCGGCCACGCTGGCCGACGCCCTGGCCTCCACGCGGGCCGTCGCCAGCGCCCGGGTCGAGCTGACCACGACCGTCGTGGGCCCCTCCGGCCCCGTGGTGCTCGTCCACCGCGCCGCGTTCGTCGACGGCGGCCTGCGGGCCAGCGCCGAGTCGGAC
>DASSCS010000110.1:0-77273 GCA_035697515.1 Acidimicrobiales bacterium
AGTCGGCGGCCGCCGACGCGGCCCGGCTGAGCAGCCCCGTGAGGTCGTCCACCTCGCGGACGCTACGCCGCAGCCGCGCCCCGGCGCCCGAATACCCGTTGCGAGCGCCAGCCCCGCCACCGAGACTGGGCCATGCCCCGCATAGCCGTCATCGGTGACTTCGATCCCGACAACCCCACCCACACCGCCACCAGCGACGCGCTCGGCCACTCGGCGACCGCCCTCGGCATGGCGGTCGAGGTGGCCTGGGTGCCGACAGACGAGCTGGGCGAGGCCGACGACCCCGGCTCGGCCCTGGCTGCGTTCGATGCGGTGTTCGTCGCCCCGGGCAGCCCCTACCGCAGCATGGCCGGAGCGCTGGCGGCCATCGAGCACGCCCGCCGCCGCCCCCTGCCACTGATCGGCACGTGCGGGGGGTTCCAGCACGTCGTGATCGAGTTCGCCCGCAACGTCCTGCGACTGCCCGATGTCCGGCACGCCGAGTACGACCCGTACGGTTCGTCGTTGATCATCACGCCGCTGAGCTGCTCGCTGGTCGGGCAGGCCATGGAGGTCAGCATCGAGGCGGGCACCCGGGCGGGCAAGGCCTACGGCACCGACAGGGCCACCGAGCAGTACTACTGCAACTTCGGCCTCAACCCCGACTACGTCGCCGACCTGGTGGGCGCCGGCCTCGCCGTCAGCGGCACCGACAGCGACGGCGAGGTGCGCATCGTCGAGCTGGCCGACCACCCGTTCTTCGTGGGCACGCTCTTCGTCCCGCAGGCCCGAAGCACGCTCGTGCGCCCCCACCCGCTCGTCACGGCCTTCGTGGAGGCGGCCGGCTCCGGCTGAGCCGCGGCGACCGGCGAATCCCGCCGGAAACCCGACATAGGGTTGTCGGGTGACCGGTCCACGCTGCCGGTGTGGACGATGAACCGCACCGACCGGCTCTACGCGATCGTCGAGGAGCTGCGGGCCCGAGCGCCCCGGCCGCTGGCGGCCACGCGCCTGGCCGAGCGCTTCGAGGTCAGCGTGCGGACGATCGAGCGCGACATCCTCGCCCTGCAGCAGGCGGGCGTGCCCATCTGGGCGCAGCGGGGCCGGGGTGGCGGCTACGCCCTCGACCCCCGCACGACCCTGCCGCCCCTCAACCTCGACGCCGACGAGGCCCTGGCGGTGATCGTCGCCCTGGCGACGACACCCGCGGTGCCCTTCGCCGGCGCAGGGCGCCGGGCGCGCCAGAAGCTGCTGGCGGCGATGCACCCCGACGAGGCGGCCGCCGCCGTGGGCATGGCGGGCAGGCTGCGCCTCTCGCTGCCGGCCGCCTCTGCCACCACCCCGGCCGAGCCCGCCATCGTGGCGGCGGTCGAGCGGGCGGTGCGCGGCCGCCGCGTGGTCCGCCTCGACTACGTCGACGGGCACGGTCGCTCCAGCGACCGCATGGTCGAGGCCCACGGCATCCACATCTCGCCCACCGGCAGCTACCTGGTGGGGTGGTGCCGGATGCGCGACGACGGCCGTGTGTTCCGCCTCGACCGCATCCGCTCGGTGCACCCGACCGACGAGGTGGCACCCGCGCGCGACCTCGACGCGGTGCTGGACGTGCCCTTCCCCACGGTGGCGCCCGACGACCCGACCTGACCCCGCCTCGACAGACCACACCTCCACGATCGGAAAGCTGATGACCACCTCCACCCCCTACGGGCGCGCCCGCGCCTTCCTGCGCGACCACGCCCGCATCCTCGAGCAGCGCCTGGCCGAAACCGTGTTCGACGGTGCCGACCCCGCGCCCGTCGCCGCGGCGGTGGGTGCCTACCGCAACCCCGACGGCGGGTTCGGGCACTCCCTCGAGCCCGACTCGCGCTGCCCCACCAGCCAGCCCCTCTACGCTCAGATCGCGCTCGAGGCGCTCCGCACCGCGGGCGCCGAGCCCGACCAGGCGATGCTCACGTCGCTGTGCGACCACCTGGCCTCGGTCGCGGCGCCGGGCGGGCCCGTGCCGCTCATGCTGCCGGGCTTCGCCGCCTACCCGCGGGCCGCCCACTGGCAGGGCGTCGACGAGCTGCCGCCCGACCTCAACCCGACCGCCGCCCTCGTCGGGCTGCTGCACGGCTTCGGCGCCACCCACCCGTGGCTCGACGACGCGACCGCCTGGTGCCTCGACACCCTGGAGACCGGCGGCCTGCCCGCAGAGGCCCACGCCCTGCACTGCGTGCTCACCCTGCTCGAGCACGTGCCCGACCAGGTGAGAGCCGGCAGCATCGCCGCTGGTCTGGCCGATGCCCTCGGGCCGGCCGCCTTCTACCGGGCCGATCCCGACGACCCCGAGTACGGGGTCACGCCGCTCGACCTGGCGCCCGAGCCCGCCAGCCCGTGGCGCAAGCTGTTCGCCGACGACCTGATCGCCGCCCACCTCGACGCCCTGGCGGCCGAGCAGCAGCCCGACGGCGGCTGGCCGATCCGCTGGGAGCCGCCGACCGAGCCGAGCACCTGGGAGTGGCGGGGCATGGTCACGCTGCGGGCCCTGGCGACACTGGTCGCCGACGGCCGCCTGCCCGCGGGCTGACCGGATGCCGCCTGACCGGATGCCGCCGGGCCGGCGCCGGGCGATGCCCAACCCGCGTGGTCACGGCGCCAGCCGGGCACGCACGACCTTGCCCAGCGCGTTGCGGGGCAGCTCGTCGACGAAGCGCAGCTCGCGGGGGCGCTGGTAGGGGGCGAGGTGCCCGGCGGCCCAGGCCAGGATCGCGTCGGCGTCGCGCGGCACCCCCGACCCGGCGGCCACCACGCACGCCACCACCCGCTCGCCCCACTCCCGGTCGGGCCGCCCGACCACCGCCACCTCGGCCACCGCAGGGTGGCGGCCCAGCACTTCCTCCACGTCGCGGGGATAGACGTTGTAGCCGCCCGTGATGATCAGCTCCTTCGAGCGGCCGACGATGCGCAGGTAGCCATCGGGGTCGGCCCGGCCCAGGTCGCCGGTGCGGAACCAGCCGTCGGGGCCGACGGCAGCGGCGCCCGCCGGGGCGTCGTCTCCGGTGGGCGATTCGTCCAGGTAGCCCGCGAACACGTTGGGCCCGCGGACCAGGATCTCGCCGGCCGGCTCTCCTCCCCCCTCCCGGGGGTCGAGCCGCACCTCGACACCGGGCAGCGCCAGGCCCACCGACCCGGACCGCCGCTCGCCGTCATAGGGGTTCGACACGAGCATGCCGGTCTCGGTCATGCCGTAGCGCTCGAGCACCGGCGAGCCGATGCCGTCGGCCAGGGCGGCGAAGGTGGCCGGGTCGAGCGGCGCCGAGCCCGACACGCACAGCCGCAGCGCGGCCAGCTCGGCGACGCGGGGGCTGGCGGCGAAGCGCACCCACATCGTGGGCACGCCGAACATCAGGCTGGCGCCGGTCGCCGCAACCGCGTCGAGCACGGCGTCGACGTCGAAGCGGGGCAGGATCACCGCCGAGGCGCCGGCCAGGAGGGTGCCGTGCAGCCCGACGCCGAGGCCGTGCACGTGGAACAGGGGCAGAGCTAGCAGCAGGCGGTCGTCGGCAGTCCATCGCCACGCCACCTCGATCGCGGCCGAGCTGGCCAGCATGTTGCCGTGGCTGAGCGGCACCCCCTTGGGCGCCCCGGTGGTGCCCGAGGTGAACACCAGCAGCCCGGTGTCGCCGGGCGCCGCCGCGTCGAGGGCGGGCACGGGGCCGTCAGGCAGGGTCACATCGGGACCGGTCGACGGCACGCCGGGCAGGCGGGAGGGATCGTCGAGCACCGCCAGCGCCGGCCGCGCCGCGGCGGCCACGTTCCCCACCTCCTCGGCCGCGAAGCCGGTGTTGACGGGCACCACCACCAGTCCCAGGCGCAGGGCGGCCACGTGGGCCACGGCCAGGTCCACCGAGGCGTCGGCGCTCAGGAGGACGCGGTCGCCCGGCGCCAGCCCCGCGGCCGCGTAGCGGGCCGCGACGACGGCGGTGCACTCGTCGAGCTCGGCGGCGGTCACCCAGCGGCCCTCGGGGCCCGCCAGCACAGGCGCATCCGGCGCCGACGCCCACCGAGCCGCCCAGGCGCGGGGTAGGGTGCCGGCGCCGACCAGGTCGGCGGCGACGCCGGTGAAGCCGTGGGTGCGCCACGCCTCGCGCGGCGCGGCGGGGCGCCCGACCGGCCCGCCCTCGACCGCCTCGCCGTCGTCGATCGCCATGGCCGCGGACCCTAGCGAGTCACGACGCGGTGACCCGGTCGACCGCGGCGCCCGTCGCCCCGCCGGCCAGGCGGGGGTAGCCCGAACCCCGATCGAACATCGCCGGCTCGCCCCGCTCGGCCGCCAACTGGGCCCGGAGCGCGGCCGTGGCGGCCTCGTCGACCTCGGCGCCGGGGCTTCCACCCGCCTCGCGTGGCCCCTGGACGGGTCCCACGCGTTCGCTTCGCGGATTCGGCCGCTGGAGCGGCCGTTCCCGCGAAGAGAACGCGGCGTCGGCGACGTCGGCGGCGAGCACCACGCCGTAGTCGCGGGTGGCGGCCTCGGGGCTGACCTTGCCCTGGCGGACGTCGAGCGCCACCCGCCACGGCTCGCGGGCCAGGGGGTCGCCCCACCCGCCACCGCCGGTGGTCTCGATGCGGATCAGCTCACCCGCCGCCACGGCCTCGCCGTCGCACAGCCCCGGCAGCACGCGCTCGGCCGGCCCGCCCGGGTCGATGGTCACGCGGAACGGGGTGCCGGCCCGCCCGCCCCGCACGCCCCAGCACGACAGGATCGACCGATCGGCCACCGACATGAACGTGGCCTTCCGCAGCACCCGGATCTCCTTGCGATAGCCGAGCCCGCCCCGGAACGTGCCCGCGCCCCCGGAGTCGGTGGCCAGGCCCAGCGACTCGACCCGCACCGGGAACCGGGTCTCGACGAACTCGACCGGCAGGTTGCGCGACTCGGGCACCACGTGGATGGTGTCGCTGCCGTCCGCGTAGTAGCGCCCGCCCGACCCACCGCCCAGGATCTCGCGGTTGAGGTACCAACGTCCCTCGGCGTCGTGGCCCGAGATGCCCGTGTAGCGGATGGTCTCCTGGTCGGCCGGCATGTAGCCGTCGACCGCCTTGGCGATGACCCCGGCCAGCACGCCCAGCAGCCGCAGGATGACGAACGTCCGGGCGTTGGTCGGCGCCGGGAAGACGGGGGTGACCAGGGTGCCCGGGGGCGGGAAGCGGATGTCGATCAGCTCGACCACGCCCTCGTTCACGTCCAGCTCGGCCATGCGTTCGGGCGTGTCGGCCAGGTTGCGCAGGATCGGGGCCAGCCACTTCTTCAGGAAGTTGCCGTCCGCGTAGTCGCCCGCGTGGTTGATCGGCCCCCTGGCCTGGGGGCCGGTCCCGGCGAGGTCGAGGATCAGCCGGCCGCCGGACTTGGTGAGGGTGATGCGCTGGCGGTGCAGCCGGGGGTCGTCGACGCCGTCGTGCTCGGCGTAGTCCTCCCAGGTCCACGTGCCGTCGGGGATCTTCGCCAGCAGCTCGCGCCGGAAGGTCTCCGCGCAGGCGGCCACGATCGCGTCGAAGCACGCCTCGACCTCGGGGCGCCCGTAGCGGGCGAACAGGTCGGCCAGGCGGCGGGCGCCCATCAGGCAGGCCGAGCACTCGGCGTCGAGGTCACCGGCGATCGAGTCGGGCATGCGCGAGTTGCGGGTGAGGATGCGGATGACGCCGTCGTTCGGCACGCCCCGGTCGTAGAGCTTGACCGGCGGCACCATCAGCCCCTCCTCGAACACCGACGTGGCATGCGACGGCATCGACCCGGGGACGGATCCGCCGATGTCGTCGTGGTGCCCGAAGGCCTGGACGAAGGCGACCACCTCGCCCTCGTGGAACACGGGCACGGTGACGCACAGGTCGGGCAGGTGACCGATGCCGCCCTCCGACAGGTACACGTCGTTGTGGAAGTACACGTCGCCGGGGCGCATCGTGGCGATCGGGAAGTCACGCACCACCGGGTGCACCAGCGCCGAGTACGAGCGGCCCGTCAGCTTGCGCAGGCGGCGGTCGTGGATGCCCGCCCGGAAGTCGTGCTGATCCCGGATCATGGGAGAGCGCGAGGTGCGGCCGATCTGGTCCTCGACCTCGGCCTCGATCGAGGCGAGCGTCCCCTCGACGATCTCGACCAGCACCGGGTCGACGCCGGTCGCGGGGCCTCGCCTCCCGGCGACCGTGGCCACGGCGTCCGCCGGGTCGGCGCCGGTCACGGCTCCGCTCTCCCGTCGCGCCGGACCACCAGGGTGCCGAGCCGGTCGACCGCCACCCGCAGACCGGGCGGCACGGGCAGCGTCGAGCCGTACTCCTCGATGACGGCCGGCCCCGCCACCTCGTCGCCCGCTCCCAGGTCGCTGCGCCACAGCACCGGCGTCTCGTGCCAGGCGCCCGCGAAGAACACCGGCCGGGTGGACCTCGACGCCGCGGGGCCCGCGCTCGCCGGCGCGGGAGCCAGCGCCGCGGCGTCGAGCGGCCCGACGCCGGTGAGCCGCACGTTCACCCACTCCACGCCGTGGTGGGGCTGGTCGCGGTAGCAGTAGCCGTAGAGCCGCTCGTGCTCGTCGTGGAACCGGGACAGCACGGCGGCGGCGAGGGCGCCGTCCACCGGTCCGGCCGGCACGTCGACCCGCACCTCGAACGCCTGCCCGTCGTAGCGCATGTCGGCCGAGCGCACGAACCGCTGCTCGCCGGGGTGGAAGCCCTCGGCCTTCAGGGCCGCGGCCGCCTCGGCCTCGAGGTCGGCGTACACGTCGGCCAGCGCGCCGAGGTCGAGCCGGTCGTGGACGGCCACGAAGGTGCGCACGTCGTCGATGCGCACGTCGACGGTCAGGAGGCCGAAGGCGCACAGGTTGCCAGGATCGGGAGGCACGACCGCGGCGGGCAGGTCGAGGATGTCGAGCAGCCGGCACGCCTCCAGCGGCCCCGACCCGCCGAACGCGCACAGGGCCAGGTCGCGCACGTCGATGCCCCGGCGGACGGTGGCCTGGCGGATGGCGTTGGCCTGGTTCCACGTCCAGATCTCGACGATCCCGGCCGCGCACGCCTCGGTGGTCAGGCCCAGGTCGCCCGCCAGCGAGTCGATGCCCGCCCGCGCGACGGCCGCGTCGAGGGGCATCTCGCCGCCCAGCAGGTGGGGCGGGATGCGGCCCAGCACCAGCGCCGCGTCGGTGAGGGTCGGCTCGGTGCCGCCCCGCCCGTAGCAGAGCGGGCCGGGATCGGCGCCGGCCGAGCGGGGCCCGACCTTGAGCGTGCCCTCGGGCGACACCCAGGCGATCGACCCGCCGCCGGCGCCCACGGTGACGATGTCGATCATCGGCACCTTGGCGGGGAAGCGGCCCACCGTGGCGTCGGTGGTGAGCGAGGGCGTGCCGTCGCGGATCACCGCCACGTCGGTCGACGTGCCACCGCCGTCGAGCGTGACCACCCGGTCGAAGCCCGCCGCCGAGGTGACGGCCGCCGCGCCCAGCGCCCCGGCGGCCGGCCCCGACAGCACGGTCGTGATCGGCTTGACCGCCACGTGCGCCGCGGAGGTGACGCCGCCGTTCGACTTCATGACGAAGAACGGGACGCCCGCGCCGGCCCGGTGGGCGAGCTGGGCCGCCAGGCGCTCGACGTACGTGGCGACCAGGGGCTTGACGAAGGCGTCGACCAGCGTCGTGACCGACCGCTCGTACTCGCGGTACTCCCGCAGCACGTCCGAGCTGAGCGACAGCGAGCACTGCGGGTACACCTCGGCGAACACCTCGCGGACCCGTTGCTCGTGGGCCGGGTTGGCGTAGGCGTGAAGCAGGCACACGCCCACCGTCGTGATGCCCTCGTCGCGGAACCAGCGCGCCTGCGTGGCGACCGCCGACTCGTCGAGCGGCGACAGCACGGCACCCGTGGCATCGAGCCGCCCGGGCACCTCACGCACCAGGTGGAGGGGCACGATGCGGTCGGGCTTCACCCAGAAGTACGAGTTGCCGTAGCCGTCGGGCACGCTCTGGCGCCCGATCTCGAGCAGGTGGCGGAAGCCCGCGGTGGTCAGGAACCCGAGACCGCCGACCTCGCCCTGCAGCAGTGCGTTGGTGCCAACCGTCGTGCCGTGGAACACCGATCCCACGGCACCCCACCCGGTACCCGCCGTCGCGAGGGCCCTGTCGGCCCCGGCCAGGAAACCGATGGCGGGATCGTGCGGCGTCGAGGGGGTCTTGGCCGTCGTGAGGGCGCCGGTCGCCTCGTCGAGGACGACCACGTCGGTGAAGGTGCCCCCGGTGTCGATGCCCACCCGCAGGCGACCGCGGCTCACGCCCGGCCCGCCCCGCTCATCCGGACCTCCGGCGGGACCGGCGCCACCGGCTGATGACGACCGCCACGACCCCGGCCGCGGCGGCGACCCGGGCGACGGCCCTTCGCCGCCGTCCGGCGGACCCCGCCTTGTCGTCCGGTCCTGCCGAACCTTGCGAGGCTCTGGGTTCCGTCGAGGATCGCCCGAGGTCTTGGGTTCCGGATGCGGCACGGACGGCCTCGGGCTCGTCCGAACGGAACCCATCGCCTCGGCTGGGGACGGACGGCAGCGGC
Source organism: Acidimicrobiales bacterium (assembly GCA_035697515.1). Lineage (GTDB taxonomy): Bacteria > Actinomycetota > Acidimicrobiia > Acidimicrobiales > VFJN01 > ZC4RG19. Next base: position 8,545 of record DASSCS010000110.1, read on the forward strand.
GTGCCTGCGGCGCGCAGCACGTCCTTGGCCATCCGGTGCACGGCGGCGGCCAGCACGGCCGCGCCCACGGTGGCCAGCGGGCCCTCGATGGTGCCCTCGACGGTGAGGCGGGTGCGGTGGGGATCGGCGCGCACGACCAGGTCGACGGCGCCGGGCTCGCCCGACCCCTCGATGCGCACCGCGTCGTCGTCGACGCGCCGGACGGTTCCCGCCCACAGCCCCCGCAACGAGGCCACCGACAGGTCGACCACCACCTGCAGGGTGCCGAGGCCAGTGCCGTCGCCACGACCGGCACCGGCCGGGACCGCCGTGCCCGGGCCACCGCCGGCGCGCCGGGCGCCATCGGTCTCCACGACCCCGGCAGCGCCCGCCGTGCCAGGGACGGACGTGACCGAGCGGCAGCCCGGCAGGATCGCGGCCAGCACCTCGGGGTCGGCGAGCCGGGCCCAGGCCTCCGGCGCCGCGTCGATCGGGAACGTCGTCCTCATGCGGTCGCCTCCGCGGTCCCCGACCCCGCGCCGAGGTGGGTGCCCCGCGAGCCGAGCTTCGCCCACAGCTCCGGCGGGGAGATGGGCATGTGGTCGACCGGCACGCCGGCGGCGTCCTCGATGGCGGCCGCGAGGCAGGCCGACACCGGGATGACCCCCGCCTCGCCCGCACCCTTGATCCCCAGCGGGTTGAGCGGCGACGGCGTCTCCAGGTGGTCGATGTCGGGGACCGGCACCTCGCTGAGGTAGGGCATGAGGAAGTCCATGAAGCTGGCGTTGCACAGGTTGCCGGCCTCGTCGTAGGCCAGCCGTTCGAGCAGCGCGCCGGCCACCCCCTGGGCCACGCCGCCCTGGATCTGACCCTCGACGATCATGGGGTTGATCAGCGGCCCGCAGTCGTGCACCACGGCGTAGCGGACGACGGCGACCGCGCCCGTGGCGGCGTCGACCTCCACCACCGCCGCGTGCATGCCCGACGCGAAGGTCGAGCGCACCGGCGAGTAGTAGTCCCGCGCCTCCAGCCCCGGCTCGTCGTCCTCGGGGACGGGGGCCACGTCCGGGTCGGCGGGCGTGGCGAACTGCGTCGCCGCCTGCGCCTCCTTCGAGAACGAGTAGCGCAGCGGGTTGGACAGCACCGCCACCTGCGACAGCGGGATGCCCCGGGCGGGCGTGCCCCGCACCTGCACCACACCGCCCACGATGTCGAGGTCGGTCGGCGCCGCCTCCAGGGCCTCCGCCGCGATGCGAATGGCCTTTGCCCGCACCGCCCGGGCGGCGAGCGCCACGGCGTTGCCGCTCATCACCGCCGCCCGGCTGGCGTAGGTGCCGACCGCGTACGGGAAGCGGCGGGTGTCGCCGGTCGTCACGTGCACGTCGGCCACGTCGACGCCCAGCTCGTCGGCCACGATCTGGGCGAACACCGTCTCGTGCCCCTGGCCCTGCGACGTGAGCCCGGTGGCGACCATCACGCGGCCGTTCGTCTCGACGTGGACGTGCCCGCCCTCGTAGGGGCCGACGCCCGTGCCCTCGACGTAGCAGGCCAGGCCGATGCCGAGCCGCCGTCCCTCGCCGCGGGCTGCAGCCTGCTCGGCGGCGAACGCGTCCCAGCCGATCATCTGCTTGAGCCGCTCGAGCGAGGCCGGGTACTCGCCCGAGTCGTAGATGAGCGGCCGCCCGTCCTGGAACGTCATGTCGAAGTCGTAGGGGAACTCGTCGGGCTGGATGAGGTTGCGGGCCCGGACGTCGGTGCGGTCGAGGCCGAGGTGCTCGGCGATGCGGTCGATGGTGCGCTCCATCACGAAGCACCCCTGCGGCCGCCCCGCGCCCCGGTAGGGGGTGACGGTCACCGTGTTGGTGTAGAGCGAGGTGAACATGACGCGGTAGTGCCGGTGGCGGTAGGGGCCGGGCAGCTGGGTGGCGGTGATGATCGGGAGCACGATGCCGTAGGGCGAGTAGGCCCCGGTGTCGTGCCAGAACTCGACCTCCATCCCGAGGATGGTGCCGTCGTCGTCGAACCCGACTCGCACGTGGTGCTGCTGGCCCCGCTCGTGGGTGGCCGACACGAAGTGCTCGTAGCGGTCCTCGACCCACTTGACCTCGCGCCCCAGCAGGCGGGCGGCCCAGGGCACCAGCACCTCCTCGGGGTAGGGGTGCACCACCTTGGTGCCGAAGCCGCCGCCCACGTCGGGCGTCACCACCTCGACGGCCACGTCGGGCAGCTCGAGGATGTTGGCCACCGCGGCCCGCACACCGGTCGACGTCTGGGTCGAGGTGCGGATCCGGAGCCGCCCGTCATCGGCGTCCCAGCGGGCGTGCACGCCGCGGCCCTCGAGTGGCGACGACAGCGACCGCTCGATCGACAAGTCGAGCTCCAGCACCCGGGGAGCGGCGGCAATCGCGGCGCGGGCGTCGCCCAGCTCCTGGGTGGTCACCGCGGCGACGTTGCCCGGCACGTCGGGGTGGACCAGGCGGTCGGCGGTGCGGGCGGCGTCGATGCCCACCACCGGCGGGAGCGGCTCGTAGTCGACCACGATGCGGTCGGCCGCGTCCTCGGCCACGTAGCGGTCGGCGGCGACCACCATGGCGACGGCCTCGCCCACGTGGTTGACCTCGCCGTTGGCCAGCGCGAACTGGGTGCGCGGCTCGGTCAGGTCGGGATGGGGGATGAGCAGGGGCAGCGGGTCGGCGAGACGGCCCGGCAGGTCGTCCCAGGTGTAGACGGCCACCAGGCCGTCGACGTCGATCGCGTCCGCCACGTCGATGCCGGTGATGCGGGCATGGGCGTGGGGGCTGCGGACGAAGGCGGCGGCCAGGGCGTCGTGCCCGGCGTCGTCGAGGAACCGCCCGGCGCCGGTGAGCAGGCGTTGGTCCTCGTGCCGCTCGACCCGCTCGCCGAACCACTGCGTGGTCACCCGCCGCCCTCCCCCGCCGCCGTGGAGTCGCCAGCGGCCGTGGGCCGATTCACGCTCTCGGGCTCGGCCCCGGCCACCAGCTCGGCCGCCCTGCGCACCGAGCGCACGATGTTGACGTAGCCGGTGCAGCGGCACAGGTTGCCGCCCAGCGCCTCGGCGATCTCGTCGTCGCCGGGAGCGGGGCTGCGGGCGAGCAGCTCGGTGGCGAGCAGGAGGAACCCCGGGGTGCAGAACCCGCACTGCAACCCGTGGCACTCGCGGAAGGCCCGCTGCACCGGGCTCAGCTCACCCTCGGCGCCGGCCAGGCCCTCGACGGTGGTGACCGCCGCGCCGTCGACCATGACCGCGAACGTCAGGCACGAGCGCACCGGCTCACCGTCCACCAGGACCGTGCACGCCCCGCACACCCCGTGTTCGCAGCCCACGTGCGTGCCGGTGAGCCGGAGGTCGTGGCGCAGCATGTCCGACAGCAGGCGCCGGGCCGGCATCCGCGCCGACCGGGCCACGCCATTGACCGTCACGACGACCTCGTGCGTGGCCTCGGGCGTGGTCCCACCGCTGCGGGCCGCCATGGCGTCCACGTGCGGGCTCACCGTCGCACGTCCCTGGCGAGGCAATCGCCGTCGGCCCGCCGTTCACGAGGCACGCGCGAGCGGGGGCCGAACACCGATGCCTCCGGAGCGGTGCGGCGACTGTCATTGCCTCGGGTCGGGGCGACGCCGGGTCGTACGAGGGGCATCAGCGGGTGACCTCCCCGGTCGTTCCTCGGGCGTCGGCCGACGCACGGGCCCGGGACAGGGCCGGTCCGAGGCTCCGCACCGTGAGCGTGGCGGCCAGGTGGCGGCGGTAGCCGGCCGTGGCGTGGATGTCGCCGGTCGGGCTCAACGCCCCCGCCACCAGGTCGTAGACGGCACGGTCGAGTGCCGGACTCGCCGGCGCACCGCCGTCGCCCGCCGGTCCACCGGCCTCGGCCAGTACGGGCCCGAGGTCGACCACGACCGGGGTCGGTGCGCACGACAGGTACGCGGCCCGGCCGCCCGTGGGGGTCCCGCGGCCATCGGCGGTGACCGTGAGCACCACGCCCGCCACGGCGTAGTCGCCGTGGCGGCGGGCCAGCTCGTCCATCGCCCACCCCGTCCCGGGCGCCAGCCGGGGGAAGCGCGCCGCCACGACCAGCTCGTCGGGGGCCAGTGAGGTCTCGAACGGGCCCAGGAACAGCTCGGCGGCGGCCAGCGACCGGCGGGCCAGCGCGCCCGCTCTCCAGGCCACCGCCTCGACGCCACCGTCGAGCAGCGCCAGCACGGCGGGCAGCTCGGCCGCGGGGTCGGCGTGGGCCAGCGAGCCGCACACCGTGCCCCGGTTGCGGATGACCGGGTGGGCGATCCATCCCGTGGCCGCTGCCAGCAGCGGGTGCGCCTCGGCCACCGCCGGGTCGCGCAACAGGTCGGCGGTGCGCACCGTCGCGCCCACCTCGACCGCGTCGTCGCCGACCCGCACGTGTTCGAGGCCCGCCAGCCCGTTGACGTCGACCAGGTGGTCGGGCCCGGCGAGGCGGAAGTTCATGAGCGGCACCAGGCTCTGCCCGCCCGCGATGACCTTGGCGCCCTCGCCCAGCTCGGCCAGCAGGCGGGCCGCCTCCTCCACGCTCCGGGGGCGGTGGTACGCAAAGGGCGGCGGCTTCACGAGGGCCCGCCTTCGACGGTCGCCGGCGCGGCGGACGGCGCCGGGGCCGGCGGGTCGACCTCCGCCAGGGCGTCGAGCGCGGCGGCGAAGCAGGGCAGCGGCGGCCGCACCAGTCCCGCGCCCACCTGGCCGGTGCCGGCCACCCGGCCGGCCATGCCGGTGTTGATGATGGGGGCGATGCCGGTGCGCACCACCCGCAGCGCGTCGATGCCGAAGGGCACCCCCCGGAACCCGAGCGCGGGGATGGTCCACCGGGGATGCTCGGACACCGTGAGCTGGTACATCAGCTCGGTCCAGTCGGCGGCGTCGTCGACCCCGCCGCCGACGAGCTGCACGATGGCGGGCGCGGCGGCCATGGCGAACCCGCCCAGCCCCACGGTCTCGGTGATGGCCGAGTCGCCGATGTCGGGGTTGGCGTCGCCGGGCCCGAAGCCGCCGAGGAACAGGCCGTCTGGCACCGTGGCCGGGGCGGTGAACCAGCGGTCGCCTGTGCCCGACACCCGGATGCCGAACTGGGTGCCGTTGCGCGCCATGGTCACCACCACGGTCGAGCCCTGCACGCCGGCCCCGGCGTCGGCCACCAGCTTGGCGGAGGCCATGACCACGTTCAGCAGGAAGTGGTCGTTCGAGTCGACGAAGGCGAGCACGTCGGCCACCTCGCCCGCGCTGCGCCCGCCGTCGTCGACAGTGCGCACCAGGTCGGGGGCCAGGGCCCGCACCAGCAGCGAGGTGCCGGCGCGGTTGCGGTTGTGGCCCTCGTCGCCCATCGCCACCATCGAGGCGATGAGCGAGCCGGCGTCGACCGGCCCGTGGCGGCGCAGGGCCGCAGCCAGCGCCGGTCCGAGCACCCGCTGCATCCACGCCAGCCGCTCGGTGACGGCGGGACCGAACGCCCCGTAGCGCAGCACCTTGCCCAACCCTTCGTTGAGGGTGCTCCGACAGGTGCGCCCGTTGCCGTCGGTGACGGTCCACAGGGGCATCGACGGGCTGACGATGCCGGCCATGGGACCGGCGCAGCCGTGGTCGTGGCACGGCGACAGCTCGATGGCGCTCGAGGCGGCGAGCGCCTCGGCCTCGTGGGGCGTGCCGGCCCAACCCTCGTACAGGCAGGCGCCCACGATCGCGCCCCGCAGGGGGCCGGACGCCGCGTCCCAGTCGACGGGCGGACCGGCGTGCAGCAGCTGGTGACGGCCGATGCCCACGGCCTCGGCCGCCGGGGTGACGTCGACCAGCTGCGGGCGCACCGCGGCCATGCGCTCGACGGCCGTGCGGTTCGCCTCGTCGGTCCCCGGCCGGGCGGTGAGCGCGACGACGGCCGCCCGTGACGCGGCCGGCGGAGGCCGCCAGTCGACCGGGACGGTGGCCACCCCCTGGGCGGCCAGGGCCTCGTCCAGGGTGGGCGCGCCCACGGTGATGACCGCGGCCGGCGGGACCAGCAGGTCGGCGAGGTCATCCGCACGGGTGCCGTCACCCCACGGGACCCGATCGTCGGCGATCACCGTGTGCTCCGGGCCGTGGCCACCAGCGAGGCGGCCTCGGCGGCTGCCGCGGCGACGCTGCGGTGGACGACGGCGCCGGCGTCGACGAGCGACCGCGCCTGCCGGCCGAGGCCCTGCCGGTCGCCGGCGGTGCCCACGAGCGCCACCACGGTGGCCACCCCGGCCTCGCGGGCGCCCGCCAGCGGGGGCGCCAGGACGGCCGCAGGGTCGGGGTGGGCGCCGTGGCCGAGGACGACGTCGAGGACCACGACCCCCGCGCCCCGGGCACCGCCAACCTCCCCCGCGCCGCCGGCCCCGCCCTCGCCCGACGACGCGGCGACCAGGCGCTCGGCCACCGGGGCGGGATCGATCATGGGGTGGGGACGGCCCGCGGTCAGCTCGTCGTCGCCGAGGTCGAGCAGGACGTGGTCGCCCTCCGCGCGGTGGTCGGCCGGCACGCGCCAGGCCGGATCGGGGTGGACGTTCGAGCGCACCGGCCCGAGCACCTCCTCGACCACCGCCGTCGCCTCGAGGCAGTTGGTACCACCGCTGAACAGCCCCAACAACGGACCGGGCCGAGGTCCCGCCGCGACCTCGGGGCGTGACGACGCCGGCTCGGGGAACGCCACCCCGAGCACGTCCGCGACCCGCGCGGCGACCACTGTGAGCGTGGGCTGCCCCGGCCCTACCGGGGCGAGGACGACCGGTGTGGCGCACGCCGCCGCCGCGGCGGCCACGGCCGCGGCGACCTCGGGGGCGGGCGGCTTGGACACGAGCGCGATCACCTCGACCGTGGGCTCGTCGTCGAGCAGGGCCAGGGCGGCCAGCGCCGAGGCGCCCCCCACGGCGGCGGACAGGTCACGCCCGCCCACCCCGAGCACGTGACGCACACCGATCCCCGCGCCGTCGAGCAGGCAGCACAGCTGCTGGGCGCCCGTGCCCGAGGCGGCGACGATGCCCACCGGGCCCGGCACCACGACGTTGGCGAACCCCAGCCCGACGCCCGCGAGTATCACCGTGCCGCAGTCGGGTCCCATCACCAGGCGGCCCCGGGCGGCGGCCTCGCGCTTGAGCGCCACCTCGGCGGCCAGGTCGACCCCGTCGCTGAACACCATGGCGTGACGCCCGGCCCGCAGCGCGGCGGCCGCCTCGACGTAGGCGTGCGGCCCCGGCACCGACACCACGACCACGGGGGCCTCGGGTGCCCGCGACGCGGCCGCCTCGACGGTGTGGGGCGGTACCCGCGTCGCGGCGCCCGACTGCGGCGGGCGAGCCCGCTCGGCCAACGCCCCCTCGATCACGTGGAGCGCCTGATCGGCGGCGGCGGCGTGGCCTGCCCGCACGGCGATTACGAGGTCGTCGGGCCCGGCGTCGGGCGCCGGGAAGCCGGCGTCGTCCAGCAGCGCGCGGTTGAGCTCGGTGGCCATGGCGGCGATCACGGTGTCGACGCCCGGCACGTCGCCCGCAGCGGCGCTGGCCCGCATGAGGGTCACCGAGTCGTGGTAGCGGCCGGGCTCGACCCGCACGAGCTCGGTCACCGTGCGCCGTCCGCTCGACCGGGCGCCCCCGCTCCGGCCAGGACGGCGGGCCGACCCGCCAAGCCACCTCCGGCCAGAGCGACGGGCCGCGCGGCTGCGTCGTCCGGACCGCCGGCCGCCGCGGCGAGGGCGTGCGCAGCCCCGACCGCCAGGCCGGCGGCGAGGTGCCAGCCGCTGGTGTGCCCCAGGGCCAGGAGGCGCAGGGCGGCGCCCTCGACCCGTCGCGGGCCGGCGGCGAGGGCCAGGATCACCGCCTCGGCCTCGGGGACGACGGCCGCCTCGCCGGCCGCCTCCAGCAGGGCCGCCGACAGGCGGGTCGTGCGCAGCCGTACGAGCGCGCCGATGGCGGCTGCGAGCCCCCCGGCGGCCGGAGACCGCACGGCCCGCAGGGCGGCCAGCGCGCCCGCCAGCAGGTCGTCACCCGAGGGCGTGAGGCCTGCGCCGCGACCCACGAGGTCGGCGACGATCTCCGCCGGGCCGGCTGCGGCACCCAGGTCGGCGGCGAGACGGCCGGCCGCGCCGGCGGGCAGCGACGGGTCGGCCCCGGCGCGCGCCCGCACCACCCGGGCCAGATGTGCCACCGCGGCACCGTCGTACCGGTCGACCCGCACGCGTGGGTCGAACCACCTGGCGACGACGATCTCCGTGGTCGTGCCCCGGGAGCCGGCCCCCATCACGCCCTCACCGACCGAGACGACCGCGCCCGTGCGGACCGGCACCGGGGATCCGGCGGTGAGCACGAGGGCGCACGGCAGCCGCACGCCGCCGGAGGCCACGACCGCGAGCAGCCGCCCGTCGACGTCGAGGTAGGTGGCGGCCGGGCCGCGCGCGACGACCGTCGCCGGGCGCCGGGGCCCCACCAGCAGGTCGCGCACGAGCACGCTCGCGCTGCCGGCCAGCCGGGACGCGGACCCCACTGAGGGGCCCGGGAGGGGCGGATGGTGCGTGGTCGGTCGCTCCAAGGACGGCATGGTACGCCCGCCGCCGGGCCCGTGGCACGAGACGGCCCGGGCGGCGAGACCGGAGGGACGCCACCGGGCGACGCCGTCAGGCCTCTCCGACGTCGACCACCGCCGCCACCGGCCCACCCCCCGACGGTCCCTGGTGCAGCGCGGCCACCGACACGAAGACGGCCGGGTCGCCGGTGGCCGCGGCCACCACGCCGCCGACCGCTCCCTTGATGTGGCGGTGGTGATGCACGTCGGAGTCGTCGAGCGCCACCTGCCGCCGCCCGCGCAGCCGGGCCGTGGGGTCGGCCTCGCACTTGAGGAACACGTTGACCAGCCGGTCGCCCAGGTCGGCCGCCACCGGGCGCTCGGGCAGGTCGAGCCCCGCCGAGCGGATGGCCGCGTACACGCCGTCGGCATCGAGCGCATCGCGCATGACCGAGTGCCCCACCCGGAACCGCCCCCCGACCCCCGGCGCGTTGCCGACGACCACGATCTGCGCCCGATCGAGCTCGACCCCCGACGAGCACGAGGCGACGCTCGAGTACAGCGACAGGTCCCGCCCGATCTGCTCGGTCGAGGGCATCTCGATCTCGCCCAAGGCCACCGCGATGCCCAGCGCGGTCGTGCCGTTGGACAGGTTCATCGACTCGAGCGGCTCCTCGGTGACCGTGGTGGCACCACGGGCGCGGGCCTGCTCGATGGTGGCCATGGTGAGCAGCGGCGTCTTGGTCTGCACGTAGTGCACCTCGGCCGGGTCGTCGATGCCGGCGTCGGCCATGGCCCCCCGCACACCCTCGGCCACCGTGGCCACCATCTCGGTGCGGCCGATGTGCTCGGGCAGGATGACCTCGCTCATGGCCACGCCCACGGAAAGCCGCGGGCCCGGCGAGCCGCCCGCCGGCTCCGGCCCGTCCACCCGCGCGAACACGGTCGCGTGCGGGGTGAGCACGCCGTCTGTGCCGCCCGACCACACCATGGGCACCTGGGCGACCTCGGCGACCGACCGGTTGCCGTGGGCGACGAGCACCCCTCGGAACGCCTGGTCGGCGAGGATGCGGGTGAAGTCGTTGACCCCGCCGTTGCCCTCGGTCTTGCCGACGACCGCCACCACGTCGTCGGCGGCGAAGGCCCCGGACCCGATGAGCCCGGCCAGGCCCGACGCGTCGGACACGCTCTCGAGGACGACCTTGTGGGCGACGAAGGGCACGGCGGCCTCCTGGGGGTGATCGGCGGTGACGGCGAGGGCCAAACGGTGCCAGGTGCCGGCGCCTCCGTCCACGCCCGGGCACGGCGCCCCGCCCGACCGGCGAGCAGCACGGGACGCGACGCGGAGGATCGCCGGGCCGGGCCCGGCGATCCTCCGGTGTCATGTCGGGGGGCCGGGCCAGGGCCCGGCGTTTCCCCGATGGTGTCACGCCTTCTGGCGGGCAAGGTGGACGATCCCGGCCACCACCAGCGCAGCCATCACCGCAGCGGCGGCGAATGCGACCCAGGCGGCGATGCCGGCGATCCGGCCCAGTGTCGACCAGGCGAAGGCCGACAGCAGCAGCCCACGCAGGGTCTCGCCCCGGAACAGGCTGTCGCGCTGTGCCCGCAGCTCGTCGGCGGTGGCCTGCAGCTCCGCGATCTCGGCCTCGCTGGCACCGGCCTCCTCGGCGTCGACCACGGCCTGGGCGGCGCCCCGGTCGTCGATCTCCGAGTAGGTCTGGCCGTCGGCGATGCCCTGGAGGTGGCCGTTGATGTAGCTGGCGTACGCCTCGGCCTCCGGCCCCGTCGTCACTTGCTCGTCTGCGTACTGCACGAGGTCGTCGCGACCCTCCTCGCGCAGGCTCGCCTCATCCGGGAACACCACGTTCTGCGACGACAGCTCGTCGTACACGTAGTCGTTCGAGAAGTTGGCCCCCCAGGCCAGGAGGCCACCGGCCACGGTGAACACCACCGTGGCCACGATGCCGATCGCGATGAGGAGCTTGTCGATGGTTCGCCGCGGGAGCCGGACTACCTCGGCGGGTGCCTCGGCGGGTGCCTCGGCGCCAGCTGGGGCGACGGGAGTGTGTTCGGTCGTGACACTCATGACTGTTCCTCTCGTTCTGATTGCAGACTCAAACATCCGCTGAACAGAACGTACGGAGCCCGGCACGGATCCAATAGGGCCGGAGGTCCCACAGCAAGCCTCTGCGGGTCCGGGACCAAGGTCCCCCGCGCCGGGGCGTCAGGACCGGCCGCCGGGGAGGATGCCCAGTCGGCGGAGCGAGTCGGGCACCCCCTCGGGCGGGGGCGGCGGCTCGGGCAGGTCGCCCGGCTCGCGGGGCCACGCGATCGGGGTCACGTCGCTGGCGATGGGACCGCCCACCTCGATGCCCGCCCGGTCGACCGCCGGGTGCGACCGTGACGAGCCCCGCGTACAGCCGTCGCGGAAGTAGATGACGGTGTGCACCTCGCGGGTGACGTCGCTCGCGTTGGGTAGGGCGAGGTGGGCGGTCAGGCTGTGGTGGAAGGCCACGCTGCCGCGTGGCACCTCGACGTAGACCGGCTCGACGACCATCAGCTCGCGGGCCTGCTCGGCCACCTCGTCGGCGTCAGCCCGGAAGATGTTGACGAACTTCCGCACCCCGAGCCGGTGCGAGCCGGGCACGTACCCCAGGCACCCGCCCTCGCGGGTCGACCCCTCGAACGGCAGCCAGGCGGTGATGGCGTCAGCCTGCTCCATGGGCCAGTAGGGAAGATCCTGGTGGGGATCGGTCTCGCGGCCCCCCGGCTCCTTGAACAGCGCCTGGTCGTGGAACATGCGCACCGCGGGGGCTCGCAGCAGCTCGGCGGCGGCCTGCGCCAGCCGGGGATGGAAGGTGAGCGGGCGCACGTCGTCGAAGTCCTCCCACAGGTTCTGGCACTGCACGAAGGACTGCTCGTAGACGGTCCGCTGGGCGAGCGAGCGGTGGTCGTGCGCTTTGCGGGCGAGCACGGCGGCCCGCACCGCGGCCTGGTACCGGGTCAACTCGTCGGGCGTCACCAGGTCGGGAACGACCACGTACCCGTCGGTCTCGAACCGCTCGACCAGGTCGTCTGCAACGATGCCCATGTCGCCCCTCGGCTACCCGCCGCCGCACTGTACCCACCGGCTCTCCGGCGCTGGTGCGGCTCGGCCACGGAGGCACGCATCACAAGCGCGTGCCCAACATCGTGTCGCTGGCCCGCCGGATGGTGCGCCACCACGGCTTCGCCGCGGTGGCCATCGACCTGCCGTACCACGGCGAGCGGATCCCCGCGGCCGAGCGGGGCCTGACACGCGAGGAGCGGCGCGAGCGGCTCGGCGGGCGGATCTTCGGACGCGGTCGAGCCGCGATTATCGCACGGGCCGTTGGCGACTGGACGGCCGTGCTCGACGCGGTGCAGCAGCGCGACGAGGTCGGTGCCGGACCGGTCGGCTACTGGGGGCTGTCGATGGGGTGCGCCCTCGGCGTGCCGCTGGTGGCCGGCGAGCCGAGGGTCGCGGCGACCGTCCTGGGCCTGGCCGGCTGGGCCGAGGGCCGCCTCATGGCCGGCTTCGACGACCTGGCCCGCCGGATCACGGTGCCCCTGCTCTTCCTGGTGCAGTGGGACGACGAGGTGGTCGATCGCGACCATGCGTTCACGCTGTTCGGCCTGTTCGGTTCGGAGCAGAACACCCTGCACGCCAACCCGGGCCGCCACGTCGCCGTTCCGCTCGCCGAGCGCGATGCGGCGGAGGCGCTCTTCGCCCAGCACCTGGGCGGCACCACCACGGCGGCACCGGCAGCCTGACGGCCGGCGGCACGGCCGCGGCCGCTCAGGCCGCGACCCGCACCCGGCGGTGGGTGCCGTGCGCGCAGTGGGCCGGCCGGATCGCCGTCACGGGGAGGGGCCGCGGTAGGTCGACCAGCTCGCCGACCACCGTGCGGCGCGACAGCCACGGGCGACGCCGCAGCACCAGGTGGACGGCTCCGGTGGCGTCGACCCGCACATCGCAGCTCGCCGCGCCCAGCTCGTGGGCCAGGTCGTCGGCCCGGGCGGCGAAGCAGCGCACGTCCTGGTCGTCCAGCGGGCGCACGCTGACCGTGTCGATCAGGCCACTCGACCGCACGCTGCCCAGCCGGGGCACCATCAGGCGACCGCTGCCCGAGCGGGCGTTGCCGTCGAGGTCGCAGGCCACCAGCGCTCGACGCCACCGTCGGCCGTACACGAACGTGCGCCGCCACCGGCGCAGCACCTGCCGGTCGAAGCTGTCTCGCCACGCAGCCCGCCACGCCAGCGCGCCGGCCGCGAGAGCCGCCCACGAGGCGACCGCCGCGACCGGCCCCCCGGCGATCCAGGCGACCGCGGTCGCCGCCGCCACCGCGAGGCAGAAGGGGTGGCGGACAACCAGCCACAGCACCAGGCCCACCACCGCCGCAACCAGCCCGACGGTGGCTGCTCCCACCACCAGCGCGCCCAGGAGCACCAGTTCCGCGAATCCCGTCTCTGCCGTCCTTTCTGCCATGGTGCACCCCCTTGGTTGCGTCGTGTCGACGCATCGTGAGGCGTCACATCCGGGCGCGTCCAGGACACTTTCCGCGCGCATGTGTCCGCACATGGCGAAGCTCGTCGCGCACGGACCGCACGATGTCGCACGGCGCTGCCGGCGTGCGCGCCCGGTGCGCGCAGATGCGCGTCGGTGCGCGCGCAGGCTCGATCGCGGCGAAACTGGAGGCGTGATCAGCCAGCGCCAGTCAGTCGGGGCCTTCATCGCCGAGCGCCGGCGGGCCCTCGGCATGAGCCAGGACGGGCTGGCGAGGCTGATGGACGTGTCACGCACCATTGTGTCTGCCTGGGAGAACGACCATCGCCGGCCGCCCGCCGACCGCGTGGCGCAGCTCGGTGAGGTGCTCGATGACGATGGCGAGCTCGCCCGGATGTGGGGTCGGCCGGACGACCGGCACACGCCGCCGCTGTTCGAGGTCCCCGTCTCGGTGACCACGCTGCGCAGGCAGGCGGTGAACGGACTGGTCGAGCACCTGTCGCTCGACGAGGCGGCCGACCAAGAACCGGGCTACGGCTGGCGCTTCGACCTCGACGACGCCAGCCAGTCACTCTCCGCGTTGTCTACGGCCTACGGACTGAAGGCCGTGCTGCTGGCCGGAGGCCGGGACTGGCGGGTGAGCCTCCCGAGGATCCGGGCGATGCTCCGCCGCCTCGAGCTGGACACCGGGGGGTGGGGCGCGGCCAAGCAGGGGCTGGCGCGCCCCGAGATCACCGCCGTCGTGGTGTCGGCGCTGCACGACGCCGGCGACGACGACGGCTTCGTCGCCGACCGCATCGGGTTGCTCATCGACGGCTTGAGGAGCCGGGTCGAGGGGCCCGAGCCGGCGCGGCCCTACGTGCTCACCACGTCGTTGCTCGAACTGAGCCGCCTCGACGTCGACCTGGCGATCGGGCGGCGCTTCATCGGCGACCTGATCGACCTGTCGACGCTCGACGGGGGCGAGCGTTCGTGGCCGGTGGTGGTCAAGGCGTCGCCGCTCGCCAAGTCCGAGCCCGCGACGGTCCCGACCGCCGGCGCGGTGTGCGCCCTGGCGGCCTGGGCGCGGCGCCTGGCGGACGACGGGCTCCACAAGGTGGCCGACGAGGGCCGGTGCTGGCTCGAGCGCCACAGCGACTTCGCCCTCGACGACGAGTGGATCCGCACCGACAAGCCCGACGGCGGCGAAGACCTCCTGGCCGTCCGGCACTTCACCCCTGCCTGGGTTCTGCGGGCCGTGGTGGAGGCCGGCGGCGACCCGTCGACAGGCGTCGCCGCCCACGCCCGGCGGGAGATGCTCTCGTACTACGTCCCCGAGACATGCCTGTGGCGCTGGCCGCGCGGGGGTGGCAGCTATCCGGTGTGGATGACCTACCACGCGCTGGCGGCCTTGATGACATGGGCCTGCGCGGCAGAGGTCGGTTAGGGCTGGGGCCGCACCGCGGGTACCTAGCGCGCGCACCCGGTGCCCGTGCGTGCGCCCGCTGCGGCCGCGAAACTGATGACGTGGGCAGAACGTCACTGACGCCGGGAGAGCACCTCGCGGAGATCCGGAGATCGCGCCGCCTGAGCCAAACGGACCTGGCACGGGCGCTGGATGTGACACGCACCCTGGTCTCGGCCTGGGAGAACGACCACCGCCGTCCCCGTGGCGACCACCTCACGGCGCTCACCGAGGCGCTGGGGGACGACGGCACGCTGGTCCGCCGGTTCACCGACCCGGATCGCGGGATGCGCACCAGGCTGTTCGACGATCCGACGACCGTCACCGTCCTCGTGCAGCGCACCGTCGACCGGTTGATCGGGTTCCTGCCGTCCGAACGCACACGCGACGGCCAGTCGGTCTATGGCTGGCGGTACGACATGGACGACGCCGGCGCCCCACCCCTGGCGCTGTCGACGGCCTACGGGCTCAAGGCGGTGCTGATCGCTGGCGCTCGCGACTGGCGGGTGAGCCTGCCGCGCATCCGGGCGACGCTCCGCGACCTCGAGCTCGAGGAGGGCGGGTGGACCGTGGGGACGCTGCCCGCAGTCGAGCCGGTCATGGCACTGCCGGAGGTCAGCGCGGTGATCGTGTCGGCGCTCCACGACGCCGGCGAGTCGGACGACTACGTCGCGGAAAGGGCCGCCCTGGTGATCGACGCGCTGCGTCGGGACGTTCAAGGGACCGTACCCGCCCGGCCCTATGTGCTGGCGACGTCCCTGTTCGAGCTCAGCCGGCTCCCCGTCGATGTCACGGCGGCCCGCGGCCTCATCGACGACCTGGTCGACCTGTCGCTCGACGACGGCGGCCACCACACCTGGCCGGTCCGGGTCAGGGGGCCGTCGCTCGCCCCGATCACGCCATCTCCCGTGCACACCGCCATCGTCGTCTGCGCGCTGGCCGCATGGGCGCGACGGCTCGACGATGCGCGGATCAGCGAGATCGCTCTGTCCGGCGCGGCGTGGCTCGAGCGGTCTCAGGACCTGAGCCTCGAGGACGAGACGCTGTGGCGACAGGGCGACGACGGACTCACCGCCACACCTGTGCCGGTGCGCGAGTTCACGCCCGCCTGGATCGTGCGGGCGCTGCTCGCCACGGGTCGGCACGCCGGCTCAGCTCCGGTCACCCGTGCGCTCCACGAGATGTTCAGGTACCACCTCGCCGACGTCGACCTGTGGCACTGGCCGAGGGGCGGTGGCCTGGTCCCCGTATGGATGACCTACAACGCGGTCGCCGCCCTCGTGGCGTGGGCCGGCGCCCACGAGATCGGTTGACCCGAGCGTGTCCCACTCCCGTAGTGTGCGCCGTGGCCGCCGCGCGCTAGCGTGCGCGGCCGAGCCAGGCATCCCTCCGGCATCACACCGGCGGCTCCCTGGTAGTTAGGTGGATCTGGGGACCGCGGCCCGCCGGGGGGCGGTCGAGGCACGACTGGGAACAGGTGGCCGTCAACAACGTCGTTGATGATGGGGTGCTGTCGAGTGCGGGCAGGTCGCCTGTGCTGTCGCGTGAGGTGAGCGATCGGAGAGCGGGCCTGGCGCCGGTGGCCGCGCGGATCTGTCGCTCCCGGTCGCTGCAGGACGAGATCGCCGGGCGCAGCTACTGGCACCCCAACGGGTTCATCAAGCTGGTGCTCGAGGAGCGGGCGGGCTGGGGGCAGGTCAGGCTGCACGTGTGGCCCGGCGCCTCGGGCGACGACGACGTGCACGATCATGCGTGGCAGTACGAGTCGGTGGTGGTGGCCGGCGACGTCCGCGAGGTGCGCTACCGCGAGGCGAGCGACGACGCGGTGGGCGACGAGGTGTGGCGTCACTCGTACGGCATGACGGGACACCGTCGGTTCACGCTGCGCGATCCCGTGCCCGTCCGGATCGTCATGGAACCACGGCCGCACGACTTCCACTCGGGGGACAGGTCGGGCGGCGCGCCCGGCCACGTCCACCGCTTCTTCGCGGTGACCGCGCCCACGGTGACGTTGCTGCGAGTCGGACCGATCCTCGCGCCGTTCTCGCACGTCTACCGCACCGAGTCGGCGCCGCAGCCGGCTCTGGTGCCGCGACCGACCTCGCGTGCCGACGTGGCCGAGTGGGTCGACCACGTGCGCCGGATCGCGACCGCCTCACCGGTCGGCTGAGCCGCCGCGCACGACCCGGCGGGCGCAGACGACCGAACGGCGGTCGCCGACGCGATGGCGTCGACCGGACCCGGACCACGGCGCTGCGTCGCACGCGGGACGTCCGCGTCGCCGCGCCACCGCCCCGGGTCGACGGCCCCGGCGAGCGCCACGAGACCCAGCGCGGGGAACGCCACGGCCAGCACCCCGCCCCGCAGCCCGGCGTGGTCGGCGACGAAGCCGATCAGCGGCGGCCCGAGCAGGAAGCCCAGGTACCCGACGACCGAGACCTTGGCGATCTCGCTGCCGCCCGCACCGTCGCCCGACTCGCCCGCGGTCGTGAGGGCGAGCGGGAATGCGCACGACAGGCCCAGGCCCACCAGGCCGAACCCCGCCATGCCCGCCAGCGGCGAGCTCACCACGACCGCCACCACGATGCCCACCGTCGCCGCCGAGGCCCCGGCCCGCAACGCCGCCGCGGCCCCGAGGCGCCGGATGGCGGCCTCGCCGCCGAGCCGGCCGACGGTCATCGCCACCGCGAATGCCGCGTAGCCGAGTGCGGCGGCACCGGCGCCGGCGCCGCGCTCGTCGCGCAGGAACAGCCCGCTCCAGTCGGCCATCGCGCCCTCGCCCAGCGCGGCGCAGGCGGCGATGGCGCCGAGACCGGCGAGCGCCCACGGCCGGCGCCGCCTCGCTCCCCGGTGTGTGCCGCCCAGGCTGGTGTGAGCGGATGCCATCGCCACCGGCGCGGCGGGAGCCGCGTCGGTCGGGGGCGAGGCCGGGGCGGTGACCGCGCCGGCGTCGACCGTGGTCAGGATGGGGTCGGCGGCCGCCGGCGCAGCGGGAGCCGGCGCGGCGCCGGTTGGCGTCACGCGGTCGGGCACCAGGTGGCGGCGCACGGCAGGTGCGGCCAGGGCCAGCACGGCGGCGGCCACCGTGAAGTTGGCGATGGGCGGCAGGCCGGCCCCCGCGGCGACCGCGCCGAGGACCGCACCCGCCAGGCCCCCCAGGCTGTAGGCCGCGTGGAACCAGGGCATGATCGGGCGGCCGGCCCTGCGGACGATTGCGACCGCCTGCACGTTCATGGCCACGTCCACCAGGCCAGACGCGGCCCCGTACGCCGCCAGCACCAGCCCGAGCGTGAGTGTGCTGGTGGCCAGCCCGGGCCCCGGGAGCGACAGGGCGGTGAGCAGGACGCCGACCACCACCACCCGACGGCTGCCGAGGCGCTCGCACAGGCGACCCGCCAGCGGCATCGTGGCCAGGGATCCGAGGGCGACGCCCAGGAGCGCGAGGCCGAGGCCGCCGGCGGTGGCGCCCACGTCGTCCTTGACCGCGGGGATCCGGGCCACCCAGTTGGCGAACGCGGCACCACTGAGGAGGAAGACGGCCGCGACGGCGGCGAACGGAGCCCGGAGTTCTGAATCGATACAGACAACGCTATCGAGCCTACGATCTGGTCGTGACACCCGCGAGGCCGGACTCCCGCGACCGCCCCACCCTCGAGACGATCGCCCGGCAGCTCGGCGTCTC
Organism: Acidimicrobiales bacterium; assembly: GCA_035697515.1. GTDB lineage: Bacteria > Actinomycetota > Acidimicrobiia > Acidimicrobiales > VFJN01 > ZC4RG19. The sequence goes on from DASSCS010000110.1 coordinate 26,732, forward strand.
GCGCGCCACCGTGTCGAACGCCTACAACCGTCCCGACCAACTCTCTGGCGCGCTGCGCGAGCGCGTCCTCGCCGCGGCCGCCGAGCTCGGCTATCCCGGCCCCGATCCCGCCGCCCGTGGCCTGCGCAGGGGGCGTGTGGGTGCCGTGGGGGTCCTCATCTGCGACCAGCTCTCCTACGCCTTCACCGACCCGGCCGCCGTCGTGACCCTCGACGGGCTGGCGAGCGCGCTCGAGGGCGAGGGAACCGGCCTGCTGCTCCTGCCCGGCGTGGAGGGCGGGGGGCCGTCGCCCGACCTGGTGCGCAGCGCCGTGGTCGACGGCTTCGTCAGCTACGGCCTGGCCGCCGACGACCCCGGGCTGGCGGCGGCCCGTGCCCGCTCGCTGCCCCTCGTGCTCGTCGACCACCCGGCCCGCCGGGGCGAGGTCTCGGTCACGGTCGACGACGCCGGCGGCGCCAGGGCGGTGGGCGAGCTCCTCCTGGCCCTGGGCCACCGGCACATCGCGGCTGTGTCGTTCGAGCTTGGGCTCGACCGCCGCTCGGGGCCCGCCGACTCGGCCAGGGTCGCGGCCAGCACCTTCGTCGCGCCGCGCGAGCGGCTGGTCGCGCTTGCGCGGCCGTTCGAGCGTGCGGGGGCGGGAGCGGCGTCGTTCCCGATCTGGGAGTGCGCCCACAACGGCCGCCACGACGGACGCGAGGGGGCGACCGCCCTGCTGGCAGGCAATCCCCGGCCGACCGCCATCGTCGCCCTGTCGGACGAGCTGGCGCTGGGTGCACTCGACGCCGCCGCCGACGCCGGGCTCGACGTGCCGGGCGACCTCTCGGTCACGGGGTTCGACGACACCCCCGCGGCGGTGCTGGCCCGGCCGCCGCTCACCACCGTCCGCCAGCCGCTGCACCGCAAGGGCGAGGTCGCCGGGCGGCGACTGCTGGACCTGGTCGCCGGTCGTCGTCCCGCTCGCGTGCGGCGGCTGCCCACCGAGCTGGTGGCTCGCGGGTCGACCGGTCCACCGCGCTGAGGGGGAGACCTCGACGCAGCGGACCGGTCTCCCGGTGCGGCGGGCTACTTGATGGCCAGCACGTCGGCCGGATGGACCTCGGGTGCGGCGTCGAGCAGGCGATCGGCATTGGCGAACAGCCCCTCGGCGATGGGCCCCTCGAGGTGGGCCTTGCGCTCGGCGTCGCCCGGGAAGGCGTCGACGATCCAGAACGTCGACTGGTCGCTGCGCAGCGCCAGCCACACCTCGGTGCCCGCCTCGTCATTCGCGAGCGACAGCGCCCCCGTCAGGAACTCCGCCAGCTCCGCCTCCATACCGGCCCTGGCCGTGAGCTTGACGACGAGTGCAACCTCGACCATCGGGTGCCTCCTTGTCGGCAGCCCGGCGGGCTGCTCCCCGACGATCTGACCGTAGGCCCGGCCGGCGCCGGTCGATAGCGGCGGGAACGCCAGCGTTGCTACCGTTCCCGCCATGCGCCTGGGGGTGGCGGTGGTCGACGGGTGCTTCACGGCGGCGGTGGCGGCGATCGTCGACGTCCTCACGGTGGCCGAGGCCGTGCGCGGCTCGGTCGACCCGGCCATCCCGCCCATCGAGGTGGTCATGCTGGGGCCCCGGCGCCGGGTGACCACGGGCTCGGGATGGGCCATCCCCACCAGCGGCACGCTGGCCGAGCTGGCCGACGTCGACGTGGCCGTGGTGCCCGCCATGGGCACGCTGACGGCCGACGACACGCTGGCCATGCTCGAGCTCACGCAGGTCCGCCGGCTGGTGCGGGCGCTCCTGCAGGCGGGCGACCCGGTGCGCCTGGCCGCGGCGTGCACGGGCACGTTCCCGGTCGCCGAGGCCGGCATCCTCGACCGGGGGCGGGCGACAACCAGCTGGTGGCTGGGCACCGCCTTCCGCCAGCGCTACCCCGCCGTCGACCTCGACCTGGCCGCCATGGTCGTCAACGCCGGGCGGGCCCTGACCGCGGGTGCCGCGTTCGCGCACGTCGACCTGGCCCTGGCACTGCTGCGCCAGTCGAGCCCCGACCTGGCCGAGCAGGTGGCGCGGCTGCTGGTCATCGACGAGCGGCCGTCGCAGGGCGCCTACCTCGCGCTCGACCACCTCGACCATCGCGACGATGTCGTGGTGGCCTTCGAGCACCACGTGCGCGCCCGGCTGGGCGAGCCCTTCGACGTGGCCGGCGCGGCCCGGGCCATCGGCACCAGCCGTCGCACGCTCGAACGGCGGCTCGAGCGGTCGGTGGGGCTGTCGCCGCTGGCGTTCGTGCAGCGCCTCCGGGTCGAGCGGGCCGTGCACCTCATGCGCACGACCGGCGCCTCGGCCGACCAGGTCGCCCCCCGTGTCGGCTACGCCAATGGCTCGACCCTGCGCGCCCTGCTTCGCCGGCTGGCCTGAACGAACGAAATTCCGCGGCCGCTGTCGTTTTGGCCCGGGGTAGGTCGTTGTGGAGGCGAGGGAGCGGCACGGTGCCGATCCCTGATCCGAAAGGAGACAGACACCATGACCCAGTACCTGCTTTCCGTGCACATGGTCGAAGGCGAAGAGCCGCCCGCCCCGGACGTGGTGCAGCAGATGTACAAGGACGTCGACGCGTTCAACGCCGAGGTCCAGGCCGCGGGCGCCTGGGTGTTCGCCGGCGGCCTGCACCCGGCCGACACCGCCACCGTCGTCAGGGTCGAGGACGGCGAGGTGGTGACCACCGACGGGCCCTTCACCGAGTCGAAGGAGCAGATCGGCGGCTTCTGGGTCATCGAGGCCGCCGACCTCGACGCCGCGCTCGCCTGGGCCGCCAAGGGCGCCGGCGCCTGCCGGAACGCAGTCGAGGTGCGCCCCTTCCAGGACGAACCAGAGGGGTGAACGGCGGGGCGACGCGGTTCACGCCGCCATGACCTCCACCGATCAGATCGCCCGCGTCTTCCGCGAGGAGTCGGGCCGGGCGGTCGCAACCCTGGTCCGCCACTTCGGCGACATCGACGTCGCCGAGGAGGCGGTCCAGGAGGCCTTCGTGGCCGCCGCGCAGCGGTGGCCCGGGGCCGGGCTGCCGCCCAACCCCGGCGGGTGGATCGTCACCACGGCCCGCAACCGGGCGATCGACCGCCTGCGGCGGGAGGGCAAGCGCCATGACCGCCACACCGAGTCGGCGCGGCTGCGCGCCGCGGACGAGCCGCCCGAACCGGTCGGCGCCGTGACCGACGACCGCCTGCGCCTCATCTTCACCTGCTGCCACCCCGCACTGGCGCGGCCGGCCCAGGTGGCGCTCACGCTGCGGCTGCTGGGCGGGCTGCAGACCCCGGAGATCGCCCGCGCCTTCCTGGTGTCCGAGGCCACGATGAACCAGCGGCTGGTACGCGCCAAGCGCAAGATCAAGGCCGCCAACATCCCCTACCGGGTGCCCGGCGACGCGGAGCTTCCCGACCGGCTGGCCCCGGTGCTGGCCGTCGTGTACCTCATCTTCAACGAGGGCTACGCCGCCTCGACGGGCGATCGCCTGGTGCGCCAGGACCTGTGTGTCGAGGCGATCCGCCTGGCCCGGTTGCTCGTCGCGCTGATGCCCGACGAGCCCGAGGCCGCGGGACTGCTGGCACTGCTGCTGCTCATCGAGTCGCGGCGGGCCGCCCGCACCTCAGCCGACGGGTCGCTCGTGCGCCTCGGCGAGCAGGACCGCCGCCTCTGGGATCGCGCCCTCGTCGCCGAGGGCCAGGAACTGGTGCGAGCCTGCCTGCGGCGCAACCGCCCCGGGCCCTACCAGATCCAGGCGGCGATCAACGCGGTGCACAGCGAGGCCGCCACGGCGGCAGAAACCGACTGGCGCCAGATCGTGTCGCTGTACGACATGCTGGCGGCGCAGGCGCCCACGCCCGTCGTGGCGCTCAACCGGGCGGTGGCGCTGGCCGAGGTGGAGGGCGCGGACGCCGGGCTGGCCGCGGTCGAGGCCCTGCGACCTGACCTCGACCACTACCAGCCCTTCCACGCCACCCGGGCCGACCTGCTGGCGCGGGCCGGTCGCCGCGACGACGCCGCCGACGCGTTCCGCACCGCCCTGGCGCTCACCGACAACGCCACCGAGCGCCGGTTCCTCGCCGGGCGCCTGCGCGACCTGCCGTCGGCCTGAGCGGGCCCCCGCGAGGCTCAGCCCGCGCCGGCCGCCCGCGGCCAGCCCCGGGCCACGGTGCGGTGCAGGATGCCGAGCGTGGCCCGCAGCGCACCCTCGGACAGGATGGGGAAGATGCCCGCCTCCTTCCACACCGGGTCGATGGACGACCAGTCGTAGTACGAGGTCACGAGCGTGCCCTCGTCGGCGGGCTCGAGCCGGTAGCCGTACACGTGCCCGATCTGCGGCCGGAGCTGGCCCAGGATCGTCCAGGCGATCTCGCGGTCGGGCTCGAGGGTGGTGATGCTGACGGTCACGTCGTAGAGGCCGAGCGGGTAGTCGTTCAGGGCCTCGCGGTCCATGTGCACGACGAAGGTGTCGCCCACGGCCGACACCGGCTCGCCGGTGGACGACATGAGCATGCCTGAACTGTCGATCGCCACGTGCCCCTCGGGGTCGCACAGCACCCGGAAGATGTCGGCGGGAGCCGCCGAAATGGTGCGCTGGACCTCGAACCGCTCGACCGGCTCGGTCGGGTCCGCCGGCTCGGTTGCCTCTGTCGTTTCTGCCATGGCCGGCAGCCTGCCACCGCAGCGATGAGATCGCACCGTCCGCAGCGTTGTACGGGCATGGCTGTCTTCGTCTGCTTGCACGGCGCCGGAGGGCACGGCGCCTACTGGGACCTGGTGGCGGGCGAGCTCGCGCCCCTCGGGCACGAGGTCGTGGCCCCGGACCTCCCCTGCGACCGCGAGGTCGGCCTCGACGCGTACGTCGACACCGCGGTCGCGGCCATCGGCGATCGGCGCGACGACGTGGTGCTGGTCGCCCAGTCGCTCGCAGGATTGGTCGCGCCGCTGGTCGCCACCCGGGTCGACGTCGACGTGATGGTGCTGGTGGCGGCGATGGTGCCGCGGCCGGGTGAGCCGGGCGGCGAGTGGTGGGCGGCCACCGGGCACGAGCAGGCGTTCGCGGCCCAGGACCTGCCCGACGACTCGCCCGAGACCGTGTTCGTCCACGACGTCCCGCCCGAGGTGCTCGCCGCGTTCCCGCCGCCCCGCGACCAGACCGCCACGCTGTTCGAGGAGCCGTGGCCCCTCGATGCCTGGCCGGACGTGCCGACGCGGTTCATCGCGTGTCGCGACGACCGCTTCTTCCCCGCGGCCTGGCTGCGCGGCGTCGTGCGGGACCGGCTGGGCATCGAGCCGGCGGAGATCCCGGGCGGCCACTGCGCGTTCCTGAGCCGACCCCGGGCGCTGGCCGCGGCCCTCGTCGACTGCTGGGTCGGACGGACGGGCGATGCCGCCGCCGCGAGCCGTGCGCGACCGCGGCGCTGAGGCGAGCCCCCGACAGGCCGCACGGCCGGGTCACCCCGAGCAGGCCAAGACCCGCCCGCGTGCCCCCGACAGGGTCAGTCCGGCTCGTCCTCGTCGCCGGCGTCGGCGTCGCCGTCCTCGGCGTCGCTGACGTCGCCCGCCGCGTAGGCGCCCAGCACGTCGCGGGCCGACACGATGCCGACGAGGCGACCGTCCTCCTCGACCAGCACGTGGCGGACGTAACGGTCCATCATCTCGGCTGCCACCTCGGCCACCGTGGCCTCGGCGTCGCACCACACCAGAGTGGTGTGCGCGATGTCGGCGGCCGTCGTGGCCGCGGGGTCGCGGCGCTCGGCGAGGGCACCCACCAGGTCGCGCTCCGAGACGATGGCCTCGGCGCCCTCGCCCTCGCCGACCACCAGCGCGCCGACGCCGGCCGCGACCAGCGCGTCGGCCACCTCGTGCAGCGTCGCCGACGGCGACACCCTGGCCACCGAGTCGCCGATGAGGAACGAGACCAGCATCGACCCCGCGTTCGTACCCTGTGTCATGCGCCCAGCATGGCCGACGGTCGCTGCGGTGCCGGTCATCGCGGCGGCCCTGCCGGGACGACGAGCACCGGGGCGCTCGCATGGTGCACGGTCGAGGCGGTGACGCTGCCCAACCGCACGCGGTCCCAGCCCGTGCGGCCGTGCGTGGCCATGACCAGCAGCGCCGTCGACTCGGCCGTCGACGCCGCCAGGTCGGCCAGCGCCCGGGCTGGGTCGGTGCCGTGCAGCACGTCCCAGCCGTCGACGCCACCGACCCGCCGGGCCACGCGGGCCACCTCGGCGGTCTCGAACACGTCCCCGGCCTTGGCGAGCTCGACGGCGGCATCGGGCTCGGCGACCTCGACCAGCCACAGCGGGGCACCCAGCAGCTGCGCCCAGCGCCGGGCCGGCTCGATCGTGCGCTGCGACTCGTCGGAGCCGTCGATGCAGGCGACGACCCGGCCGGCCAGCGACCGGCCCTCCGACACCAGCGGGCCGACGACCAGGGCCGGCTGGAACATGGTGCGCAGCAGCGCCTCGGCGACGCTGCCGATCATCGCCCTGGCCAGGCCTCCACGACCGTGCGACGACATGCACACCAGCGTGTCGAGGTCGATGCCCTGGGCGATGGCGTCGGGGATGCTGTCGCTGTCGACCACCAGGGTCTCGATGTCGGTCTCGCCCGCGAAGCGGTCGGCGACGCCAGCGAGGTACTCGGTGAGCTCCTCCTTGTCGGAGGGCAACGCCCGGCTCAGCACCCGGAGCGGCACGCCCGTGCGGTGCACCAGGTCGAGCGCCGGCCCGAGGGCCCGCTCGGCTGACGACGAGCCGTCGAGAGGGACGAGGATGTCGGTGAAGGGAGCGTCCACGATGGTTCCTCCGATCGCGTGCCCTGACCATAGGGAGCCGTGCGGCCACGGGGAAGGGTCGGAGGTCCCTTCCGGCCTGGGGCTCCGACGCCCCACGGCCGGCGCTCACAGCTCGGCGGAGATGGTGGCCTCCAGCACCTCGGGGCCGTTCGTTGCCGGGTCGCCGCCCGACGGCTCGGCGGTCACCACCATGCGGGGATAGAGCGCCGGGTCGACCGCCGCGACGAGCCGGACCGACGACCGACCCCGCGCGTCGGGGTGGAACGTCCCGGCCGAGATGCGGTCGGGCGCGCCGGGTGCATCGGCGGGGCCGACGAACCACACCTCGTACAGCTCGCCGGTCGGCAGGATCGGCAGCGCGTCGCTGTCGAAGCTGATCACCCGGCCGATGCCGAACTTCTCGACCGTCACCCGGGCGCCGACCGAGCCATCGGGCGCGGTCATCGGCCCCGCGTACTCGACCACGCCGCCCGCCGGCGGGTCGGCGCGCAGCAGCCGTCCCCCCGCGTAGCCCACGCCCACGACGAGCAGCGCCGCGGCAGCCGCCAGGGCGGGGCGATGCCACCGAGGAACCGGGCGGCGCCGGACATGAGCGGCGCTCGCGGCGGCGCGCAAGCGCACGCCATGCGCACCCACGGCGGACAGACGGGGTTGGGCCGCGGCCGCAGCACTGCGCTCGGCCGCGGCGCGCAGCGCGGCCACGCCTGCGGGCGGCGGGGCGAGGGCGACCGGTGCGAGGCTCTTCCGCAGGCGGTCGAGCAGCTCGTCGTCAGTCGACACCGCTCACCTCCTGCAGCTCGTCGCGCAGCCGGGCCAGCGCGCGGGACTGGGCCATGCGCACGGCGCCGGCCCGCTTGCCCAGCGCCAGGGCGACGTCGTCCGCGTTGAGCCCTCCCACCACCCGCAGCTCCAGCACCTCGCGGTCGGCGGCGCTCAGCCGGCTGAAGGCGGCGCGCACGTCGTTGGCCCGCTCGTCGCGCAGCACGTAGCGGAGCGGGTCGAGCTCGTGCCCGACGACGCCGTCGTGCCCGACGACGCCGTCGTGCTCGTCGCCGCCGAGGCCCGGCAGCGTGGTGCGGGCGCCCGCCCGGTAGCTCTCGCGCAGCACGTTGCGCAGGATCCCATAGAGCCAGCCCGGTAGGCCGGCGCCCTGGGGACGGAACCCGTCGATGCGGTCGAGGGCCCTGGCCATGGTCTCGCTGACCGCGTCGTTGGCCGAGTGGTCGTCACCCAGCCGCCGGCGGGCGTAGGCGAACAGCCGGGTGTACATGCCCCGGTAGAGGGCCTCCCAGGCGTCCGGGTCACGGCGCTGGAGGCCGGGCATGGGCGGCACGAGATCGTCGGCTGTGGTGCTCACTCCCCGACGACCTCCTCGCCGGATCGGGCGCCCGCGGGGCGCGCACGGACGCCCCCTATTCGGAGCCGGATGCCGATCGGTTCACGGGAGAAATGTCTGTGACAGATCGGACCGCGGCGGCATGTGAGGGCGTCCCCGGACCCGCCGGGGGCCATCCATCACGCAAGGAGAACCCCCATGCGCAAGATCGTTCCCGCCGTCGCCCTGGCCGTGGCGGGCCTGGCCGCGGCCGGTCCGGCGGCGAGCCTCGCCTCGGCCTCGCCCTCGGGCGCCGGCGACTACCGCAGCGACCGCGCCTGCGAGCAGGAGTCGCGGTTCGGCAACCTCACCGTCGTCGGCCTCACCGACAGGGGCCGGCTCGTGTGCACCAGCGAGGACCGGCCCGGCCGGGCCCGCGACATCGGCCGGGTCAGGGGCCTGCAGGGCGACGTGGCGCTCGTCGGCATCGACTTCCGCCCCGCCACCGGCGACCTGTACGGCGTGGGCAACGCCGGCGGCGTCTACACCATCGACACCGCCACCGCCCGTGCCACCAAGGTGGCGACCATGGACGTGGCGCTCAGCGGCACCAACTTCGGCGTCGACTTCAACCCGACCGTCGACCGCCTGCGGGTCGTGAGCGACAACGGCCAGAACCTGCGGATCAACGTCGACACCGGCGCCACGCTGGTCGACAGTGCGCTCAACACGGCCGGGGTCGTCACCACGGGCGTCACCGGCGCGGCCTACACCAACAACGACGCCTCGCCCGACACCGCCACGAGCCTGTTCGACATCGACTCGTCGCTCGACCAGGTGGCGATCCAGGCACCGCCGAACGCGGGTGGCCTGAACCCGACGGGCAAGCTCGGCTACGACGCCGCGCCGACCGTCGGCTTCGACATCTTCAGCGGGGTGCGCGACGGCGTGGCCCGTGCCAACAAGGCGCTGGCCTCACTGGTCGTCGACGGCCGGGCCCGGCTGTACGAGATCGACCCGCTGACCGGCCAGGCCGACTTCAACGGCTCATTCGACCGTGACGTCGCGGTCGTCGACATCGCCATCCCGCTCGCCTGACGGGAACGGCCTCACCGGGGTGGGGGACAACGGCGTCCCCCGTCCCGGTCCGGGCGCGTCCGCCGACGCCGCCGACGCCGCCGCGCCGGCCTGCGCCGCGCCCGTCAGTCGGCCGAGGAGCCGTCGGCGGGCCGCGCCCCGGCCACGCCGTCAGCCCCCTCGACCAGGTCGTCGACGAACTCGGTGACCGCCCGCAGGATCTCGCCGTCGTCCTCGCTCGGCGGCGCGCCCGTGTCGACAAGATCGTCGAGGTCGGTCTCGCCGGGACCGGGGCCGCGGGGGGAACCGGTCCCGAGCCCGGCGGAAGACCTCTGGTCGTGAGCGCTCACCGTCGCAGCGTAAGCACGGTTGGGGCGGTGGTCGTCAGTAGGGGCTACGTAACCGGGCCGCCGGGTGGCCGTCCGCCCGTTCCCAATGCCTCGGCGAGCTGGTGCCGGCCCTCGATCTGCAGCTTGCGGTACACGCGGTGCAGGTGGGTGTCGACCGTCCGGACCGAGAGGTAGAGCTCGGCGGCGATCTCGGGGCTCGTGCGGCCTCGAGCGGCGAGGCGGGCGACCTCGCGCTCGCGCCCGGTGAGCGGCTCGCCCAGCGTCAGCGCCGGCTCGAGCCCCGGCGAGCCGCACGGTCCGCAGCGGGCCAGCAACTCGTCGACGCGGCGCCCCTCCGCCGCGGCCGACGCCCCCCGGCCGGCCCGCCGGTAGGCGTTGGCGGCGGACCGGTGGACCTCGGCGGCCACCAGGGTGGCCCCGATCTCCTCGAGCTCGCCGGCCACCGCGGCCAGCTGCCCGGCGTCGCCCGAGACCAGGGCCTGCGCGTGGCGGGCCGCCACGCCCGCGAGGGGCCCGTCGACCACCTCGGCGAGGCGGCCGAGCAGCGCCACCGCGTCGGCGGCGCGCCCCAGCCGCACGGCGGCGTGAGCCACCTCGACGGCCAGGGGCTTGGCCGCGTGCTCCATCGCCGCCGCCAGGGTGAGGCAGCGCTCGGCCGCCTCCGCCGCCCGCCCGTGGGCGGCCAACAGCCAGGCCCGGGAGAGCTCGATGTAGGGCACGACCCGGGCACCCCGCAGCGGATCGGCCGCGAACGCCACATCGGCGGCCTTCATCGCCTCGTCGGCCAGGTCGAGGTCGGCGGCGAAGGTGGCCGCCCGGGCCCTCATGGCCTCGACCAGTGGCCGCTGCCCGAACCAGTCCGCCTCGGCCAGCGCCCGCGACGAGCGCTGGAGCTGGGCCAGCGCCGGCTCCGCCCGCCCGCGCACCAGCAGTGCGCCGCCTCGGAACCCGGCCACGATGCCCCGCAGCGACGGAGGCCGGTGATCCATGTCGAGGCCCAGGTTGGCGGCCGTGAACCGGTCGAGCTCGCGGAACCGCCCCGCCCAGTACAGGATCTGGAACCGGGCCATGCGCAGCTGGATGTCGCCGTACGGCACCTCGCGCCGATGACGGCGGGCCGCCGCGTAGACGTCCTCGTCGATCAGGGCGAGCGCGTCGTCGAGCCGGCCCGCGGCGCCGCGGACCGTGACCGCCACGGTCACCGCCCGCACGCGCGCCGGCTCGGGGACGTCGGGGTCGGCGAGCAGCTCGTCGGCCACCTGCCCGGCCTCGGCCATCCGCATCATGAACATGAGCATCTGGGCCAGCACCGAGCGGCACTCCGCCCGCCACGGCGGGTGGTCGACCAGCTCGTCGGCGGCGGCCCGCAGAACGTCGTAGGCCTCGCCCGAGCGGTCGAGGTGCAGGAACAGGTCGCTCGCCCGGGCGATGGCCACCCGGGCCGCCAGCTCGGGGTCTGCGGCACGCAGCTCGGCCAGCACCGCCGCGGCGTCCTCGATGCGCCCCTGGCCCGACATCGCCTCGGCCAGCACCAGGCCTGCGTCGGCGCGGTGGGCGCCCCCGGCCGCCGTCGCCAGGCGCTCGGCGAGGCGGTGGTCGAGCCGGCCCAGCGCCTCGCGGGCCAACGGCAGCAGCTGAGCGGGGTCACCCGGCATGCCCGACTCGAGCCGCCAGGTGGCCAGCCGCAGTGGATCGACCCCGTCGGCCGCGTCGACGTCGCCGTCGCCCTCGCTGTCCTCGACGGCCCGCACCAGGTCGCCGAGCAGAGCGCGGTGCCGCACGCGAGGCAGCCCGGCGGCCAGCACCTCGCCGTAGAGCGGGTGAGTCACCCGCACCGAACTCACGGGCCCGGCGCCGACCACCTCGACGAGCCCTCGCTGCTCGAGCGCCTCGATCGCGCCGGGACCTGCCAACCGCTCGGCGGCGGACAGGGGCACCTGCTCGCCGACCGCCACGATCTCGAGCGCGGCCCGCCAGCCGGGCTCGAGCAGCCGCAGGCGCTCCTCGACCAGCTCGCGCAGCCGCTCCTGCGGCGTGGTGGGCAGCACGATGCGCCCGCCGGCGCCCCGACCGTCGGCGCCGGCGGCGGCCGCCCGGCGCTCGACGGCGGCGGTGACCAGCTCGCGGACGAACAGGGCGTTGCCCCGGCTCAGGTCCCAGATGCGGTCGAGCAGCGAGCCGGGCACGCCGTCCCCCAGCACGGCCAGCACGAGCCGCTCGGTCGCCTCGCGGTCGAGCGGGCGAACGTCGACGCGGGCCAGCAGCTCGTCCTTCCACAGGCCCACCAGACCCGGGGGCAGCGGCTCGCCGGTGCGGACGCTGAGCAGCACGCGGGCGGGCGACTGGGTGACGGTCAGGTGCAGCAGCGCCACCGAGGCGTCGTCGAGCAGGTGGGCATCGTCGACGGCCAGGAGGAAGCGGCCGGTGCCGGCACGGGCCAGCAGCCGGCCCAGGGCCTGGTGCAGCAGGTCGTCGCGGTGGTGGGGCACGTCGCCGGACGAGATCAGGAAGGCGAACGAACCCAGCGGGATGGTGCGGGCGGCCTCGGTGGCACGCACCCACTCGACGGTCACCCCCGCGGACCGCTGCTCGTCGACGGCCTCGGCCACCAGCCGGGTCTTGCCCACGCCGGCCTCGCCGAAGACCGCGACCCCCCGGGGGCCCCGGTCGGCGGTCAGCACGAGCCTCAGTTCGGCCAGCTCGGCGTCCCGGCCCACGAGCGGCCACGGTCCGACCACGCTGGGATGCTAGCCAGCGGTGTTGGCCGGGTCGCGCACTCGGTGGCGGTGCGGCCCGAATACGTAGGTCCTACGGATCTCATCGACGCACATCGTGCGTAGGTTCGAACGACCGGCCGAGCCATCCCCAGCACCCCCGGCACGGTCGGGTGCGGGCGAGGCTGCCGGAGGACCCGGCGGGCGGCTCCTCCGGCGGCCCGCCCCCGAACGCTCTCGCCCTGCTGCCGGCGTCAGCCGGGTGCGCGGCGGGCCGCGGCCCACCGCTCGACGACCTGCTCGACGTCGAGCGGCGCCAGCGTGGTCGGCGGCCCCGTGGTGGCGCGCGAGTTGGCGGCCACGATCCGCTCGTTGATCCCGGCCACGATCTCGCGCACTGTCGCCTCGTCGCCCGTGGCGGCGATGCGGGCGTGGGCGTCCTCGACGTCCTTGCGCAGCGCCAGTGCGGGCGGGAGGTACGACACCTCCTCGCGCCGCAACTTGTCGCGCACCCACCACATCTCGTCGCGCGCCCGGTCGATGCCGCGGAGGGGCTTGCCGTGGCCGGGAAGGCCGTCGAAGTCGCCGCGCTCCATGCCTTCCCTGATCTGGCGATCGATCCAGGTCTCCCAGCTCACGCCGGGCGGCTTGCGCTCGGTCACGGGCCCTCCTTCAACGGGCGCGGTTTGTGAAGGACTTCACAATTACCCGCGAGTATGCGCTGGCTCCGGCGAGGGGTCAACCGTCGGCGCGGGGGCCCACCACGTCGATGAAGGTGGTGAGGTAGGTCTCGTACAGCTCGACGAGCGACAGCGAACGGTCGAGCAGCCACAGCACCGCGGCGCCGTCGAGGAAGGCGACGAGCTCGCATGCCTTCGCCGCGCAGTCGACGCCGCGCCCGACCTCGCCGGCGTCCTGCGCATCGACGAGGACCTGTTCGAGCCACTCGCGCACGAACCGGCTGCGATGGCGGAAGTAGCGGTGGGCGGGCGCGCCCGGGCTGATGTTCTCGACCTGGAGGACGGTATGGAGGGCCGCGAGGCCTGGCTCGCGCTCGCACAGCCGGGCGATCTCGATGAGCCCCCAGAGTGATTCGAGACCGGCGCTCGGCAGATCGGCGAGCATGTCCGCGGCCCGGCGGTCGCGCTCGGCGATGACCGCCAGCAGCAGCGCGTCCTTCGAGCCGAAGTGGTAGAGGATGCCGCCGGGAGTGAGGCCGACCCGGCCGGCGATGTCGGCCAGGGCGCTGGCCCGGAAGCCCTGGACGGCGAACACCTCCATGGCGGCGTCGACGATGGCACCCCGCGTCCGCTCGCCCCGCTGCGCCTGCCCCCGGAGGCCGGGCGCCCGGTGGGGCGTGGCCGCCACTCTTGACATGGCAGGCATCCTAAACGACCATTCAGACTACGCAAGGCGTTCCAGGCACGGGGGACAGCATGCAGAGCACCGGGGGGCTGACGCGCGAGCAGCGCGGCCGGTACCACGACGACGGCTTCGTGCGCCTGCCTGGCTTCGCTCCCCGGGAGGTGTGCCAGCGCATGCTCGACCGGGTGATCGAGATCGCCCGGGCGCACGCCGCCGCCGAGCCCGGCGCACCCGGCCTGGTGCTACCCGAGGCCAACCTGGCGGGATCGACGGGCGACCCCGAGGACCGCGTGTCGAAGATCTTCCGCCTGCACCGCGACGGCGTCTTCGCCGACGTCGCCGGCAGCCGGGGACTGACCGACCTGCTCGCCGACCTGATCGGCGCGCGCATCGACTGCTTCCTCTCTCAGTTCATCTTCAAGAACCCCGGCGCCTGGGGCCAGCCCTGGCACCAGGACAGCTTCTACTTCCGGCTCGAGCCGCCCCGGCCCATCGTCGGTGCCTGGCTGGCCGTCACCGAGGCCACCCTGCACAACGGCTGCCTGCACGTGCTCCCGGGCTCGCACCACGAGGCTGTCCACCGCCACGAGCCCGACCGCCGTCCCGGCGCCAACTTCGGCTACGTCGAGATCGTCGACCACGACATGAGCGGGTCCGAGCCCGTGCTCATGAGCCCGGGCGACCTGCTGCTGTTCGACAGCCACCTGATGCACCGCTCGACCGACAACGAGTCGGCCGGCATCCGGGCCGCCATGGTGTACCACTTCGCCGCCACCGGCACGGTCGACCCGGGCAGCAACGGCGTCAACGACTTCGTCACCGTCCGGTGAGGGGGCGCCCGGCGTGAGCGAGACGACCACCACCGTCCGGCTGCACCCGTGGAACGCCGCCTTCACCTGGGTCGACCGCACCGGCCCGTTCCGTGCCCTGGAGGCCGGCCAGGTCGCGCAGTTCGACGAGCAGGGCTATGTGGTGGTGCCGGACCTGCTCGACCCCGCCTCGATCGACCGCGTGCGGGTGGAGGTCGACCGGTACGAGCAGCGCATGGCCGAGCACCTGGCCACGCTCGAGGGCGGCCGCAGCGCCATCGCCGAGGCGGGCGCCATCACGTTCACCACCCACCTGGTGGCCCGGTCCGACCTGCTGCGCGACCTTAGCCGCCACCCCCGCATCGTGGGCATCTGCGCCGACCTCATCGGCCCCGACGTGAACCTCTACTGGGATCAGGCCGTCTACAAGAAGCCCGAGAAGCCCCGGCGCTTCCCCTGGCACCAGGACAACGGGTACGCCTTCGTCGAGCCCCAGCAGTACCTGACCGTGTGGGTGGCCCTCACCGACGCCACCCGCGCCGACGGCTGCCCGGTGGTGGCGCCCGGGTTCCACCGCCGCGGCACCCTGGTCCACACCTACGTCGACCCGTTGGGCTGGGAGTGTCTGCACGACCCCGAGGGCGCGGTGGCGGCCGAGGTGCCGGCGGGCGGCGCGGTGGTGTTCTCGTCGCTCACCCCCCACCTGACCGGCCCCAACACGACCGGCACGGTACGCAAGGCATACATCCTGCAGTACGCGCCCCGCGGTGCCATGGTCCTGCGCGGCGACCCTCGTGCGGGCGCCGCCACGACTCGCGAGCCGTGCGACGCCCCCGACCGCCAGTACCCGGTGCTGGTCGGCGGCGAGCCCGCGCCCGCCTCGTAGCCGCGCCGGTCGGCGCTCAGGCCACGTTCAGGCGGCCGCCTTCTCCAGGATGTGGACCCCGCAGGCCGAGCCCAGGCCGATGACGTGGGCCAGCCCCACCCGGGCGCCCTCGATCTGGCGGTCGCCGGCCTCGCCGCGAAGGTGGTGGCAGACCTCCCAGATGTTGGCGATGCCGGTGGCGGCTATGGGGTGCCCCTTCGACTGGAGCCCGCCCGACACGTTCACCGGTGTGGTGCCGTCGCGCCAGGTGGCGCCCGACTCGAAGAACGGCACCGCCTCACCCGGCTCGCACAGCATCAGGTTGTCGTAGTGCACCAACTCGGCCGTGGCGAAGCAGTCGTGCAGCTCGACCAGGTCGAGGTCGCCCGGCGCCACGCCGGCCGCCTCGTAGGCCTGCCGAGCGGCGTTGCGGGTGAGGGTGTTGACGTCGGGCAGGACCTGGCACGCCTCCTCCCACGGGTCGGTGGTCAGCACCGAGGCCGCCACCTTGACCGCCCGGCGCCGCTGCTCGGGGTCGAGCGTGGCCAGCCTCTCGCCCGACACGACCACGGCCGCGGCGGCGCCGTCGCAGTTGGCCGAGCACATGGGCCGGGTGTTGGGGTAGGCGATCATCACGTCGCCCATGATCTGCTCGAGGCTCATCTGCTTCGTGTACGCGGCCAGCGGGTTGAGCGTCGAGTGGGCGTGGTTCTTCTCGGAGATGCGGGCGAAGAGCTCGAAGCTCGTGCCCCCGTAGCGGTGGCCGTACTCCATGCCGATCTGGGCGAACACGCCGGGCATGGTCTCGGTGCCGATGCGGCCGTCGACGGGCGCCACCGCGCCGTAGCGGCCCCGCGGCGTCCACGTGTCGGCGTCCTCGCCGCGGCTGGAGCCGGCCAGCAGGCCCGCACCGGCCAGCTTCTCGACGCCGACGGCCAGGCCCATGTCGCACTCGCCCGCCTTGACGGACATGATCGCCGTGCGCAGGGCGGTCGCGCCGGTGGCGCAGGCGTTGGCCACGTTGTAGACGGGGATGCCGGTCTGGCCCACCTGCTTCTGCAGTTGCTGACCGATGCCGGCGCCCGCGTTCATCAGGTTGCCGGCGGCCAGCACCCCCACGTCGTTCATGGTGACGCCCGCATCGGCCAGCGCCGCCATGGCGGCCTGGGCGGCCAGGTCGACCGTGTCCTTGTCGGGGTGCTTGCCGAACTTGGTCATGTGGATGCCCAGGATCCAGATGTCGTCGCGCGCCATATCAGCTCTCCTCCCGCGGCTCGAAGCCGAACCCGATCGCCTCGGTGCCGGCCGAGTCGGTGCCCAGGGGCACCGTGGTCAGCCTGACCTTCATGCCGAGCGAGACGTGGTCGGGGTCGGGCTCGACGTTGACCAGGTTGGCCCGCACGCTCGTGCCGTCGCAGTCGACCACGGAGGCCACGAACGGCACCGGGATGCCCGGCGCCGCCATCGACACGATGGTGAAGGCCCGCACCTCGCCCTCGCTCGCCACCCGCACGGTGTCGAACCCGGTGCCACTACAGGCGGCGCAGGCGTTGCGTCGGTCGAAGAACCGCGCCCCGCACGACGTGCACTCGTGCGCCACCAGGTGCGGGTCGTCGCCCAGCACCAGGTAGTCGACCAACGGAATCTGATTCCCCACGACCGCTCTCCCCTTCCCGACGTCACGGCGATCCTAGGGTGAGCGGGCCGCGACCACCCAGGCCGGGCTGTCCGGCCGCTCAGAAGACAGGGCGGGGACCGTCCGCGCTCGCGATCACGCAGCCGGCGCGGGCCGCCGACAGGTCGGCTACCGGTGTGTCGACCACCCAGAGGCCGAGGGCGACCAGCCGGGCCGACAGCGCCTTGATCGTGTGCTCCACCTGCCGGGGCTCGTGGGGCTGGAACGGCAGGAAGAACAGGCCGCGGGGCGCGAGGTGCCGCTTCAGGACCTCGATCTCGCGCGCCGGGTCGCCGCGCAGCAGCACGGGGACGTGGATGGCGAAGACCTTGTCGAAGCGGTCCGAGCCCAGGTCCGCGTCGTGCAGGGACGCGGTCCGGAACGACGCGAGGCCGGCGCGGACGTGGTCGGCGTTGCGCCGCGAGGCCATCTCGACCATGGTCGCGGACCGGTCGATGGCCGTGATGTGGCCCTCGCCCCGGGCGAGCCGGTCGCACACGAGCGACACCGCCACGCCGTGCCCGCAGCCGACCTCCAGCAGCCGGTCGTCGGGCTGCACGTCGAGCAGGCCGACGGCCCACACGAGCCGTTCGGCCGCCTTGTCCCGGTTCACGTGGACCTCCGCCTGGGGTTGCGGGCGACCAGAGGTTGCACCGTACGGCCAGCTACCTGGGCCTCTCCAAGCGGGTTTCCGTGGTCGCCGAAGTCGGTCCGCTCAGTTCCAGTCGGGCAGCGGGTAGTGGGGAGGATCGCCGTCGAGCCTGCCGTCGATCGACTCGAGCGAGGCGCGCAGCCTGTCGACGACGTCGTCGCCGTAGGCGGAGCGCCACCGGTCCTCGATCGAGGCGACCGTCGGCTCGTAGCCGGCGCGCAGCTGCTGGCCCCGGAGCGTCAGACGCACCTGCTTGGTGCGGCGGTCTGCGGGGTCGCGGGCGACGACCAGGTAGCCGTGCCGCTCGGCCGACGACTTGCCCGTCCCGGTCACGCCGGGCAGCGGAGGCAGGTCGTCCAGGCGCCGGGGCGTCTCGTCGAGGTGGCGGGCGACGTTGGCCGCGAGCGCGAGCGAGCCCAGCCTTCGGGTCTCGAACTCGATCGCGAGGGCGACCAGCGCCTGCGACAGCAGGGCCGGCAGGGGGAGGTCGCTGACCTGGTCATTCGTACCCTCGATCTCGACCTCAGGGTGAGAGCGGAGCACCGCCGGCCAGTCCTGACCGTGCGGGGGCACCGGCGGCGTCGTCGTGGCCGCGACGTAGAGGCCGCCGGTGATGCTGACGTCCGCCGGGCCGTAGCCGGTGGGGTGGTGCGGCAGCTCGAGGTCGAGCCGGCGAACCAGCGCCACCAGCGACGCCCGCAGCCCGTGGACCGCATCGTCGCCGAACCGCTCGCGCCAGTGGCCCTCCACCAGTGCGAAGCGCGGCTCCCACGCCTGGGCGGCGCGACGACCCGCCGGCGTGAGGCGCACCAGCTTGGCCCCACGGCGCGACCCGTCGGGCTCGACCGTCACCCACCCCTGCCGCTCGGCGGTGGCGACCGAGGCGTGCACCGCCCGCCGCGACAGCCGCGCCCGGCGGGGCAGGTCACGCTGGTCGACGCCCTCGTCGTCGACCAGGCGCACGACGTTCGACCAGAGCGCGTATGAGGGCACGGGCGTCGCGCCGTCGCCGGCCTGCTCGAGCTCGCGGATGTGGGCCACCAGCACCTGGGACAGCAGGGCGGACAGCGGCAGGCGTCCGGTCACGGCGACACGCTAGGCCGTCCAGGATGTCGAGATCCGGCCGTCGGACCTGACTGACAGATGGGCCGTCCGTTTCCGATGCGCCCGCCCGCAAGCCTGGGAGGAGCCTTGCCGAAGGTCCGAATCCGGCCGCTTCGCCCGGAGGGCGTCCCGATGAGTCCGGAGACCCTCGGGCGTTAGACAGTGGACAACCCAGGAGGAGCAACGACGATGGACATGAAGCTCGAAGTCGTGGTGGTTCCCGTGTCGGACGTCGACCGGGCCAAGGAGTTCTACGAGACCGCGGGCTTCGCGCTCGACGTCGACCACCGGGCCGGCGACGCGTTCCGCGTCGTGCAGCTCACGCCGCCGGGGTCGGCCTGCTCGATCATCGTCGGCAAGGGCGTCACCGACGCCCCACCGGGGTGCTACAGGGGGCTGCACCTGGTGGTGACCGACATCGAGGCCGCCCGCGCCGAGCTTGCCGCCAAGGGCGTCGACATCAGCGAGCCGTTCCACTTCGGCGCCACCGGGCAGGAGCCGGGGCCCCATCCGGAGCGCAGCGACTACGGCTCGTTCGCGTCGTTCACCGACCCCGACGGCAACTCGTGGCTGCTGCAGGAGGTCGGGCGGGCCGACGCGACGACCTGAGGCCGGCGATCCCCCATCTCCGCGCGGGCCGGGGGACCACCGTCCCCGACGTCACCCCGGCGCGGTCATGAGGCGAAGTCGGGGGTGGCCGAGCGGGCCGAGTCGGACCGACCCTTGGGCTCCTCCCACTCCTCCTGCCGGCCGAGGGCGGTGAGATCGAGGAAGTAGTACGAGCCACCCGTCGACTCCAGCCCCCGGGCGTATTGCGAGTAGGTGTGGAACAGCCGCCCGTCGACGTGGAGGAAGCAGCTCCGGCCCGGCATCTCGAAGGGCTGGTCGTACTCGAAGAAGTCCAGCCCCAGCGCCTCGAACTCGGCCTTGGTGCGGAAGTTGTACTCCCCCGGCCGCACCGACTCGTCGATCGTGACGCCGAAGTCGTAGTTGAAGTCCGACCCGTACGACGAGTACCAGGGCAGGTCCCAGCCCCGCTTGGCCTTCCACCGCTCGAGCTTGGCCAGCGGCGCCCGCGACACCAGGGCATAGCTGGTGTCCCGGGTGTGGAGGTGGTCGAGGAAGCCCTGTGACAGCTCGTCGGTGCCGGCGGTGCAGCTCGGGCAGCCGTCCTCCCAGGACGGGTCGAACATGAAGTGGTAGATGATCAGCTGCCGGCGGCCCTCGAACATGTCGATGAGCCGCACCTCGCTCTGGGGACCGTCGAAGACGTAGTCCTTGTCGACCTCGACCATGGGCAGGTTGCGCCGCTCGATGTTGAGGGCATCGCGCCGCCTGGTCAGCTCCTT
The DNA here is from genome assembly GCA_035697515.1 of Acidimicrobiales bacterium. Taxonomy (GTDB): domain Bacteria; phylum Actinomycetota; class Acidimicrobiia; order Acidimicrobiales; family VFJN01; genus ZC4RG19. Next base: position 46,813 of record DASSCS010000110.1, read on the forward strand.
CTCCTTGACGAGCAGCTCCTTGCGGGCGGCCAGCCACTCGTCTCGGGTGGCGATCCGGGGAAGGCTCATCGTGATCTCCTCGCGTGCGCGGGCGGGCGCGGACAGGCACCCGCGACGTTGAGACGAGATGGGCCGCCCGGACTCATCGCCCGCTGTCGATCCACCGCGGTGCAGCTCCGTGCACCGGCGCGCCCGACCAGCCGCCGAGGAAGGCCCTCCCGGACGTGTCGTGTATCTGCGCGGCCGGCCGCGGGATCTACCAGGCGGGCCCGACACCGCCCGGGCACCGGGACGCGAGGGGACGATCGCCGATGGAGTTCGCCACGCAGGACCGACTTCCCGACGAGCCGAGCCGCGTCGTGCTCGTCACCGGCAAGGGAGGGGTGGGCAAGACGACCTTGTCGGCGGCGACCGCAATGGTGGCCGCCGAGTGGGGTGTCCGCACCCTGCTCGTGTCGACGGACGCGGCGCACTCGCTGGAGGACGTGCTCGAGCTGCGGCTCGGCGCCGAGCCGTCGGCCATCGTCACCGGTCTCGACGGGCTCCAGCTCGACGGCCGCCACGAGCTCCAGCGCTCGTGGTCGTCGATCGTGGGGTACCTCCGCCGGCTGCTGGGCATCACCGACCTGGACGACCTGCACCTCGACGAGCTGGTGGTCGTGCCGGGACTCGACCAGCTCGTGGCCCTGGTCCGGCTGCACGAGCTGGCCCGCTCGGGACGGTGGCAGGCCATCGTGGTCGACTGCGCCCCCAGCGCCGACAGCCTGCGGCTGCTCGCGCTGCCCGACGTGGTGCGCTGGTACGTCCAGCGGGTGTTCGGGCGCGACGGGCGCCTCGGCCGCCTGGCGCGCCGCCACCTCGAGCGCACCCTGGCCGTGCCGGTGCCCGACGAGTCGGTCGTGTCGTCGATCACCGACATGGCGGACGACCTCTCCGAGCTGCGGTCGACGCTCGACGCCGGCTCGACCACCGCCCGCATCGTGACGACGCCGGAGCGGGTTGTCATCGCCGAGGCCCAGCGCACGCTGTCGTACCTGGCCCTCTACGGCTACGCGGTCGACGCCGTCCTGGTCAACCGGGTGGCCCGCACCGCCTCGGACGATCAGGGCGCAGCATGGGCGCCCGGTGTGAACGGCAACGGCCAGCGCGCCCAACTCGAACGCATCGACGACGCCTTCGCCACCGTGCCCCGCCTCGCCGTCCACCAGCGGCCCTGCGAGCCACTCGGCCCGGCCGCCCTGGCCGACCTCGGCCACGAGCTGTACCGCGGCCGCGACCCGCTGGCCCACCTGGCTCCCCGCGACGCGCTGGAGATCACCTCGCGCGGCGACGAGCCGGTCGTCCGCCTGCCCGTGACGGGCGTCGAGCGCGACCGCATCGAGCTGGCCCGCGAGCGTGACGAGCTGATCGTCACGTTGGGATCGCACCGGCGCACGGTGCTGCTGCCCGACGCCCTGCGCCACCGCGAGGTCGTGCGGGCCGGCGTGGCGCAGAACCATCTCGAGGTCGTCTTCGCGGGGAACGGCCATGCCCATTGACGACTCCGTCTGGCACGTGCTGCGCGAGCGGGCCGAGGCGGAGGCGGCGGCCGCCACCCCGGACGACACCGGCAGCGGCGACCGCCACCGCGCCGCGCGCCTGCGCATGCTCGACGCCGCTGCCGACGCGCTCGCCGCCTGCGGCGCGCTGGTCGCAGCCATGGAGGACGAGGTGCGCCAGCGGCGGCAGCGGCTGGCGGCAGGCGGCGCGGGTGGCGCGGCCGGTGGCGATCCGGCTCCATCCGCCGGGGAGGTCCCGGGCACCGCGCCGCCGCAGGGCCGCATCGATCTCTCGTACTGAACGCGAGCCCGGGGACAGGACCGGGCATTCGGAGGTGAAGGACCATGGGCAAGTCGACGAACGGCCGCGAATGCACCGAGCCGGAGGCGACGATCGATCCGCACAAGTTCCTCGACCCGTGCTGGTTCAAGGGCGTGCTGTCGACGCGAGAGAACGACCTTCGTGCCCACAAGATCGCCCTGACCTACAGCAAGCTCGCCGACGTCCTCGACGACGTGATCCACCGCAGGGATGACGAGGCCGCGGTCAAGGCCGACATGGCGCTGGCCCACAAGCCCGATGACAAGCAGCAGGGCGCCCACACGTGCAACGCGAACTGGTTCCACTTCGCGACCTGGGGGACCCTGGCCGTGACCCGCAACATCGCCAACGAGCGCCCGCCGCAGCGTGTCGACATGCTGCCGCTCGACTCGGTGCGGCGCTGGTTGACCCCGGTCGTCATCCAGGCCCGGGCATCGAACGGCCAGCGCGTCAGCCGCGAGCTGGCCTGGGGTCAGTGCCTCATGTTCATCTCGATGTGCTACTCGCTCGCCCACCTCGTCGACTGGGCAGGCAACCACCCTGATGCCGCGCCGGACGAGTTCAAGCTGACCGGCAAGGGCGACCAGGACGTCGCGACCACGATCGTCGACCTCGGCACGTCGCACCGGGGGCAGCCCCACAAGCGCTGCTGGATCAGGCGCGACCGTCACGTCCGCCCCCTCGCCGAGGCCCTGCGGTTCTACCTCCACGCCCGGCGCACGACCGATCCGGTGGCTCGGGCCCGATGCGTGCTCGGCGGCAACCTGCTGCTCACGGCGATCGAGCAGGACCTGGTCGACCAGGCGGTCGAGGCCGTGGTCGACCACATCCCCCAGCGCGTCGCGGCGGCCGCCGAGCAGCGGATGGCCAGCTGGGTCGAGCGGCGCTTCCACGTGCCCAGCCAGATCACCAGCCTGAGCCTGCCGTTCCGTTTCCCGCAGGCGCGGGCCGCCCTCGACACCGTCTGGTCGCGGCTGATGACCGACCAGGTGTTCGTCATGCCGTTGCCCACCGAGACGCTGCGCCTGGGGCGCGACATCCCACCCGCGGTCCCCGGAACGCCCTACTACCCCCCGGCCTTGCGCCGCCTCCGGCAGATCGAGCTGGGGGACGGGGACGACCGGGAGGAGCTCGTGCGGAGGCTCGAGTCGGTGGCCGACCTGGTCGAGGCGTTCGACCGCTCCGACGGCCTGGGACGAGGGTCCGCTGCGCGTGACTGGCGGCGCTGGGACGAGCGCATGAGCTTCGCCACCACGCTGATGCGCTCGCGCCAGCAGGACGGCACCCTCTATTGGGCGCCCTATGCCATCGAGGACCAGAAGCGGATCTGGCGCGACGAGCTCCCGAAACGATCCGGCGACCCAAGTGCGCTCGAGGTCCAGGCCCCGATCGGCGCGTTCGGGCTGTAGTGCGAAAGGCGGACCAGACATGACCGACCTCATCTCCCCCGGCGACCTCACGGCGCTCCGACGGATCGGAGACCCGGACCTCGACGGAAAGGTGGCGGCCTCACCGGACAGGTCGCTCCGGACGGCGGCTCAGGCCGGCAAGCTGTTCGCCGGCGGCCAGGCCGGGCCGGACCTCCCCCTGCCCGACGTGCCCAAGCCGTCGGTCAGCCCGGAGGGGCAGAAGCTGCTCCACGCCCAACGACTTTTCGTCAAGCACGGCAACGAGATCGGCGGTGCCCTGCTGCTGGCCGCACTGCCCCAGTCGTACGCGGCGCGGTGGGGTGCCGGCGCGCTCGTCGCCTCGTCGGGGCTGCACAACGACTTCCGCCAGCGGATCATCGGTACCGCCCAGTTCCTCCTGCTGGTGACCCGCGGGGCCGCCACCGAGAGGGAGGCCTGCAAGATGTGGACGCCGGGCTACCAGCCCGGCGGTGAGCTCGATCCGCCGTGGAAGGCGTGCCACGTCCTGCGGACGTACCACGCCAGGATCCGGCACGAACTGGATCAGCGGGCACACACCGAGCCGCGGGTGAAGGAACTGCTCGGCGATCACAACGAGCCGCCCCTCAACCAGGAGGACCTGCTGGCCATGCTGCTCACGTTCACCGTGAGCGTATTCGAGGTGATCGAGCGCTGCGGCATCGCGTGGTCGACCGACGAGCAGGAGGCGTACCTCCACCTGTGGGACGTCATCGGCGCCCATTTGGGCATCGGTACCCCGGCTGTCACGGCGAAGCTGAGCACGGACCTGCAGGCGAGGATGCAGGCCGAGGGCTGGGTGGGACTGCGGCCTCCCACCGTCGCGGCGACGCGGCGACTGCTCGACCAGTTGCGTCGGCGGCTGTGGTGGCGCGACGGCAACGGCACGCGCGAGGACCCCTGGGCTGCGCCCCGGCCCGGCCAGGTGCTGACGCACGCCCTGCTCGCCGAGATGGCCCACGCCATGCCCCCGCGGATGCGCTCGGTGCCGCAGCTCGCCGTGCGCAAGCTGGCACCGCCCGTCGTGCGCGACGCGCTGCTGCTGGGCGGCGGCGGGCTCGTGTCATCGCTGGCCGAGATCCTGCCCGGGCTTCCGATCGTCGAGGATGACTACGCCCCGCCCGGGTACACGAACCCGGTCGACGCCCGCGTGACGCGCCTGATGGTCAACGAGGTGACCCGCCACGTCGTCGTGCACTTCCTGCGCACCGGCCGCCTCGCGCTCCCCGGCCTGGAGGACTGGAGCGACGGACTGGTGGAGAATGGGGGCGGTGACCAACCGCGGCGTCCCCAACGGGTCGTGCATGGCTGAGGTCGGGCCTCGGTGAGCGAGGCGCCGACCGCTCGCCGCCCGAGCGGCACCGCCGCGCTCGACGAAACGTTCCGCCACGGCGGGGAGGGCGTCTACACGCTGCTCTTCACCGACATCGAGGACAGCACCCGCCTGTGGGAGACCTACCCGAGCACGATGGAGGGCGCCGTCCGGGCGCACAACGACCTCGTCGCCGCCTGCTCCGCCCACGCGGGCGGGCGCGTCGTGCGGTACATGGGCGACGGCGCGATGGTGGCGTTCCTGTCGGCCCTCGAGGGCGTGAACGCGGCGATCGACATCCAGCGGCGGCTCACGACCACGTCGTGGCCCGAGGTCGGCGAGCTGCGTGTCCGCATCGGTCTGAACACCGGGTGGTGCCACGTCGTCGACGGCGAGGTCTTCGGACGCCCGCCCAACCTGGCCGCCCGGCTGGAGGCGGCGGCCCACGGCGGCCAGATCCTGGTCTCGGACACCACCGCCCAGGCGTGCGCAGGCGCACTCGATCCGCGGATGCAGCTCTTCAACCTCGGCCGCTACCACATCCGCGGGTTCGACCACCCCGTGGTCGTGCACGCCGTCGTGGCCGACGGCCTGCGGGCGGTGTTCCCCCCGCTGCGCACGCCGTTCCGGGGCTTCGACGAGCTGCCACCCGACGACGACCCGCTCTACGGCCGCGACGCGCTGGTCGAGCTGGTGTCCCGGCTCCTGCGCGAGCGGCGGCTGGTGACGCTCTGGGGCCCGGGCGGCGTGGGCAAGACGAGGGTGGCGCTACGCGTGGCGAGCCGGGCCCGCCGGCCCTATGACGACGGCGTGCGGTTCGTCGACCTGTCGCTGGTCGGCGCGCCCGGTGAGGTCGCCGTGGCACTCGCTGCCGCCCTCCGCGCCCAGCCGGCGGCCGGCGAGGACGAGCACGAGACCGTGGTGCGGGGGCTGCGCTACTCGCGGCTGCTGCTGGTGCTCGACAATTGCGAGCCGGTGGTCGACGGCGTCCGCGACCTGGTGCCCACGCTGCTCGATCAGTGCCCCGCCGTGCGCATCGTCGCCACCTGCCGCGAAGCGCTGTCGGTGCCGGGCGAGCAGGCCGTCGAGGTGCCGACGCTGGCCGTGCCGAACGCGGACGAGCGCAGCGCGGCCCGTGCCCTGCAGACCGAAGCCGTGCGCCTCTTCGCCGGCCAGGCCCGGGCCGTGGTGCCCGACTTCACGGTGGACGCAGGCAACGTGGCCGCCGTTGTGTCGCTGTGCCGGGCGCTCGACGGGCTGCCGCTCGCCCTGGAGCTCGCCGCCGCGCGTCTCGACGTCGAGACGGTGGACGAGCTGGCATCGAGCCTGCCCGAATCGGCGGTACGGCTGGAGCCTCCGGGCGGCGCAAGCAGCCCGCTCCGGACCGGGAGCGCGCCGCTGGCGTGGGGGCTGTCGCGCCTGTCGCCGTCCGAGCTCGACCTGTTCAGCCGCCTCGGCACGTTCGCCGGGTCGTTCACCCGCGACATGGCGCTGCGCATGGCACCCGACCTCGCACCGCCCGCCCGCGACTTCGACCGCCTGGTACGGACGTCGCTGGTGGTGCGCGACGCGACCACGCCCGGCCGGTTCAAGCTGCTGGCGATCACCCGTGCCGACGCCAGGCAGCTCGCGGGCGCCGAGGGGCTGGAGGCCAACAGCGAGCGCCACGCCCGGCTCATGCTCGAGCGCAGCGAGGAGTGCGCCCCCCGCCTCCGGGCCCGCGACGAGCGGGCCTGCGTCGAGGTCCTGCGGGCCGACTTCGCCGATCACCGCGCCGCCGTCGCCCACTTCCTCGACCACGGCGCGGTGGTCGAGGCCGGGCGGCTGGTCGTGGCCCTGTTCCCCTTCGCGCTGTTCCAGCCCCGGCCCGAGGTGCACCGGTGGGCGGCCACGGTGGCGGCGGCCATCGACGACGACGCCCCCGGCTCGGCCGAGGTCGTGGGCGCCGCAGCACTCGGGGCCTGGTACGCGGCCGACCTGGACCAGGCCCTGGCCCTCGGCTCGCGGGCCATCACAATCGCCGAGGCGCACGGCGGGTCGACCATCTCGGCCCGCACCGCGCTGGTGAACGCCTACGGGTACTCGGCCGACATGAACGCCCTCGTGCGCCAGTTCGGCGCCCTGCGCGACGAGCTGCACGCCACCGGCGACCCGTTCTGGCAGGTGGACGCGTTGGGCATGGAGGCGATCGGGCTCACCATGGCGGGGCGGCCCGAGGCGGCCGAGGAGCGGGCCCGCCAGGCCCTGGCGGTCGCCCGGGGGCTGGGCAACCCGGACTGCACCCAGTGGGCCCTGCACGCGCTGGGCCGCGCCCTCGCCCCGCGCGATCCTCGAGCCGCCAGCGACGCCTTCGAGGCAGCGATGGACGCGGCCCGCACGGTCGAGAGCCGCTTCAACATCGGGTTGGCCCTCGTCGAATGGGTCGGCCTGCGGCGCCGCCTGGGCGACGTGGGCAATGCCGTGCCCGGCGCGCTCGACCTGCTCGACATGATCGCCGTGTCGGGCAACCGCTCGCAGCTCTCGCAGGCGCTGCGCGAAGCCGGCCTGGTGCTGGCAGGGGCGGGGCGGCACGAAGCGGCGGCGCTGGTGCTGCTGGGCCGCCGGGGGCTACCGCAGATGCCCAGGGCGCCCTACGAAGCGTCCGAGGACGATGCCACCGTCGAGGGGTTGAGCCGCGAGCTCGGGCCGACGTGGGACCGGCTGGCGCTGCGGGCCGCCGCCATGCCGGAGCACGAGCTCATCTCGCTGTGCCGTGCCGAGCTGGCCGGGCTGGTGCGCACGGCATGAGCCTTCCGGCCGTCACCGCACCCAGGTCGCGGCCTCGGCGCGCCGGCGCAGCGCGGGCTCGTCCACCACACGGATGCGGCCGCGCGCCAGCTCCACCAGTCCCCGGTCCTCGGCCCGGCGCAGCACCCGGTTGACCGTCGAGCGGGTGGTCCCCGCCAGCGCGGCCAGGTCGGCCTGGTTGAGGCAGACCCATCCCTCGGGCGAGGTCGCCCCGGCAGCCCGGGCGAAGGCCAGCAGCCGGCGGCACACCCGCTGCTCGACGGGTGTGAACAGCAGCTCCACCAGGTGGGCCGTCAGATTGCGGTTGCGCTCGGCCAGAACCGACAGGAGCACGCGGTCGATGTTGGTCTCGCTGGTGCGCAGGGCCTCGAAACTGCCCCGGGCGATCATCAGGGTCGCCCCGTGCCCGTGCGAGACGACCGTCGCCGAGCGCCGGGCGCCGGGGGTGAGCAGGACCATCTCGCCGAAGATGTCGCCCGGGCCGAACACGTTGACCGCGATGACCTCGCCCATCGTCGACGCGCTGCGGGCGATGAAGGCGCCGTGGGTCACGACATGCAGCGAGTCGCCGGGGTCGCCCTCGTGGAACACCACCTCGCCCCGCGCGAACCGCCGCCGAACACCCAGGCGCAGCAGCGCGCTGCGCTCTCGCTCGCTCAGGGCGTCGAGCACGGGGGGTCAACGATCGTCGGGGCCCGCCGGACGGCGGCGGGCTCGTCCACCCACATGCCCTCTCCTCACGCTGCGTCGGGTACGGCTCACCCGCTGTCGCAGGATACTTCCCCGCGTCGGCGCAGGCGTAGGTGAGCGCCGGGTGCCCGATGCCACCCACGACCTGGCTCTGCGGCCACTCGGGCTCGCCCTCGCGACGGGCGGCAGCGGGCGGTTACCAAGGGGTAGGGTGCTCCCCGTGCTGGGAGTCGCCGCATCCCGATCGCGCCCGCTCGCGGTCCGCGGCCCTCGCGCCGAGTTGGGCTATCAGCCGGCGCTCGACGGGCTGCGCGGGCTCGCCCTGCTGGCGATCGCGGCCTACCACGCCGGCGTCAGAGGCGTTCCCGGCGCGTTCCTCAGCGTGTCCACGTTCTTCACCCTGTCCGGGTTCCTCATCACCACGGTCACGCTCGCCGCCCACAGACGCACGGGCACGGTGGATGTGCGGGCCTTCTACGCCCGCCGGGCCCGCCGGCTCTTGCCCGCGGCCCTGATGGCGATCACCGCCATCGTCGTGCTCACCTCTCTGCTGGGCGACAGCACCCAAGTGGGTCGGCTGCGGGCCGACGCCGGGGCGTCGCTGGCCTATCTCGGCAACTGGCGCCTGGTGTGGGCCGGCGACTCGTACGGCGCCATCTTCGACAGCCCGTCCACCTTCACGCACTTCTGGACGCTCGGCATCGAGGAGCAGTTCTACCTGGCGTTCCCGCTGGTGGTGGCGCTGGTCATGGGGCTGGCCACGCGGGCGCGCGCCACCCTGGCGCTGGTGCTCGGCGTGCTGGTGGTGGCCTCGACGGCCTGGTCGGCCCACCTGCTCGACGGCGGTGCCGGCCTCGACCGGGTCTACTTCGGCACCGACACCCGCCTGGCCGAGCTGCTGGTCGGCTGCCTGGCGGCGCTGGCGTGGGAGCGCCGCGGCGCCGAGCTCGGCCCGCGCGGGGCGCGGGCGGTGCGGGGGGCGGGCGCCGCCGCGCTGGTGGCCATGCTGTGGTCCTGGCACGTTGCCGACCGCACCGACGCGGCGTTCTACCGCGGCGGCCTCGTGCTCTACTCGTGCCTCACCGTGCTGGTCATCCTGGCGGCCGTCGAACCCGACGGGCCGGTCAGGCGGGCGCTGGCATGGCGCCCTTTGCTGTTCGTGGGCACCGTGTCGTACGGCGCCTACCTGTTCCACTGGCCGATCCTGGTGTGGCTCCGGATGCGCACGCCGTATCCCGCCTGGCTGCAGCTGGCCATCGGGTTGGCGGTCACGCTGGTGCTCGCCGGACTGTCGTACCGCTTCGTCGAGCGGCCGATCCGGGCGGGGCGCTGGCGGCTCAGGCTCGGCATCGGGGTCGCGGGCGCCGCCGCCCTGGCGGCGTGCGCGCTGGTGATCGTGGCCGTCACGCCGGCGCAGCCCAGTCCATCGGGCACCGACTTCGAGGCGGCGGCCGACCAGCTCGCCGGGCTCGGCGGTGCGGGCACGGGCGAGGCGACCTTCGCCGAGCAGCTGGCGCACATCAAGGACCTTCCGCCCGAGGAGCAGGCCCGCATCGAGCGCGAGCAGGAGGAGCTGCGGGCTCGGATCGCGGCCTCACCCGCGCCCCGCGTCGGGTTCTTCGGCGACTCGACGGCGCTCATGACCGGGCTGGGGGTCAGCCTCTGGGCGATCGAGCACCTCGACCGCCTGGCTCCGGGCCTGGGTAACCCGAGCGTCGGGTGCGGCCTCATCAGCGGCGGGGTACGCCGCGTCGACGGCGCGCCCACGCCCACCCCCGCCGAGTGCGCGGGGTGGCTCGACCGCTGGCGGGCCGACATCGAAGGCGACGACATCGACATCGCCGTCGTCCAGGTCGGGCCGTGGGAGGTGTACGACCAGCAGCTTCCCGGGGGTGGCCCGTTCCTGACCATCGGCGAGGACGAGGAGCTCGACCGCGAGGTGCGCCGGCGGCTCGACGAGGCGGTCACGATGCTGCTCGACCACGCCGGGTTCGTGGCGGTGCTCGCCAGCCCCGACGTCGAGTTCGGCCGCGTCGACGGCCGTGACCCCCCTCGCAGCCGGCCGGAATCCGACCCGGCCCGCATGGCGCGGTTCCGCGAGATCGTCCGCGAGGTGGCGGCAGCCCACGACGACGTCGGGGTGGTCGACCTGGCGTCCTACCTGGCCGACCACGACGACGAGGCACGCCTGCGGCCCGACGGCGTGCACTTCACCGACGTCGCGGCGATCGAGGTGGCCGACTGGCTGGCCCCCGAGATCCTGCGGGTGGCGTCGGCGGGCTGACCGCGCTCGCCCCGCGACCGCCACGGAACTAGAACCTGTTCTACGGTGGCAGGCATGATGCGCACCTGTGTCGTCACCGGGGCCGCGTCGGGCATCGGCCGGGCCACCTGCGAGCGCCTGGCGCGCGACGGGCATCGCGTGCTCGACGTCGACCTCGCCGGCGCGTCGATCGTCGCCGACCTGGCCACGCCCGAGGGGCGGTCGGCCCTGGTCGAGGCCGTGACCCGGGCGAGCGGCGGCACCGTCGACGCGGTGGTGGCCAACGCGGGGACCAACGGTGCGCCCGAGCAGTGCGTGCGGGTCAACTACTTCGGCGCGGTCGCCACGCTCGGGGGCCTCCGACCCCTGCTCGCGGGCTCGCCCGCGCCCCGCGCGGTGGCAACCGCGTCGTCGTCGATCCTCAACGCCAACGACCCCGCCGTCGTCGAGGCCTGCCTGGCGGGCGACGAGGCGGCGGCGGTGGCGGCGGCGGCCGGCATCGGGCTGCTCGGCTACCCGTCCTCGAAGCGGGCGCTGGCCCGGTGGGTGCGGCGCCAGGCGCCCACCGCCGCCTGGGCCGGCGCCGGCATCGGCCTCAACGCCGTCGCGCCGGGCGTGGTGCAGACGCCGATGACTCGACCGCTGCTGGACGACGACGCCATGCGCGTGCTCGTCGAGGAGGCCGTCCCCATGCCCTACGGCGGCCACGCCCACCCCGCCGACGTCGCCGAGCTGATCGCCTTCCTCGCGGCGCCCGAGGCCGTGCGCATCACCGGCCAAGTGGTGTTCGTCGACGGCGGCGCCGACACGCTGCTCAGGGGCGACGACGTGTGGTGAGCCGGGCCTCGACGTCGAGCCGGTAGCCGGCCGACCGCGCCCCCGTGGCATGTATCACGCCGCACGGGCGACGTCTCCTGTTGTGCACGGACACCGCTGCGCCGGCCGGAGGAGCGAGGCGGCGAGCCCCGGCCGGCGCGGTGGGCGGACGATCGGAGACCGCAATGGCAGTCGCCCAGACCGCGCCCTCCCCCGGTGCGCAGCAGGCGTTCGAGGACAGCTTCGCGATCAAGGTCGACAAGCGCTACCTGCTGCACAACCGCACGCCGGAGGCCATCACCGTCCCCGACACCGTGCACGGCGAGGTCATGCTGCCCCCGCTGGCGCAGCGGGTCGTCGTCGGCGCCCGGATCGCGCCGTTCGAGCGCCACCTGCGGCTGAGGCGCCAGCGGCACGAGCTGCGGGTGCGCGAGCTGACCGAGGCGGACGCGGGCGCCGGTCACAAGGCGATATGGGTCGTGACGCTGTTGCTGCTCGTGAGCGCGACGCTCGCCTACGACGTGTTCGTGCACGGCACGGTGGTGACGAGGGAGGCCGCCGGTGCCGTGGCCCTGCTCGCCGTCGCGGTGGTCTTCCTGGCATGGCGCGCCATCTCCGAGGAGAAGCACCGCGTGAGCCTGGAGGCCGACGCGGACGTGGCCGAGGGCGACATCGAGTTCGGCGTCGGCGGCACCTACTACGACGGCAACGAGGCGGCCCGCCGGACCAAGCAGATCTTCACGCTGGTCGCGGTGATCGTCATCGGGGCGGTGCTGCCGGCGATCGCCATCTTCGTGGCGACCGACGCCAAGGACTTCCTCACCATCGAGGGCGGGCTCGCGGCCAGGCCGGGCATGGGGAGCCTGCTCGTGTCGCGGCTCGTCCAGGTCGTCTACACCGCCGTGCTCGCGCTGTTCCCGGCCCTGATGTACTTCCAGTTCGACAGGCAGCGGGTCGGGACGATCAGGGGCAAGTGGGTGCGGGCCATCTTCCGGATGGACCACCGGATGAAGACGCTGGCCGACGTCGACGCCCGCTACGGCGACGAGCTGGCCGAGGCGTCGAGCTACTCGACCGACTCGGTGCGCTTCCTCGGCGGGCGCCACTCACCGATCGTCATCGCCACCATCCTCATCAGCCTCGGCTGGACCGTGCTGGTGATGGCGACCGACTCGTTCGACTTCGCCGCCGCCAGCAGGGTCTCGGCCGCGGCGACCACGGTCGAGCAGGCGGCCGACCGGGTCGTCGCCGCCGCGGCGGGCGACGACGACACCGCCGCGGCCAGCGCCGCGGCGGCCGCGGCCGACGAGGCGGCGACGGCGAGCGCCGACGCGGCCCGCGTCGCCGCCGACGCCACCGGCGTCGCACTGCCGTCCACCACGACCACCGAGGCCCCCGCGTCGCAGTCGGCGGGGCAGGTGATCGACACGTCGAGGGCCAACGTCGAGGCGGCGGAGCAGCAGGTGGCGGACGCGGAGGACGCCGTGCAGCGGCCGTTCTTCCAGCTCCTGGTGCCGACGCCGAGCGCGGCGGTGATGGCGTTCCTGGGTGCCTACTTCTTCGCCGTCTACCTGGTCCTCCGCGGGTACTTCAGCGGCGACCTGCGGCCCAAGCTCTACAACCAGATCACCGCACGCCTGGTGACGGTCGTGGTGCTCGCCTACCTCATGACCGTGCTCTACATCGACGGGTCCGACAACCGCGCCCTCCTCGCCGCGGCCTTCCTCGCGGGCGTCGTCCCCACCACTGTGCTGGGGCGCATCGGCCAGTTCGGGTCGTCGCTGGCCGGACACTGGGGCGCCAAGAAGGAAGACAGCTGGCTGGGCAAGGAGTTCGCCAAGGCGTTCGGCACGCCGCGGTCGCTCACCCAGGTCGACGGCATCGACATCTTCGAGTGCGCCCGCCTCGAGTCGGAGGGCATCACCGACATCCCGTCGCTGGCCAAGACCGACCTCGTGTCGATGATGGTGAACACCCGCCTGCCCATCGAGCGCCTCGTCGACTGGACCGACCAGGCCGTGCTGATCCTGCTGCTCGACGATGGCGGCGACGAGGAGCTCGACCCGCGGCTGACGGGCCTGCGGGGCCTCGGCGTGCGCACCGCCTCCAACCTGGTGACGGTGGCGCGGAGCGAGTCGGGCAACGAACGGCGCACAGCGGTCGAGGCCCTCCTGGGCTCGGGAGGCAGGCCGTGCCCGCTGGACGAGCTGGCCCGGCAGATCGAGGCGGAGCCGTCGATGCAGCGGGTGATCCAGTGGTACAAATCGGAGCGCGAGTCGGTCTGCGACGGCGAGGCCCCGGACGGACGAGGGTCCGTCGTGCCCGGCACGGACGGCAACGGCGCCGACGGCAACGGCGATGGCGGCCCCGGCGGCGGCCCTGCCGGGCAGGGCGGCGGCTTGAGCGGGCAGGGCGGCGGCCCGGGCGGCCGCTCGAACGGCGACGGGGGCCACGGTGGCAACGGCGACACGGCCGTGGTGGCCTGGCAGCTCACGATGGCCGGGGTGAGATCCGCCCCCGCCGGATAGTGCAGGCGACCCGCAGCGACGCCGGGACGGCCAGGGCGGCGCCGAGCGGGCGGTCGAGCAGGCACAGGTCGGCGGCCGCCCCCGCGACCACTCGGCGCGGGGGGCCGCCCGGTGCCTGCGGACCCGACAGGAACAGGTCGAGGGCCCGGCGCGGCGTCACCGCCTCACCGGCGTCGAGCACCGCCCCGGACCGCGTGCGACGCGCGACGGCGGCGGCGACGGCCCGCCACGGGTCGGGGTCGCTGTAGGGCGCGTCGGTGCTGCCCGCCACCGCGACGCCGGCCGCGATCAGGCTGCGGCAGGGATACAGGTGGGGCAGGTCTGCGGCGTCGACCTCGGCGCGGTACTCATCGCCCCGCTCGGCCACGAACCCCGGCTGGGTGACCACGGTCAGGCCGTGGCGGCGCAGGTCGGGCACCAGCTCGGGCGGGATGACCGCGCCGTGCTCGACCCGGTCGCCGGGGCGGGCGCCGGCGACCTCCCACGCCGCCAGGGCCAGCACCAGCGCGGCGCGGGTCACGCAATGGATGGCCACGCTGCGGCCGTGGCCGTGCGCCGCGCCGACCTGGCCGGCCAACGCCTCGAGTGCCGGATAGTCGGCATCGTCGATGACCAGCTTCACCGGCCCCCACTCCAGGCCGTCGGGCGGATCGGCGCCGGCCAGCTCGGGCCCACCGGTCACGACCACCCGCTGGGGCAGCGACCCCGCGCGCGCCGCAGCCGACAGGGGGGCCAGGTCGGCCAGGTCGGCGTACGGCGTGGTGTCGGTCACGCCGGTGACCCCGCGTCCGGCGAGGAGGGCGCCGAGGGCTGCCAGGTCGGGCGGACCGTCCTCGGCCACCAGCGGGCGCAGCCACGTGTCCGCCCGGTGCAGCCTCCCGGTGGCCCGGCCGGCCGCGTCCCGCTCGACGCCGGGACGGTCGCTGTCGTCACGGCCGTCGTCGAGGCCGAGGGCGTCGACCGCGGCGCTGTTGAGGACCCAGCGGGCGCCGCTGCGGTGCTGGATGCGCACGGGCCGGTCGGCGAGCAGGGCGTCGACGGCCCGGCGGTCGAGGTCGCCGGCCACCGAGGCGTGGTAGCCGACGGCGCGCACCCACCGCCCCGGGGGAAGCGCCGCGCCGGCGGCGCGCAGGGCCGCGGCCAGGCCGGCCCGGCCGCCCACGTCCGCGGGCCCGGCGGCCACCGAGCGCCGGGCGGCGGCGGTGGCGAGAAGGTGGATGTGGTGGTCGTGCAGACCGGGCACGAGGGCCCCGCCTGCGCCGTCGACCAACTCGGCGTCGTCTCGGGGCGAGGGCCGCAGCCCAGAGCCGACCTCGGCCACGACCCCGCCGGCGACCCGCACGTCGACCAGCCGTCCGTCCAGCTCGACGTCGCGCAGGACCAGGTCGGGTTTGTCAGCCATCGCCCGGCGCGTCGTCGGGCGCCTCGTCCAGGGCGTCGACCAGCCCCCAGCGGTGGGCGGTGGCCGCGTCGAGCACCTCGCCGGTGAGGGCCAGACGGGCGGTGCGGTGCCGGCCGATGCGCCGGGTGATGCCGACGGTACCGCCCGCCCCCGGGACCAGGCCGAGCGCCACCTCGGGCAGGGAGATCCGGGTCGAGGGCGCGGCGACCACGCGGCCCGCGAACGCCGGCAGCTCGATGCCCGAGCCGACGCAGGCGCCGTGCAGGTGGGCGGTGACCCGGTCGGCGACGGCGGCGATGACCCGGCCCACGCTCTGCTGCAGCCGCACCAGGTGGGCGGTGGCCGGGTCGGGGAACGAGCCGAACTCGTCGAGGTCACCGCCGGCGCAGAAGTCGGGGCCCACGCCCCGCAGGTGCACCTCGGCGATCGACGGGTCGACTGCGGCCAACGAGAACGCGTCGACGAGCTGGTCACGCATCGTCGTGTCGAGCGCGTTGCGCACGTGGGGCCGGTCGAGCGTGACGGTCACCACCGCGCCGTCGCGCGCCAGCGCCACCGGGTCGCCCTCCGGACCCCGGGACCTGCGCGGCCGCGCCGCGCGCCAGGCGGCGAACTCGGGCCCGGCCTGCAGCGTCGAGTAGACGGCCGACTCGGCGGTGAGCCCCGCGTCGAGCGACCCGTCCGCCGAGCCGCGCAGCAGCACCGCCAGCGCGCAGGCCGCCAGCGGCGACGACCCGACCGTCGCCACCACGGCGTCGAGTCGCGGGTCGCCGGGTCCGATCATCACGTCGCAGATGGCAGCCGCGGGGTGCGCGCCGGGATCTCTGTCGGGCAGGCCCGCGGCGAGGCCCACCACCACGGCCCGCACCGCGGCGTGCAGCGTGGGCACGTCGTCAGGCGGCGGCCCGGCGTCGAGGTCGACGACCACGACGCCCGGCACCGCGGCATCCGACCACGGCCGGGCGCCGCTGGTCCCGCGCACGGCGCCGACCAGGTCGTCAAGGGAGAGTTCGTCCACGGCCATCTCAGCGGCGATCATTGCCCAGGTGACCGCCCCGGGCGAGCCGTCATCCCAGCCACCGGCACCCGGCCCCTCGGTCGAGGTGGCGGCGTGGGCCGCCAGCGGGGCCATGTGGCTGACCGGCCCGCCCCACGGTCCGCCGCTGGGCCCGCCCGCGGGCCTGGTGCCGAAGCTGCGGACGATCGGCGCGCTGGCGGTCGACCGGGCGGCGGCCCTGGGGGGCCACCTGCACGGGCTGGCCGACCCGCTGGCGCTGCTGGGGCAGCGGGCCGCACTGGCGGGACTGGCGCGCGGGGGCACGGTGAGCTGCGGCGGCGCCACCCGCCTGCTGGCGGCGGGCGACGGCTGGCTGGCAGTGACGCTGGCCCGCGCATCCGACGTCGGGCTCGTGCCGGCCTGGCTGGAGATCGACGCACCCGGCCCCGACCGCGCCGAGCCCGGCCAGGCTGCCGACGCACCTGCCGGCGAGCGGGTGTGGGAGGCCGTCGCCGCCCGGGTGGCCGACCTGCCGGCCGAGGCCGCGGTCGCGCGCGCCCGCCTGCTGGGCCTGCCGGCCGCGGTGCTCCCCGCGGCGCCGCCGCCCGTGGACCCGGCCGCGCCACCGCTCGCGGACCTGCCGCTGCGGGCGACCGCCGCCGCCGGCCCGACCGCCCCTCCCCCGCCCACGCTGGCGGGCGTCATGGTCGCCGACCTCGGTTCGCTGTGGGCCGGGCCCCTCGCCGGTGCGCTGCTGGCGGCCGCAGGTGCCCGGGTCGTCAAGGTCGAGTCGGCCGGCCGGCCCGACGGCGCCCGCGGGGGTCCGGCAGCCTTCTTCGACCTGCTCAACGCACGCAAGCGCAGCGTCGCCCTCGACCTCCGCACGGCCGCGGGCACCCACCTGCTGGGTGAGCTGTTGGCGCGGGCCGACGTGGTGATCGAGGCCTCGCGCCCGCGGGCGCTGGCCCAGCTCGGCATCGACGCCGAGGCCCTGCTGACCGGGGCCCGCCCCCGGGTGTGGGTGTCGATCACCGGCCACGGCCGCGCCCACCCGCAGCGCGACTGGACGGCCTTCGGCGACGACGCCGCCGTGGCCGGCGGCCTGGTCAGCTGGCACGACGGCCGGCCGTGCTTCTGCGCCGACGCCGCCGCCGACCCGGCCAGCGGGCTGGTCGCGGCTGCCGCCGCGCTCGACGCCCTCGCCACAGGAGGCCGGTGGCTGCTGGACGTCGCCATGGCGGGTGTCGCCGCCCACCTCGCCGGGCCGACGCTGCCCGCCGGCGACCCGCCGCCGGCCGCGCCGCCGCCGCTCCCGTCGCCCCCGCCCGGACGGGCGCCCGCGCTCGGCCGTCACACCGCGGAGGTGCTGGCCGAGCTGGGGCTCACGTCGTAGGCGGGCGCCATCGACGCCGGGGGGACGGTCTGCCTCGGCGCACGCACGAGGCCGCCCGACCGACGAGCCGGTCAACCTCGGACCCTCGGAGGTGATCAGCCGGCGATGTCGCCGGCGGCGTCGGTGAGCGACCAGTGGGAGGGCTCGCCCGGCATCTCGGTCACCACGCCCCGGCTCTCGAGCGCGCGCAGGTGGGCCAGCGCCTCGCCCACCGCGGCCCGGCGCATGAACCCCTCGATCTCATCCCACCCACGCGACCACGACATGTGGCTGGCGATGTCCCAGGCGGTGGTGTTGCCGTGGCGGATGGCCACCAGCACCTCGCGGAAGCGTGCGTCGTGATGGCGGCGCAGCTCGTCGAGCCGGGCGTGCAGGCCCTCGAAGCGGTGCTCGTGGGCGGGCAGCACCTCGTCGGGCCGGTACCCGTCGAGCCGGTCGAGCGAGCGGAGGAAGTCGCCGAGCGGGTCGCCGTCGGTCTGCGCGTTGACGGACACGTTGGGCGTGATGCGGGGCAGCACGTGGTCGCCGGTGAGCAGCAGCCGGTGGCGCGGCTCCCAGAAGCACAGGTGCCCGGGCGTGTGACCCGGCGTCCACACGGCGGACAGGTCCCAGCCGGGCACGTCGGGGCGCTCGCCGTCGTCGATGAGCACGTCCGGCAGCGTCACGTCGGCGGGCGGGCCGAACATCGCGAGCGCGCTCTCCATCGCCTCGAGCTCGACCGGCGGGGCGCCCATGGCCCGCATCGCCGTGCCGACGCGGGCGAGCAGGTCGGCAGGCTCGATGCCGCGGTGCCGCAGCAGCTCGGCGTCGGCCGGATGCAGGGCGATCCAGGCACCCGAGGCCTCGCGGATGCGCCCGGCGAGCCCGTAGTGGTCCGGGTGGACGTGGGTGACGAGCACGCCCTGCACGTCACCCATGGCGTAGCCGGCGCTGGCGAGGCCGGCGTCGAGGGCGCCGTAGGCCTCGTCGGTGTTCCAGCCGGCGTCGACCAGGTAGACCCCGCGGTCGGACTCGAAGACGTAGACGAACACGTGGCCCAGCGACGAGCTGGGCAGCGGCACGGGCACCGAGGTGAGCCCGGGCCGCAGGGGCTCGACCGAGGGGAAGGGGTCGCGCCCCGCGGCCGTCACGGCCGCATCACCACAGCACCGGTGACCGGTCGAACTGCATGCGGAGCCCCTTCGTCAGGAGAGCGGTGACGCCGCCTGGCGTCGAACTCAGACGCCTCTTTACCACGCGGCTCCTTGAGGATGGGCAGGCGGGACGGCTCGTCGACGAAGCTGAGGGCGAGCGGCCAGCTCAGCGGACGACCTGGTGGAGCTCGACCAGGTTGCCCGCCGGGTCGCTGAGGAACGCCTGCCGGCTCGTACCGACCGGGCCCGGATCGCTCACCTCGACGCCGCGCTCGCGCAGCTCGGCGACGGTGGCGTCCAGGTCATCGACCAGGAGGGCGAAGTGCTGCCCAAGCCCCGCCGGCGGCCGACCCTCGATCAGGTGGACCTGCTGGCCGCCGGCGTCCAGCCAGGCGCCGCCGAAGGGGAAGTCGGGCCGGTCGGTGCGGGCCACCAACCCGAGGACGTCGGTGTAGAAGTCCAGCGCGGCGTCGACGTCGTCGACGTTCAGGGACACGTGGTGCAGGGCGAGCGGTCGCATCGCCCCAGTGTCGCCGCTCCCGGCGGCGGTGTCTCCCGGTGCCTGGTCCACCACGTGACCGCCGCCGACCCGCCGACGACGGCGAAACCTACGGCGTGACCTGGCGATCCGGACGTCGGGCCCGGCATGGACGGAGCGCCATCGACCGGCCCCCGGAGGTGCCCGAGCTCAGCGGCCGCTGAAGTCGGGCGGCCGCTTCGCCAGGAAGGCCCGGACGGCCTCGCCCATGTCCTCGGTCATCGACGTCATGATCTGGGTGCGGTTCTCGAGGTCGATGCCGGCCTGCAGGCTGCCCACCTCGAGCTGGCTCCACATGACCTCCTTGGTCATCCACACGCCGGTGGGGCTGTTGGCCAGGATCTCACCGGCGACGTCGAGAGCCGCGTCGAGCACGGGCCGGTCGTCGACCACCCGCGACACCAGCCCCAGCCGGTCGGCCTCGGCCGCATCGACGATGCGCCCGGTCAGCAGCAGCTCGAACGCCCGCGACGCGCCGATCAGCCGGGGCAGCAGCCAGCTCACCCCGATGTCGCAGCCCGAGAGCCCGATGCGCACGAACGCGACGTTGAAGCGGGCCTCGGGCGCGGCCAGGCGCACGTCGCTGGCCAGTGCCAGCGCCAGGCCGCCCCCCGCCGCCGGCCCGTTGACCGCGGCGACGACCGGCTGGCGCAACGACCGCATCTTCGGCACCAGCGTGGCGATGTGCTGCTGCGCGGCCATGCCGGCCTGCACGCGGCCCAGGCCTTCGGCCCCCGGCGGCTGACCCGCGCCTTTGAGGTCGAGGCCCGAGCAGAAGCCGCGCCCCGCCCCGGTGAGCACCACCACCCGGGTGGACCGGTCGGCGTGCAGCTCGTCGAAGGCGTCGTGCAGGTCCTGCACCAGCTCGTGATTCATGGCGTTGAGCCGGTCGGGCCGGTTCAGGGTGACGACGGTGACACCGGGTCGCGTCGAGGACAGCTCGATGGTCGACATGCGCCGTGTCTAGTCCCTGCTCCGCACGGTTGCTGGGGGCAGCAGAGCAAACAGTATCCTGTTATCGCCGCCCGGCCGGGGCCGGCCAGCAACGTGGGAGCGACCATGAGCGAAGCTTGGATCATCGACGCCTGCCGCACGCCGCGCGGCATCGGCAAGGTCGGCAAGGGGGCGCTGGCCGACACCCATCCCCAGCGCCTGGCCGCCACCGTCCTGGCTGCGATCGCCGAGCGCAACGACCTCGACACCACCGACGTCGACGACGTCGTGTGGGGCACCAGCGTGCAGGTGGGCACGCAGGGGGGCGACCTCGGCCGCATGGCGGCCCTCGACGCCGGCTATGCCATCAGCGCCAGCGGGGTCACGCTCGACCGCTTCTGCGGCTCGGGCATCACCGCCGCCAACGTGGCGGCCGCGTCGATCATGGCCGGGCTCGAGGACGTCGTGGTCGCCGGCGGCGCCGAGATGATGTCGTCCTACAAGGCCAACTCGGCGCCCAACCGTTCGCCGTTCATGGACGGCGGCAACCTGCACCTGCGCGCGCTGCACCCCCAGACCAACCAGGGCGTCGCCGCCGACGCCATCGCCACCATCGAGGGCATCGACCGCGCCGCGCTCGACGAGTACGCCGCCGAGTCGCAGCGCCGCGCCGAGCTGGCCATCCAGGAGGGCCGCTTCGACCGCAGCCTGGTGCCGGTGCACAACCCCGACGGCTCGGTCGCCCTCGACCGCGAGGAGTATCCGCGGCCGGGGACGACGGTCGAGACCCTGGCCGCGCTGCCGCCGTCGTTCGAGGCCCTGGCCGACCACCCGCTCGACGAGGCCGGCACGACCTACCGGCAGATGGTGCTGGCGCGCTACCCGGGCCTCGACATCACCCACGTGCACCACGCCGGCAACTCGTCCGGCGTCGTCGACGGCGCGGGCGCGCTGCTGCTCACCAGCCCCCGCTATGCCGAGGCCCACGGCCTGACGCCCCGCGCCAGGATCGTGGCCATCGCCAACATGGGCGACGACCCGACGCTCATGCTGAACGCGCCCGTGCCCGCGGCCCGCAAGGTGCTCGACAGGGCGGGCCTGACCCTCGACGACATCGACCTGTTCGAGGTCAACGAGGCCTTCGCGGTGGTGACCGAGAAGTTCATCCGTGACCTCGACATCGACCGCGACAAGATCAACGTCAACGGCGGCGCCATCGCCCTCGGCCACCCCATCGGGGCGACGGGCAGCATGCTCATCGGCACGGTGCTCGACGAGCTCGAACGGCGCGACGGCCAGTTCGGACTGGTGACCATGTGCGCCGGCGGCGGCATGGCCCCGGCGGTGATCATCGAGCACTCCTAGCCCCGCCCCGTCGCCGGTGCGGGGCCGGCTCGCGAGCCGGCGGCGCCTACTTGGGGGCGAAGCGCTGACCGGCGTCGAGGCGGATGGTCGAGCCGTTGAGCATGGGGTTCTCGACGATGGCGACCGCCAGCCGGCCGTACTCCTCGGGCCGCCCCATGCGCTTGGGGAAGGCGGCGTCCTTGGTGAGGGCGGTGGCGAACTCGTCGGGGATGCCCTGGGTGATGCCGGTGCTGAACAGGCTGGGCGCGATGGCCATCACGCGGATGCCCAGGCTGCCCAGGTCGCGGGCCATGGTGAGGGTCATGCCGGCGATGCCGGCTTTGGACGCGGTGTAGGCCACCTGGCCGATCTGGCCCTCGAAGGCGGCGATCGAGGCGGTGTCGATGATGACCCCCCGCTCGCCGTCCTCGGGCTCGTTGGTCGCCATGTGGTGCGCCTGGAGCCGGTTGAGGTTGAAGGTGGCGACCAGGTTGAGGTCGACGACCTGGCGGAAGGCGTCGAGGGCGTGCGGGCCCTGCCGGGTGAGCGTGCGCATGCCGATGCCGCCGCCGGCCGTGTTGACCGCGATGTGCAGTCCGCCGAGCTGCCCGACGGCCTCTCCCAGGACGCGCTCGACCCCCTCGAAGTCGGTGATGTCGGCCGCGTGGAACGACCCGCCGATCGCCGTGGCCACCTCGTCGCCCGCCGAGGTCGGCAGGTCGAGGATGGCGACCGACGCCCCCCGCTGGTGCAGCAGCTCGGCCGTGGCGCGCGCCATGCCCGAGGCGCCGCCGACGACGACCGCCTTCTTCCCCTTGATCTCCACCTGGTCCTCCTGGTCCTGACGAGCCCGACTCCCGTTCCACGATGCCACGAGCGTCTCCTGCCTGCGCCATGCCCTCGACCAGCTCGTCGGGTACCAGGGCGGCGGCCCGCCGGCGGTCGACCCCGGCGTCCTCCAGCCGTTTCGCGTACCGTGCGAACGCCGCCGGGTCGTCGCCACCCATCCCCACCATCGCACCGAGCTTCACCGGGCTGCCGCCTGCGCCGTCGTCCACACCGCTGTCACCGCCCGGCCGTCCGTGTCGGGCACCGAGAATAGAGGATACTATTTAGCCATGTCGCTCGCCATCACCGATGACCACCGCGCCCTGGCCGCCACCGCGTCGGACTTCCTGGCCAAGCACGGCGCGCGCGCCGCCGCCCGGGCCCTGCTCGAGGAGCCCACCGAGCGCCTGCCCCCCTTCTGGGACGAGCTGCGCACCGTGGGCTGGCTGGGCCTGCACGTGCCCGAGGAGCACGGCGGTTCCGGCTATGGCCTGCCCGAGCTGGTCGTCGTCGTCGAGGAGCTCGGCCGCGCCGTCGCCCCTGGACCGTTCGTGCCCAGCGTCATCGCCAGCGCGGTGCTGGCCGCGGCCGCGCCCGCGGACATCGCCGCCCAGCACCTGCCCGGGTTGGCCGGCGGCGACACCACCGGCGCCGCGGCGCTCGGGGGCGACGTCGAGCTGCGCGACGGCGCCGCCTACGGGTCGGCGGGCGTGGTGCTGGGAGGCGGCCTGGCCGACATCCTGCTCGTCCCGGCCGGCGACGACGTGGCGGTGATCGACGCCCGGGGCGACGGCGTCGAGGTGGAGGTCCCCGCCAACCTCGACCCCACCCGGCGATCGGCACGAGTCACCCTCGACGGCGCGCAGGCCCAGGTCCTGCCCAGCGCCCGCCAGGTGCAGGTCGATCTGGCCCGCACCATCATCGCCGCCGAGGCCACCGGCGTCGCCCGCGAGTGCACCGAGCGGGCCGCCGAGTACGCCAAGGTGCGCGAGCAGTTCGGCCGGCCCATCGCCACCTTCCAGGCGGTCAAGCACCACTGCGCCAACATGCTGGTGTCGGCCGAGCTGGCCACCGCCGCGGTGTGGGACGCCGCCCGGGCCGCCGCCACCGGGGGCGACCAGCTCTCGCTCACCGCCGCCATGGCGGCGACCCTGGCACTGCCGGCTGCCGACCAGAACGCCCAGCTCAACATCCAGGTCCATGGCGGCATCGGCTTCACCTGGGAGCACGACGCCCACCTCTACCTGCGCCGGGCGACGGCGTTGGAGACGATCGTCGACGCCGCCCGCGCCGCCGCGGACGTGACCGACCTCACCCGGGCCGGTGTGCGCCGGGCCGGAACGGTCGACCTGCCGCCCGAGGCCGAGCCCATCCGCGACGCCGTGCAGGCCTTCGCCGCCGACATCAAGGACCTGGACGCCGGCGCTCAGCGCGCCGCGCTCATCGACAGCGGCTACGTCATGCCCCACTGGCCCAAGCCGTGGGGGCGCGACGCCGGCGCCGTCGAGCAGCTCGTCATCGAGCAGGAGTTCAAGGCGGCGGGCATCAGCCGCCCGGGCTACGGCATCACCGGCTGGGTGATCCTCACCCTCATCCAGCACGGCACCGACGACCAGGTGCAGCGGTGGGTGCGGCCGGCGCTCAACCAGGAGCTCATCTGGTGCCAGCTCTTCAGCGAGCCCGACGCCGGCTCCGACGCCGCCGGGGTGAAGACACGCGCCACCCGCACCGACGGCGGCTGGCTGGTCAACGGGCAGAAGGTGTGGACCAGCGGCGCCCATGTTGCCCGGTATGGACTGGCCACGGTGCGCACCGACCCGGACGCCCCCAAGCACAACGGCATCACCACCATGGTCATCGACATGAAGGCAGACGGCGTCGAGGTGCGGCCGCTCAAGATGCCGACCGGCAACTCCGAGTTCAACGAGGTGTTCTTCAACGACGTGTTCGTGCCCGACGACGACGTGGTCGGGCCGGTCGACGGCGGCTGGACCGTCGCCCGCGCCACGCTCGGCAACGAGAGCGTCAGCATCGGCGGCGGGCAGGGAGGCATGTCGCTGCCGGGCGACACCTTCATCGCCCCCTTCGACGCCCACCCCGAGCGCCTCGACGGCGGGGCCCCACGGCTCGGCCGCTACATCGCCGTCCACCAGGCCATGGGCGTGCTCAACCTGCGCAGCGCCCACCGGGCGGTCGCCGGGGGCGGCCCCGGGCCCGAGGGCAACGTCACCAAGCTGGTGCTGTCCGAGAACGGGCACGAGGCGGCGGCCATCATGAACGAGCTGGCGGGGCCCGACGCCGCCTTCCTCGACGGGCCCGGCGCCATGTCGGGCATGCTCGTGCTGATGCACCGGGCCATGTCGATCGCCGGCGGCACCTCGGAGATCAAGCGCAACCAGATCGGCGAGCGCATCCTCGGGCTGCCGCGCGACCCGCTCATCAAGTGATCGGGTGACGGCGTCCCCGTGGGGGCCGGTCCCCGACCGGTCCACACAGGGTCGCGCTTCTCGATGAAGGCGGTGGCGCCCTCCTTGGCGTCGTCGCTGCCGAACACGGCCGGCTGCAGCTCGGCGTGCAACGCCCAGGCGGCCTCCGCGTCGGTGGTGGCGGTGCGCACCAGCTTCTTGGTGGCCCGCACGGCGAGGGGGCCGTTGCGGGCGATGCGCTCGGCCAGGTCGATGGCGGCGTCGAGCACCTCATCGGGCGCCACCACCTGGTTGACCAGTCCCAGGGCGTAGGCCCGGGCGGCGTCGATCGGGTCGCCGGTGAGCGTCAGCTCGAGGGCTGCGGCCAGCGGGATGCGGGTGCTCAGGAACACACCGCCGCCGGCCGCGAACAGTCCCCGCCTGACCTCGGGCAGGCCGAACCTGGCCGCCTCGGAGGCGACCACCACGTCGCAACCGAGCAGCAGCTCGAACCCGCCCGCCACCGCGGTGGCGTTGGCGGCGCCGACGACGGGGACGGCCACGTCGCCCGCACGAACCGCCCGAACAGGGCCATGCCCCGCTGCTGGTCCGCGGTCGGGGTGGCGCCGGCGGCGAAGTCCCGCAGGTCCATCCCCGCACGACGACGCTCACGCACGGTGACAGCACGTTCCGTCGTGAGTGGGGGCATAATGGGCCCCATGGGGAACCCGCGACGCCGCCGTCATCGGCGCGTCTTCACGATGATGCTGCCGCTCGCACTCGGCGCCGCCGCGTGCGGGTCCGGTGACGACGTCTCAGAGACCGCAGACGATCGCCCGACCACCACGCTCGCCTCGTGCAGCGTCGAGCGCCACGTCGTGGCGTTCGACTACTTCGGCACGGTCAGCGTGGCCGACGCCGACCTGGGCGACTGGCTGAAGGACGTCAACGACGCGCCCGACGCCCGGCCGGGCGTCGCCGAGGTGGCCTCGGCCTACCGCGAGCGCGGCTACGAGGTCCTCTACATCACCACCGCGCCATCCATCATCGACCTCGGCGGTGCCCCGATCGGCGACCGGATCGCCGACTGGCTCACCGAGAAGGGGTTCCCGCTCGGCGAGGGCACGACCCTGTGGGTCTGGGACGGCAACCACACGCCGATGCGGGGCATCTCGGGCGAGCTCGACCGGCTGGTCAGCGAGGGCGCGACCATCGACGCCGCCTACACCGACAACGAGGACAAGGCGCTGGCCTTCAAGTCGGCCGTCCAGTCGGACCGCGTGTACACGCTCGGCTCGGGTGCCGCCACCTCGGGGACGACGCCCATCGCGAACGACGACATGGTCGCCCACCTGCCCGACATCGAGGCTCTCGCCCAGGTCTGCCAGCGCCCGTAGTCGCCGGCGTGCGGGGACGCGTACGATGCGTGCCGCGCCCCCGACGGAGGGGATGCAGAGCTGGGGAGCAGACAGACATGCGTGGGCCGTGGACGAGACGCGACTTCCTGACGCTGACCGGTGCCGGCGCCGTCACCCTGGGCCTCGCCGCCTGCTCGGGGGGCGAGGGCGACGCGGCGGACGACGACGGAGGCTCCGACCAGGGCGAGGACGGGGGTGCCCGCTCGCCCGACGGTGTGATCGCGGAGGCCGACGTTCCCGACCGCGAGCTGATCATGGGGTGGATCAGCGAGGTCTTCTCGCAGGGCGTGCGCCGGCCGGGCTACCCGGCCGACGTATGGGCCGAGGAGTGGATCGCGGAACGGTTCCGCGACACCGGGCTCGAGGACGTGCGCCTCGAGCCGATCCAGCTCACGCGCTGGGAGCCGACCGCGTGGTCGCTCGAGGTGGCCGCCGGCGGCGAGACCCGCAGCCTCGACTGCTTTCCCGTGCCCTACGCCGCGCCGGCCGAGGGCCTGCACGCCGAGCTCGCAGCGTTCGACCAGGCCCGTCCCGAGGTCGTGGCGGGCAAGGGGTCGCTTTACGACGTGACGCTCCTGAACATCCCTGCCGACCTGCTGGTCACGGCCGGCAGCGCGCCCGACGACATCACCGGGCGCGTCATCGACCCCGAGGGCACCCTGCAGGGTTCCCAGCACCTCATCCCGTTCGGCGGCGACTTCCAGGACGTGCTCGAGCCGTCGATCGAGGCGGGAGCGACCCTGTTCATCGGCTCGCTGCAGGGCTACCCGGGCGACTCGTACAAGTACTTCGTGCCCTACGACGGCATCGCTCGCCCGATCCCCGGTGTCTGGGTCAGCGGGACGGACGGCGCCTGGCTGCGCGAGCGGCTGGCCGAGGGGGGCGTGCAGGTCACGCTCACGGTCGAGACCGAGGCGACGCCGCACGAGTCGTACAACGTGGTGGGCGAGTTGCCGGGCGCGGACGACGACGCGGTCATGATCGGCTCTCACCACGACGGTCCCTGGTCATCGGCCGTCGAGGACTCGAGCGGCATCTCGCTGGTGCTGGCGCAGGCGACGTACTGGGCTGCCCAGCCGGTCGAGGACCGGCCCCACCGGCTCGTGTTCCTGCTGCAGGCGGGCCACATGTTCGGGGGGGCGGGGCTGCACGGCTACATCGACGCCCACCGGGACGAGCTCGACGGCGTGGTGCTCGAGGTGCACCTCGAGCACGCCGCCCGCGAGTTCGCCGAGACCGACGGCGAGCTGGCGCCGACGGGCCAGCCCGTGCCGCGCTGGTTCTTCACCAGCCGCCTCCCCCACCTCGAGCAGGCGGTGTCGGCCGCGCTCGAGACCGAGGAGCTGCACCGCTCGATGATCCTGGCGCCCGACGCTTTCGGCACCCAGCCCCCGACCGACGGCGCGTTCTACCACACCGAGGGAGTGCCGGTGATGAACTTCCTGAGCGCTCCCTTCTACCTGTTCGACGAGATGGACACGCTCGACAAGATCGACGAGGACAACCTGGTGCCGCTCACGCGGGCGACCATCCGCATCGTCGATTCCACCAAGGGCATGACCGCCGTCGAGTTCCGGGCCGGGAAGTGACGGGCCGGCGGTGAGGCCTGCATGAGGGGGGCCGCCCGGTTGCGCCGGGCACCGATCCGCCTGAAGCTGGCGATCGCGGTCATCGTGCCGCTCTCGGTCCTGGTGGCCGTCACGTCCCTCGAGGTCGCCGCGACCTCGCGCGAGCTCGACCAGGTGCGCCAGCAGACCGAGCTCGCACTCGCGACCTCCGGCCCGACCGGGCTGATCACCGCCCTCCAGAACGAGCGGGCCTGGCCGGCGGCCGAGCTGGTCGGCTTCGACGGCCTGACCGTGCCCGTCGAGGGCTACGAGGAGACCCGCGCCGCCACCGACGAGGCGATCGCCGGCTTCCGGGGCGACCTCGAGGGCAAGGCGCCGGCGATCGGGCGGGCCTATGAGGAGGCCCTCGCCGGGCTGGACGGGCTCGACGCGATCCGCGCCGACATCGATGCCAACGCGGCGCCGCACGACGCCGACAACCTGGTCTTCAGCGACTCGATCTTCGTGCGCTACTCGACGCTCCTCGAGCCGTTCTTCGAGGCGACGGCCCGGATCTCGCTGTCGATCGGCGACGAGGACCTGCGCCACGGCGCCGGGCTGGTCGAGGCGACCGCCCGCCAGATCGAGGTGCTGGCGCAGCTGCTCAACACGCTGGCCAGCGACGGCAGCTACAGCGGCGGCATCGAGAGCCCGTCAGAGATCTCGGTGGTGGCGAGGATGCGGGCCAGCGTCGAGCGCAACGCCCACACGCTGAGGACGTCCTCGGGGCCCTACGAGGCCATCGTGGCCGAGCGGTTCCCGGCCGCGCTCACCCAGAGCGTGCTCGACACGGCCGACCGGACCGTCGGCGCCGGCCCGGTCGAGAACGTCAGCGCCCTGGCCGACGGCTTCGACGCGCCACCCGGGGGCGCCTACCCCGACCTGCAGCAGGCGCTGAGCGCCGAGGTCGAGCGGCGCGCCGGCGAGCTGAACCGCAGCGCCGAGGCCCGCCAGCGGGTCTTCGTCGCCCTCGCCGCGATCGCCCTCGCGTCGACCGTGGCCCTGACGTGGGGGGTGTCGCGCTCGATCACCCGGCCGCTGCGGTCGCTCACCCGGCAGGCCCAGGACATGGCCCAGAACCGCCTGCCCGAGGCCGTGCTCGGCATCCTCCAGACGCCCCTCGGCCAGGACGTGGCGGTGCCCGTGGTCGAGCCGGTGAGCGTGCGCACCCGCGACGAGGTGGTCGACGTGGCCGACGCGCTCAACACGGTGCAGGACACCGCGCTGCACCTGGCCGTCGAGCAGGCGGTCCTGCGGCGCAACCTCGCCGACAGCTTCCTCAATCTCGGGCGCCGCAACCAGAACCTGCTGGGTCGCCAGCTCGACTTCATCACCGAGCTCGAGAACCGCGAGACCGAGCCGGACGCGCTGGCCAACCTGTTCCGCCTCGACCACCTCGCCACCCGCATGCGCCGCAACGCCGAGTCGCTACTGGTGCTGGCCGGCATCGAGCCGCCCCGCCAGTGGGCCGCCCCGGTGAGCCTGACCGATGTGATCCGCGCCGCCCTCGGCGAGGTCGAGGACTACCAGCAGGTGATCGTCCGCGACGTCGAGCCGGCCACCATCGGCGGGTCGGCCGCCACCGACCTGGCCCACATCCTGGCCGAGCTCATCGAGAACGCCATCGCGTTCTCCCGCCCGCACCAGACGTCGACATCCGGGGCCGCGCCTTCCCCGACAGCTACGCCCTGGCCGTCATCGACGAGGGCATCGGCATGCCCGGGTCCGAGATCGACGCCGCCAACCGGCGGCTCGCCGGGGCCGAGAGCTTCTCCGTGGCGCCCTCCAAGTACCTCGGCCACTACGTGGCCGGCAACCTCGCGATCCGCCACGGCATGCGGGCCCACCTCGAGAGCCCCACCGGCACCGGTCTCACCGCGGTGGTCAGGATCCCGCCCCACCTGCTCGCCTACGAGGCTGCAGGCTCCCCGCTGCCCACCTGAGCGTGACGCGGCGGCTCGCCGTCCTTGTGCCGGTGCGGTCACCCGCCCGGGCCGCCGGTATCATACGACCGTATGAGCGTGGGGCAGCGTCGGGCGGCGGGCGACCGCGAGGGCGGGGTGCGCGACCGGCTCGTCGACGCCGCCGGCAGCCTGATCGCCGAGCGGGGCTCGTCGGCCGCGACCTCGCGGGCGATCAGCGAGCGCGCGGGCGAGAACCTCGGCTCGATCACCTACTACTTCGGATCGAAGGACGCGCTGGTGGCCGAGGCGCTGATCCGCCAGGCCCGGGGACTCGTCCAGCCGGTGCTCGACGAGCTGGCCGGGGACCGACCGCCGGCCGAGAAGCTCCTCGCCGCGGTGCAGGCGCTCACGGCCATCGTCGCCGAGCGGCGCGACCAGCTCCCCGGCTATCTCGAGTGCCTGGCGCAGAGCCCCCACCACGAGGGGCTGGCCGCGGCGCTGCAAACACTGTCGCGCGACGTGCGCCGGGAGCTCGCCGCCGACATGGCGCGGCAGCAGGACGCCGGCCAGATCCCCGGCTGGGTCGACCCCCCCGCCATGGCGTCGCTCATCGTGGCGCTGGCCACGGGCGTGGTCGCCGAGGTGGTCGTCGACCCCGACGGCACGGACCCGCGGGCGATCGGCAGCCAGTTCGCAGCGCTGCTCCTGGCCGCCCGCGACCAGGCGACGCCCCGCGCGGGCGGCTGACTGGGGCGCCCGCCCGCGGCCGCGCCGGCCCGCCCGCCGGGCCGCCACGCCACGCATCGGGGGCTCAGGCCGCGGGACCGACGTCGGCCAGCGAGGGCTGGCGACGCAGCCGCTCCAGCGCCCGCTGGC
>DASSCS010000111.1:0-69056 GCA_035697515.1 Acidimicrobiales bacterium
CTGAGGGACACGGGCGCGCCTACCCGGAGATGCGGCGCCAGCGCGCAGGCGCGCGCCGTTCGAGCGGTCAATGCGAGTCGGTCCAGCCATCCGAGGCGGAAAGACTACCGCCCGCACGCGGCTCGGCAATGTCGTTCGGCCGCGGCGGCGCCCCGCCCCACGTCAGGGGCCACGCGGCGCCGGAGCCCGGTCAGGAACCGCCGACGCGGAAGACCTTGGTCAGGTGGTTCCAGGCGCAGCCGGTGCACACCTCGACCACGTAGCACGCCACCGGTGACGGGCCCCGGGCGAGCTTCGCCATCTCGCGGGCGCTGGCGACGCAGCGCCCGCCCGCGGGCAGCCGAGCCCCGAAGGCGTAGGTGACGAGCGTGACCGGCTCCTCCTCGCAGATCGGGCACGGCTCGCTGGTGGCCGTGCCGGCGCCGACGGCCGCGCGGCGCAGCTCGGGATGGGCGTCGCACACGTCGAGCCGCGACAGGCGACCCTTGCGGTACTCGCGCACGACCGCCTGCCGGGTCAGGCGGTAGTCGACGACGCCCTCGGCGTCGCTCGCTCCGCGGATGGCCTCCGGCCGGAAGCTCATGGGCAGCGAGGCTACTGCGCGCTCGGCGTGGACCGGCGGGGTGACGCGTGGTTGAGGTCCGGACAGGCTCCCGGCCGATTGTCGATATATCGAATCGATATGAGTCCCCGATATACTGTTCGCGATAGCGCTCACGGACGACTGACCCACCCCCGATCGGCACCCCGATGCTCGAACTCGCCGTCCTCGGCCTCCTCGAAGACAACGACCTCCACGGCTACGAGCTGCGCAAGCGCCTCGGCGAGCTGCTGGGGCAACGCCTCAGCATCTCGTTCGGATCGCTGTACCCCGCGCTCGGCCGGCTCGAGGCTGCCGGCCTGGTCAAGGCCGTCACGAGCCGGCCCGCCACCCGGCGCCCCGCGGCGCCCATGAGCGGCTCGCTGGTGGGCGAGCTCGCCGCCTTCCGCGCCCAGCGCCGCGAGGCGTCGGCCGGCGGGCGCGGCGCCCGGGGCAAGAAGGTGTACGGCATCACCGAGGGCGGGCGGCAGCGGCTGCGCGAGATGCTGGCCGACCCCGACGTGTCCGACGACCGCGAGTTCCTCGTGCGCGTCGCCTTCTGCCACCACCTCGCCCCGGCCGACCGCCTCGCCCTGTTCCAGCGCCGCCGCGACGAGCTGGCCACCCGGGCCGAGGCCCGCAAGAGCCGTGCCGCCGGCTCCGGCGCCGACGGCCGCGTCACCACCTACCTGCGCTCGCTGCGCGAGCGCGACACCGCCGCCCTCGAGGCCGACATCGCCTGGCTCGACCGGCTCATCGCCGGCGAGCGCGACGGCACCGAGACCTCAGACGACACAGAGATCCCGACCCCTGCGGTCGCACCGAAGCGGAGGAACCGTTCATGAGCACCATCCGTCTCGCCATCGCGGGCGTGGGCAACTGCGCCAGCTCGCTGGTGCAGGGCATCGAGTACTACCGGGACGCCGACCCGACCGACGACGTGCCGGGCCTGATGCACGTCGAGCTGGGCGGCTACCACGTGCGCGACGTGGAGGTGGTGGCGGCGTTCGACGTCGATGCCGACAAGGTCGGCGTCGACCTGGGCAAGGCCATCCACGCCGGCGCCAACAACACCGTCCGCTTCGCCGAGGTTCCCGACACCGGTGTCACGGTGCTGCGCGGCCCCACCCTCGACGGCTTCGGCGAGTTCTACACGCAGGAGCGCGAGGAGTCGCCGGCCGAGCCCGTCGACGTGGCGCAGGCGCTGCGCGCTGCCCGGGCCGACGTGCTGGTCTCGTACCTGCCGGTGGGCTCGGAGCAGGCGCAGAAGCACTACGCCCAGGCATGCCTCGACGCCGGCGTCGCGTTCGTGAACGCCATCCCGGTGTTCATCGCCTCCGACCCCGAGTGGGCCGCCAAGTTCAGCGCCGCCGGCGTGCCCATCGTGGGCGACGACATCAAGTCGCAGGTGGGCGCCACCATCGTGCACCGCACCCTGGCCCGCCTGTTCGAGGACCGCGGCACCACGATCGACCACACCTACCAGCTCAACTTCGGCGGGAACATGGACTTCATGAACATGCTCGAGCGCAAGCGGCTGAAGTCGAAGAAGGTGTCGAAGACCCAGTCTGTGACCAGCCAGATCGAGGCCGGCATCAACGACGGCGACGTGCACATCGGTCCCTCCGACCATGTGCCGTGGCTCGACGACCGCAAGTGGGCGTTCATCCGGCTCGAGGGCCGCAACTTCGGCGACGTGCCCCTCACCGTCGAGCTCAAGCTCGAGGTGCACGACTCGCCCAACTCGGCGGGCGTGATCATCGACGCCGTGCGCTGCGCCAAGCTGGCCCAGGACCGGGGCATCGGCGGGCCGGTCGGCCCGGCGTGCCAGTACTTCATGAAGTCGCCGCCCACCCAGGTGCACGACGACGAGGCGCGGGACGCGCTCGAGGCCTTCATCGCCGGCGCCTGACCGGCGACCCACCCCGCGGGAGCACCGCGAGCGGCGGGCCGGCAACGGCGCCGGCCCGCCGTCATCCACCCCCGGCGCCGGGTCCGAACACGGGGCATGCGGGTTGACCTCGATCGCTATGCACTCAACGCCCGGCGGCTCGACCTCACGGGCGTGGACTTCGACGCCTTCCGCACCCGGCCCCTCGACGACGAGACGCTGCGGTGCCTGCGCTACATGCACGACGTCGAGCACCACACCATCTGCTACCTGCGCGACCTCCTGGTCACGCCGGCCCACCGCGACCCGCGGGTCACGACCTTCCTCACCCTGTGGAGCTACGAGGAGATGTGGCACGGCGAGGCCATCGGTCGCGTGCTGGCCGCCCACGGCGAGGACGCCGGCACCGAGCGCGTCGGCGCCATGCGCCGCCGGCTGGGATGGCGTGACCGGCTGGCGCCCACCCTGCACGCCCTGGGCGCGGCCGTGGCCGGCAACGCCTTCGGCGCCCTGCACATGACCTGGGGCGCCATCAACGAGTGGACCACCCAGGCCGGCTACGCCCGGCTCCTCAACCGGGCCCAGCACCCCGTCCTGACCGACCTGCTCAACCGGATCATGCGCCAGGAGGGCAACCACATCGCCTTCTACGCCAGCGAGGCCGACCGCCGCCTGAGCGCCCATCGCGGCGCGCAGCGGCTGGTCCGGGCCACGCTGGCCCGGCTGTGGAAGCCGGTGGGCGCGGGCGTGATGCCCAAGGCCGAGGTGGCCTTCATGGCCCGCACCCTGTTCGGGGGCGCCGACGGCCGCACCGTGATCGAGCGCATCGACCGCCGCATCGACCGGTTGCCCGGCCTCGAGCACCTGGCCCTCGTGACCCGGGCACTCGAACGCTACGACCGGGCCGCCCGGCCCCCGACGAGCCGCGCCGTCGCCCGCGCCGCCTGAGAGCGGGCCGCCTGGGGCGCCGCCCGGTCACAGGGAGTGCGCGGACGCCCCGGGGCGGTTACTGTGCGGTCAGTTCGCGGGGGGCTGGGACCACACATGGGGGGAAGCAGCATGGCCGTCAACCACAACGGACCGGTCTGCCTGATCCGGCCGCCGGCCGTCGAGACGTTCCGGTTCTCGAGCCTGTCGATCACGCCGCCGCTGGGCCTGGCGTACGTCGCCGGGTCGATCGAGGCCGCCGGGCACACCGTCGAGGTGCTCGACGCCGTCACCTCGGCCCCCACCAAGCACACCCGCTACTTCCGCGGCTACCTGGTGGGCCTCGGGTTCGAGGACATCGCGGCGCGCGTCCCCGCCGACGCCAAGGCCATCGGCATCACCGTGGTGTTCACCCACGAGTGGCCGGCCATCGCCAAGCTCATCGAACACATCAAGGCACGGCTGCCCGACGTGCCGATCATCCTGGGCGGCGAGCACGTCAGCTCCATGCCCGAGTTCTGCCTGCTGACGTCCAAGGCCGACTACCTGGTGCTGGGCGAGGGCGAGGAGACCGTGGTCGAGCTGCTCGACGCACTCGACCGGGGTCTGCCCCACACCGACATGCCGGGCATCGGCTACCGCGAGCAGACGGGCGACGGCACCGGCGCGGCGGTGGTCAACCCCCGCCGCGAGCGCACCCTCGCCATCGACGCCATCCCCCGGCCCGCCTGGCACCTCATCGACCTCGACACCTATCACGAGCACCGCTGGATGGGCGGCATGTACTCGTCCACCAAGTCGGTGCCGATCCTGGCCACCCGGGGCTGCCCCTACCAGTGCACGTACTGCTCGGCGCCCAACATGTGGACGCCCCGCTGGATCCCCCGCGACCCCAAGCAGGTCGTCGACGAGATCGAGCACTACATCGAGACGTTCGGCGCCCGTAACTTCCCGTTCCAGGACCTGACGGCGATCATCAAGCGCGAGTGGATCGTCGAGTTCTGCAACGAGCTGCTCGACCGGGGCGTCGAGATCACCTGGCAGATGCCCACCGGCACGCGGTCCGAGGCCATCGACGCCGAGGTGGCCCAGCTCCTGCGGCGCACCAACATGATCTCGATGGCCTACGCGCCCGAGTCGGGCTCCGAGACCACCCGCCAGCTCATCAAGAAGAAGATGAAGTCCGACCGCATGTTCGAGAGCATGAAGGCCGCGGTCGACGCCGAGCTGAACGTGATGGTGTTCATGGTGATCGGCTTCCCGCACGACACCGACGAGCACATCGCCGAGAACCTCGGGTTCTTCGAGAAGATCGCCGAGATCGGCATCAACGACGCGGCGGTCGGGTTCTACATGGCGCTGCCCGGCACCCAGATCTTCGACAGCCTGTACGACTCGGGGAAGATCACCCTCGACCGCGAGTACTTCCGCCACATCCTGTCGTCGACGTCGCTGTGGGCGACCTCGACCTACTCGGGGCTCAGCAGGCCCAAGCTCACGTACTGGAAGTTCAGACTGATGCGGCACTTCTACCGCCAGCCGCGCCAGCTCGTGCACTCGACCAGCCTGTTCACCACCGTGGTCCAGGCCCTGCGCGGCCTGCGGGGCGACCACCAGGACGAGACGAAGATGCAGAGCGCCGTGCGGAACGGCTTCATCAGCTTCGTCGACACGGTGAAGGTCAAGCCCACCCGGGGGTGGATGTCGCGCCGCCGCGAGCGCCACTTCTTCGACGAGTGGGACGCGATCTACCGCACGATCCGCGCCAGCAACCTGGCCTGCGGCGCCGCCCTGCCGGGCCCGGCCGACACCGCCGAGCTGCACGAGCGCAACGTCACCAAGCTGATCAAGGGCGCGCACGCCACCCGGCGCCGCATCCCGGTGGGGGTGGCCGTCAGCGCCGAGCCCGCGGGCACCGAGCCCGAACCCGAACCCCAGACCGTCTGAGCCGGTTCAGCGCCGGGGCGACGCGCGCAGCACCAGCACCGCCATGTCGTCGGCCGGGGTGTCGTCGACGAACGCGACCGCCTCGGACTCGATCAGGTCGGCCAGGTCGGCCGCGGACAGCCCCTTGCCCTGCAGCAGCGCCTTGACGATGCCCTCCTCGCCGAACGCCCGCCGCCCCGCGCGCCGCTCCATCAGGCCGTCGGTGTAGCAGACCAGTGACTCACCCGGGTCGAGGTGCACCACGGTGTCGGTGAGCGACACGTCGTCGGTGACGCCCAGCAACGTGCCCGGCACGCCCACCGGGTCGGCCCGGCCGACCGACCGGCGCACCAGGGGCAGCGGGTGCCCGCCCGAGCACAGGATGATGTCGACGCCCCGGTCGGTGGGCTGGACCGCGCCGACCAGGACCGTGCAGAAGCGGGGGCTGAGCGGGAGGCGGTCGTCGTCGACCTCGTCGCGCTCGGCGGCGCTGCGCAGCAGCATCTCGTTCAGGCGGGTGAGCACCGTCGAGGGCATGACCCCGCCCATGGCCACCGAGCGGATCGTGTGCCGCACCAAGCCCGTGGTGGCGGCGGCCTCGACGCCGTGGCCGCACACGTCGCCCACCGCCACGATCCACCAGTTGGCGTCGGCCTGGAAGGCGTCGTAGAAGTCGCCGCCCACGTCCAGTCCCTCGCCGGCCGCCCGGTAGCGGGCGCCCAGCTCGATGCCGGGGATGGTGGGCAGGCTGCCCGGCAGCAGGCTGTCCTGCAGCGCCCGGGCCACGACCGACTGCTCGTGGAACAGCCGGGCGTTGTCGACGATGACCCCCGCACGCGACGCCACGGCGGTGGCGAGGTCGATCTCGGCGGTGGTGAACGCCCGGCCCGGCCGGTTGCCGAACGCGATGGCGCCCAGCACCCGGCCCCGCGCCCGCAGCGGGAAGATGGCCACGGCGTCGACGCCCACCGCGTCGACGGCCGCCCGGTCGTCGGGGTCGTCGAACAGCGGCTTGAACGTCTCGCCCGCCCGCGACCCGCGGATGAGCGGCCGGCTGGCGGCCAGGGCGTCGCGCAGCTCGCTGACCGCGCTGACGTCGCGGGGGATGCGCTCGATCAGACGCCGCAGGTGGGCCTGCTGGTCGGGGTCGACGTGCGCGGCACCCACCATGGGCCGGGGGTTGGCGGGCGACACGTTGAGCCGGACCACCGACCAGTCGGCGATGCGGGGCACCGACAGCCCGGTGAGCTGGTTGAGGGCCGTGTCGACCTGCAGGCTCGACGACAGGGTGGCGCTGAGGGCGTCGAGGAAGCCGAGGTGCTCCTGGGCGCGCTCGGCGGCGTCGGACAGGCGGGCCCGGTCGAGGGCCAGGGCGCACTGGGCGGCGACGTCGTGGAGGAAGTCGCGGTTGGCCTCGCCCAGCGCCAGCGCGTCGGGGAAGCCCACGCCCATGGCGCCGAACGGCCGGCCCTGGGCGTCCTTGAGCGGCACCACGACGAACGCCGGGGTGAACTCGATCTCCGGGGTGTCGAGGTCGGGGTAGCGGGCGCGGCGCTCGCCCTCGGACGACACCACCACCGTCTGGCCGGTGCGGATGACCTCCGAGGCCGGCAGCGGGGACGACAGGGGGATGTGGCCGAACCGCTCGTCGACCGCCGGCTCCGGCAGCCCCGACGAGCCCGCCACGACGAGCTCATCGCCCGATTCGGACAGCACGTGCAGGGTGGCGCTGGTGCCCCCCAGCAACTCGACGCCCTCGTCGAGCATGGCCCGCACGATCTCGTTGGGCCGGCGCAGCCGGTTGAAGCCCTCGACCAGCCGGGCCATGCGGGCGGTGGCACCGAACGACCGGGTGGCGTCGATGAGCACGCCGGTCGCGCCGCTCCCCCGCGGCTCGTCCGGGATCATGCGGAGGATCGCCCAGCGGTCGCCGCGAGCCAGCCGCACCGGCTCCTCACGCTCCGGCCCCCCGCTCAGCACCGAGCGCAGCCGGTCGGTGACCCGCCGGCGATCGTCGGGGTGGAGCACGTCGAGCCACCCGTGATCGTGCATGGCCACGGGGCTGACCTGCAGCGCGCCGTCATCGACGCGGGCCGACACGCAGTGGCCCCGCTCGTCCCACGACAGCACCAACGCCAGCACGCCGTCGGCCGACGCCCCGGCGCCGGGGTCGATGCCCACCGATGGCCGTGGCCCGGTGACCGCGAGTGGCGTTTCCGACGACATGGCCGTGCAGAGTCTGACACCGATCCTGCCCGATCGCAGCA
Source organism: Acidimicrobiales bacterium (assembly GCA_035697515.1). Classification (GTDB taxonomy): domain Bacteria; phylum Actinomycetota; class Acidimicrobiia; order Acidimicrobiales; family VFJN01; genus ZC4RG19. The sequence goes on from DASSCS010000111.1 coordinate 7,592, forward strand.
GCCGTCATGCACCGCGCGCACGATGGCGACGCCGTCACCGACCGGCGGGCGACGGGTGGGGGGACGCGCCACACTGGCGGCATGGCTTGGACCCGCTTCTCACTCGCCGGAACGGCAGGCGCCACGCTCGACGCCGACGCCGTGCGCTACGGCCCGGGACTCCCCACCGAGAGCGAGCTCAAGCTCCTGGGCCACGTGGAGGGGCGCCGGGTGCTCGAGCTGGGGTGCGGCGCGGGGGCGGGCGCCGTGGCCCTCGCCCGGGCGGGGGCCCGGGTCGTCGCGGTCGACGACAGCGCGGCCAACCTGGGCGAGACCCGCGATCGCGCGGCGCGTGAGGGTGTGCGGGTGGAGACGCACCGCGGGCCCCTGGCCGAGCTGGCCTTCGTGCGGGCCGACACCATCGACGCCGCCGTGTCGACCTACGGCCTGGCCACCGTCGACGACCCCGACCGGGTCTTCCGCCAGGTGCACCGGGTGCTGCGCTCGGACCGGCCGTTCGTGTTCTCGCTGCCTCATCCGGCCTTCGTCATGCTCGACCCGGCCGGCGGCGAGCCCGTGCTGCGCCGCGCCTGGTGGGACACCAGCCCCGTCACGTGGTCGGTGGCCGAGGACCGCGGCGAGCCCGACCGGGTGCTCACGCTGACCGGCGTGTTCGCCAGCCTCAACCGCGCCGGCTTCGCCGTCGACACGCTGCTCGAGCCCGCCGCCGACCGGGCCGAGGCCGGCGAGGCCTGGTCAGACGCCATGCGCTGGGTGCCGCCCACCCTCATCGTGCGGGCCCGCAAGCTGGGAGTCTGAGCCCAGCCGGCTGGCGGGGGGCGGCGTCAGTCCGACGACCGGCGCTCCGCCCACCACGCGAGCACCCGGCGCTCGGCCTCCTCCTGGCCGAGCGGGCCCTCGTCGAGCCGGGCCTCGAGCAGCATCGACAGCGCCTCGCCCACGTGCGGGCCGGGGCGGACGCCCAACAGCTCCATCACCCGGTTGCCGTCGATGTCGGGACGGATGGCGCTCAGCTCCTCGCGCTCGCGCAGCTCGGCGATGCGGGCCTCGAGCGCGTCCATGCGGGCCGCCAGGAGGCGGGCGCGGCGCTCGTTGCGGGTCGTGCAGTCGCACCGGGTCAGCTCGTTGAGGTCGTCGAGCAGCGGACCGGCGTCGCGGGCGTAGCGGCGCACGGCCGAGTCGCTCCACACCTCGTCGCGGTAGCCGTGGAAGCGCAGGTGCAGGAACACCAGCCGCTGCACGTCGTCGATCAGGTCGTTCGGGAACCGCAGGGCCCGCATGCGGTCGCGGGCCATGCGGGCACCCACCACCTCGTGGTGGTGGAAGGTCACGCCCTTGGGGCCGATCGAGCGGGTCTTGGGCTTGCCCACGTCGTGCAGCAGCGCGGCGAGGCGCACCCGCAGGCGGGGCGACGTCTTGGCCACCACCGCGATGGTGTGGGCCAGCACGTCCTTGTGGCGGTGGATCGGGTCCTGCTCGAGGCGCATGGCCAGCAGCTCGGGCAGGAACTCGTCGCACAGGCCCGTGTCGGCCAGGAACCACAGCCCCGTGCTGGGATCGTCGACCACCAGCAGCTTGGACAGCTCGTCGCGCACCCGCTCGGCCGACACGATGTCGAGCCGTCCCCGCATGGCCGTGACCGCCTCCACGACCGCCGGGTCGGGCGCCAGGCCGTAGCCGGCGATGAACCGGGCCGCCCGCAGCATGCGCAGGGGGTCGTCGGAGAACGACACCTCGGGGGCGAGCGGCGTCCGCAGGACGCCCGCGGCCAGGTCCGCGACCCCGCCGTAGGGGTCGATCAGCTCGACGTCGGGCAGGCGCAGCGCCATGGCGTTGACGGTGAAGTCGCGGCGCGCCAGGTCCTCGGTCACGTCCTCGGCGTAGACGACGTGGGGTTTGCGGGAGTCCTCGCGGTAGGCCTCGGCCCGGTGGGTGGTGATCTCGAAGATCGTGTCGCCCTTGCGGGCCCCGATGGTGCCGAAGGCCTGGCCCTGCGACCACACCGAATCGGCCCAGCCGGCCAGCCGCGCCATGGACTCGTCCGGGCGGGCGTCGGTGGTGAGGTCGAGGTCGGAGCTGTCGTGCACGCGGTCGAGCACGAGGTCGCGCACGATGCCGCCCACGAGGTAGATCGCGTGGCCGGCCGCGGTGAACCGGTCGGCGAGCGGCCGGACGACGTCGAGGATGGGCTGCAGCCGCTCGGGGATCACGGGCGCAGGCTACTGACGTCGTGCTCGGGGCCCGAAGCGGGATCGCCCGCCCGGCGGGACGGCGCAGGGGCCACGGGGCCCGGGCCCGCGCACGCGGCCAGGTCCGCCACGTCGCGCCGGACCGCGATCAGTCGCCGTCGGCGGTGGCCACGCCGAAGCGGGGCGGGATGGTGGGCACGCCGCCCGGCCAGGCGTCCGCCTCGTCGGGCTCGGTCGCGGCCCGGCGGTGGGCCGTGCCCGCCGCCTCCACGACGTCGCGCCCGGGGCCGCCACCCGACGGGGGCTCGGCGTGGATGCGCTCGCCGGCCAGCGCCGCCAGCGCCGCCGCGGTCGAGTCGCGCAGGGCGTCGAGGTCGTAGCCGCCCTCGAGGAACACCAGCCGGCGCCCGGCGGGCACCAGCGCCACCAGGTCCGCCGTCAGGTCGGCGAAGTCGCCCGAGGTGAGCGCCAGGTCAGTCAGCGGGTCGGCCCGGTGGCCGTCGAAGCCGGCCGACACCAGCAGCCACGTGGCCCCCACCTCCTCCAGCAGGGGCGCCACCACCTGGTCGACGCCGGCCCGGTACAGGTCGCCCGTGGCCCCCGGCGGCAGCGGCACGTTCACGGTGCGTCCGCGGCCGTCGCCCCGGCCGGTCTCGAGCAGCGAGCCGGTGCCCGGGTACAGCGGGTGCTGGTGGAACGACACGTACGTGACCCGGGGATCGTCGTAGAACGCGTCCTGGGTGCCGTTGCCGTGGTGGGCGTCGTAGTCGACGATGACCACCCGCTCGCCCCGGTCGGCCAGGCCCGCGGCGGCGACGGCCACGTTGTTGAACAGGCAGAACCCCATGGCCTGCGAGGGCAGGGCGTGATGCCCGGGCGGGCGCACCGCGCAGAACGCGGCGGGAGCCTCGCCCGCGTCGAGGTGGGCGACGGCGGTGAGCCCGGCGCCCGCCGCCAGCAGCGCCGCCTGCCACGACGGGGGCGTCGCCACGGTGTCGGCATCGAGCCGGCCGCCGCCGGTGAGGCAGAAGCGCTCGAGCGCGGCCACGTAGGTACGGGTGTGCACCCGCTCGAGCTCGGTGACGGTGGCCTCGCGCGGCTCGACCCGCACCAGCTCGGTGTCGAGCCCCGACCTGTGCGCCCCCTCGTCGACCGCGACCAGCCGCTGCGGGCGCTCGGGATGCCCCAGGCCGGTGTCGTGGTCGAGGAGCTGGGGATGTGTGACGTAGAGCACGGACATCTGCCCCCGAACGCTAACGGGGCCGGCGCTGGATGCGTAGCCCGGCTGACGCCCGGGTCGGCGAACAATCTGCGCCGGTGGCTCTGATCGCGCGGCGCAGGTTGCCTACTCTCGTAGCCATGACCCAGGCCGCCGCCGGCCGCGCCGGTGCCCCGCTCCCGGTGGCGCCTGCCTGCACGGCGACCGGCGGCGCGGGCCCGGTCCTCGTCGGCACGATGGCGACGGGGCGGCGACCGTGAGCCTCATGCGCAACGCCCCCGGCGGCGGCAGCCGGCTGCGGGTCCGCCCGTGGCAGGCCGACGCCCGCATCGCGCACGTCGCCCCCGCCGCCGACTACCTGGGCCCACTCACGCCGGCCGACGTCGAGCGGGCGGTCGACCACCTGTGTCGCCAGGGGTACCGCTCGGTCATCACCTCCGCGCTGCACCGGGCCGACCGGCGCCCCTTCCTCGACGTGGGCTTCTGCGAGACCGAACGGCTGCACCTGCTGCTCCACCCGTTCGACGACATCCCGCCGGTGTCGCCGGTCCCGGGTGTCGACCTGCGGCGAGGCCGGCGCCGCGACCACGACGAGGTCCTCGACGTCGACAGGGCCGCGTTCTCGCCCTTCTGGCGGCTCGACCGGGCCGGGCTGGACGAGGCGCTGACCGCCACGTCGACCGTGCACTTCCAGGTCGCCCGCAGCCACGACCGGGTCGTCGGCTACTCGGTGTGCGGGCGGGCCGGCCACCGCGGCTACGTGCAGCGGCTCGCCGTCGACCCGTCGGCCCAGGGCCGCGGCGTCGGCGCGGGCCTGCTGATCGACGGCCTGCGCTGGTTGCGGCGGTGGGGCGCCCGCGACGCGCTGGTCAACACCCAGGAGGGCAACGCCCGGTCGCTGCGCCTGTACCAGCGGTCGGGCTTCGTGCTGCAGCCCGAGGGGCTGGCCGTCCTCCACCTCGACCTGACCCCGCACGCACCGGGCCAGGCCCCGGCGCCGGCCGGCACGGTCGCCGCCGGCAGCGGCGCGGCCGGCGCCCACCCGTCCCGGACCGGCCGGACCGAGGGCCGACCGTGACCGGCCGGGCCACCAGCCGGGCGGGCCGGCTGGTGGGCGGGCTGGTGAGCGCGCTGGCCGCGCTGGTCATGGCGTTGGTGGTCGCGGGCGTCGGCCAGGCGGCGGCCCTGCCCCGGCCCGGCTCGGCCGGCGCCGGCGTCGCCTCGGCCGCCGTGGCGCCCACCATCGAGCTCGTCCGCCAGCCCGCATACGTGCGGCCCGGCGAGCCATACGGCGTCGAGGTCCGGGTGACCGATCCGCCGGCCGGCGCCCAGGTCGCCATGGTCGTGCACGACCGGCTCCAGTCGCGCCAGCAGTTCCGCACGACCCTCACCGGTGAGCTGGGCGCGGTCGAGCAGGCGATCGACCCGCAGCCCCTGGATGCATTGCCGCGCGGGCCCGCCGGGTCGGTGACGGTGGGCTTCACGCCCGGTTCCGGCGGTCCGGGCGGATCGGGGCGCGGGGTCTACCCGGTCGAGGTGCAGGTCCGTTCCCCGAACGGGGAGGCGGTCGCCGGCCTCGTCACCTACCTCACGTTCCTCACCGACCGGACTCCAGAGTTCCCGCCGCTGCAGGTGGGCGTGCTCGTCGACATCGGCGCGCCCCCCTCGCTGCAGCCGGACGGCTCGACCGACCTGCCGGACGGCGCGCTCGACCGTGCCCGCGCGCGCGCCCGGCTGCTGACGCAGACCCAGGCGGCCGGCGTCCGCGTCACCCTCGCGCCGCAGCCCGAGACGATCGAGGCCCTGGCCGCCTCCGGCGGGGTCGGCGCGGCGACGGTCGATGAGCTCCGCGCCGCCAGTGTCGGACGGCGGGTGATCGCCCGGCCCTTCGTCGACGTCGACCTGGCGGCGCTGCAGCGCGCCGGCTTGCTCGGCGAGGCCAACCACCAGGCCGAGGACGGCGCCGACGTCGTGCGCGAGCGGTTCAACACCGAGCCGGTCGGCGGTATCTGGCTCTCGGGCCCCACCCTCGGCGCCCCCGCCGCCCGGCTGGCGGTCGACCTGGGGTTCGATCGCGCCGTCGTCCCCCCGTCGGCGACGGCCGACGGCGCCGGCACGACGGGTGCCGAGGCGGAAGCGGAGACCGGCGGCGACCGTCCCCCGGTGCCCCTCACCCCCGTGCGCCTCGGTGCCGACGGGCCCCAGGTCATGGTGAGCGACCCCACGCTGGCCGCCCACCTGACCGGCCAGGACGGCATGGTGGCCGCCCACCGGTTCATCGCCGAGCTGGCGATCACGTGGCTGGAGCGGCCCGCGGACACGCGGGCGGTCCTCGTCCACCTGCCGCCAGACGCGCCGCTCGACACCGACGTCGCCGCCGCCGCCCTCGGGGCGCTCGCCGACGGGCAGGCCGCGGAGGTGGTGCCCGTCGAGCACATCTTCCGCGACGTGCCCCCACTCGATGATGCGCCGACCTCGATCGAGCCGGCCTCCCACGACGTCGACGACCGGCTCGGCTCGATCGCCGCCTCGCTCGACACCGCCCGCGCCCGCGTCACCGGGGTGGGCTCGGCGCTCGACGACGTCCAGGTGGGCGCGTCGCTCGACCACTCGCTGCTGCTGGCCACCGGCACCGAGACCCCCGACGACCAGCGCGCCGCCTACGTCGACCGGGTGCTCGGCGCGGCCGGCGAGCTGGCCCAGGTGGTGAGGCTGCCCGACGAGTTCCGGATCACCCTCACGACCCGCTCGAGCACCATCCCCGTCACGCTCACGAACCTGTCCGACGACGACCTGAGCGTGCGGGTCCGGCTGGACGGCGACCAGCTCGAGTTCCCGGACGGCGACCGCTTCGACCAGGTGCTGGCGCCCGGCACCACCCGCATCGAGGTGCCGGTGCGGGTCCGCACCTCGGGCGCGTTCAGCCTCGACGTCACGGTCACCAGCCCCGACGGGACCCTCGTCCTCGACTCGACCACGTTCGACGTGCGCTCGACCGCCATCTCGGGGGTGGGCCTGGTGCTGTCGGTGGGCGCCGGCCTGTTCCTCGCCATCTGGTGGGCCCGGCACTGGCGCCGGACCCGCCGGTCGCGCCACCTGATGCCGCCCGGGTCGGTCGGTCCCGGCGGTCCCTCCGGGGACGGGGGCGAGGGCGGGGGCGGCAGCCCCGGCGGGGACGGGGCCGCGGGCGCCGATGGCGCCGGCTGGCCTGGCGGGCGCGACCGCCCCGGCCAGGGTGTCCCATCCCACACATCGGGCACCGCGGTCGGGGCCACCACCCCGCCATCGCGGCCCTCCGCCGCCCGCCCCGGCGGGGACGACGCCTCGTACCGTCCGGCCCACATGGCCCGGCAGCGCACCCGCAGCGGGTAGCACGGCGACGCGCAGGCCGGGGCGCGCGGACGCTAGTAGGGTCGCCGGCCATGCCCGTCCGCATCGTCACCGACTCGTCCGCCGACCTGAGCGCCGACGAGGTCGACCGGCTGGGGATCGAGGTCGTGCCGCTGTCGATCCGCTTCGGCGACGAGGAGTACACCGACGGCGTCGACCTCACCGTCGAGCAGTTCTACGAGAAGCTCGCCTCGTCGGCCGACCTGCCCGAGACCGCGGCCCCCGCGCCCGGCGCGTTCGAGGCGGCGTTCCGGCGCCAGGCCGAGCGCGGCGCCGACGCCGTCGTGTGCATCAACCTGTCGTCGGGGCTGTCGGCCACGTCCCAGTCGGCGCAGACCGCCGCCTCGGCCGACGAGCTCGACGTGCGCGTCGTCGACTCGCGGTCGATCACCTCGGGCCTCGGCACCCAGGTCACCCTCGCCGCCGAGTCGGCCGCCGGCGGGGCCTCGGCCGACGAGGTCGTGGCCTTGGTCGAGAGCCTGGTGGGCCGCACCCACGTCATCGGCGCGCTCGACACCCTCGACAACCTCAAGAAGGGCGGCCGCATCGGCGGCGCCCAGGCCCTGCTCGGGTCGCTGCTGTCGATCAAGCCCCTGCTCGACATCTCGTCGGGCGAGGTGGCCGAGGCCGGCAAGGCCCGCACGCGCCGCAAGGCGCTCGAGTGGCTGCGCGACCAGATCTTCGCCCTGCCCGCGGTCGAGCACCTGTGCGTGGCCCACGGCATGGCGCCGGACCTCGACGACATGCTGGCGCTGCTGGCTCCGCGCTACCCCGCCGACACCATCCGGGTGACCACGATCGGCCCCACCATCGGCACCCATGGCGGACCGCGCGTCATGGGCCTCACGTGGGTCGACCCCGCGTGAGATGTGCAGGAAACGGCGGTCCCTGACCCCGCGTCAGGCCCACCGCTTCGCTACGGTGTGCAGACCGTGGCAGTGACGCCTCCCTCCCCCGGCTCGTCCCAGGCCGCCGGTGTCACAGCCGGCGCGCTGCTCGGCGCGCGCTACCGCCTCGACGAGCTGCTCGCCTCGGGTGGCATGGCCCAGGTGTGGCTGGGCACCGACGAGGTGCTGCGCCGCGCCATCGCCGTCAAGGTTCTGCACCAGCACCTGGCCGCCGACGAGACCTTCGTCACCCGTTTCCGCCACGAGGCCATCGCCGTCGCACGCCTGTCGCATCCCGCCATCGTCAACGTCTACGACACGTGCAGCGACGACGGCATCGAGGCGATCGTCATGGAGTTGGTGCGGGGGCAGACACTGCGCGAGCGACTCGACGAGGGTCCGCTCGACCCGTGGGTGGCAGCCAACATCGCCGCCCAGGTGGCCGGCGCCCTGGCGGTCGCACACGCCGCCGGGCTGGTGCACCGCGACATCAAGCCGGCCAACATCCTGCTGTCCGAGGACGGGCGGGTGAAGGTCGGCGACTTCGGCATCGCCAAGGCCGCCGAGTCGGCCGATCTGACCCAGGAGGGCTCGTTCCTCGGCACCGCCAAGTACCTGGCGCCCGAGCAGGTCGAGGCCAAGCCCGTCGACGCGCGGACCGACCTGTACAGCCTGGGCGTGGTGCTCTACGAGATGCTCTGCGGCCGGGTGCCCTTCGAGGCCGACACCAGCTCGGGCACCGCGCTGGCCCGACTGCACAGCGACCCGCAGCGGCCCAGGCTGGTCAAGGCCGGCGTGCCCCGCGAGCTCGAGGCCATCACCATGCGGCTGCTCGCCCGCGACCCCGCCAACCGCTACCCCACGGCCACCGACGCCCGTGCCTCCCTACTGGGCGCCGGGGCCGACGACCGCGCCGCCAACGGCGACGAGACGATCGCCGAGCGGGTGCCGGGTTCGCCACTGCCGCCCCCGCCCCCGCCGGGCGCGGCGGAGGGCGCGCCGCCCTCGGCATGGGGGGCGCCCGCCCCGGGCCGGCCCGCCGGCTTCGCCGAGAGCGAGCGCCGCTGGCTGGTGCCCACGCTGCTGGTCGTGCTGGTGGCCGTGGCCCTGGGCGTCGCCGGCCTGCTGCTGCAGGGCCCGGGCGACGGACTGTTCGGCGACGAGGACGGCCCCACCGACACCACGGCCGAGGACACCGAAGCCCCGGCCGACGACCTGGCCGCCATCGCCAGCAGCATCGACTTCGACCCCCAGGGCGGCGACGGCGAGCACGCGGAGGAGGCCGCTCAGGGCTACGCCTACGACAACGACCCGTCCACCTCGTGGTCCAGCGAGCGGTACAACTCACCCGACTGGGGCGGCCTGGGCAAGGACGGCGTCGGCCTGATCTTCGAGCTCAGCGAGCCCGGGCCCCTGCAGTCGTTCGAGTTCGACACCCCGCTGTCCGGCTGGCAGGCCGAGGTCTACGTGGCCGACGAGGCGCACGACCAACTCGACGAGTGGGGCGAGCCGATGGGGACGTTCGACCAGAACGGCGCCGGCACCGCAACCGCCGACCTCGACGCGGAGGGCGGCGCGGTGCTGCTGTGGTTCACCCGGGCCAGCGACACGAACCAGGTGACGGTCGACGAAGTGCGCATCGCGCGCTGACCTACTCTTCCTGGCCATCGATCCCGCCGACGACGACCGCAGCCTCGTCACCGCCGCCCAGGCCGGCGACCGCGGCGCGCTCGACGCCCTGCTGCGGCGCCACCACGAGCGGCTGTGGCGGCTGTGCCGGCGGGTGACCGGCGACGACACCGACGCCCAGGACGCCCTGCAGGATGCGCTCATCGCCGTCGCCCGCGGCATCCGCGGCTTCGACGGCCGGTCGAGCTTCAGCACCTGGTCGTACCGTGTGGCCACCAACGCCTGCCTCGACGAGCTACGTCGGCGACGACGACGGCCGGTCCCGACCGCTCTCGGCGGCGGCACCGCCGGCGACGGCGACGAGGGTGGCGGCGGCGCCGGGCGGGGGCTGGATCCGCTCGAGCGAGTGGGCACACCCGGCGGTCCGGTGCTGGCGGGCGGGCGCGCCGGAGTGGTGGCCGACGGCGGCATCGGGGCGGTCGACGGCCGGCTCGACGTCGACGCAGCCCTGGCCCGCGTGCCGGATCCCTACCGCGCCGCCGTCGTCCTGCGCGACGTCTGCGACCTCGACTACGCGGAGATCGCCCGTGTACTCGACATCCCGGTCGGCACCGTGCGGTCACGCATCGCCCGCGGGCGCGCCCTGCTGTCCGGCCTGCTGGGGAACCCGGCGGCCCCGTCCGATCGTCCAACCACCAGCCCATGACTCCCGACGACCCGCGCCTCCCTCCTCCCGGCGACGCCGGCAGCGACATGCCCGACCCCGCCGGCGGCACCCCGGGCAGCCCGGTGAGCGGTCCCGGCGACCCGAGCGCGACCGGACCGGGCGGCGACCCCGTTGCCAGCGGCCCGGGCGGGCGTGAGGGCGACGACGCCGACCCCGACGTGCTGGCGTCGGCGCTGCTCGACGGGGCGCTCGACGACGCCGACGCCGCAGCCGCCCGGCAGCGCCCCGACGTCATGGCCCGCATGGCCGAGATCGAATCGACCCGCGCCGCGCTGCGCGGTGCTCCCGTGCCGCCGCCCGACCCGGGAGTGCGGGAGCGGGCCATCGCCGCCGCGCTGGCGGCCTTCGACGACGCCGCGTCACCCCCGGCCGCGCGCGCGCCGGTCCGCGACCTCACCGCCCGGCAGTACCGGCGTGGGCCACGGCGCCGCGGCACACCCCGCTGGCTGGGTGCCGCCGCGGCCGTCGCCGTGCTCGCCGCCGCCGCGGCCGGTCTCGCCACGCTCGGCACGAGCAGCGACAGCGACGACGTCGCGACCAGCGCTGGAGCGCCAGACGCCGGTGGCAGCGCCTCCGAGGGGGCGCAGGAGGAGTCCGGTGCGGCCGCCGATGCCCCTGCATCGGGCGGGGGCGCCGACGACGAGACCCTGGTCGAGGAGGTGCCGCCGGGCGCACCGCTCGCGGCCGGTGAGCTGGGCAGCTTCGCCTCGGCCGACGACCTGGTCGCCGACCTGCGCACGCGGGCCGCTCGGGACGCCGACAGCACCGGCGCGACCGACGGCGGCGGCGAGGCCGCGGCGTCTGCCGGGGACCTGCTCCCCGACCTGCGCAGCGGCTGTGGCACCGACCTGCCGGGACCGCTCGAGGACGGCGACGCGGTCGTCCGGCTGTGGGGCACGGCCACGCTCCGGGGCGGACCCGTCGACGTGCTCGTGATCCGCACCCCGGACGGCGATCGTGTGGTCGCCCTCGACGCCGGCTGCAACGTCGTGATCGACGAGCCGCTCGGCTGACCCTCCGCCGGGCTCCGGGCCGCCGCCGGGTGCCGGGCCCGCTCCCCGTCCGGGCATGCGTGAGGTCCGGGGCCGCGCCGTCCGCGCAAGTAGGCTTGCCCACCATGGCGAACGCCACCTCACCAGCCCGATCGGGCCGGCTGCCCGTGCCCCCGCCCCCCCAGCGTGACTGGCCCGCCCAGGCCGCCGACACCATCGAACAGGTGGTCGGCTCGGTGCGCGACAAGACCACCGGCCCGGCCATCACGGTCGCCCGCGCCGTGGTCTACGGCACCTTCGCCGCCCTCGTGGGCGCCGCGTGCCTGCTGCTGCTGATCATCGCCTCGGTGCGGATGCTCGACAGCTACCTGCCCGACGCGGTGTTCGGCGAGGAGCACATGTGGGCCGCCTACCTCATCCTCGGGCTCGTGTTCGTCATTCCCGGCGCCGTGCTGTGGCGCCGCCGCCGCAGCACCGGGGAAGAAGCGGAGCCACGGCAGGGTTGAGCACCACGAGGCTCCTCCCCGCCCGCATGACGATCTTCCCCATCCAGACAGGACACAACGCACGTGAGCCGCACCCGCAAGGTCATCATCATCGGCTCGGGCCCCGCAGGGCTCACCGCCGCCGTCTACGCGGCCCGGGCCAACCTCGAGCCGCTCCTGCTCGAAGGCGAGCCGTCGTCGACCAGCGACCAGCCAGGTGGGCAGCTCATGCTGACCACCGAGGTCGAGAACTACCCCGGGTTCCCCGAGGGCGTCATGGGCCCGGAGCTCATGACGCGGTTCCGCGAGCAGGCGGTGCGGTTCGGCACAGAGGTCCGCACGGAGAAGGCGTCCCGGGTCGACCTGTCGGCCCGGCCCTTCGGCGTGTGGGTCGGCGACCCCAACGCCGCCGAGCCCACCTACACGGCCGACGCCCTCATCATCTCGACGGGCGCGCAGTCGCTCATGCTGGGCATCGAGCGCGAGTCCGAACTGATCGGCCACGGCGTGTCGACCTGCGCCACGTGCGACGGCTTCTTCTTCCGCGACCACGACATCGCTGTGGTCGGCGGCGGCGACTCGGCACTCGAGGAGGCGATCTTCCTCACCAAGTTCGCCCGGTCGGTCACGATCGTCCACCGGCGTGACGAGCTGCGGGCCTCGAAGATCATGCAGGAGCGGGCGTTCGCCAACGAGAAGATCCGGTTCCTGTGGAACCACACCGTCGACGCCGTGTCCGGCACGACGACGCTCGAGAGCGTGACGGTGCGCAACGTGCTCACCGACGAGACGAGCGAGCTGCCGGTCACCGGCCTGTTCGTCGCGATCGGTCACAAGCCCAACACCGACCTGTTCAAGGGGCAGCTCGAGATGGAGGAGTCCGGCTACCTCGTCACCGGCCTGGCCGGCGGCGCCACCACCACGAACGTCGAGGGCGTGTTCGCCTCCGGCGACGTCCAGGACCACAGGTACCGCCAGGCCATCACCGCCGCCGGATCGGGTTGCCAGGCCGCCATCGACGCCGAACGCTGGCTCGAGGCCCAGGGTTCCTGAGCAGGCGATACGGGTATCCGCCCGGCGGGAACATCGCCGAGCGGGACGCTGTTCAGGTCAGTAGTTCTGTCTTCTCCAGGTTCCGCTCCAGCAAGGAAGGTCACCACCCACATGGCTGCAAGCATCAGCACTCTCACCGATGCGACGTTCGACGAGACGATCGGGTCGGCCGACGAGCCCGTCGTCGTCGACTTCTGGGCCGAGTGGTGCGGGCCCTGCAAGATGATCGCCCCGATCCTCGACGAGATCGCCAACGAGCACGCCGGCAAGCTCAGCGTCGCGAAGCTCAACGTGGACGAGAACCCCGACGTCGCCCGCCGTTTCGACGTGATGAGCATCCCCACGCTCATCGTCTTCAAGGACGGCAGTGCCCAGAAGCGGCTGGTCGGGGCGAAAGGCAAGGGTCAACTTCTCGCTGAGCTGGATGAATTCCTCCCCTGAACCTCACCCACAGGAGTAATCCACAACCTGTGCGAAAGGTTGTGGACGACTAAACCCCAACCTGAGGAGCATCGATCCTCCGGTTGGGGTTTAGTCTTTTTCAGTCAACCTCGACCACCGGTTCACTACTCTTTGTACGCTACGTAGCGCGATCTGGCACGCTACGTGTCGATCGCGCCGGCGGGTCCCGGGGTCAGGAGGCGTGGGTGGGCTGCTGGTCGCTGGGCGCCATCACCCGGTAGATGCGCTCCAGGTCTTCGAGGTCGGCGAACTCGATGACCACCCGGCCGCGCTTCGGTCCCATGTTGATCTTCACCCGGGTGTCGAGCTGTTCGGCCAGCAACTCCTCGAGCTCGAGCAGGCCCGGAGCGCGCAGCCTGCTACCCGGTGTCCCGCCCTCGGGCTCGGGGCGGGCGCCCGGGCCCTTCGGGGCGTTGTGCTGCCGGATCGCTTCCTCGGTCTCGCGCACCGTCATCCCCTCGGACACGATGCGGCGAGCAAGCGTCTCCTGGAGGGCTCGGTCCGGCGTGGCGAGCAGCGCCTTGGCGTGCCCTGCCGAGACCTGCCCGTCGGCGACCATGCGCTGGATCTGGGGCGGGAGCTGAAAGAGGCGCAGCAGGTTGGCGATGCCCGATCGGCTCTTGCCCACCCGGTGCGCGACGGCCTCCTGCGTCATGTTGAAATCCTCGATGAGCTGCTGGTAGGCAGCCGCCTCCTCGAGGGGGTTCAGATCGTCGCGGTGGAGGTTCTCGACCAGGGCGTGCTGCAAGGTCAGCTCGTCGCTCACGTCCCGCACGATGATCGGCATGAACTGCATGCCCGCCCGCTTCGAGGCCCGCCAACGACGTTCGCCGGCGATGAGTGCGAACCGATCGGGGGCGACCTCGCGCACCAGGATCGGCTGCAGCACGCCCACCTCGCGGATCGATGCCGTCAGGGCGGCGAGCGACTCCTCGTCGAAATGGCTGCGGGGCTGGTACGGATTCGGCTCGATCTGCGTGATCGGCACCTCGCGGACCCCGGGCAGCGACGGCGGCCCGACGGTGACGTCCTGGGGGATGAGAGCGCCGAGGCCCTTACCCAGCCCGCTGCGCCGCTCCACCGCTCACCTCCAACGCCAGGCTCCGGTAGGCGATCGACCCCCGCGAGGTCGGATCGAACGTGATGATCGGCTGACCGAACGACGGGGCCTCGCTCAACCGCACCGTGCGGGGGACGATGCTGTTGCACACCTTGTCGCCGAAGTGATCGCGCACCTCGTGCACGACCTGGTCCGCGAGCTTGGTGCGGGCGTCGTACATGACCAGCACCATGGCGCTCAGCTCGAGGCGGGGGTTGAGATTGCGCTGTACGAGCTGAACGTTGCGCAGCAGCTGGCCGAGACCCTCGAGCGCGTAGTACTCGCACTGGATGGGCACGATGACCTCGCTGGCGGCGGCGAGGCCGTTGACGGTCAGCAGGCCCAACGAGGGCGGGCAGTCGATCAGGACGTACTCGTAGTCGTCGCGGATCGAGTCGAGCGCACGCCGTAGGCGCATCTCGCGGCTGAACGCGGGCACCAGTTCGATCTCCGCGCCGGCGAGGTCGAGCGCCGCCGGAGCGCAGAAGAGGTTCCGCACGGCTGTGGCCTCGACGCAGTCTTCGATCGGCAGGTCGTTGAGGATGACGTCATACATCGAGGCCTGAAGGTCCCGGATGTTGATGCCGAGGCCGGTGCTGGCGTTGCCTTGCGGATCGAGGTCGACCACCAGGACCCGGTAGCCGAGCTCCGCCAGGCACGCGCCGAGGTTGACGGCCGTCGTGGTCTTGCCCACGCCGCCCTTCTGGTTGGCGATGGCGACCATGCGTGGAAGCGGGCGCTCGAACGGTGTGGGAGCGGAGTCGGGGGCAGGACGGGTGGCGTCGCCGGCCGGTTCGGGCTCGACGACTGCAGGAGAAGGCGTCATCACCTGTGCAGTCTCGTAGGGGTTCGGGGCTGTCTGATCGCCGCGCAGGTCCTCGAGCGCCGGAATGGCGTCGACCCCTGGCAGTGAGAAGCCGGATCTGCCCGAGGGCGCCCGGGCCTGAGTGGTGGCATCGGGCGTGCTCTCGGTCATCCGGCACATGTTTCCGGGCCGACGGAGTCGGGTCAAGCCCCGAACACGGCGCTGGGGTGTTCCACGTGGAACTGCCAGCGTGCGAGCCCGACGCCGGCAGGATACATCGATAGACCCCGAGGCATGTCAAAACCACCCTCCGCGCGAAGCCAGGGGCTCTGTGCCCCCGACCGTCTGGAGTCACGCCAAGGGTTTCGGGCAGAAACCGTGCCACGGCAGGCGTTGCCGCTTGGACCGTAGGGGGACCCAGCCACGAACTCGCGCCATCTGACTGCCGCCGAGGCCATTACGCGCACATGGGGCGATCGCGTGCGGCCAACGGCCGGTGCAGACGAGAGGTAGGAGCACTCAGTCAGCACACGACCAACAGATCTTCGGCCTGTCGGACCCGGTGCCAGCTGTACGCGAGCGCCGCTTGCCTCCTCGACTGGGCCGGATCCGGCGGCGGGCTCCGGGTTGCGGCAAGGGAGTGACGGCTCCCGGTTGGGTGTGTCGACGTCTGACGCACCGCTTGGCGCTCGGCTACACGGCCGACGCTCCGCCGTGGTCAGAGTGCACGTCATGGAGCGCGATGGTGCGACGAACCGTGTGCGGGAACGGGCTCAACATTCCGAAGAGCGGCACTCGCTCGCCGCGGAAGCGGTTCCGACGCCCCAGCGACGTCGACGGATGTGGACCACCTCGCTGCGCCCCACGCCGAGGTGCGGAGCATGGGGCCAGAGTCCGACGCCCAGGTGCTGTACGACGCGGCCCGAGAGAATCCGTCCCGATGCGCCGGCGCGAACACCAGCAGGTGGCTCGTGTGTGGTTCGCGATGGCTGAGGCCGTGGCGGCCGCCGACGGCGACGCGAGAGCGGCGTACCCGACGAACCGTGCCGCCACCAGGAGGTTTGAGACCGCGGGCGGCATGCAGAAGGTCAGCTTGGGCCAGCATCGTGCACCACAGCCACCAACCTCCGGGCGATCTCCTGCGACGCTGCAACGCACGCCCCCAGGGTCGCGGTCCTGGTTTTGAGCGTGTTCCACGTGGAACATCGGTCGCACCAAGCGTCCTCGAGTCGCCGCAAGGGGGCCTCCGTCGCTGCATACGAGTTCAACTCACGGGCGGGTTCCCCTGGGCCAACCAGGTATGCATCAGGCGCGGACCCACTTCGTAGCAGGCGACAGCCAGGTGGCGCCGCCCTGAGCAGGGCTGCGGGCGCCCCTCCACGCCACCAGGCGATCGGCCGTATCAGTTCCATCCTTCGAGGGTGCGTAGCCGCCGACTGCTGCTCGCACCCCGGGCGCCGGGTGCCGCGCCCGGGGGTGGGCGGCGGGCCGACGAGCCTGCGACCACATGGACAAGGGGCCCGCCAGGCCGAGCCTGGCGGGCCCCGGCCGTCACCCACTCCACCCGATCTCGCCCCACCGCCCATCGCGGCTGAGGGGCACACTCCGACCTGGGACTCACGCCCTCCCAAGCTCCGCCTCGCGTGGTCGAGTCCGCGCCACGGAGTCACACGCACACGTGTCAGTTGCGAGCCCTTCGAGCGCCACGCTGTCGGGCTCGAAGCCGCCAGTGATCAGCCTGCGCCGCCGCCTTGTGCGACGCGGCCATGGCCTGCACGTTCCACGTGGAACATGTGCATCCGTCGGCAGTAGCCCGATGGCGTCCCGCCGCAGTGTTGGCCGCCGCCCGCCTGTGCCCGACACACCAGCGTTGGGCATCAGCCGGCGTGGGAAGCCACAGTCCTCGCCGGGCAACCATGCACGGCACCGCTTTGTGGCGCGAAGCCCGCGAACCCCGCCGTCACGCCACCGCCCACACGATGCGTTCCTCGAGCCCGCGGCGCTCCTGCCCGACCGCACGTCTCCGGTACGGGCCGCTTCGCCTCCCGGTGGGCAGTCCGTTTGGCTCACAAGGAACGGCGGCTGCTGCTGCACATTCGTTGGCGATGCTGGAGCGACCACCGCGGCAGGCCGTGCGGGGCTGGTCAGCGCCCGCCGAGGGTTGCGGATGTTCCACGTGGAACGCCGGAGCCACGCTCCGACGTGGCGCCATAGGCCCTGGTCAGAGCCACCGGAGTCGCCGCAGACGGCCCCCACTGACGGTACGCCAAACGGCCTCCGTTCCGACCGCCGGGGCAACGAGTGTCCGCCGCCAAGCTGGGGCCGCGCACCACCTCGCTCCGCTCGCTTGCAGACAACACGGGATCCCGCCACCCGACCTGCGCCGTGCGCCGAGTGTCGGCGCCCGTCTGTCATCATCGCCACATGGCGTATCGCCAGCCACCGTCCGGGCCGCCAGACGAACGGGAGCACGAGCTCGCCGACTTGGCCGACGCCGATCTCCATCGGCAGGTTGCCGGGCTCGAGCGTGCCACTCGGAGCAACCCGTGCGTCGACGCCATCCTGGCTCGCGCCGGGGCACTCGGCCTACCCGGGTGGTATCTCGGTGCCGGCTGCATCACGAACACCGTCTGGAACCTTCTGCACGGCTTCGATCCCCGGACAGGCGTCAACGACTACGACCTCGTGTACTTCGACGACGCGGATCTCACGGCGGATGGGGAGCGCTCGATCGAGGCAGGGGCGCAGGCGCTCTTCGCCGACCTGGGCGTGCGACTCGACGTCACCAACGAAGCTCGCGTGCACCTCTGGTACGAGCGCAGGTTCGGCCGGGCCCTGGCGCCGTACCGCTCGACCGAGCACGCGATCAGCACCTGGCCCACCACCGCGTCGAGCATCGGCGTACGTCGCGACGCAGGCGGCTTCTCGGTCTGCGCGCCATTCGGGTTGCGGGACCTGTTTGCGATGGTCGTCCGCGCCAACAAGACGGTCGTGACGCGAGCCGTCTACGAGGCGAAGGTCGAGCGCTGGTCGACTGTCTGGCCGCGACTCACCGTCGTTCCCTGGGACTGACGCACGGCCGGCGGTCAGAACAGCGGCCGTTTGGCGGGAACGCCGGTGCGGCGCGGGAACTGCGCCGGGCATGTGCGTTCGAGCACAAGCGATCGGTAGCGGTAAGGGCCGGACCACACCCGCTCGGCGCGGAGGCCGACGAGCGCCAGGCCCGCCGCCGGCCACCGGGCCGCGGCGCCCGACCCCGCGCCAGCCTCGTCCGGGGCCTCACCGTCGCCCGCCGGCGGCTCGCTGACGATCAGCCGACCCCCGACGACGAGGAACGGCGCACCGCACTCGGCGGTGACCGGTGGGGGACCGAAGCCCCGGGCCACGACGACATCGAACCGGGCCCGCAGGTCCTCCCGGCGCCCGGCGTCCTCGGCCCGAGCCCGCACCACCCGGACTCGGTCCTCCCACCCCAGTGACGACACGCTCTCGGTGAGGAACGCACAGCGGCGCTCAGCCGCGTCGAGCAGCACGACCTCGCTGGTCGGCCAGCAGGCGGCCAGCACGAGGCCCGGCACCCCGCCCCCGCTCCCCAGGTCGAGCAGGCGGCCGGGAGGCCCGGGCGCTCCCGCGGAGAACCCCCGGGCGTGCCCCACCTGGACGCGGACGGAGCCGGGCCCGAGGAACCCCAGGCTCCGGCTCCGCCGAAGAACCGCGATCAGCGGCGCGTCGTCGGTCGACGCCTCATCGGCGGGCCCACCGTTCGGCGTCGCGGTCATGCCCCGTTCAGGCCGGGCGGATGACCACCCGGCGGGCGTCGTCCTCGCCCTCCGACACCGTCGCGACGCCCTCGATGTCGTTGACGACGTCGTGCACCACCTTGCGGTCGGCCGAGCCCATGGGGTCGAGCGCCTTGGCGACACCCGACTCCTTGACGCTCTCGGCCACGCTGGTGGCGAACCGCTCGAGCGCCTCCTTGCGCCGGGCCCGGTAGCCGGCGACGTCGACCCGCACGCGGGCGTGCGACTGGCCGACGAAGCGACGCTGCACCATGCTGCGCACGAGCTCCTGCACCGCCTGGAGGGTCACGCCCTTCTGCCCGACGAGCAGGCCCAGCTCACTGCCGTCAACGGTCGCCTCCAACGCCTGGTCCTCGGCGACGGCGACCGTCACGGTGGCATCGGAACGGCCGAACGCCGTCACGAGGTCGGTGAGGAACTCCTCGACCGCCACCTTCTGGCCCTCGAGGTCGAGCTCGCCGACCTCGGGGCGATCCGTCGACTGCGCACTCTCGCTCACCGTTGCTCCCTCTGCCGTGCGGGGCGACCGGCTGCGGCGCCTCCGCCTGCTGTTGGACGATCCGGCCTGGCCGTCTCCCGACGCCGGCTCACGGTCATCCGGCTCCGTGCCCTCCGGTCCGGACATGCCCGACCCGAGTGCCCCGGTCGAGGCCCGGGCGCCGTCGTTGCCACGCGCGTCACCGTCCCGGCCACCGGCCTTGACGCGGTCGCGCCCGGCCTGGCCCTTCGGCGCGCGGACGCGATCACCGTCCCGGCCCCGCCGGTCACCCCGACGCCGCTCGCGCCGCTCGGCCTTGGGCCGGGGGGCCGTGGGGCGAACACGCGCGCGTACCTGGGCCTCGGCGCGCAACCGGCCGAACAGGCCCTTCTGCGCGTCCTGGACGACCTCGACCTCGGCGTCCTGCTCGTCCACTCCCAACTGGTCGAGCGCGTGCTCGGTCGCTTCCTCGATCGTGCGGCCTGACGTGACAACCCATTCCACAGCGAGCTACTTCCTCTTCTTCTTCTTGCGAGAGCGGGGATGGGGCTTGACGCCCGACGCCCCGGCACCGGACGTGGCCTTGTCGGCAGGCGTGCCCTTCGACCGGGCCGACGATCCGTTGCTGCTGGTCTTCGGACCGGACGGCGGCGCGTCCTGCGGCCCACCCCGGGGGCCGCCGCCCTTGGGGCCACCGTCGCGGGGGGTGCGGCCCTTGCCGGCGCCACCCTTGCCGCCGCCGTCCTCACGCTTGCGGGCCTCCCGCAGCTCCGCCATGGCCTTCTGCGCCTGGACGCCGACCGAATCCTCGCCCCGGTACAACGACCGCGTGATGTAGTGCTGCTGGCCGACCCGCCACAGCGTCGAGACGAGGAAGTAGATGCCGATGGCGGCGGGGCTGACGAACGCGAAGAACAGGTACATCACCGGGCCGATGCGCATCATCATCTGCTGCTGCGACGTGACCTCGGAGTGGGCGTTGCGCCCCATGATCTGCTTCTGCTGGTACCAGCTCAGGAAGCCGATGACGGCGATCAGCCCGACATAGGGCAGCGCGGTCACGAACCCGTCGGACAGCGCCGCCTGGGGGCTGAGCGCCAGGTCGATGCCGAACGCCCGCATCTCGGGCTTCGGCGACGTGGTCAGCGCCTGGTACAGCTCGTCGCCCGGGTGCAGGTACTTGGGCCGGAAGCCCGTCGTGATGTTGGCCGTCGGTATGAAGTCGGCCTTCACCATGCGCTGCACGCCGACGAATGTGGCCTCGCGGGTCAGGCCCTGTACCACGTAGTAGAGGATCGAGAAGATCGGCGCTTGGACGAGCAGCGGCAGGCAGCCGCCGACCGGGTTGATCTCGTGCTCCTTGTAGAACGCCATCAACTCTTCGTTGAGCTTCTGGCGATCGTCCTTGTACTGCACCTGCAGCTTGCGCATCTCGGGCTGGAGGCGCTGCATCTCGATCATCGAGCGCGTGCCCTTGAGCGTGAGCGGCGTGGTGATGATCATCACGACACACGTCAGCAGCGCGATCGCGACGGCGTAGTTGGGAACGAGCGTGTAGAAGAAGTTGAGCGTGTTGGCGATCAGCTCGAAGAGGCCGTTGAGCATCAGTGCTTTCCTTCAGGAACGGGATCCCAACCGTGGCCACCCCAGGGATGGCAGCGGCACAGGCGTCGAACGGTCAGTCCGGTGCCGCGCAGGGCGCCGTGCACCTCGAATGCGTCGAGGGCGTAGTTCGAGCAGGTGGGGACGAAGCGGCAGGGGGACGGCCGGCCGCCTGTGACCCTCTGGTAGAGCCTCACACCCGCGTGTAGCGCGGCGGCGGCCGGGGTCATTGGGCCGCCCCACCGGTGCCGGACGGTGTGCCGGGAGCGGACCCGCTCGCGGCCGTGATGGCCCGGCCGAGGTCGTCGCGCAGCTCGCGGTAGCTGCGGCGGGCGGCGTCGGGCCCGACGGCCACGAGGTAGGCGCCGGTCGGCAGACCGCCGGTGCTGATGTCGAGCTCGCGCACCGCCGCCCGCAGGCGGCGCCGGACCTTGTTGCGCACCACGGCCGTGCCGACCTTGCGGCCGATCGAGTAGGCGACCCGCACCTCGCGGGGGCCGGGGAGGTGGGTCACCGTCATCGGCCCGCGCCGCGCCCGGCGTCCCTCACGCCGCAGCGCGTCGAACGTCGCACGGTCGCCGAGCCGCCCGATCAGGCCGAGAGGCGCGCGCGGCCCCTCTGGCGCCGGTTGCGGACGATCGCCCGCCCGGCTCGGGTGCTCATGCGGTGGCGGAATCCGTGGCGGGTGGCCCGCCTCCGCTTGTTGGGCTGGAATGTGCGCTTCACCTTGTGCCTCCTCGGCCACGCGGCCTCCTCGCGTCATGAGCGGGGCCGGCGGCGGGAACCGGAACGATCGTGCGACCAACTCGACGCGCGGCGTTGGAGCACCCGCGTCGGTGCCGGGACAACGCTAGAGGGCGAAACCCCGGCGACGCCAACCTGGGCACCCGGGACGAGCGCCGACCGTGCCCACACCATCACACCGCGCTCACGCTCGGCAAGCACCGGTCGCAGGCCCGGGCACGGTCGTCCACATCCAGCCCCCAGGGCGGCATCCCCACCCTGTGGACGACCCTGGTCGGCGGCAGGCGCCGGTGCTACGTTGCGTCGACCCCCGCCCCTCGGACGGGGTGCCAGAGCCGGGGAGGGCCCAACATCGACCGGCGGGTCGACGGCTCCCAGAACCCGTCGGCTACCTGGCGTCAAGTGCTTGTGCCGTCATCCACAAGTGTGGATGGTGTTGTGGATGACACGCACGATCCCGGAGGACTGTGTGACGTGATGAGCGATGCGCACCGCTTGTGGACGATGTGCGCCACCCTGCTGCGTGCGCAGGTGTCCGACCCGGTGTGGCACACGGCCTTCGAGGGCGTGCGCGCGGTCGACTACGACGGCCACGCGCTGACGCTCGGCGTCACCAGCCCCCTCGCCAAGGAACGCATCGAGGGCCGCTACCTGGGGCTCGTCCGCGACGCGCTCACCGAGGCGGGCGCCCCCCACGTCGAGCTGCTGCTGCGCATCGAGCCCCCGGAACCACCGTCGCTGTGGACCGTGCCGACGCCCGTGCCCGGTGCGCCCGACGTCTCCCGCACCCCGCCCGCCCTCGACGGCGGCCACCCGGGGAGCATCCACCTCGCCGCGCCGGGCCAGCCGGGCCAGCCGACGACAGCCACGGGGAGCGCTGGTGGCGCTGGCCGCGGCCGGGGCGAGCCCAACGGCACCGGGGCCGGCCCACCACCGGCCGGCGACATCGAGCTGAACCCCCGCTACACGTTCGAGAACTTCGTCATCGGCGGCTCCAACCGCTTCGCCCACGCGGCCGCCCAGTCGGTGGCCGAGATGCCCGCGCGCCGCTGGAACCCGCTGTTCATCTACGGCGACGCCGGCCTGGGCAAGACCCACCTGCTGCAGGCCATCGCCAGCTACGTCAACGACAACTACCCCGCCTACCGGGTGCGCTACGTCACCTCCGAGACGTTCCTCAACGAGTTCATCGAGTCGATGCAGTCGGGCAGCCGCGACGGGTTCAAGCGCCGCTACCGCGACATCGACGTGCTGCTCGTCGACGACGTCCAGTTCTTCCAGGGCAAGCAGGAGACGCTGGAGGAGTTCTTCCACACCTTCAACCACCTGCACCAGACGAACCGGCAGATCGTGCTGTCGTCCGACCGGGCGCCCGACCAGATCGGCTTCGAGGACCGCATGCGCAGCCGGTTCCAGCAGGGTCTGCTCACCGACATCCAGCCGCCCGAGCTCGAGACGCGGCTGGCCATCCTGCGCAAGAAGGCCGAGCTCGAGACCGCCCGCATCCCGCCCGAGGTGCTCGAGTTCATCGCCACCAACATAAAGGACAACATCCGCGTGCTCGAGGGAGCGCTCATCAGGGTGTCGGCGTTCGCCAGCCTCACCCACGAGCCCATCACGGTCGACCGCGCCACCCAGGTGCTGGCTGACCTGTTGAGCGAGAACCAGCCCCGGCCGATCACGCCCCGGCTCATCCTCGACGAGGCCTCGGCCCAGTTCGGGTTCACCGTCGACGACCTGCAGAGCAAGCACCGCCAGCGTCCCCTCGTCACCGCCCGGCAGATCGCCATGTATGTCATGCGCGAGCTGACCGAGCTGTCGTACCCCAACATCGCCCGCGAGTTCGGCGGCCGCGACCACACCACGGTCATCCACGCGGTCGAGAAGATCGGCGCCCTCATGTCGAAGGACCGCCAGATCTACGACCAGGTCACCCGCCTCATGAAAGCGGTGCGCCAGGGTGACTGACGACCGCCTCCGTCGCCAGGCCCGGCGGCCGCGTCACACCGCGGTGGACAACTCGGTGGACGTCCTGGGGACGGCCGGCGGGCGGCGGGGGACAGGCCCGTGCGCATCCCCACCCGCATCCCGCGCGCACCCTGCCGGCTGTGGGAGCCTGGGGACGGCACGGGGACGACCATCGGCCTGCTGACCTGGGTGGACGACCCGTCGTCCACAATCCACAGGCCCTACTACCACCACTGGTTCGATACATCACCTACGCACGGCAGAGAAAGAGAGCGACGGCGTGAAGTTCCGATGCGAGCGAGACGTCCTCGTGGAAGCCCTCGGCACGGCCGCACGGGCCACCGCCAGCCGCGGCGGTGCCCTTCCCGTCCTGGCCGGCATCCGCACCGAGTTGGCGGGCGACACCCTCACCCTGACCGGACACGACCTCGAGCTGACGATCTCGGTCGACATCCGCGAGGGCGTCAGGGGCGCGGAGGACGGCGTGGCCGTGCTGCCCGCCCGGCTGATCTCCGACGTGGTGCGCTCGCTGCCCGCCGGCGCGGTTGAGATCGAGGTCGATGGCGAGCAGGCCCGCATCACCGCCTCGCGGTCCGAGTTCACGCTGCGGGTGTTCCCGGTCGACGAGTTCCCTCGCATCCCCGAGCCGGTGGGCGACGGCGTCACCCTCGACGCCACCGAGCTGGCCGCGGCCCTGCGGCAGGTGGTGCCGGCCGCGTCCAGCGACGACGCCCGCCCCATCCTCACCGGCGTGCTCGTCACCGCCGAGGCCGACGGCCTGCGGCTCGTGGCCACCGACTCGTACCGGCTCGCCGTGCGCGACCTGCCGGGCCAGAGCGTGCTGGCCGAGGGCCAGTCGGTGCTGGTGCCGTCGCGGGCGCTCAACGACCTGACCAAGGTGCTGTCGGGCGTGGGCGAGCTGACCCTGCGGCTCGGCGAGCGCGACGCCAGCTTCGAGGCCGGCGACGTGCGCCTGACCACGATGCTGATCGAAGGCGACTTCCCCAACTACAAGGGACTCATCCCTTCGGCCCACCCGAACCGGCTCACGGTCAGTCGCGAGGCGCTGCTCGAGGGGTTGCGCCGCGTCAAGCTGCTGGCGCGCGAGGCCACGCCGGTGCGCCTCGGCATGACCACCGACGGCCTCGACCTCGTCGCTGTCACCCAGGACGTGGGCCAGGCCCACGAGTCGCTCGACGCGAAGTACGAGGGCACCGAGCTGACCGTCGCGTTCAACCCCGAATACCTCCTGCAGGGCATCGAGGTGCTGCCCGGCGACGAGGTGCTCATCGAGTCGGTCGACTCGCTCAAGCCCGCTCTGGTGAAGAGCCCCGAGCACCCCGAGTTCGTGTACCTGCTCATGCCCGTGCGGGTGAGCTGACGGGCGGGCACGCAGGCGCGTGCAGGTCCGCACCCTCTGGCTGACCGACTTCCGCAGCTACAGCTCGGCGCAACTCGACCTGGCGCCAGGCCTCACCGCGCTGGTGGGGGCCAACGGCGAGGGCAAGACCAACCTGCTCGAGGCGCTGGCCTGGCTGGCCACGCTGTCGTCGTTCCGGGGCGCGCCCAGCGACGCCCTGGTGCGCCGGGGCGCGTCGTTCGCGGTGGTGCGGGCGCTGGCCGAGCGCGAGGGCCGCGAGCTGCTCATCGAGGCCCAGATCCAGCCCAGCGGGCGCAGCCGGGTGCTCGTCAACCGCCAGCCGCTGCGCCGGGCCCGCGACCTGCTGGGCTCCCTGCGCGTGTCGGTGTTCACGCCCGACGACCTGGCGATCGTCAAGGACGGGCCGGGCGAGCGGCGCCGCTTCCTCGACGACGCGCTCGTGAGCCTGCACCCCCGCAACGACGCGCGGCGCGGCGCGGTCGACAAGGTGCTGAGGCAACGCAACGCCCTGCTGAAGCAGACGGCCGGGCGGCTCGACGAGGCGGCCGCGTTCACGCTCGACGTGTGGGATGCCAAGCTGGCCGAGGCGAGCGCGGCCCTCGCGGCGGCGCGCCTCGACCTGCTCGACCGCATCGCGCCCGTCCTGGGCGCCACCTACGACGCGCTGGCCCGCCGTCCGGCGCGGGTGGCCGCTCGCTACGAGGCGGGCTGGCTCCCGCCGGCGGGCGCGGCGCCCGGCGTCGACGGCGAGGGCGCGGGCGGAGCGCCGGCGACGAGCCCGCCCGAGGCGGACCTGGCGGCGGCATTGGCCGCGGCCTTGGCGGCGGCCCGCAGTGACGACGTGCGCCGGGGCGTGTCGACCGTGGGGCCCCACCGTGACGAGGTGGCGCTGTCGATCGGCGGTGCCCCGGCCCGCACGCAGGCGAGCCAGGGCGAGCAGCGCACGCTGGCCCTGGCGCTGCGCCTGGCGGCGCACCATGTCGTGACCGCGGCGGTCGAGTCGCCTCCCGTGCTGCTGCTCGACGACGTCTTCAGCGAGCTCGACCCCGAGCGCAGCGCCGCCCTGCTGGCGCACCTGCCGGCGGGCCAGACGCTGCTCACCACGGCGTCGTCGCTGCCCCCCGAGGCCCGCCCCGAGCGGGTGCTCCGCATCGTCGACGGCCGGATCCGACCCTGACTGCGGGACACATCCGCCCGTCCGTCCGGCTCGGGCGCTGGCCATTCCGGACGGCGGCGACCAGGGCGACAGGCGAAAGCGCGCGCGGGCTCGCACCGGCCGGTGGCGCCGTCTGGTTGACTGTCGGGCATGGCATGGCGGCCGCTCCCCTCCGCGCCCGCCGCCCCCGTGCGGCTGGGCGACACAATCGACCGCGTGCTGGGCCGGTTGGGGGCCCCGGCGCGGGCCGGGGTCGAGGTGGTGTTCGACCGCTGGGACGAGGTGGTCGGCCCGGCGATGGCGGCGCGCACCCGGCCGGCCTCGATCGACGGTGAGACGCTGGTGGTGGCGTGCGACGACCCGGCGCTCACCACCCACGTGCGCTTCCTCGAGCCCCAGCTCGTGGCCCGCCTCGCCGAGCTGTCGGGCGCCCGGCACATCACCCGGGTCGAGGTGCGCGTGGCGCGCCGGAAGGGCGGCCCGCGACCGCCCCGCGGCGGCTCCCGCGGGCGCTGAACGCGACCCCGGGATGGCCGGGATTGTCGTACCCCTCTGATAGACTGCACGTGTTGTGAATCGGCGGTCTGACCAGGCAAAAGCTCGGGGAAACTCCCTCCCAGCGCCGGTCGACCGCCCGTAGGAAATCCACCTGACAGAAGGGCGCGCCTTGCCTCAGGGAAGCACCTCGTACGGAGCCAAGGACATGCAGGTCCTCGAGGGCCTCGAGCCGGTGCGCAAGCGGCCGGGCATGTACATCGGCTCCACCGGCCCCTCCGGCCTGCACCATTGCGTGTGGGAGGTGGTCGACAACGCCGTCGACGAGGCCATGGCCGGCCGCTGCGACCGCATCGACGTCATCCTGCTGGCCGACGGCGGCTGCCGTGTCGTCGACAACGGCGGCGGCATCCCCACCGACATCCACCCGATCCACAAGATCTCGGGCGTCGAGATCGCCCTCACCAAGCTCCACGGCGGCGGCAAGTTCGGCGGCGACGGCTACAAGGTGTCGGGCGGCCTGCACGGCGTGGGCGTCTCGGTCGTCAACGCGCTGTCCCGCAGGGTCGTGGTCGAGGTCGACCAGCGCGGCAAGCGCTACCGCATGGAGTTCGCCAACGGCGGCGAGCCCCAGGGCAAGCTCCGGGCCGTGGGCGAGTCGCCCCGCAACGGTCGGTCGGGCCCGCGCCACGGCACCATCGTCACGTTCTGGCCCGACGACACGGTGTTCGAGACCGTCGAGTTCTCGGCCCGCACCATCGTCGAGCGCCTGCAGATGATGGCGTTCCTCAACAAGGGCCTGGAGATCCGGTTCAAGGACGAGCGTCCTGGCCACGATCCCGAGCCGGTCGTGTTCAAGTACGCCGGCGGCATCGTCGACTTCGTCCGTCACGTCAACAAGACCAAGGAGAGCCTGTTCTCCAAGGTCGGCTACCTCGCCGACGAGGACGCCACCTCCGAGGTCGAGGTCGCGTTCCAGTGGAACACGGGCTACAACACCGACGGCATCCACAGCTTCGCCAACGGCATCAACACCGTCGAGGGCGGCACCCACGTCGAGGGGTTCAAGGCGGCCCTCACCACGGCGGTCAACAAGTACGCCCGGGCCAAGAACCAGCTCAAGGAGAAGGACCCCAACCTGGCGGGCGAGGACATCCGCGAAGGCATCACCGCCATCGTGTCGGTGCGCCTGCGCGACCCGCAGTTCGAGGGCCAGACCAAGGCCAAGCTGGGCAACACCTCGATCAAGACGCTGGTGCAGAAGGCCACCAACGAGAAGCTCGGCGACTGGCTCGAGGAGAACCCCACCGAGGCCAACAAGATCGTCCGCAAGGGCATCGCGGCCGCCCAGGCCCGCGACGCCGCCAAGAAGGCCCGCAACCTGGTGCGCAGCAAGTCGCTGCTCGACGGCGCCGGCATGCCTGACAAGCTCAAGGACTGCTCGTCCAAGGACCTCGGCGAGCGCGAGCTGTTCATCGTCGAGGGCGACTCGGCCGGCGGCTCGGCCGTGCAGGCCCGCAATCCGGCGACCCAGGCGATCCTGCCCATCCGGGGCAAGATCCTCAACGTCGAGCGTGCCCGCATGGACAAGATGCTGAAGAACAACGAGATCCAGACGCTGATCTCGGCCATCGGCGCCGGCCTGGGCGACGAGTTCGACCTCGACAAGCGGCGCTACGACAAGGTGTGCATCCTCACCGACGCCGACGTCGACGGGGCCCACATCCGCACGCTGCTGCTCACGTTCTTCTTCCGGCAGATGAAGCCGCTGGTCGAGCAGGGCCACATCTACATCTGCGAGCCGCCGCTGTACTCCACCGAGTTGGGCCGGGAGAAGGTCTACCTCAAGGACGACGCGGCCAAGGCCCGGTTCCTGGCCGAGCGGCCCAACCACAAGAAGGACTTCTCCCGCCTCAAGGGCCTCGGCGAGATGGATCACGAAGAGCTCAAGATCACGACGATGGACCCCGCCACCCGCACGCTGCTGCAGGTGAACGTCGAGCAGGCCGCGCTCGCCGACGAGGTCCTGTCCATACTCATGGGCGACGACGTCGACCTGCGCAAGCACTTCATCCAGACCAACGCCAAGGACGCCCGCTTCGTCGACATCTGATCGACCCGAGGCACCACCCCCGCGAGAACACGAGAGACATGGCAGACGAGACCACGCCCCCCAGTGACGGCATGAGCGACGGCGACGACAACGGCGTCGAGCGCGGACGGCTCGCGGTCGAGCCCATCGAGATCCAGGAGGAGATGGAGCGCTCCTTCCTCGACTACGCCATGTCGGTCATCACCGCCCGGGCCCTGCCCGACGTGCGCGACGGCCTGAAGCCCGTCCATCGCCGCATCCTCTGGGGCATGCTCGACATCGGCGCCCGGCCCGACCGCACGTGGATGAAGTGCGCCCGCGTCACCGGCGACGTGATGGGCCGCTACCACCCCCACGGCGACGGCGCGATCTACGACGCACTGGTGCGCATGGCCCAGGACTTCTCGCTGCGCCACCCGCTGGTGGCCGGTCACGGCAACTTCGGGTCGCCCGACTTCGGGCCCGCCGCCAGCCGCTACACCGAGTGCCGGCTCGACCCGCTGGCCATGGTGATGCTGCAGGACATCGAGGAAGACACCGTCGACTTCGTCGACAACTACTCGGGCGAGTTCCAGGTGCCCGAGGTGCTGCCGGCCCGGTTCCCCAACCTGCTGGTCAATGGCAGCGAGGGCATCGCCGTCGGCATGGCCACCAAGATCCCGCCCCACAACCTGGGCGAGGCGATCGACGCGGTCGTGCACCTGCTCGACAACCCCGACGCCACCCCCGACGACCTCATGCAGTTCGTCAAGGGGCCCGACTTCCCGACCGGCGGGCTGAT
The DNA here is from genome assembly GCA_035697515.1 of Acidimicrobiales bacterium. Taxonomy (GTDB): domain Bacteria; phylum Actinomycetota; class Acidimicrobiia; order Acidimicrobiales; family VFJN01; genus ZC4RG19. The sequence continues at coordinate 37,026 of DASSCS010000111.1, forward strand.
CATGGGCCGGGCCGGCATCATGGACGCCTACCGCACCGGCAAGGGCTCGATCCGCCTGCGGGCGCGCACCGAGATCGTCGAGGGCACCGGCCGCCAGCGTGACCGCATCGTCGTGACCGAGATGCCCTACCAGACGTCGATCTCGGCCACGGCCAGCAAGATCAAGGACCTGGTCGAGGCGCGGACCATCGACGGCATCGCGGACGTCAACGACGAGTCCGCCGGCGGCAACACGCGCCTGGTCATCGAGCTCAAGAAGGACGCGCCCGCCCTCGTCATCCTCAACAACCTGTACAAGCACACGCCGCTGCAGATCAACTTCGCGGTCAACACGGTGGCGCTGGTCGACGGCGTGCCCCGCACGCTCAACCTGGTGCAGATGCTGCAGGCCTACATCGACCACCAGGTCGAGGTCATCCGCCGGCGTAGCCAGTTCCGGCTCGACAAGGCCAACAAGCGGGCCCACCTGGTCGAGGGGCTGCTCAAGGCCATCAACATGATCGACGAGGTCATCGCCCTCATCCGGGGGTCCGAGGACCGTGCCGCGGCGCGGGTCGGGCTCATGGCCGAGCCGTTCGAGTTCTCCATCGACCAGGCCGAGCACATCCTCGACATGCGCCTCGGCCAGCTGACCCGGCTGGCCCGCATCGACCTCGAGGCCGAGCTCGAGGCGCTGCGGGGCACCATCGCCGAGCTCGAGGCGATCCTGGCCGACGAGTCCCGCCTGTTCACGGTCATCAAGGACGAGCTGGTTGACGTCAGGGAGCGCTTCGCCGACGAGCGCCGGTCCGAGATCACCTACGACATCGGCGACATCGACATCGAGGACCTCATCGACGACGAGGAGCTCGTCGTCACCATGTCGCAGCGGGGCTACGTCAAGACCGTCCCCTCCGACACGTTCCGGGCCCAGGGCCGGGGCGGCCGCGGCATCGCCGGCACCAAGCTGCGCGACGACGACTACGTCACCCACATCCTCACCACCACCGCGCACGCGTACCTGCTGTTCTTCTCGAACCGCGGCCGGGTCTACCGGCTCAAGGCCCACGAGATCCCCCGCAAGGACCGCACGGCCCGGGGCACTGCCATCGTCAACCTGCTGCCGCTGCAGCCCGGCGAGCGCATCCAGGCGATCATCGACACGCGCGACTACGAGACCAACCGGTTCCTGTTCTTCGCCACCCGCAAGGGCCAGGTCAAGAAGACCAAGTTCAACGAGTACGACTCGTCGCTGCGCAGCGGCCTCATCGCCATCAACCTGCGCGACGACGACGAGTTGGTGAAGGTCATCCCCACCAACGGCGGCGACGACATCTTCATGGTGGCCCGCTCGGGCATGACCATCCGCTTCTCCGAGGACGACGTGCGGGCCATGGGCCGGGCGGCGGCCGGCGTGCGGGGCATGAAGTTGCGGGCCGACGACGAGGTCGTCTCGTGCGACGTGGCCCGCGACGACGTCGCCCTGCTGGTGGTCACCGACGCCGGCTACGGCAAGCGCACCCAGCTCGACCGTTTCAACACCCAGGGCCGCGGTGGACAAGGCGTGCGGGGCATCAAGCTCACGGCCAAGAAGGGCATCGTCGTCGCCGCGTTCATGGTGGGCATCGACGACGAGATCTTCGTGATCGCCTCCGCGGGCACCATCATCCGCATGGCGGTCCGCGACGTGTCGTCTCAGGGCCGTGACGCCACCGGCGTGCGTGTGATGAACCTCGATACCGGGCAGACGGTCGCCGCCGTCGCCCCGGTGCTCGGCCCCGACGACGTCGACGACTGACGTCTGACGGTGCCCGGCCGGCGGTCGCGCCGGCGTCCACCCCGATCCTCGCTCCGGCGGGCTCGCGCTTCCCCTCAGCATCCACACGTGATGCGCGCCCACGCGGGCGCGGGGAGGTGCACCCATGGTGCAGGCACACCGGGGCGACGATCGCGGCCAGGCCCTGCCGCTCGCCGCCGCCATGCTGGCCGTCGTGACCGTCGCCCTCGTCGGCCTGGTCCCGGTCGGGCTGGCCGTGCGCGAGCACGCCGCGGCACGCACGGCCGCCGACGCGGCGGCGCTGGCCGGGGCGGTCGAGGGCGAGCAGGCGGCCAACGACCTCGCCGCCGCCAACGGGGGTGACCTGGTCGCGTTCCGGCGCACAGGCGACGAGGTGGTGGTACGGGTGCGCGTGGGCGACGCCGCCGCCGACGCCCGGGCGCGGGCGACCACCCGGGCGGCCCCGCCCGCGACCGGACCCGGCGCCGTCGCGCGCGGCCGCGCGGGGCTGGCGCCCGCCATGCTGGCCGCCCTGGCGCGGGCCGACGGCCTGCTCGGGTACCCCGTGCCCGTCATCTCGGGCCTGCGCACGCGGGCCGAGCAGCAGGCGCTCTGGGACCGCCGGCACACGAACCCCTATCCGGTCGCCCGGCCTGGCACGTCCGACCACGAGCGCGGGCTGGCCGTTGACGTCAGCCGCTCGTCGGTGGCCGAACTGGTGGCCGTCGCCCCTGCTGCCGGGCTGTGCCAGCCACTTCCCGAGAGCGACCCGGTGCACTTCGTGGTGTGCAGATGAGGGGGCTGGCACTGAGACTGATGTCAGTCTGGTCGCGGGGTGCCGTAGACTCCCGACGATGCCGGCTGACGCGCCTGGAGTCACGACCGACGAGGACTCCCGACCGAGCGGGGGCGGCGCCTCTGGCGACCCGTCGTCGACGACGACCGGTGCATCGGCGAGCCCTGAGGCCGGCGATCAGGCCTCCCCCCCGGCACCGGACGGCACCGGCGGCAACGGCGGATCGCCCGGAGGCACGGGCACGGCGCCGACCGGTGGCACGACCCACCAGGGCGAACGCTCCGCGGCGGGCATCACCGAGCGAGGCGAGTCGTCGGCAGCGGGCACTTCCCAACGCGGCGAGCGGTCAGCGTCAGGCCGCACCGACCTGGGCGAGCGCCCCTCACCCCGGGCCGCCGAGTGGGGCGAGGACGCCGTGTCCGGACCGGCCGCACCGGAGCGGACGACGACGCGTCCGGGCGGCGACGGGGCGACCGGCGAGCTCACCATGCCGACGCCGGCAGCCCCGCCGGGCGCGGCACCCACGCCGGGCACGGCACCCATGCCGGGACCCGTGCCCGTTCCCGCCGGCCTCCCGCCCGGCGCCGAGCCGCCACCCGCGCCCGTGCTCGTGCCGCCGCCGTCGCGCCTGCGCGCGCTGCGCCGCGGCCGGCACGCCTTGGGGCGCCCCGATCGTGCCGCGCGCCGTGGCCTGCGCGTCAACCAGCGCCTCTGGTCGATCAGCCCCTGGTCGGTGTTCAAGGTCTCGGCGCTGTTCTACCTGTGCCTGGCCCTCATCGTCGTGGTGGCCGGCACCCTGCTCTACAACGCCGGCCGCTCGGTGGGGACGATCGACCAGTTCGAGAGCTTCGTGACCCGCATGGGCGCGTACGGCGAGTGCGTCCCGACGGCCGAGGTGCCGAAGGACGCGGTGTTCGAGACCGACGACAAGTGCGACGAGGGCGAGGTACTCGTCGGCGGGTTCGCGGTCGACGACGGCACGCTCTTCCGGGCGGCAGCCATCGGCGCGGGCATCCTGGTGGTCGCCGGGTCCATCGGCAACGTGCTGCTCACCGTGCTGCTGAACCTGCTCAACGAGCTCACCGGGGGCGTGCGCCACACAATCATCCGCGAGCCGGTGCCCCGCCCATCGGGCCCCGGCCCGGGCCGCCAGGGTGGGGCTGGGCGCCGGCCGCCGGCGGCCGCGGGCCGTCCGGGAAGCGGTTCGCCCCCGCGCCAGTTGCAGCGATAGTGTCAACCGCTCAGCGGGGCTATAGCTCAGTCGGTTAGAGCGCACCCCTGATAAGGGTGAGGTCGCTGGTTCGATTCCAGCTAGCCCCACGTCTCGCTGTCCGTCCGCCAGCCCGCCAGCCGGGGTCGGGCTCCCGCCTACCACCTGAGGTCGCCCATGGCCCTGCTCCGACGTGCACTCGCGGCTGTGGGCATCGCGGGCGTCATCGCCGTGGTGCTGCGGCTGCGCGGCTCGGGGGGCACGCCGCCTCAGACGGGGGGCTGGCGCGAGCTCAGCGGCCCCGACCTGCGGTAGCGATGCTGCGCGTCCTCGTCTGCGGTGCCGGCGCGGTGGGCGCCCGTGCCGCCCGCCACCTGGTGGCCGACGCCGGTACCGGCCGCGTGCTCGTGCACGACGCCGACCGCAAGCGCCAGGCCGCGGTCGTGGCCTCGCTGGGCGACCGCGCCGAGGGCGTGGGAGAGCCCGACCCGGCCGACGCCGACATCGTGCTGCTGGCCGCGCCCTCGCCCCGGCAGGTGCCCGTGGCCCGCGCCGCGGTGTCGGCCGGCCGCCACGTCGTGTCGGTGGCCGACGGTGTGGGCGCGGTCGAGCGCCTGCTCGACCTGCACGCCGAGGCTCGGGAGCGGGGCGTGGTGGTGGCCGTCGGCGCGGGCTTCGGGCCGGGGCTGTCGTGCGTGCTGGCCAAGCACGCGGCCGGCGAGCTCGACCAGGTCGACGAGGTGCACGTCGCCCACCACGGCACGGGTGGCCCGGCGTGCGCGCGCCAGCACCACCACGCGCTGCGGGGCGTGGGGCTCGACTGGCGCGACCACTCGTGGCGCCGCCGCCCGGCGGGCTCGGGGCGCGAGCTGTGCTTCTTCCCCGATCCCATCGGCGGCTCCGACTGCTACCGGGCGGCCCTCCCCGACGCGCTGCTGCTGGTGCCGGCCTTCCCCGGCGTCGGCCGGGTGACCGCCCGCCTGGCGGCGACCCGCCGCGACCGGATGACCGCGGGCCTGCCCATGCTGCGCCGCCCACACGCCGAGGGGCGTATCGGCGGCCTGCGTGTCGAGGTGCGGGGCCGGCGCGGCCAGGTGCGCGACACCGTGGTGCTCGGTGCGGTCGACCGCCCGGCGGTGGCGGCGGGCACGGTGGCGGCGGTGACGGTGCGCTGGCTGGCCGCCGGGCGCACGCTCACGACGGGCGCGGGCGGGCTGGCGACGCTGGTCGAGCCGCTGCCGTTCCTCCACGAGCTGGGGCGCTCGGGCGTGCGGGCCGCGGCGTTCGAGGGCGTGTGACCGGCCGGTCCCCGGCGCCCCGCCGGCGGCGGTTGCGGCTAGCGTCCCACGCCGTGTTTCGCCGCCGCTCGCCTGCCGCTGTCCTGCTCGTGGTGTCGCTCGTCGCCCTGACCGGGGCGTGCAGCGCGAGCGCCGAGGACGGCTCATCGTCGCCCGAGGGCGACGACGCCCGGACCACCAGCGGCGGCGAGCTGATCGGTCCGGCGGCCGAGGGCATCGACGGAGTGCAGGCGTACCGCATCGACAGCCACACCCACACCGAGGAGAACCTGACCTATCAGCCCAGCCCGCCCACGGGGGGCGAGCACTTCCCCGTGCCGGCCACCTGCGGGTTCTACGAGACCGACCCGCCGACAGACGAGCTGATCGTGCACGACCTCGAGCACGGCGCCATCTGGGTCGCCTTCGACCCCGACCTGGCCGACGCCCAGGTCACGACGCTGAGCGCGCTGGTCGCCCAGCAGGCCAAGGTCATCGCCACGCCGCGCGCCGACCTGTCCAGCCCCGTCGTGGTATCGGCCTGGGGGCGCCAGCTGGCCCTGGACGGCGTGGACGACCCGCGGCTCGTGCAGTTCATCACCACGTATCGCAACAGCCCGAACGCGCCCGAGCCGAGCTCCGCCTGCCAGGGGGCGGGCACGCCCGCGGTGCCCTCGCCCATGGCCTGAGGCGACCGGCCGGCCCGGCCGGTCAGAAGGTGATCTGGGCCCGCCAGCGCTCGAGCAGCGAGCGATCGCCGAACACGCCGAACCGCGGGGTGCCGTCGGGGTCCTCGGCGTCGTCGAGGTTCCGCCGGTTCCACAGCAGCAGCAGCAGATCCGAGGCCGTCGCCCGCACGGCGACATCGCCCTTGGCGTGGCTCCGCTCGACCTCCAGTCGCTCGTGGCCGAGCGTGATCAGCCACTCGCCGCCGCCGACGTCGTCGAGGCCCGGGTCGGTGGCGTGCAGGTGCACGGTCTCGCCCGCGTCGCCCAGCCCGGCGGTGCCCCGCCAGGGCAGCAGCACCGTGAACAGCTCGTCGACGCCGTCGACCGCCAGCGCCGTGGCGACCGGCGTGGTGCGGCCCACGGCCGCCTCGGCGTCGAAGCGGTGGAGCGCCGCCTCGACGGCCATGCGCCGAGGCCAGAAGCTGGCCGGCTGTTCGCCGGCCCAGGTGCTCACCGAGGCGTCGGGGTCGTCGTCGTCGCCCGCGGCCGCCAAAGCGTCCAGCAGCTCGGCCAGCCCGGCCCGCGCCCAGTCGGCGACGGCGGCGCCCGCGGGCGCCCGCTCGACCTCGCCGCCCGCCCCTGCGGTCAGCCATCCCGCCGTCCAGCGGTGGACGCGCCCGATGTGCCCGACCAGCCGCTCGCACGTCCAGCCCGGGCAGGTGGGGACGGGGCGGTCGAGGGCCTGGGCCCCGGTGAAGATCAACAGGTCGGTGTCGACCTTGATCGAGGCCAGGTAGGAAGCTCGGTCCATGCCCCCATCTTGGGTCACAATCGCTGGTGATGATCGTCGATTGTGCGCTCTACACGGCCGGTCGCCGCCGGCCGGGGCAGCTGAGGCTCGAGGACGCCCTCGAATCGTGCCGGGCGGGCGACGACACCTTCGTGTGGATCGGGCTGCACGAGCCGACGCAGGACGAGTTCGACCGCGTGTCGGCCGAGTTCGAGCTGCACCCGCTGGCGGTCGAGGACGCCATCAAGGCCCACCAGCGCTCGAAGCTCGAGCACTACGGCGACTGCCTCTTCCTCGTGTTCAAGACCGCCCGCTACGACGACGAGGCCGAGGCGATCGAGTTCGCCGAGATCCTGATGTTCGCCGGCGACCGCTTCGTCATCACGGTGCGTCATGGCACGGCGAGCGCCCTGACGCCCGTGCGCCGGGAGCTCGAGGCCGACCCCGACCGGCTGGCGCTCGGGCCGATCGCCGTGGTGCACGCCATCCTCGACCGCGTGGTCGACGACTACCGGCCCGTGCTCGACGGCCTCGATCACGACATCGTCGAGATCGAGGGCCAGGTGTTCTCGCCCGAGCGCGGCGACCCGGCCATGCGGATCTACAAGCTCCGGCGCCAGGTGCTCGACATGTACCGCAACGTCGAGCCGCTGATCGAGCCGCTCGAGCGGTTGCAGACGGGCAAGCATCCCTTCGGCGCCGCCGAGGTCGAGCTGGGGCCGTACTTCCGCGACATCCACGACCACCTGCGGCGCGAGGTGGCCCGCATCGAGATCCAGCGCGACCTGCTGTCGGAGGTGCTCAACGTCAATCTGACCCGTGTCTCGGTGCAGCAGAACGAGGACATGCGCCGCATCTCCGGCTGGGTCGCCATCGCCGCGGTGCCGACCATGCTGGCCGGCCTGTGGGGCATGAACTTCGAGCACATGCCCGAGCTCGACGAGTGGTGGGGCTACCCGCTGGCGCTTCTGATCATGGCCGGCACGGCGCTGTTCCTGTTCCGCTGGCTGCGCCGTCGCCACTGGATCTGACGCCCGTTTCGCACTGGCCGACCCGCCGTCCCTCGGTCGTCCCGGGGCCCGCGGGCGGTGCTCGCCGCCGGCCCGGCCGTGCGTCGGCGACTGACCCGAACGGCCGGCTGGCCGAGGGTGGGTGGCGGGTACGACGCACCGGACCTACCCTCGGCCCCCGGGACCGGCGGAGGAGGCGGAGCCATGGGCGATCTCGACGCGGCGGACGTGCGACGGGCGGTGGCGGCCATCGCCGAGGGGTTCGCCGCGCAGCGCGGCGAGCGCCAGCAGCGCGTGGGCCTCGAGCCGGCCGACCTCGACGCACTCGCCGGTGCGGGGCTGCAACGCACCGGGCTGCCGGCCGAACGGGGCGGGCTGTGGCAGGACCTCGCCACCTCGACCCGCCCGATCTGCGAGATCTACCGGGCGCTCGCCCGCGGTGACTCGTCGCTGGCCCTGACCACCTCGATGCACCCGGCGGTCCTGGCGTTCTGGCTGGCGACGCCCGAGGTGCCCGAGCCCGACGCCGCCGCCTGGCGCCGCCAGCGCGGGGCGATCTTCGACACGGTCGAGACCGGCGCGTGGTGGGGCACCATCACCTCCGAGCCGGGCAGCGGTGGCGACGTGACCCGGTCGCGGTCGACGGCGCGACGCGCCGTCGGAACCGCAGCCGAAGGCGGGCGCGGGCCGACGGACGAGGCGACCTGGCGCCTCAGCGGGCAGAAGCACTTCGGCAGCGGCACGGGCGTGACGTCCTACATGCTCACGACCGCGGTGCCCGAGGGCGACGATGAGCCCGACTGGTTCTACGTGCCCATGGTCGGTGAGCCGCTCGACGGCAGTGCAGGCATCACGCTGGTGGCGCCCTGGGACGGCCATGGCATGGTCGCCACGCAGAGCCACGCGCTGGCCTTCGACGACGTCCCCGCCGTCCGCTCGGCCTGGCCGGGACACCTGTCCGACCTCATCGCCGGCGCGGCGCCGTTCTTCGGCCTGTTGTTCACCGCCGTCGTGCTCGGCATCGTCGACGAGGCCGTGGCCACGGCACGGGCCCAGCTGGCGCCCCGGGCCGACAGCCTGCGCCCGTACGAGCAGGTCGAGTGGTCGCAGGCCGAGCTCGACGCCTGGACCATGGCCCAGGTGTTCGAGGGCGGGCTCCGGGCCATCGAGTCGGGCCGGCCGGCGCAGGGCGCCGCGCTGCGCACCAAGGTGGCCGCTGCCCAGCTCGCCGAGTCGTGCACGGCCCGGCTCTGCAGGGTGATCGGCGGCGGCACGTTCGCCCGCCGTTCGCCGTTCGGCCATTGGTTCGAGGACGTGCGGGCGCTGGGGTTCCTGCGCCCCCCGTGGGCGCTCGCGACCGACGGCCTGATCGCCGACTCCTGGGAGCCGACCACCGGCTGATGCCGCGCGCGGCACCGGTGGCACCGCGATCCCGGCCCGGCGGCCGGGCGGCGTCAGGTCCGCAGCAGGCCCAGCAACTCGTCGTGGAGCAGCCCGTTGGTGGCGAGGCCGCTCCCCCCGGCGGCGCCCGGGCGGCCGTCGAGGCTGGTGAACCGGCCCCCTGCCTCGGCCAGGATGACGGGCATGGGGGCCACGTCGTACAGCTCCACCGTCGGGTCGGCCATGGCGTCGGCACGGCCGGTCGCCACCAGCGCGTAGCCGTAGCCGTCGCCCCAGGTGCGCAGGTGGCAACCGGCGTGCTTGACCGCCAGCAGGGCGCGGTCGTCCCAGTGCGTGTAGCCGCTGGCGGTCAGGTACGAGCCGTCGAGTGCGGCGGTGGTGCTGACCCGGGCGGGCGTGCCGTCCATCCAGCAGCCCAGACCCCGCCCGGCGTACACCGCCTGGCCGAGCGCCGGCAGCACGATGACGCCGAGCGCCGGCCCGTGCTCGTCGTCGAGGGCCAGCAAGGTCGAGTAGAGCGGCACGCCGCGGGTGAACGCCTTGGTGCCGTCGATGGGGTCGACGATCCACCGCCGGCCGGACGTGCCCCGGCTCTCGGGCTCCTCCTCGCCGAGGATGCCGTCGGCGGGGAAGCGCTCGGCCAGGCGCTCGCGCACCAGGCGCTCGGCGGCGCGGTCGGCGGCCGTGACCGGCGTGCCGTCGGCCTTGCTGTCGACGGCGAGGTCGGCGGCCTGGAACCAGCGCAGCGTGGCCTCGCCGGCGGCGCGCGCCACGTCGACCGCGACCTCGAGCAGCGCCCGGTCGACCGGCGGCGCGGCCGCGGGCGGGAGCGGCCCGCCGCCCACCGCGGGAGGACCGGGCGTCCCCGAGGGTCCAGCGGGCTCGGCCGGCTCGGCAGGTTCTGCGGGGAGGGTCATCCGGCCATGGTGGCAGCCACGTCCCGCGCCCGGCGAGGCGGGCCGCCGAGCCGAGGTCAACCCCGGGCCGAGCTCAGGTCGTGGGGGCGAGCACGAAGAACAGGCGGGCCTGGCAGCAGGCCTTGCCGCCCACCGTCGCCGTGGCTGCGCCCCAGCCACCCCGGGCCGACAGCTTCTCGAGCTCGACCGTGAGCGTCATCTCGTCGCCGGGCCGCACCTGTCGGCGCCAGCGGACGCCCTCGACGCCCCCGAACAGCGGCAGCGAGCCTGCGTAGCGGTCGAGCGACAGGATGGCGATGGCGCCTGCCTGGGCCAGCGCCTCGAGCTGGATCACGCCGGGGACCACGGGGTTGCCCGGGAAGTGGCCGGCGAGGAAGGCCTCGTCGCCCGTCACCCGGTAGCGGGCCACGATCCGCTCGCCGGGCGCCAGGTCGTCGACCGCGTCGACGAACCGGAACGGCGGCCGGTGGGGCAGCAGGGCGACGGGGTCGCCGGTGCCCCCGGTCAAGGATCGGCCGCCAGGGCGTCCAGCGACGCCCGCGCCTCGGCGGACGACAGGGCCACCGCGTGGGCGCCGCCGTCGACGTGGACGATCTCGCCGGTGGTGGCCGGGAACCAGTCCGACAGCAGGGCCACGCACGCCCGGGCGACCGGCTCGGGGTCGCGCACGTCCCAGCCGAGCGGCGCCCGCTTGCCCCACGCATCCTCCATGGCGGCGAAGTGGGGGATCGAGCGGGCGGCCAGCGTGCGGAGGGGCCCGGCCGCCACCAGGTTCACCCGGACGCCCCGGGCACCGACGTCACGGGCCAGGTAGCGGTTGGTGGCCTCGAGCGCCGCCTTCGCCACGCCCATCCAGTCGTAGGCGGGCCAGGCCTGGGTGGCGTCGAAGTCGAGGCCCACCACCGACCCCCCGTCGGGCATGAGCGGCAGCAGCGTCTGGGTGAGCGACTTGAGCGAGTAGGCCGACACGTGCAGCGCGGTGGCCACGTCGTCCCAGCCGGCGGTGAGCACGCCGTCGTCCTGCCCCAGGCAGGCTTCGGGGGCGAAGCCGATGGCGTGCAGGGCCCCGTCGACCTTGCCCCACCTGGTGCCCAGCTCCTCCGCGAGGGCGGCGTGCTGGGCCGGGTCGGTGACGTCGAGCTCGACGACGTCGGCGGGGCCCGGCAGCGTGCGGGCCACCCGCTGGGTCAGGCGCATGCCCCGCCCGAACGAGGTCAGCACCAGCTCGGCGCCCTGCTCCTGGGCCAGGCGGGCCACCGATGCCGCGATCGAGTCCTTGGTGAGCACACCGGTGACCACCAGCTTCTTGCCGTCGAGCAGCATCGTCGGATCCTTGGAGCTAGAGGGGGATGTTGTCGTGGCGCCGGGGGCGCAGCCGTTCGCGCTTGGCCGCCAGCGCGGCCAGCGCCCCGGCCACAGCCCGGCGCGTGTCGGCCGGGTCGATCACCTCGTCGACGTACCCGCGGTCGAGCGCGGCGGCGGGGGACAGGTGCACGGTGGCGTAGTCGGACTCGAGGGCCGCCCGGCGAGCCTCGCGCTCGGGCCCCTCGGGAACGCCGTCGAGCTCGCGGCGCCCCAGGATCTCGATGGCGGCCTTGGCGCCCATCACCGCGATCTCGGCGCTGGGCCAGGCCAGGGCGCAGTCGTTGCCCATCGACTTGCAGTCCATGACGATGAAGGCGCCGCCGTAGGCCTTGCGCAGCACCACGCACACCCGGGGCACGGTGGCCTCGGCGTAGGCGAAGGCCAGCTTGGCGCCGTGGCGGATCATGCCCCGCCACTCCTGGTCGCGGCCGGGGCGAAACCCGGGCGTGTCGACGAGCGTGACGAGGGGCAGGTTGAACCCGTCGCACAGGCGCACGAACGCGCCACCCTTCTGCGACCCCTCGATGTCGAGGGCGCCGGCGAGCTGGCTGGGCTGGTTGGCCAAGATGCCGACGGGCATGCCGGCGATGTGGGCCAGCCCGGTCACCACGCTGGGGCCGAAGCGGGACCGAAGCTCGAGGAACGCCCTGTCGTCGACCAGGTCGGTGATGACGTGGCGTACGTCGTAGCTGACCCGGCCGCTGGCGGGCACGGCCGCGGCGGCGGCGTCGGTGGGCCGGTCGACGGGATCGGCGCCGGCGACCGGGCGGGGCACCTCGCCGTTGTTCGCGGGCAGCAGGTCGAGCAGGTCGGCGACCACGTCGAACGCGGCGTCGAGGTCGGCGACCACCACGTCGGCCACGCCGGTGCGGCTGCCGTGCACCCACGACCCGCCGATCAGGTCGGCGTCGAGCACCTCGGATCCGGTGATGCGGGCCGAGGTGGCGGGCGCGTTGACGAACGCCTGGGCTCGCGCGGTCATGACCACGATGTCGGCCAGCCCCAGCAGCAGCGCCGGCCCGCCCAGGCAGGGCCCGTCGACCACGAGCACGGTGGGCACCAGGCCCGAGGCGCCGGCGAGTGCCCGGGCGGCCTCGCCCCAGCCGTGCAGCGCGGCCATGCCGCTCTGCGCGCCCAGCCCCACCTGTCCCAGCACGCCCACGACCGGCACGCCCGCCTCGACGCCGAGCGCCAGTGCGCGGGTGATGACGGCGGTGTCGGCGTCGTGCAGGGTCGAGGGGCTGCCTCGGAACCAGGCGACGGTGACCGGCGACGGCAGCCACGGCGCGGCGCCGACCCCGGCCTCGATGGTGCCGGGGCGTCCCCGGCCGATGGGCAGCCGGGGCGCGGGCGTGCTGGCAACGGTGGCGACCATCAGACGGGGGCGAGCACCAGGGCGACGTTGTGGCCGCCGAACGCGAAGGAGGTCGACACGGCGGGGGTGCGCTCGATGGTGCGGGGCTCCCCGGCCACCACGTCGACCGGCAGCGTGGTGTGGCGGTGGTTGGCGGTGGGCGGGACCAGCCCCCGGTCGACCGAGCGCAGGGTGGCCACGGCCTCGACCGCACCGGCGGCCCCGATGAGGTGCCCGGTGACGCCCTTGATCGAGGTGACCGGCAGCGCGCCCGCCCCGAACACCTTGGCGATGGCGACGGCCTCGGCGCTGTCGTTGTGGGGCGTCGAGGTTCCGTGCGCGTTCACGTGGCCGATGACCGAGGGGTCCAGGCCGGCGTCGGCGAGGGCCATCTCGATGGCCGCCACGGCGCCCGAGCCGTCCTCGACGGGCGCGGTGATGTGGTGGGCGTCGCACGTCATCCCGTAGCCGGCGACCTCGCCGAGGAGGGCGGCGCCGCGGGCGACCGCCGCCTCGTACGACTCGAGCACCACGAACGCCGCGCCCTCGCCCATCACGAAGCCGTCGCGGTCGTCGTCGAAGGGCCGCGACGCGCGGGCGGGGTCGTCGCTCCTGCTCAATGCCCCCATGCGGGCGAAGGCAGCCATCGTGACCGGGGTGATGCAGGCCTCGGTGCCGCCGGCCACCACCACGTCGGCCATGCCGTCGCGCACCAGGCGGACCCCGTCGCCGATGGCGTGGGCGCCGGTGGCGCAGGCGGTCGAGACCGCGGTGTTGGGCCCGGTGAACTTGTGGCGGATGCCCACCAACGCCGCGGTGGCGTTGGCCATCATCATGGGCACGAGGAACGGGCCGACCTTGCCGGGGCCCTTCTCGGCGTACCCGACGACCTGGTCCTCGAGCGTGCGGATGCCGCCGATACCGGAGCCGGCAACGACGCCGCACCGCACCGGGTCGACGCCGAAGGGGCCACTCTCCGTCGCCTGGGCGATGGCGTCGTCGGCCGCGGCGATGCCCAGCAGCGACGTGCGGTCGGTGCGCCGCACCTCCTTGGGGCCCACGTAGTCGACGGGGTCGAAGCCGGCGACCTCGCAGGCGAAGTCGACCGAGTGCGCCGACGCGTCGAACAGCGTGACCGGCGCCGCGGCCGACCGGGCCGCGAGCAGCCCGTCCCACAGCGCGTCCACCGTCAGGCCGGCGGGCGTCTTGACCCCCATGCCGGTGACGACCACCCGCGGGCGGCCCCGGTGGTCGAGCGCGCCCGGCGTGCCGGTCACCCTCACGTCCTCGCGGCGCTGGCTGCCAGGATCAGGTCGACGGCGTTGCCGACCGTGGTCACGTCGCCGAGGTCGTCCTCGTCGATGGTGACGTCGAGCGAGTCCTCGAGCTGCATGACCAGCTCGACCAGGTCAAGGCTGTCGGCGTCGAGGTCGTCGGCGAACGATGCGTCCTCGGTCACCTGGTCGGCCTGCACCGAGAGCACCTCGACGGCGGCCTTGGTGAGGGCGTCGAGAGCGGTTGCACGGTCCATCGGGGAATCTCCTTGGGGGTCTGGCTGGTGGTGATCTGGGAGGTCGCGGGCCTGACGGTGGAGGTCAGCGACCCATGCCGACGCCGCCGTCGACCGGGACGACCGCGCCCGTCATGAACGATGCCTCATCGCTGCAGAGGAAGGCGACCACCGCCGCCACCTCGTCGGGCGTCCCGAATCGTGCCATGGGAACGACGGCCGCGAGAGCCTGACGGCGCTGCTCGGGCAGCGCGTCGGTCATGGCGGTGGTGACCGGGCCGGGCTCGACCACGTTGACGGTGATGTTGCGGGTGGCCACCTCGCGGGCGATCGAACGGCTCAGGCCAACCAGGCCCGCCTTGGCCGCCGCGTAGTTGGCCTGTCCCGGCGAGCCGGTGGCGGCCGTGATCGACGACACGTTGACAATGCGGCCGAAGCGGGCCCTGATCATGGGCCGCAGGGCGCGGCGGACCGCGTGGAACGGACCGGTGAGGTCGGTGTCGAGCGTGTGGGCCCAGTCGTCGTCGCTCAGCTGCACGGCCAGGCGGTCGCGGTTGGCGCCCGCGGCGTTGACCAGCAGCTCGACGGGGCCCCAGGCGTCCTCGATCGCCGAGAACGCGGCATCGACCACCGCGACCTGCGTGACGTCGGCGTGCACGGTCATGGCGCTGCCGCCCGCCTGCTCGATCTCGTCGCGCACCTTGTCGGCCGCGCCCGCCGAGGCTCCGTAGCCGACGGCGACCCGGTGGCCGGCGGCGGCCAGGGCGCGGGCGCACGCCGAGCCGATGCCGCCCGACGCACCGGTCACGAATGCCACACGGTTGGTCATCATTGGTCCTTCGCGAACGGTGCCGTGGCGGACCAGCGCCAGAGCACCGTGCCGACGGTGATGCCGGCGCCGAACCCGCTCATCAGCACGAGGTCGCCGTCCGCCACCGTACCGGCATCCACCGCCTCGGCGAGCGCGATCGGGATCGACGCCGCCGAGGTGTTGCCGAAGCGGTCGATGTTCGACCAGGTACGCTCGGCCGCCAGACCCGTGCGGGCCAGGACGGCGTCGACGATGCGGGTGTTGGCCTGGTGGGGCACGAACAGTGCGACGTCGTCGGCAGTGCAGCCGGCGCGGGCGAGCGTGCGGCCGATCGAGGCCTCGACGCCGCGCACCGCCCGGCGGAACACCTCGCGGCCGTCCATGCGCAGGTGGTGGTCGCCGGCGGCGACCGTCTCCGCGCTGGCGGGGCGGGCGCTGCCCCCGGCGGCCACCACCAGCAGGTCGACGCCGGCGGGGTCGCCCACCAGGTCGCACGCGACGAGTCCGGGCGCGGTGGCGCCGGTGGGCCCGCCGCCGCCCACCGGCCCGACCGGCCCGCCGGTCAGCACCACGGCGCCGGCGCCGTCGCCGAAGAGCACGGCCGTCGACCGGTCGTCGGCGTCGACGATGCTGGACATGGTGTCGGCCCCCACGACGAGCGTGGTGCGCGCCACGCCGGCCGAGGTCAGCCCCGCGGCGGTGACCAGGCCGTAGACGAACCCGGCGCAGGCGGCGTTGATGTCGAAGGCGCCCGCGGTGCTGCCCAGCGCGGCGGCCAGCTGCGCGGCGGTCGCGGGTATGGGCGTCTCGGGCGTGGCGGTGGCCACCACCACGGCGTCGAGGGCGGACGCGGCGACGCCGGCCCGGGCGAGCGCCTGGCGGGCGGCGGCCAGCGCCAGCGGCCCGGTCGACTCGCCCGGACCGGCCCAGCGCCGCTCGCGGATGCCCGAGCGCTCGACGATCCACTCGTCGGAGGTGTCGAGGTACCGGGCCAGGTCGTGGTTCGTGATCCGGCGCCGGGGCACCGCGGTGCCCCACCCGGCCACCCGGACGCCGCCCGTGGCGGCGAGGGCGGGGGCGATCTGCTCGGTCGTGGTCAGCACGTCAGCCGACGACCCTGACCCAGGCCAGGGGCTGATCGGCGCGCACCCGCTCGCCGGGCAGGGCCAGCAGGCCCATCAGGAACCCGGTGTGGGCGCTGGTGACGGTGACCGAGCCGCCGGTCACCTCGATCGAGCCGACCACCTGGCCGGCATGCACGATCTCGCCCTCGGCGGTGACGACGTCGGGGGGCGCGGTGTGGAAGACCCCGGCAGTGGGCGCGGCGATCAGTCGCTCGGGCACGTGCACCTCCTCGGCGCAGACGGCGGAGACGTCGGTCTCGACGGCGGTCATCGGGTGGCTCCGGTGGGGGCGAGGGCCTCGGTCAGCGGCGCGAGGTCGTCGGGGGTCGACACGTTGAGGACCGCCACGTCGGGCACGGTGCGCTTGGCCAGCCCGGCCAGCACCCTCCCGGGGCCGATCTCGACGAAGGTGGTGGCGCCCAGCCCGGCGAGCGTGAGCTGCGACTCGCGCCAGCGCACCGGCTCGACCAGGTGGCGGGCCAGCCGGTCGGGCCAGCCCTCGGCGCCGGCATGGGCGGCGGCGTCGGTGTTGGCGACGACGGGCGCGCTGGCAGCGTGGAAGGTGATGCCGGCCAGCGTGGCGGCCAGGTCGTCGGCCGCCTCGGCGAGCAGCGGGGTGTGGAAGGCATGGCCCACGTCGAGCGGCATGACCCGGCGCACCCCTGCGGCGCGAGCCCGCTCGGCGGCGGCGTCGAGCCCGTCGGGCGTGCCGGCGATGACCACCTGGCCGGGGGCGTTGTCGTTGGCGATCCACACGTCGCGCCCGCCGGCGCACACGCCGGCGGCGACGTCGAGGTCGGTGCCCACCAGCGCCGCCATGCGACCAGGCCGGGCATCGGCCGACAGCTGGCTCAGGTCGGCCCGGCGGGCGGCCAGGCGGTAGCCGTCGGCGTGCTCGACGGCACCCGCGGCGAGGAGCGCCGTGATCTGGCCCAGCGAGTGGCCGGCGAAGGCCACCGGCGGCTGGCCGACGGCGTCCGCCACGGCCCGCCAGGCGATCAGCGAGGTGAGCAGCACCGCGAGCTGGCTGGCGCCGGTGGTCGACAGCTCGTCGGCGTCGGCCTCGAGCAGCAGCCGTTCCAGGTCACGACCGGTGGCGGCCTCGGCGTCGGCAACGACCTGCCAGGCGGGGTGTCCGACCCAGGGCCGGCCGGCGGCTGGCGTGGCGGCACCTTGACCAGGGAAGATCGCGGCGTAGGGCACGGGGTAGAGGCCTCCAGCGGGGGTGGGGTCGGGTGGGGACGAAGATCAGACCCGCCTCGGCACCGATGGTTACACGGATCCGTGGAATGCTTCTACGCCCGTGGCACATTTAACGGTCCCGTCTCGGGGCCGACCCGAACGGGGAACAATGGCGAGCGAAAAGGACCCGACCGAGGCCGCCGCGACCCCTCCGGGTCCTGCCGCGCCCCGTTACCGGGCGCCCGACCTGGCCGCCGAGGTGGGCATCAGTGTCCAGCTGCTGCGCTCGTACCAGTCCAAGGGCCTGGTGCCCCCGCCCCGGCACGAGGGCCGGGTGGCCTGGTACGGGCCGCACCACCGCGAGCGCCTGCTCCACATCCGCCACCTCAAGGATCGGGGCTTCTCGCTGCGGATGATCGCCGAGGCCCTGGACGAGAGCCCCGAGGCGCCGGTCGCCCTGGTCGAGGAGCGCGAGGTGCTGCGGCTGACCGAGGTGGCCGAACGCAGCGGCGTGCCCGTCGAGGTGCTGCGGGCGCTCGAGGCCTCGGGCCTGCTGCGGCCCCACCACCTCGAGGACGGCGACCGCTACAGCGACGCGGACGTGCGCTTCGTGCGGAACGTGCTGACGCTGCTGGGCGTGGGCCTGTCGCTCGACGACCTCATGCGCATCGCCCGCCAGCAGCTCGAGACGTCCGACGCGCTCGGCCGCGACGTGATGGACGCCTGGTCGCAGCTCGTGGGCACCCGGCTGCGCCGCACCCGGCCCGGCGCCGACGGCCGCGACCACGCCGCCCGGGTGGCGGCCTCCATCAGGGCGCTCGCCGCGATCGTGGGCCAGCTCGTCGCCTACCGGGTCGAGCGGGCGGTGCTCGACGCCGCCCACGCCGAGATCGAGGCCGAGGGCTCCGAGGCCGAGCGCGAGGCCCTCGCCCGCACCCTCGGCGCGCGCCCCTCGACCCCGTGACCCACGGCCGGTGGGGGAGCCGGCCGCGATGCGTGACAGCATCGCGGCGTGAGTGACCTCCGCGGCCCGTTCGAGCCCCGGCGGCTCGAGGCGCTGGTGGCGGCCACGTCTCCGACGGTGGCGCTCGACGACGGCGCGTCGGGGTGCACGATCTGGCTCAAGCTCGAGTACCTGCTTCCCAGCGGCTCGACCAAGGACCGGCTGGCCGCCCACGTGCTCAGCCTGGCGGTGGCCGACGGGCGGGTGCACGCCGGCACGACGGTGGTCGAGGCGTCGAGCGGGTCGACGTCGATCGCCTTCGCCATGGCCTGCGCCGCGCTCGGCGTGCGCTTCCTGGCGGTGATGCCCGAGGGCGTGTCCAACGAGCGGCTGCTCATCATCCGTCGTTACGGGGGCGAGTTCGCCCTGGTCCCCGGCGAGGCGGGCGTGGCAGGCGCCATCGCCGAGACCGAGCGGCTGGGGGCCGCCGACCCCGACGTGTTCCTGCCCCGCCAGTTCACCAACCCCGACAACGCGGCCGCGCACGAGCTGCGCACGGGTCCCGAGCTGCTCGCCGCCGTCGAGGCCGGAGGAGCGTCGCTCGACGGGTTCGTCGCCGCCGTGGGCACCGCCGGCACGCTCATGGGCGTGGGGCGGGTGGTGCGGCGGGCCGACCCGTCGGCGGCGGTGGCCCGGGTGGTCGTGGCCGGCGAGACGGTCGACGCCGAGCAGGGCGGGCCCGCCTGCCTCGGCATTCCCGGGGTGGTCGACTGCCTGTCGGGCCTGCTCGACGAGGCCGAGCTGGGCGGCCACCCCGCCGTCGTCGTGCCCCGGTCCGAGGCGATGGACGCCACACGGGAGCTGGCGCGCCGCGGCTTCGCGGTCGGCCCGTCCAGCGGGCTGAACCTGGCCGGCGCGCGCCGGCTGGCCTGCGAGCTGGGCCCCGGGCACCACGTCGCCACCGTGTGCTGCGACCGCATGGAGCGCTACTTCTCGACCGACCTGTTCGACGACCTGCGCGCTCGCTCCTGACCGACGGGAACCTGTTCTTGCACAGTCGGTGCAGGCTTGGCACCCTGTGGCACCGGTCACTGAGGGGGAGAGCCACCATGGACGAGGTGACGGCACGGGCCGAGGCGTCCGGCGAGGTCGAGATCGGCGGCACGGTCGAGCCCGACTTCGAGGGCGTGCTCGAGGCGTTCGCCGCCAACTTCACCGAGCACGGCGAGGTGGGGGCCGGCTTCTCCCTGGTGGTCGACGGCCGGACGGTGGTCGACCTGTGGGGCGGCGTGGCCGACAACACCACCGGTGCGCCCTACGGTGCGGACACGCTGCAGCTGGTCTTCTCGACCACCAAGGGCGCCACCGCCATCTGCGCCAACCTGCTGGCCCAGCGGGGCGACCTCGACATCGACGCCCCCGTGGCCAGCTACTGGCCCGAGTTCGCCGGCGCCGGCAAGGGCCACATCCCCGTGCGCTGGCTGCTGTGCCACAAGTCCGGCCTCCCGTACATCGACGCGCCCCTCGGCCTCGACGAGGTGCTGGCCTGGGACCCGGCCGTCGAGGGCCTGGCCGCCATGGGGCCGCTCTGGGAGCCGGGCACCGCGCACGGCTACCACGCCGTCACCTACGGCTGGCTCGTGGGCGAGGTCGTGCGCCGCATCACCGGCAAGTCGCTGGGCAAATTCTTCGCCGACGAGGTCGCGGGCCCCCTGGGCCTCGAGTTCTGGATCGGCCTGCCCGCCGACCAGCAGGCCCGGGTGGCGCCGCTGACCAACCACGGGCCCCGGTTCGGTCCCGGGGCGGCCGCCGGTGGCAGCGGCCGCAAGGACAGCGGCCTCGGCTCGCTGGCCGAGACGATCGAGCAGTTGCTGGGGCCCGGCTCGATGCTGGTCTCGGCACTGGGTGGCTCGACGGCGCTGCCGTTCACCGCCGACGGCACCTTCAACCTGCCCGAGGTGCGGGCGGCCGAGCTCCCGGCCGCCAACGGCGTCACCAACGCCCGGTCCCTGGCCCGCATGTACGCGGCCACGATCGGCGCGGTCGAGGGCTCGGACACGGGCCCGCTGCTCACCGACGACCAGGTCGCGGCCGCGTCCACCACGCAGACCACCGGCCCGGACCAGGTGCTGATGTTCGAGACCACGTTCGGCCTCGGGTTCATGACCTCGTCGCCGTTCTCGCCCTACGGCGGGCCCCGCTCGTTCGGGCACGCGGGCGCCGGCGGGTCGGTGGGGTTCGCCGACCCGGAGCACGGCCTGGGCTTCGGCTACGTCATGAACCGCACCATGACCAACCTGTCGGGCGACCCTCGCAGCCGCGGCCTGGTGGCGGCCGTGTACGACGCCATAGGGGCCGACCCCGCGTTCGTGTAGCGCTGTCCAGCGTCGGTCGGGTGGCAGATGGACGCCGCCACCGGCCGCACCGCGGGCCGGTGCTGCCCGTCCTCCGGTGACCCGGAGCGGCCGCCGGCATCCCTCGGGGGGATGCCCCCACGCCCCCCCACCTGTCGGGGGGTGACCCCGATGGCCT
Organism: Acidimicrobiales bacterium; assembly: GCA_035697515.1. Lineage (GTDB taxonomy): Bacteria > Actinomycetota > Acidimicrobiia > Acidimicrobiales > VFJN01 > ZC4RG19. The sequence continues at coordinate 57,672 of DASSCS010000111.1, forward strand.
GGTCACGGGGCCGTCGTACCGTTGGCAGTGTCATACCGGGAAGGCGATGCGACGGACCGACAGGGTCGTCGACGACAGTCGCACAGTGCGTTCGGCGGGAACCGGCGGCGCTGTGAGGGTGGCGGGCCCGCGGCCCGTGGCGGCATCGGTCACGGCGGCGCATCGCCCTCCCGGGTGACCTTCCCTGTGAGACTCCGGTGCATCGGTTCAACGGCGCACCGCTGCACCGGAGGTCGAAGGGAAGCACCAGGACAGGGAAGTAGCAGGCAGCGCCCGGACAGCGTCGTCCGGGCCTTGCCCGCGGCGATAGCGCTGTTCAGGTCAACGACGCCGTAACCTGGTCAATCGCCATGTCTTCCGTCGCCGACCTCGCCGCGCTCCGACGCACGTTCGCCATCATCAGCCATCCCGACGCGGGCAAGACCACCCTCACCGAGAAGTTCCTGCTCTACGGCGGGGCGGTGCAGGAGGCCGGCCAGGTCAAGGCCCGGGGTGAGCGGCGCCGCGCCCGGTCCGACTGGATGGAGCTCGAGCAGAAGCGCGGCATCTCCATCACCTCCGCGGTCCTGCAGTTCCCGTACCGCGACGACGTGCTGAACCTGCTGGACACGCCCGGCCACCGCGACTTCTCCGAGGACACCTACCGGGTGCTCGCCGCCGTCGACGCCGCGGTCATGGTGCTCGACGCGGCCAAGGGCATCGAGGCCCAGACGCTCAAGCTGTTCGAGGTGTGCCGGGCACGCAACGTGCCCCTGCTCACGTTCGTCAACAAGTGGGACCGGCCCGGTCGCGACGGCCTCGAGCTGCTCGACGAGATCGAGAAGCGGCTCGACCTCCACCCCGTGCCCGTCACCTGGCCGGTCGGCTACGCGGGCGACTTCCGGGGCCTGATCGACCGGCCCACGGGCCGGTTCGTGCGCTTCGGGCGCACCGCCCACGGCTCTGCCGAGGCCACGGAGGAGGTCGTCGACGCCGAGCGGGCCGCGGCCCAGGAGGGTGACGCCTGGCTGACCGCCCGCGACGAGGTGGCCCTGCTCGACGAGCTGGCCGGCTCCGTCGACCCCGAGCTGTTCCTCGCCGGTGAGCAGTCGCCGGTGTTCGTGGGCTCGGCCATCACCAACTTCGGGGTGGGCCTGCTGCTCGACGGCATCGTCGACCTGGCCCCCGCGCCCTCGGCCCGGTTCGATGTCGACGGGGCCGCGCGCAAGCTCGACGACCCGTTCTCGGGCCAGGTGTTCAAGGTGCAGGCCAACATGGACAAGGCGCACCGCGACCGGGTGGCCTTCGTGCGGGTGTGCTCGGGTCGGTTCGAGCGGGGGATGGTGGTGACGCACCAGCCCACCGGCAGGCCGTTCGCGACCAAGTACGCCCACTCGGTCTTCGGGCAGGAGCGCGAGACGCTCGACGAGGCCTTCCCCGGCGACATCGTCGCCCTCGTCAACGCCACCGACGTGCGGGTGGGCGACACCCTCTACGTCGACGCACCCGTCGAGTTCCCCCGCCTGCCCGAGTTCGCCCCCGAGCACTTCGTCACCGTCCGGGCTCGCGACACGGGCCGGTTCAAGCAGTTCCGCAAGGGCGTGGCGCAGCTCGACGAGGAGGGTGTGGTGCAGGTGCTGCGCGACGCCGAGCTGGGCGATCAGGCGCCCGTCCTCGCCGCGGTCGGGCCCATGCAGCTCGAGGTGGCGAGCTGGCGTCTCGAGCACGAGTTCGGCGCCGCCACCGACATGTCGCCCACGCCCTACACCATCGCCCGCCGCACCGACGACGCGTCGGCGCCCGCGCTGCGGGGCATGCCGGGCGTGCGGGTGCTGGCCCGGGCGGGCGGCACGCTGTACGCGCTGTTCGAGAGCCCGTACTGGCTGGCCCGGGTCGAGGGCGACCACCCCGAGCTCACCCTCGACCGCCTCGTCGCCGAAGGCACCGCCGGCTGACGCCCGGTCTCCCGCTCCGCCCCGGGCCCGCCGCTACGAGCAGGTGGTGCCGTCGTCGGGGATGTCGAGGTCGATCAGGTAGTCCGTGGCGATGTCGTCGACGCACGGCACGCCGTTGCCCACCACCGTGTGGCCGTCGCCCTCGTAGGTGAGCAGCACGCCCGACTCGAGCCGCTCGGCGGCGCGCACGCCGGCCTCGTACGGCGTGGCGGGGTCGTTGGTGGTCGAGACGACCAGGATGGGTGGCGCGTCGGGGGCGGTGACGGGCGTGAGCGGCACCTCCGCGACCGGCCACATGGCGCAGCGCACGTAGTCGTTGACGATGGGTTCGGCGAAGTGGGGCGACTCGTCTGCGGCCCTCGCCCCCTCGGCCAGCAGCTCGTCGGGCGTCTCGGGCCACTCGAAGTCGAGGCAGTTCACCGCGAAGTACACGTCGAAGTCGGCCACGCCGATGTACTGGTCGGTCAGGCTCACCATCGCCGTGCCGTCGCCGTCGAGCGCGTCGGCCACCGCGTCGGACAGGTCGGGCCACAGGTCCTCGCTGTAGAGGGGTAGGGCCAGCCCGGTGGACAGTTCGCCGGGCCCCAGGTCGCGGGGCTGGGCGGGGATCGGCTCCTCCTCGACGGCCGCCTGCAGCTCCTCGATGGCGGCGACGGCGTCGGGACCGACGGGGCAGGACGAATCGGCGTCGCAGTCGTCGGCGTAGGCCTGCAGGGCGACCTCGAACCCGGCGGCCTGCGACACCGCGCCCGCGATGCCGTCGGGCCCGAGGTCGACGATGCCGTCGATGATCATGGCCCGCACCCGGTCGGGGAACAGCTCGGCCAGCACCTGGCCGATGGCCGAGCCGTAGCTGAAGCCAAGGTAGTTGAGCTGCTCGTCGCCCATGGCGGCCCGCACGGCGTCGATGTCGCGGGCGACGTTCTCGGTGCCCAGGTGGGGGAGCAGGTCGCCGGCGGCGGCCTCGCAGCCGTCGATGTACTCCTGGCTGACCGCGAGCAGCTCGGCGGTGTCCTCGGGCGAGTCGATCGAGTAGTCGACGCCGTACAGCTCGGTCATGTCGCCGCCGCAGTCGATGCGGCTGGCGCCGAGGCCCCGCGGGTCGACGCCGACGATGTCGAACCGCTCGAGGATCTCGTCGGGCAACAGGAACCCCATGGTGACGGCGAAGTCGGCTGCGGTGCCGCCTGGCCCGCCCGGGTTGACGAACAGGGCGCCGATGCGGTCGCCGCGGGCCGGCACGCGCGAGATGCTGAGCGTCAGCGTGTCGCCCGCCGGGTCGGCGTAGTCGACGGGGACCTCCAGCTCGGCGCAGTCCGCGCTGCCGCACGCGACCCAGTCGATGCTGCCGACGGCGTCCCCGTCGTCCGGCGTGTCGGTGTCGCCTCCCCTGGTCTCGGACGGGTCGTCGGACTCGTCCGCGCCCGCGGAGAAGGCCGACTCGTCGGCCTCGCTGGCGCAGGCGGTGAGGAGCAGGAGGGCGGTGAGGGTGACGAGCCCGGCGGCCCGGAGCGTGGAGCGGCGGATCACGCGTCGACGCTAACCGGACGAGTCGTCGGCAGAGGCGCGGTCGAACAACCATTCCCGCAGGGGGACGCCAGAGTCGACGACCGCGGCGGCGTTCTCGCGCCCGACGTAGCGCAGGTGCCACGGCTCGAACTCGTAGCAGGTGACGGCGGTGGCACCGTCGGGATAGCTGATGACGAACCCGTACTCGTGGGCGTGCTCGGCGAGCCACCGGCCCGCGGGCGTGGCGGCGAAGTCGGCCGTCAACTCACCGACCCCCGGCTCGAGCACGTCGATGGCGGTGCCGAGCTGGTGCTCGCTGTGCCCTGGCCGGGCGGTGCTCAAGGAAGCTGCCTCCTCGCCGTCGGCCGCGACCCGGCTGTCGAACAGGTTCTGCTGGTACGAGTAGCTGCGGTAGCCGGAGATGATGACGATGGGGGTGCCGTTGGCCTCGGTGGCGGCGCGCAGCGCGGCCAGGTCCTCGACGATGGCGGCCCGCACCTGGTCACGGGACTCGAACCCGGCCTCCGTAGCGTCGACCAGGTCGCCGGGCACGTAATCGGCGGGCAGGCGGTGAGTGGGGTCGATGATGGTGGTGGCCCAGTCATCGCCGGGATCGACCTCGACGATCTCGCCCTCGCCGCACTCGGGCGGGGGAGGGGCGGTGGTGGTGGTGACCGGACCGGGATCGGACGTGGTGACGAGGGCGTTGGCCCGCGTCGGGTGCAGGTCGGCCGACGTCGTCTGGGTCGCATCCCAGGTGACCCAGAGGCCCGCGGCGGAGGCGACGAGGACAGTGGTGAGTGCGAGGCCGACGAGCCATCCTTTCATCCCGACGGAAACCTAGGGCGTGCGCCATCGGCGTGCTCGTGCACCACCCGGCCAGTTCGTGTCGCCACGCAGTGCGCTGCCACCAACGCGTTCGCGCCCGCCGCGACGTGCCCGGTACGCTGACCGATCACCGCGGGGACGTAGCTCAGTTGGCTAGAGCACCTGCTTTGCAAGCAGGGGGTCGTGGGTTCGAGTCCCATCGTCTCCACCACCGTGACCAGGGCGTCAACGGTCGCCCGGGTCGGTGTCGGCGTCGCCCGACGGACCAGGGGAGCCATTCGGGGAGCCAATCCCGCTGTGCAACTGACGCTGAGCCGTTACGCCTGGGTCTTGGTCTTCTGGCGTAGGCGTTCGTAGGGAGTCTGGCCGCCGAGGCTGCCGTGGGGTCGGTGGAAGTTGTAGTAGTCCTCCCATTCCTGGAGCTTGTTGTTGAAGACCTGTGCGTCGTCGATGACGGCGCCGTCGAGGAGTCGGTAGAACTCCTCGGCGTCGATGCGGTGGGATCTCTCGACCTTGCCGTTGAGTCGGGGGGTGCGGGGCTTGATGTAGCGGTGGCCGACACCCTTGTCGAGCAGGTGGTAGTGGAACGACGAGCCGAACTCGGTCCCGTTGTCGGTCTGGATCTCCTGGACCTGGAACGGGAGCTTCTCGAGCACGTAGTCGGCGAACTGGATCGCCGCCTTCTGATTCAGCCGCGGGTAGATCCGCAGGACCCGCAGCCGGGTGCAGTCGTCGACGGCGGTGAACCGGTAGTGCTTGCGCCGGCGGTCGCCGCCGATGGGGGCGATGAACTTCACGTCGATCTGGACCTGGTGGCCCGGGAGCTGCTTTTCGTAGCGCTTCCAGCGGCGGTCGAGGCGTTTGTAGCGCTGGGAGGCCGGGAGCCGGTTGAGGTCGAGGCGCTTGAGGATCCGCCACACGCCCGAGGGGCTGATGGTCAGGTCGTGGTAGCGGGCCAGGTACATGGAGATCTTGGCCGGCCCGAAGTGGTAGTTCTGCAGCAGGTAGAGGATCTTGCCGACCACGTCGACATGGGTGGCGTTGGGACTGGTCTTGGGACGGTGGGAGCGATCCTTGAGCCCCTCGGGCCCCAGCTCGTCGTAGCGGCGCTTCCACACGTAGAAGTTCTGGCGGCTGATGCCGTAGTAGCGGCAGGTCATGGCCACGTTGCCCGTGACCTCCTCCGCGTGCCGCAAGATCGCCAAGCGGCGCCGCACCTGGCGATCCTCGATCGTGGTACTCATCCGGTCTCCGTAAGCGTCGGAGACCCAGGTGTCAACGATCTCTGTCAGTTCTAGAGTGTTCCGCATCGCGGCTCTGCCGAATTTGGCTCTTGAGGCGCCGGCCTGCGGGCGGCGCCACGGGCGCCGTCCTCGGCCGGAGACCCCAACGCACTCGGGCATGACGTGTTGAGGTCGTCGAGCCGGTCCTACCGGTCGGCGGCAGCGGAGGGTCGGGAGGGGCAGCCACGCTGGCTGCCCCGCCCGTCATGTCCAATCGTCGCTGGCTGTCGGCGACGGTGACGGAATGCCACCGTCGCCCGATGCGAATCGCCGATCCGCTACACCGTCACCGCTTGAAGTGTGCGCCGAGGCGTTCACCGGTCGCGACCATCGCCTGGTCCGACGCTCTGCCGGTGCCGCTGACCGAGCTGGTGGACATGGCGTAGAGGAGCACCGCGTGCGCCACCGCGTCGGACATCTCCTCGAGCGCCAGGGTGTTGATGTTGGTGATCACACCGAGGTACTCCAGAGCGCCGCCGTACGCCTCGTTCAGGGCTTCGTACAGGTCGGCGTCGGCGCCGTCGCTGATCGGGTCCATGCTGTCGCAGGCCTGGTGGTAGCACGGGTCGTACGCCACGACCTCGCCGTCGAACGTCGCCAGGCCGCCGTAGAGGGCCACCTGATCGACGGTCTTATTGTCCTCCGCTCCGGTGAACAGGCCACCCGCCGGGATCCCGGCGGAGATGAACGCGTCGTAGTCGGACCGACCGTCGAACGCCGTGGGCTCGGACGCCAGACCCTGCGAGGCGAAGTACTCCTCGAAGACGCCTTCGATGGCGTGGCTGCCGGCGGGACCCCTGATCCCGAACGCCGAGCCGTCACCGTCGTACACGAAGCGTGCGTAGTTCGGCGAGCCGATCATGTCGAAGTTGAGGTACAGCTCGATGTCCTTGGCCTCCGCCTTGGTGAGGCTGTCGACGTAGAACTGCGAGCCGATCAGGCCAGCCTCCTCCGCACCCCACCAGGCGAAGCGGATGGTGTTGCGCGGCTCGATACCGAGCTCGGCGATCTGCAGCGCGAGCTCCAGCAGCGTCCCCGAGCCCGTGCCGTTGTCCTCGATGCCGGGACCGGCCGGCACGGAGTCGAGGTGCGCCCCGGCCATGACGACGCGGTCGTCGCGCCCGGTCGGCGTCTCGGCGATCAGGTTCGACGTGGGCACGTCGAGCTCGATCAGCGTCTCGGTCAAGAGGTGAACGACGACCTCGCCCTCGTCGAGAAGCGCGGCGAGCTCGTTGCCGATCTCGAACGAGGTGCCGATGACCGGAAGGTCGTCGGTGAAGGCATCCCCGAGCGTGCCCGCCAGCGTCTCGGTGCGCCCCTCTTGTCCCTCGTTGAAGATGATCACGCCGACCGCACCGGCCTCGAAGGCGTTGTGGGCCTTGACCGAGAAGTCACACGTCCCGCGCTGGATCAGCGCGATGTTGCCTTCGACGAAGCCAACGAAGTCAGTCGCCTCGCAGCCACTGGTCGACGTGCTCGCCGCGGCCCCTGGTGGCAGGACCAGGTCGACCGCCTGGAGCGTCGCGGTGACGTCCCCGCTGCCCGAGTAGTCCATCGTGATGAAGTCCTCGCCGGGAACGTATGTCACCGGGTCGGGGGACACCCGCTCGAACTCGGGGGTGACCAGCTCCTGGAACGAGTTGAACAAGAAGTCCTGCCGGGTCACCTCATACCCTGCTGCTACGAGCAGGTCCTCGATGTAGTCGACCGAGGCGTCGTAGCCGGGGGTTCCGCTGGCGCGGGTGTCGCCGTTGTTGTCGGCGATCTTCTGCAGCTCCGCCAGATGATCCATGATCGCGTCGGCGGTGACCGCCTCCCGCAACTCTGTCGTGTCTGTCGGCACGGAGCCGCCCGCAGGCGCGACCAAGCTCGACAGCACGATCGTCGTAGTGACGGCAGCGAAGACAGCCCTTCCGGGTTTGAGCACCTTCGATCCCCTTCCCCTCGCGACAGCCACCGAACGCGGCAGACCGTCACCTGGCGTACCCGGCCATATTTGTGCATCGAATGCGAATGTCAAGTTGCGCCTGACCCGTCTTCGGGACGCAGAGGTCGTGCCACTCGTGTGCCAGATCGTGAAGCCAGCCGAGCACTCCAGCGGTCACCAGCGGTCACTTCTGAGCCATCCACCTGCTCCCAAGCTGGCCCAGCCCACACCCGAGACCGCCTAGCGATCTTTGGAGCTGGTTGTCGAGGGCCGCGGGATCAGGCAGATCTGGCCCCTGGCGGGAGTCTGACCGAGACTCAACGTCGCGCGACTTCGCCCCGACCCCACCACCGGTGTTAGGAGTCTCACGGTTGGTCGAGCAGCGTTTGAACTCTGCCAGCGCTTCCTTGCATCCATCCACCAGTCGGCGCCAGTCTCGTCCATCGCCGCACACCCAGCTGCCCGCAGCGACCGAGCCAAGCCAGGATGGCCCACCCGGCCCAGACTCAGTATGCGCTCGCAGCGACCCAGACGGGGAAACACCACTAGGCCGTTGCCCGGGCAGCCCTCACCGCTCCCGCCTCGGCCGACCCCTCTGGAGCTGGCTGACCCTCCGACCGCCGCAGAGGTGCCGCCGTGACTGACAAGACCGTCGCATTCGTGTTGCATCCGGGTCTGACCCCGCTGGACCTCATTGGACCGCTGCAGGTCATGAGCGCCCTGGAGGCTGTAGAGGAGATGTTCGGCGTCGAGTCCCGGCACCACGTCGTGGTCGTCGCGGAAAAACTCGACGCGGTGCCCACCCACACTCCGGTGCGGGTCGCGGCCACGTCCACCTTGGACGAGGTACCCGAACCGGATGTCGTCGTCGTCCCCGGCGGCGGTGCACCCACACTCCGTCAACTGGCCAATCCCGTACTACTTGACTACCTGCGCCAGGTTGATCGCCGCGCCGATCTGGTCGGGTCCGTGTGCACCGGAGCGCTGCTGCTGGCGGGCGCTGGCCTTCTGGAGGGACGTCGCGCCACAACACATTGGGCGTATCACCGGTTCCTCGACCGCTTGGGGGCGACGTACGTGCCGGAGCGGTGGGTGGAGGACGACCGGTACCTGACGGGTGCCGGCGTGTCGGCGGGAATCGACATGGCTCTGCGGTTGGCGGCCAGGCTCACCAACGATGACCTCGCCCGGATGGTTCAGCTGGGCATCGAGTACGACCCGCATCCGCCCCACGGCGGCATCGATTGGACCAGCGTCGATCGGGACATGCTCGCGGCGCGGGTCGAGGGGTTCGCGAACGACGCGCTGGCCGACCACCGGACGATGCTGGCCCGTCTGCTGGGCTGACCCGCCGGGGGCCCACGATGCCAAGGCCGAGGACGGCCGGCTGGAGACCTGTACCCCCGGGGTGGAGATGTTGGGAGCCTTACGTGACCCTTGACCAACAGCCCGAGACACGTCGCGGCGCAAGTGGCGTCCAGATGGAGGTGCCCCCGTTCTTCCAGCCCTACGCCACCGTGTTCGTTTCGTTGGTGCCGATCGTCATCGTGGTACTGCGCGTTGCGCGTGTCTCGAACTTCGAGACCACGACAGCCCGCGGCGTACTGGAGTCACTCAGCCTTGTCCAGATCGTCGCGGGCACGCTGCTCCCGCTCGTACCGACGGTCCTATTCGTCAGTGCTTTGGCACTATCCGTGTACGCGTTCCGTGAGCGAACTCCGCTTGCTCGCGCCAGCCGCGTGGTAGCTCCACTCGTCGCCCTGTTCTGCATTGCGCTGTTCCCATGGGGAATCCTCGCCCTTCTCGTCGCTGTGACCCTCGTGGTTGTGGCGATCGAATGGGGGATCGCCCGCCACCGGTCGACGCGCTTCCTCGCGTCCTTCAACCTGAACTGGTTTCTCGCAGTGGGTGTCCTACTGATCGTCGGACAACTGTTCGTCTACGGCACGATGTGGCTCCCGGCCGATCGAATCCACCGGCGCGGTGGTGCGACCACCGTCGGGTACGTCCTCGACTCGGGCATCGTCTGGACCACCGTCCTCGTCGACTCAAATCGGACCATCCGGCGAGTTCCGACCGACTCGATTCAGCGTCGAGTCGTTTGCCAGCTGAAGGACTCGGACATCGATGGCGAAGAGTCCCTGCTTGATCTCATGCTCAACCGGCGTCGGCAGCCGTATCCCGAGTGTTGAGGGCCGACTACAGGAAGGACCGTTCCAGACGCGTCGCCGAGTGTCCGCCGACCAGTGGGGAGCCGATGGGGCAGCTCAACCCGATCGCGCGCTTGGCGAGTTGGATGGGACGGTCACGAACGGCTGACCCATATCGGCAGGTCACGCTGGACGGCGGCGGACGGTGGCGAGCGGTCTGGAGTGCATGACGCGCAGGCGGTCAGAGCAGGGCACCACCCCGTTGCTCTCACCGTTGCTATCGGCGGCACGGGTGACCAGCACCGACACCGAATCCCATCACCTCCACTAGTCGTCCGAAGGCGACGCCCCGCTACGTTGCCTCATCCCGCAGCCGCGCCCGGACGCTGGCGATTACCACTGCCACGGATGTACGGCGCGCGTCCGCGAGATCCTCGATAAGGAATCCGACCAGGTATGCGTACGCCGTCGCCGCGTCCTCTAATGAGTCGAACGCCTCGACCGCCATGCGCTCGGCCCCAGGATCTTCTCGCAGGAGTCCATGCACGACGCTGAGGGCAAGACCTGCTCGCTTCGGGTCCACCGCGAGATCGTGTCAGATCGCCTGTCTCCGCCAGCCCCACCGTGTGGAGCCGGCTCACGCACCGGGGAGCCAGTAGGGGAGCCAAACTGGCCTGATCCGGTGCGTACCGGCCCGGACGGCCCCGATCGCCAGACCCCTTCCCACCTGGACTCTGGTTGTCTCGCACGCACCGCCACGAACACTCCGGAGTGCTTTGCAAGCAGGGGGTCGTGGGTTCGAGTCCCATCGTCTCCACCAGGCGTGACCAGGGCATCAGCGGGTTCGGTGGTGGTGTCGTTCAAGGCCGGGAAATCCTGCCGGTCGTGTCGAGAGTTGGGTTTCTGCTCCGTCCCAGTGTGAACGCGGCCAATGGGGCCGCTGTCACACGAGGAGCACACCATGGCCAAGGACCTGACGCTCAAGCATCACCGAGGCGCGCCGAGCGACGTCGCCGAGATCCTGAAGAAGCCGATCAGCCAGGAGATGCTCAACCGGGACCTCGCCCGTCTGGCGTACGTCGCCAAGGACGGCACCCCGAGGGTTGTCCCGATCGCGTTCACCTGGAACGGCACCGATGTCGTCATGTGCACCACGACGAACGCCCCAAAGCTGGCGTCGCTGAGGCGGAACCCCGCGGTGGCCCTCACAATCGACACCGAGGTGCACCCACCGAAGATCCTGCTGCTCCGGGGCGAAGCGGTGCTCGACGAAGTCGAAGGCATCCCCGACGAGTACCTCCAGATGAACGGCACCTACGAGATGACGGCGGAGCAGCGGGCCGAGTGGGAGACCGAGGTTCGGTCCCTCTACGACTCGATGGTGCGGATCGTCGTCAAGCCGACGTGGGCGAAGCTGATCGACTTCCACGAGACCCTTCCCAGCGCGGTCGAGGAGCTCGTTCGCCGACGTCAGGCACGCCAGGAGCCGTAGCCGAACGCTGTGACCGTGAAGTCGAACTCTTCTCCGTCCCAGTGTGCGGCCACCGGGGTCGCCATCCCAGAAGGAGATCGCGCCATGCGAAAGCTCGTAGTCCAGCAGTGGGTTACCGTCGACAACATCGCCGCGGAGGAGGACGGCGGGCTCAGCTTCGTGTCAGGGGAGCCCTTTTCCGAGTCCACCAACCCTGCGTTCAAGTCAAGCGTGATGGGGCTCATCGACTCGGTCGACACGATGATTCTCGGCGCGAATACCT
>DASSCS010000112.1:0-57422 GCA_035697515.1 Acidimicrobiales bacterium
GGGCGCGGCGGATCGGGCGACCACCCGTCTACCCGTCCCGAGGGCGGTTACACCCGCGGCTTGCGACCGCCCGACCCGGGTACGCGCTCCAGTGCGACGGCGACCGCCGCCGTGCCCTCGCGCCGCCGTGGCGGGCGCACAGGGAAATGCACCTCACCACGGAGATCGGATGTCGCACTACCCGGACGGTGACGAGCCCTCGGTCGAGATGATCACGCGCGTCCTCGCCGAGGTGATCGCCGCGCTCGAGGGCGCCGACCTTCCGTACCTGCTGATGGGCGGATCGGGCGCGCAGGCCTTCGCCCGGCCCCGGCGGACCGACGACATCGACGTCTTCGTCGACCCCGGCGACGCGGCGCGGGCGATCGAGACGCTGGCCGACGCCGGCTTCCGTACCGAGGAGACGGACCCGTCGTGGCTGTACAAGGCCTGGCGGGACGGCGTGCTGGTCGACGTCATCTTCCGCTCGTCGGGCGGCATCTACCTCGACGCCGAGATGCTGAAGCGCGGGCAGCGCCAGGACTACCGCGGCACCTCGGTGCTCCTGATGAGCCCGGAGGACCTGCTCGTGATCAAGGCGATGGCCTCCACGGAGGAGACGCCGCACCACTGGTACGACGCCCTGGCGCTGATCGCCCGCCGGGAGCTGGACTGGTCCTACATCCACGAGCGGGCCCGGGTGGGGCCGCGCCGGGTCCTCAGCCTGCTGCTCTACGCCGAGTCGATCGACCTCGCGGTATCCCCCGACGTCATCGCCGCGCTCTACCGGCGCACCCATCCCGCCACCGACGCCGCCCCGCCCGAGGGATAGGCGTGCGCCATCGGGGGTACGCGTTCGACCATGAGTGCAACACTTCTGTGGATCATCGCCGCCGTGCTGGTCATCGTCGGCATCGTGCAGCTGCTCCAGGGTCAGTTGATCTTGGGTGCCGCTCTGATCGTCGCGGGCCTCCTCGTGGGGCCGGGCGGGGTGTCGATCTTCGGCCGTAGCCGAGTCTGACCCCGCGTACCAGCCGTCCAACGTTCGTCGGGCCGGGCCGGTGCCACTCCGTGGTCACCGGTCCGGCCCGGCCGCGTCCTCGGGGCCTCGGTCGTCTCGCCTAGGTGCCGGCGCCTCCCGCCGGGTCGCCCCTGTGCCGCACGACCGGCAGGGCGATGTCGTCCTCGGCGACATCGCCGACGAGCTCGCCGACAAGCGCCTCGACGAGGGCGTCACCGGTCATGTCGCCGGCGAGCCCCTGGAGCTGGGCGGTGGCGAGGTCGATGCCCTCTGCGACCGGGCGGTCCCGTCGCTCCACCAGGCCGTCGGTGTACATGACGAGCGTCGAGCCCTTGGGGAACGGCGCGGTATCCGCCACCCGGCGCCTGTCCGAGATCCCGATGATCGCGGAGTGGGCCGACTGCGCCGCGCCCGAGACGATACGCGGGCTGGCGTCAGGCCGGCAGTCCCGGGGCCTGCGTGCTCGACCGCGCCGTCGGGCGAGGTCGGGCGGTGCGGGTGATGTCGTACGCGGCGAGCGCCTGGGCGGCGGTGCGCTCGCGCCCGCGCCGCATCGCATCGGCGATGACCCCGGCCTCGAGCTGCCGGCGCAGCGAGGTGTCGAGGACGGCACGGTAGAGCACATAGTGCGCCGTGCTGTTGAACCGGCTGTGCAGGGCGGTCCCCACCAGCTCGGCCGCGGCCTCGGGCCGGCCTGCGCAGATCTCCGCGTACGCGACGACTAGTACGCAGTCGGCATCCGCGTCGTAGCCCTCCCGGTCCGCGAGCGCCAGGCTGCGAGCCAGCACGGTCCGTACGTCGCTGCCGTCGAGCACGTCGCACATGGCAGTCGAGAAGGACGTGATCCACGTCTCGACGATGCCGGTGCGGTCGAGGTAGTCCTGCTGTAGGTCCATCCAGTACCTCGCCGCCGTGGCGTCGCCCTCGGCCAGCCCCAGCATCCAACCGGCCCAGTGGAGGATGAAGCGGTCGTACCCGTCCTCGGATGCCGTCCGGTCGAGCCGTGTCACCGCGGCACGGACCTGCTCGTACCGCTCGGCCGCAAGGTCGGCAACGGCGAGGAACGTCTCGGCCAGGGTGATCAGGCGCACGTCGCCGGACCCGCGGGCGAGGTCGAGCGCCGCGGTGAGGCGGCCCATCGCCTGGTCCGGGTCGGTGAAGTGCGCCAGCGCCTCGTAGTGGGCGGCGAGGCCGGCCGCCGCCGGGTCGCCCGTGCGATCGACCAGGCTCCCGGCCCACGACGCGGCGTCGAACATCTGGCGGAAGTCACCGCGCCCCAGGCCCACGTCGGCGCGGAGGATCTCCACCCACAGCCGGTCCCGGGTCGACAGGTCGAGCGCGAGCAGCTCGGCGATCCAGGAGTCTCCCTCCACGCAACCCATGGCGTTGCGCCACAGGAACGAGGCGCCGACGGCGATCTCGACGGCATCGTCGACGTCACCCTGCCGCAGGCTCTGCCGGAAGGCCTGACGGGCGTCCTCCAGATCGGCGCGGTACCGCGCGCCGAGCCGAGCCGACAGACACCTGTCCAGCCTCGACGCCGACCCGACGCGCTCCCGCACGTGGCGACGGTGGCGCTCGAAGGCGGCCACCGCCTCGCCGGCCTCCTCCAGCCGCTCACGGGCGAAGACGCGGACGGTCTCCAGGAGCCGGTAGCGCCCCGAGCCGGGCAGGCGGACGACCAGGCTCTTGTCGACCAGCCCACCGAACACCGGGACCACCTCGTCGTTGGGGTGCGGTGGGGCGGATGCCTCGACGGCGCCGACGTCGAACGATGCCGGGAAGACGCTCAGGTGCCGGAGCAGGCGCTGCTCGGTCTCGTCGAGCAGCTGGTAGCTCCAGTCGATCGCCGTCTCCATCGTGGCGTGCCGTGGCGAGTCGCCCGATGCGCGACCCGACAGCAGGGCGAGGCGATCGTCGAGGCGCCGGGTCAGCTCCGCGAGGTCGAAGCGGCGGAGCTGGCCGGCGGCCAGCTCGAGCGCCAGCGGCACGTCGTCGAGCCGGTGGCAGAGCTCCACCACCGCCGGGTCCGCCGGGTCCCACTGCGCCCGGGGCTCGGCGGCGCGGGCGCGCTCGACGAACAAGGCCGGCCCCGCCTCGTGCAGCGGGCCGAGGGGCCACACGTGCTCGCCGGCGAGGCCGAGCGGTTCGCGACTCGTGGCGAGGACGTGGGCCGTGTCGCCACCCCCGAGCATCCGGTCGACCAGCTCGGCCGCGCGCCCGAGGACGTGCTCGCAGTTGTCGAGCACGAGCAGGACCGGGCGGTTCGCCAGGTGGTCGGCCACGCCCTCGATCGACTCGGAGGCGGCGCCCTCCAGCCCGGCGGCCTCGGCCACTGCTCTCGTGACGTCGGCCTGGGGCTGGACCGGTGCGAGGTCGACGAACACGGCGCCGTCGGCGTACTCGGCCTGGATGCGGTCGGCGACCGACAGGCCGACGGTCGTCTTGCCGATGCCGCCCGACCCGGTGATCGTCACCAGCCGAGCGTCACGGACCCGCTCGACGACGCTCGCGATGTCACCGTCGCGCCCGATGGGCACGTTCCGCAGCCGCGGGAGCGACCGCCGGATGCCGCCGGGGTCGGGCAGCACCTCGGCGATGAACTGGTACCCACGGGCGTGGATCGTCTTGATGACCCGCTGGGCCTGCCCGTCGTCGCCGACCGCCCGCCGGGCGGCCTTGACCCGCGACGTGAGCGCCGACTCCGACACGAAGCGGTCTCCCCAGATCGCGTCGAGCAGCTCCTCCTTGGGTACGACCCGGTCGCGGTTGACGATCAGGTGGAGGAGCAGCTCGAACACCTGGGGCTCGACGTGGATCGGCCCGCCGGGCCCGACAAGAGTGAACCGCTTGTCGTCCAGCTGGAGCTCGCCGAACCGGAAGCGCACCGTGCCATGGTCGCACAGCCTGCGCAGGCGGGTGCCGGACCTGCCGACGCGGGCGGACGCCCGTCGGCGACGTGCGACCAGCGTCGCAGCCGTCGGAGCGGGCGCCCGCGGCGGTGCGCCGACCGCTCACGCGGCGGGTCGCCTGCGTGTGCCGAACCATGTGCGGGGGCGGCGGGGGGCCAGCCGGTGAGCACGAGCCTCCTGCGCGAGCTCACGGCGACGCTCTGCCGCGAGGGCTTCGACGAAGAGCGGGTGCATCGTTCCTCCTCTCGTGGGTGTCGGGCCGACCGGGCGGGCCGGCGGGGGGGTGGGGTGGGGGGCTCAGCTCGCGAGCCGGGCCGGCGGGTCGACGCCTGGCCGTCGAGCTGCGGGAACCCCGGTCAGCGCGACCGGAGCCTCGAACCGACTGACGAGACCCTCCTGGTGGGCCCATACGACGGCCGGCCCATTGACGACCACGACCTCGACCTCGGACGTCGTGACGATGGTCGCCGTGTGACGCTCGCTGCGGATCACCTCGTCGCCGCCGATCTGGTCGCCGGCCTGCAGGGCGGCCGTCATCGCGCCCTCGCGGAGCACGGCGGCCCGGCCAGACACGATGACGACCAGCTCGCGGGCCGTCCCCCCGGCACGGGCGAGCGTCCGGCCGGGCGCCAGGCGCAGGCGGTCGGTGTGGCGCGCCAGCTCGGCGAGACGTCTCGGGTCGCCGTGCCGGAACGCGGGGACGGCGAGGACCGCCTCGATGTCCGGGTTCCGGCGGCGCCTGCGGTGGTTGCGGGGAGTGAACTGCATGCCGGCATCATCCGGGACGGCCGTGCCGGGGCCTTGGAGAGGGCATGGAGACGATGTGGCGATTTCGAGCGACTCGTGCTTTCCCGGCGTGGGCCGGCGACGTACCGTCGAACGCACCAAGCCGTGTGCGAGTCGACCCCGGGAGCCGGCCGTGCTCAAGCGTGAGATCGTCCTGCCTCCAGAGCATCTCTATCCTCCGGACGAGTGGCAGATCGTGGAGGTGCGGTGGTCGCCCCGGTTCTCGGAGCGCGCCGAGACCGTCTTCGCGCTCGCCAACGGGTACGTGGGCGTCAGGGGGTCGATCGACGAGGGCCATCCTGCCCTCGCGCCGGGCACGTACGTCAGCGGCTTCCACGAGACGTGGCCGATCAGCTACGCCGAGGAGGCCCATGGTCTGGCGAGGGTCGGGCAGTCGCTCGTCAGGGTTCCCGATGCCACGGCCATCGAGCTGTTTGTCGACGACGAGCCCCTGTTCCTGCCGACCGCCCGCATGCGCGAGTACCGACGCGTGCTCGACATGCGCGGCGGCACGCTGCGCCGGGAGCTGGCGTGGTCGACCGCCAGCGGCAAGCACGTCACCGTCCGTTCGTGCCGGCTCGTGTCGTTCGAGCACCGCCACGTCGTCGCCATGTCCTACGAGGTCGCGGTCGACGAGCCGGCGCCCGTGGCGATGGTGTCGCATGTCGTGAACCGCATGGACGGCGACCAGGACCACCAACGCCGGCGCAACGGTACGCCCGACCCGCGGCTGGGTCGGCGCTTCGACCATCGCGTCCTCGAGGCCCGCACCGCCAGCGACGACGACGGGCGCATCGTGCTCGGGTACGAGACCGCCAGCAGCCACATGAGTCTGGCGGTGGGGGTCCAGCACGTCGTCGAGACGCCGACGCCGTACCGGCTCGACACCACGGTCGCTCCCGACCACGGCGAGGTGGTGCTCACCGCCGCGGCGCAGCCGGGTGTCGCGATCCGCGTGGTCAAGTACGTCACGTACCAGACCTCCCGCCGGGCGCCGCCGGAAGACCTCACCCCACGGTGCCACCGGACGCTGGACCGGGTGGTGGCCGGCGGCTTCGGCGCCCTCCTCGACGCCCAGCGCCGCAACCTCGATCGGTTCTGGGACCGGGCTGACGTCGTGGCGCTCGATCGCCGCCAGCCGGTGCGCTTCCAGCAGGCGGTGCGCTGGAACATGTTCCAGCTGGCCCAGGCGTCGTGGCGCACCGAGGGGGCGAGCATCCCGGCCAAGGGCCTCACGAGCGCCGCCTACGACGGGCACTACTTCTGGGACACGGAGCTGTACGTGCTCCCGTTCCTCGCCTACACCCAGCCCCGCATCGCCCGGAACCTGTTGCGCTTCCGGCATAACATGCTCACGAAGGCGAGGGAGCGGGCGGCGGCGCTCGAACTCCGGGGCGCGCTGTTCCCGTGGCGCACGATCAACGGCGAGGAGTCGTCCGCCTACTACCAGGCCGGGACGGCCCAGTTCCACCTCAACGCCGGCATCGCGTATGCGATCGGCCACTACGTCGCCGTGCGCGGCGATCCCGGCTTCCTCGAGGAGGTCGGGGCGGAGATCCTGGTCGAGACCGCCCGCATGTGGGAGGACCTCGGCTTCTACGGCAACGACGGCCGCTTCCACATCCACGGTGTGACCGGGCCCGACGAGTACACGACCGTCGTGAACGACAACGCGTTCACGAACCTGATGGCGCGCTTCAACCTCCGGTACGCAGCCGAGGTCGTCCGGTGGCTCCAGGCCGAGCGATCCGAGACCTACGGCGCCCTCGCGTTCGAGCTGGACCTCGATCCCGCCGAGGTCGACGCCTGGGAGCGTGCGGCGGCGGCGATGCACGTCCCCCACGACGACGAGCGCGGCATCACGCCGCAGGACGCCTCGTTCCTCGACCGCGAGGTGTGGGACCTCGAGGGCACGCCGGCGGACAAGTTCCCGCTGCTCCTGCACTTCCACCCGCTCGTCATCTACCGGCACCAGGTGCTGAAGCAGGCCGACGTGGTCATGGCGATGTTCCTGCTCGGGAACGAGTTCACGACCGAGCAGAAGCGCCGGAACTTCGACTACTACGATCCGCTCACGACCGGCGACTCGTCCCTGTCGGCGAGCATCCAGAGCATCGTGGCGTCACAGCTCGGCGACGACAGGCGGGCGGCACGGTACTTCGACCACGCCCTGCTGATCGACCTCGCCGACCTGGCCGGGACGGTCGCCGACGGCGTCCACATCGCGTCTGCCGCGGGCGCCTGGATGGCACTGGTGTTCGGCTTCGGCGGCGTCACCGCCTTCGACGGCGACCTGGCGATCGACCCCCACCTGCCGCGCCACCTCGACAAGCTCGCGTTCTCGTTGCGCGTCCACGACCGCCAGATCCGCCTGACGCTCACCCACGAGAGCGAGCGCTACGTGCTCGACGAGGGCGACCCGCTCGACGTGACCATCCGGGGGACGCGCCATCGGCTCTCGGTCGACGCGCCCCTCACGCTCGACCGGCGCCGCTCCCCCGAGGCACCCGTCGCGGAGGCCCCGGGGGAGGGTGAAGCGCAGGCCGAGCCGGCGTGACGGTCGTCGCCGTGGTGGCCTGCTCAGCCCGCGGCGGTGATGGCGCCGACCACGACGGCGGCCATGCCGTCCATGCCCCGGGCATTGGGGTGGACGGGGGCCGCGGGGTTGGCGGGCAGTATCGGTTCGACCCAGCGGGTGCCCGAGCCGGTGCAGACGTCGCGGCCGATGCTGGGGGTGTAGACGTCGACGTAGATCGCCCCGTTCGTCTGGGCCTGCTGGGCCAGCATGGCGTTCAGCGACTTGTGGGTGCTGCGCAGGTAGGGCACGTCGAGCCAGGCGATGGGCATGCTGGGCCAGCACCCGTAGCCGCGGTCGGGCAGGATCGTCGGGTAGCCCACCACGAACACGTCGGCGCCCGGCGACCGCTGGTGGATGCCCTGGATGACGGCGGCGACCTTCGGGGCGGTCTGCTGGATGCGCACAGCGAGCTGGTCGACGCCGTTGACCACGTACCGGTTGCGACACGGCGAGCCGAACGGCGACAGCGAGGCGCAGTCCTCGATGATCCCGGAGAAGCCGATGTCGTTCCCGCCGATGCCGAGCGTCACCACCGACGTGCCGGACGTGAGGGCGTTGAACTGGGGCGGGTTCGGTCCCGGCCACACGCCCTGCTCGCTCGTCATGTCACCGGTGTCGGCGCCACTGCAGCTCACGTCGGCGAACTGGTCGAAGGCCAGGGCGCGCTGCACCTCGTGCGGGTAGTCCTGGTCCGACCGCAGGCAGCCGAGCGGCGACAGCGACTGGTTCGGGATCAGCGGACCGGCCGTGAACGAGTCGCCCAGTGCCACGTACCGGCCGGGCGTGGCACCGGCCGCGGGCTCGGGCGCGACCCCGGCGACGACGCCGAGGGCGAGGCCGACGGCCAACACTCCTCGGGCCGCGCGGCGGATCGTGCGGCGGACGGCGGCCCGGGCCGGCTCGATCGGCTGCAGGGCGTGGCTCGATGACATGACGTCCCCTCCCATCGAACGCGATCGCCCCACCGCCGTGCCGGCCGGTCGCGGCCACCCGGAGGCGACCACGAGCGGCGGTCGATGCACGTCCCTGCGCGATCTGGCCGCACTCTGAACTCTCGCTCTCACCGTGTCAAGCGTCACACTCCGCGTCACGGGCGGGCGTTAGGTTCGGCACGTGCGGCTCGCAGATGTCCCCACACCCGCGCTGGTTGTCGACCGGGCGGCCTTCGACCACAACGTGGCGACGATGGGTGCTGTCAACCCGGGGCGGCGGCTGCGGCCGCACGTCAAGGCGTTCAAGTCGACCGCCCTGGCGCGGGCGCTCGCCGGTGCAGGGCACGAGGCGTTCTCCTGCGCCACGGTCCGGGAGGTCGAGGGTTTGGTCGCCGCCGGCCTCGGCGGCGACCTGCTGCTCGCCAACGAGGTGCTCGACTGCACGCGCCTCGGCGCGGTGGTGGGGCCCGGCACCGCCAGGGTCACGGTGGCGGTCGATTCAGAGGAGACGATCGACGCCGCCGCGGGTGGCGGTGTCCGAGAGGTCCTGGTCGACGTCAACGTGGGGCTCCCCCGCTGCGGCTGCGACCCGGCCGACGCAGGCCGTCTTGCGGACCTCGCCCGCGCCCGTGGGCTCACCGTGCGAGGAGTCATGGGCTACGAGGGCCACCTCATGCGCGCGCCGCGGGACCGGAAGGTCGCCGAGGTCGAGCGGGCCATGGCCCGGCTGCTGGCGGCCGGCGAGGCGGCCGGGGGCGACGTCGTGTCGGCGGGAGGGACCGGCACGTACGACTGCAACCCGTGGGCCACCGAGATCCAGGCCGGGTCGTACTGCCTGATGGACACGGAGTACCTCCCCCATGCGCCGGCGTTCCGGCACGCCCTGTTCCTGTGGACCAGCGTCATCTCGGTGAACCGCTCGGGCTGGGCGGTCGTCGACGCCGGCCTCAAGGCGCTCGGGATGGACCACGGCGACCCGACCGTCGTCGGCGGGACGTGCTGGTTCGTGTCCGACGAGCACACCACGTTCGGCACCGACCCGTCCCGGCCGGTGGCCGTGGGCGACCGGCTCACCGTGCTGCCCGCCCACGTCGACCCGACGGTCGCGCTGCACGAGCGCATGGTGGTGGTCGACGCGGTGGCCGACAACCGCCTGGACGGCGACGCCGAGGTGGTGGACGAGTGGCCCGTCGACCTCCGCGGCTGGTGAGCGGGCCTGGTCGACGTCGTGGTGATCGAGCAGCAGCCAACCCGACGAGCGAATGTTCAGCCTGTCCGACGCAGGCCGCTGTCCTGGAGATCCTGGACGAGCGACAGCGCGCCGACCGAACCGAACCCGAGGAGCCTTGATGCAGACCGCTCAGCTGCCGTACCTGGACGAGCACGTGACGTCGATCGCGGCCGGTGTCGACGACGTCTGGCGCTCGCTGCTCGAAGCCGTGGACGAATCCTTCACCCGACCTGGCGCGGCCACGTACGCGCGTCTCGTCGGCTGCGATGACTGCAAGGCGTCCGGACCACGGCCGCTTGCCCAGGGCTCGACCATCTCCGGGTTCCGGGTGGTCACGGCAAATCCCGGACGCGAGCTGGTGCTCGAAGGGCGCCACCGCTTCTCGGCCTACGCCCTGATCTTCCGCCTCGAACAGGTCGACTCCGGGCGGTCACGGCTGCGAGCCGAGACCCGGGCTGCCTTTCCCGGCGTGCCGGGCGGCGTGTACCGGCTGCTCGTCTTCAGGACCGGCTTTCACGTACGTGTCGTGCGGTCCCTGCTCTCCGGTGTACGCCGCGGCGCCGAACGGCGCGCACGATCTCGGATGTGACCGCCGCGGCGAGGTGCCCGTCGGCTCCCCCGCACCCCGCCGGGCAAGCTGCAGCGGCGCCTGCTCCCGTCGACCTGAGCCGCACGCGCGCAGCAGGACGAGACGCGGTCGCGCCGCCTTCCTGTGGCTCGACTTCGTCGCCGGCGCCCGACGCCTGCGTCAGACGGGCACGACTCCCGGCGGGAACACCGGATCGACGAGCGGCTGCTCCTCGGCTGCTCGCTGGCCCGACACGGCGAACGGCGCGTCCGAGTACACGCCGATGGCCAGCGACTCGAAGGGCGGCACATCGGCGGGGTCGCTGATGGTGTGCACGGTGGCGATCGCGCCCGCGGCTTGGACCTGCCCGGCGAACGTCGGCGTGAACCGGCGGCCCTGGACGTGGTTCTGGCTGAGTGAGAGCGCGGGGTCGCGGTCCCGCCACCACATCATCACGCCAGGCGACCGGTTGTTCCTGATGAACTGGACGGCCTCGGGGTCGTCGTACCGGTTGGAGGCCTGCGTGCGGTAAAGGGCGATCATGTAGTTCCGCAGCGGCCAGGTGTTCCGGTACAGGTCGAGCTCGGCCTGGTCCTTGATGTGGGGCAGCACCCGGTCCATGAGTGCGTGGGCGCCGCCGGTCTGGGACACGAAGCGCCGGAAGATGTGGTCGTGCTGGTACTTGGTGTCGAGGATCACGTAGGCGTCGGGGTGGTCGCGCAGCAGCTGGACCACCTCGTTCGACCGCATGATCGTGTACCTGCCATCGAACTTGTTGCCCGCGATCTCGGCCCAGCTCGCCTGGTCGAACGGCTTGGTCAGCCCGTAGTAGCGCTCGAGACCGTTGTGCGCCGCCAGCACGGTGCCGTCGCCGAGCACCACGAAGTCGAGCTCGAACACACGGAAGCCGCGGGCGTAGTTGAACTCGAACGCGTCGAGCGAGTTCGTGTAGGTCCGGCCCTCGTAGCCGCCCGCCGCGTGGGCGATGTAGCCATAGGGGTTGTACGCGTCGACCAGGGTTTGGGGCTGCAGCGGCGTGGGCCGCTCGTAGGCGAGGTCGATGGTCGTGGGCCGCCCGGAGAACCCGCGGCTGGCCGTGGCGAACCAGACGGCGTCGTCGCCGGTGCCGGGTGCCCACCAGAAGACGTCGGTGCGGCCGCCGCCGTTGAAGTCGCCCGTCACCGGCTGGTACGGGCCGACGGCGTTGGTGGTCTTGCCGGCGAAGCTCCGGGTGGAGGTGCCGTACCAGATCGAGTCGGTGTCCGAGCCGGCGGCGTACCAGAAGATGTCCCGACGGCCGTCGCCGTCGTAGTCGCCGACCCGTGGCACCAGCGTGCGGTTGACGGTGAACGTCTTGCCGGTGAACGTGCGGCTGGACGTGCCGTACCACAGCGGGTCGCCCGCCGACCCCGGCGCGTACCAGAAGATGTCGCTGCGCCAGTCGCCATCGAAGTCACCGACCAGGGGCTGGTAGGTGCCGCGGACGTTGGTGGTCTTGCCGGCGAAGCTCCGGGTGGAGGTGCCGTACCAGATCGAGTCGGCGACCGAGCCGGTGCCGTACCAGAAGATGTCGTGGCGGAAGTCGCCGTTGTAGTCGCCGACCAGCGGCGTCAGCGTGCGGTTGACGGTGAACCCCCGGTGGACGAACGTGCGCCCCGGCGCGCCGTACCACACCGAGTCGGTGCCCGACCCCGGCGCGTACCAGAAGATGTCGGCGCGGCCGTCGCCGTTGAAGTCGCCCGTGAAGGGGAGGTAGGTGCCCTGGACCGGGGTCGCCTTGCCGGCGAAGCCGTGGCTGCTGGTGCCGTAGTAGATGATGTCGCTGGCCGAGCCGGGCGCGTACCAGAAGATGTCGCTACGGCGGTCGCCGTCGAAGTCGCCGATGATCGGCTGGTAGGTGCGGTTGATGGCGATGGGCCTGCCACCGAACTGAAGATTCGACTGCCCGTACCAGTGGTGGTCGGGGGCGCTGCCGGGCCCGTACCAGAAGATGTCGACCCGGCCATCGCCGTCGAAGTCGCCCGTCAGCGGCTGCCCGGCCGGAGGCGCTGCGGGGGCCGGGGCGGCGGCCGCGTCCATGTCCGGCGCGACGGCGGCGGGCACGAACGCCACCGCGGACGCGATGACCGCGAGGACGGCGAGCACCGCCACTCGCCCTCCCGGCGGCGCGTCGCTCGTCATGGGCAGATCCCTTCCTGGCTCCGAAACCCTGTCGGTCGCGAGAGCTCCACCGCTTGTATCCAACCCAGGTGGCCGACGCGGAGGCTAGGGGCCAAGGTCCCGGCCCGAGGCGCGACCGCCTCCCCTCGGGGTCGGAAACCTGCCAGGTCCCGAGCGCGGCCACCGGCGGGCGGCGATACCGTTCGCGTGCATGAGCGCGCTGGTCGCGATCGAGGAACGCAAGAAGCTCCTGAACGATGTGTGGCTGTTCCACGGCGCTACCGACGAGGAGCTCACCATGCTGGCCGAGCTGGCGTACGAGGTGACAGTCGCACCGCACGTCGACATCGTCACCGAGGACGAGTTCGGCGACGAGCTGTTCCTCGTCGTCGACGGCCACGCGGCGGTGACCAGGAGCGGGGTCGATCTCGGGGTGCTCAACGCCGGCGACTTCTTCGGTGAGATGGCGATGCTCGGCACGGGCGTGCGCACCTCGACCGTGCGGTCGATCGTCGCCATGACCCTGCTCGGCCTGCGCGCCGAGCACTTCGACGAGGTGCTGACGTCCGATCCCATGATCGCCCGACGCGTGCTCAGCGTGGTGGTTCGGCGCCTCGAGTGGACCGATCGCCGCCTGGCCCAGCTCGAGGGCCGTCCCGGCTCGGCCTGAGCGGCAGCGCCCGGCGGCGGGGGGCGCCGTCACCCGGGTTCGCCTGATCCGCCCGTATCGCTACGGCGTGCCACCCTCGAGCTCCGGGTAGGGCCGCACCGTGTCCAGTGGTGTGTACGCCCATGGCTCCGAGTCCGTCAGCGGCAGGCACAGCTCGTCGATCCGGCTGGTGACCGACTGCATCCTGCTCACGATCTCCGGCTCGCCGTCGAGGTCGGCGCGCTCCTTGTCGCCCGTCAACCGTTCCATGGCGGCGAGAAGGTCGAGAAGCTCCGTCCGCGTGTCGTCACTCAGCATCGCGCCCACGGTACGCGGTCAGAGCCACCACCGGAAGTGGCTGTTGGCCGGAACGTGCCGATGCCGGCCTCGGGCGACCGTTCGTCCTGGTCAGCGGGGGTGGGCGCGTCGGAGATACAGGCGGAATCCCTCGGCCTCAGGGAGGAATCCCGTCGCCAGGTAGAGGTCGTGGGCGCCGTCCGACGCATGCCGCTTGTGGGAGAGCAGCTGGACCTTGTCGCAGCCCGCTGCCTGGGCATCGGCCAGGACCCGCCGGATGACCGCCGTCGCGACTCCCTGTCGCCGGCGCTCGGGGATCACCACCACCGCCTCGATGAACGCCGTCGGGGCGCAGTCGTAGGTCACGTTCGGCATGACGAGGAGGGTCGCGGTCCCCACCGGACGCCCGTCGAGCTCGGCCAGGTACACGGTCACGTCGCGGGTCGACATCATCCGCTGCCACGTCGCGAGCTCACGGTCGCTGGGATGGCCCGCATCACGTCCCTCGGGCGTGTGCGCCTCGTGCACCATCAGGACGGCTGCGAGATCACCCGCCTCGGCCGCACGGATCACGATGTCGCTGTCGGTGCTCACTCCGCCAGTGTGGCTCCTGAGTTCCTCCGACAGGCCGGGCACCAACGTTCGTCGAGGTTGTCGGTCCCGCCGGAGCCCGTCCCTGTCGAGCTCGGCGGGCGCCCGTGACCGACACCTCAGAGGTCCGGCCCGGAGACGATAGCCGGGCTGAGGTCGGCGACCGTGCGGGCACCGACCAGGGCCATCGTCCGGCGGACGTCGGCGTCGAGCAGCCCGAGCACGTGGTCGACGCCCCGCTCGCCGGCCGCGCCGAGGCCGTAGAGGTAGGCGCGGCCCGCCATCGCCGCCCGGGCACCCAGCGCGAGGGCCTTGACGATGTCGCTGCCGCGCCGGACGCCGCCGTCGCAGATGATCTCGACGCGGTCGCCGACGGCATCCGCCACGGGGGCGACCAGGCCGAGCGGGGCCGGCGCGCCGTCGAGCTGGCGCCCGCCGTGGTTGGAGAGGGCGACTGCCTCGATGCCGGCGTCGGCGGCCAGCCTCGCGTCGTCGACGGTCTGGATGCCCTTGAGCACGATCGGGCCGTCCCACACCGAGCGCATCCAGGACACGTCGTCCCACGACAGCGCGGGATCGAACTGGCTGTTGATGTACTCGGCCAGCGACACCGCCTGACGCCCGTCGCCCGGTCCGCCGCCGGCCCCCGGCCCGGCGACGTTGGCGAAGCGGATCGGCTCGGCCCGCAGGAACGCCCAGGTCCAGCCGGGGTGCAGGGCGCCGTCGACCAGCGTGCCGGGGCCGATCGTGGGGGGCAGGGTGAAACCCCGGCGCACGTCCCGCTCGCGGCGGCCGAGCACCGCCGTGTCGACCGTGAGCACGAGCGCCTCGTAGCCGGCGGCGGCCGCCCGCTCGATCATGTCGCGGACCAGACCCCGGTCCCGCCACACGTAGACCTGGAACCAGCGGCGCCCCGGGCCGACCGCAGCCACCTCCTCGATCGAGCGCGTGCTCAGCGTCGACAGCGTGTACGGCACGCCGGCGCGGGCCGCCGCGCGGGCCACGGCCAGCTCGCCGTCCGGGTCGGCGATGCGGCTGAACCCGGTCGGGGCCAGCACGAGGGGCAGCGGCAGCGGGCGACCGAGGAGCGTCGTCGCCGGCTCGACCACGCGCACGTCCCGCAGCACCCGGGGGCGGAACGTCGTGCGCGCGTAGGCAGCCGTGTTGGCGGCCATCGTCCGCTCGTCCTCGGCGCCGCCGTCGATGTAGTCGAACACGCCCCGGGGCAGCCGGCGGCGGGCAATGGTGCGCAGGTCGGCGACCGACGTGGCCCGGGCGAGGCGGCGGGCGACGGGATCGAGCTCGACGGGCCGAAACCGGAGGACCGAGCGCAGGGTCTCGACGGCCTGGGGCAGCACGCGGGCGCCCCCGCGACCGGCGTCGGCGCCCACCCGGCGGCGCCGGCGGCCGCGGTTCAGCGGATCTGCCATCGCTCGCGGTAGGGGTCGAGCCGGGCGTCGGCGGGGTCGAGCTCGGTGACCAGGAGGTCGACCCGCTCGGGGGGCAGCGCCCGCGCCGGAGCCCGCTGGTCGAGCTTGCTGGAGTCGACGGCGACCACCACCTCGGCGGCGACGTCGGCCAGCGCCAGCTTCACCTCGGCCTCCTCGAGGGTCGCCTCGGACGTGCCGTGGCGGGGATCGAGGGCGGCGGCCGAGACGAAGAGCCGGCGCAGCAGCACCTCCCGCGCGGCCCGGGTGGCCATCGGTCCGACGAGGCTGCCGGTGCGGGGGTCGAGCTGGCCGCCGGTCAGCAGGACCGTCACCCCGGGCACGTCCTGGAGGGCCTGGAACGTGTCCTGCCCGTTGGTCACCACGGTCAGCTCGCGGGGCCGGCCGACGTTGCCCGCCATGCGTTGGAGGGTCGACGAGGCGTCCACCCCGATGGCGCCGCCGTCGCCGACGAGGTCGGCCAACTTGGCGGCGATGCGGTCCTTGGCCCGGGCCTGGCGGCTGAAGCGCTGGGCGAACGGCTGGGGCCCGAGCGCGACGGCGCCGCCGCGGATCCGCTGGACCATCCCCTGCTCGGCGAGCAGGTCGAGGTCGCGGCGGATGGTCATCTCGCTGACGTCGAGCTCCGTTGCCAGCTCGGTGACCTTGACCCGCCCGGCGACGCGGACCCGGTGCTCGATCTGTGCCAGCCGGTCGACGGCCTCGATGCTCATCGCTCCCCCGCCGTCGCCGTGGCCGCCGCGGCGGTCCCCGCCGTGGCCGGTGCCAGGTGGGCCCTTGCGTCGGCTAGGTCGGCATAGCGCCCGAGGGCGATGCCCTGTACGAGGGCGTTGCCGAGGGCGGTCGCCTCGACCGGGCCCTGCACGACCGGCAGGCCCGTGCGGTCCGCCAGCGACCGGCGGTACAGCGCCGACCGGCCGCCGCCGCCGAACACGGCCACGTCGGCGACCCCGCCGAGGCGGTCGAGCACCGCCGCGGTGCCGGCCGCCTGCGATGCCACGATGGCCGCCACCACCAGCGGGGGTGCCGCGTCGATCGCCAGCCCGAGTGCCGCCGTCACCTCCGCCAGCATGTCGGACGGATGGAGGAAGCGCTCGTCGGTCACGTCGAGCAGCGGCAGCTCGCCCTCGACCGTGGCCGCCGCCGCCAGCAGGTCGGCGACCGGCGGGTCGTCCCAGGCGGCCCGGCACCCCTCGACCAACCACGACCCGGCCAGGTTCTTCAGGAACCGGACGCCGCCCAGGGCACCGATCTCGTTGGTGTAGTTGCCTGCGCGTGCCGCCTCCCCGAGGTCGGGCGCGGCCTGCTCGCGGCCGACGAGCAGCCAGGTCCCCGCCGACACGAACGCCGCGTGCGGGCCCGGTGCCGCGCCCATGGCCACCACGGCCGAGGCGGTGTCGTGGCCGCCGACCAGGTGGACCGGGATCCCGTGCCACGTGCCGGCCCGCTCGCCGGCCGCGGCGATCGGGGGCAGCAGGGCGGGGTCGAGGCCCGCGGCGGCGGCGAGGTCGGCCGACCAGTCGCCCGCGGTGATGTCGACGAGGCCGGTCGTGCCGGCGCTCGTGCGCTCTGCCAGGACCGCCCCCGTGAGGTGGTGGACCAGCAGCTCGGGCAGCAGCACCAGGTGGCGGGCCCGGGCCAGCTCGCCCCGGTCGTGGGCGGCCACCTGGAAGATCGTGTTGAACGCCTGGAGCTGGACCCCCGTCGTCGCGTAGAGGCTGGCCGGCCCGCCCGCCGCCGCCACCACGCTCGCGTAGCCCGCAGTCCGGTCGTCTCGGTAGCAGAACGGCGGAGCCACCAGCTCGCCCCGCTCGTCGAGCAGGCCGTAGTCGACCCCCCAGGTGTCGACCCCGATCGACGCCACCGGCCCCCGCGCCACGGCCGCGGCCAAGCCGGCGTCCATCTCGGCCACCAGCCGGCCCCAGTCCCAGCGCAGGTGACCCGCCCCGTCCGCCACCGGCCCGTGGCCGTGGCGGTGGACGACCTCGACCGCCGGCGGGCGGACCCCGAGGTCGACCCGGCACACCCTGATCGAGGACGCGCCGAAGTCGACCGCCACCACGATGGGGCCGTCGGCCGGGCGAGCAGCCACTAGAGGCCCGTGGCCACGGCGTGGCTGCCCCGGCTGGTCACCGTGGCCGCCCGATAGCCGACGGCCCGGTACGTGGCCAGGGGGTCGAGGGCGGCCCCGTTGCGCCGCCGGGCCTCGGCCACCAGCGGCCGCACGTCGGTGCGGAACCCCCGGTGCAGCACCTCGGCGGCGCGGGCGGGATCGTTGGCGGACTGCGCGTCGGCCAGGTCGTCCCGGTTGACGCACAGGGCCTGCGCCAGCGCCACCTGCAGCGAGTCGGTGGCCTGGATGAGGTCCTCGAGCGGGTCCTTCAGGTTGTGGCTCTCGTCGATCATGTAGGCGGCGTCGGGCATGCGGCCCCCGCCCGCCTCCAGCAGCTCGCCGACGATGAGGAAGAGCTGGAACGGCGTGATCGAGCCCACGGTCAGGTCGTCGTCGCCGTACTTCGAGTCGTTGAAGTGGAACCCGCCGAGCCGCCCGACCATCGCCAGGCGCGACACCACCTGCTCGATGTTCGTGTTGGGAAGGTGATGGCCGAGGTCGACCAGGCACTTTGCCCGGTCGCCGGTGCCCTGGGCCAGCAGCAACGACGTGCCCCAGTCGTTGTTCACCGACGAGTAGAACGCCGGCTCGTAGGGCTTGTGCTCGGTGTACATCGCCCAGTCGCCCGGCAGGTGGGCGTAGATCTCGCCCAGACCGGCGAGCACTCGCTCGAACTGGCCCCGGAAGCTGGCCTGGCCGGGGTGGTTCATGCCGTCGCCCAGCCACACGGTCAGGGCCCGCGATCCCAGCTCGACGCCGAGGTCGATCACGTAGTGGTTGTGCTCGATCGCCGCCCGGCGGGCGCCCTCGTCGACGTTGGCGAGGCTGCCGAACTTGTAGGACACCGCACCGTCCCGGGTGGTCGACGGGTTGTCCTGGAACGTGTTGGAGTTCATGGCGTCGAAGGCGATGCCCCGCTCGTGCGCGTGGCGCCGCAGCGCGGTGGCCCCGGGCCCGAGCCCCGGGTCGTCCCACGGCACGTGGAGGCTGACCGACCGGTTGGCGCCCGTGAGTGCGTTGAGGGCGGCGACGTCGTCGATCTTCTCGATCGTGTCGCGGGGCTCGCCCCCACCGGGGAAGCGGCCGAAGCGGGTGCCACCGGTGCCCACCGCCCACGACGGGGCCGCCGCGCTGAACCGCGCCACCTCGGCCACGACGGCCTCGCCGTCCACCCCCGCCCGGGCCACCACGTCCAGGGTGTGGGCCAGGTCGGACTCGTGCCACGCCAGGCGGATCTCGTTGTCCTCGTCGATGCGGCTGCGGTCGATCGTCATCGTCTGCTCCTCTCCCTCACCGTAGGAACGCCATGGGCACCCCGCTGTCCACCGGCAGGATGGTGCCCGTCGTGAGCGCGAGCTCGCCCGAGCACAGCGCGAAGACCGCGGCGGCGACGTGCTCGGGCAGCACCTCGTGGCCGAGCACGGTCCGCCCCGCGTAGAACTTGCCCAGCTCCTCGCGGGACACGCCGTAGACGCGGGCCCGCTCCTCGCCCCACACGCCCTCGAAGATGCCCGAGCCACGCACCACGCCGTCGGGATTGACGCCGTTGACCCGCACGCCCAGCGGTCCGAGCTCGGTGGCCAGCAGCCGCACCTGGTGGGCCTGGTCGGCCTTGGCCGCCCCGTAGGCCACGTTGTCCTTGCCGGCGACCACGGCGTTCTTCGACACCACGTACACGATGTCGGCCGGCAGCCCCTGCGCCTCCATCACCCGGGCGGCCTCCCGGCTGACGAGGAACGACCCCCGGGCCATGATGCGGTGCTGGAGATCCCAGTCGGCGGCGGTGGTCTCCACCAGCGGCTTGGAGATCGACAGTCCCGCGTTGTTGACGACCAGGTCCACGCCGCCGTACGTGGCGGCGGCCGCACGGACCGCACCTTCCACGGCGGCCTCGTCGCTGACGTCGACCTCGACCGCCATCGCCACATCCGCGCCGCCCAGGTTGGTGGCCACGGCCTCGGCCCCGGCGAGGTCGCGGTCCGCGAGCACGACCGCGGCGCCCTCGGCTCCGAGGCGGGCGGCGATGGCCCGGCCGATGCCCGACGCCGCCCCGGTCACGAGCGCGACCCGCCCGGCCAGCGGGCGCGGCGGCGGCAGGCGGTGGAGCTTGGCCTCCTCGAGCGCCCAGTACTCCGACACGGCGACGTTCGACTCTGTTGTTTCTAACATCAACGAACACAGCCGCACAAGGCTCATGCTCCGGCGGCGGGGCTCGGACGCGTCCGCCCTTGTCTTTCCCCGACCGCGGTTCACACTGTCCGGAGGGTCCGCGGTCCTCCCGGCGCGGCGGCGCGCGAGGACAGCGTCATCGACACCGAGCCGTCGGACACCTGCCCCGACCCGACTGACCAGGGGGCGTGCCCGATCCGCACGGGCGACATGCTGTTCGACGTCGCGGTCGACCGGACCGACGACACCCTCTACGCGGCGTGGCAGGACGTCCGGTTCGGCGGCCAGAGGTTCGACAGCATCGCCTTCTAGCAGTCGACCAACGGCGGGCTCACGTGGTCCACGCCGATCAAGGTCAACCGCACGCCGACGTCCGAGCCGGTCGACGACCAGCAGGCGTTCACGCCGCCCGTGCACGTGACCGACGACTGGACTGTGGTGGTCACGCACTTACGACTTCCGCAACAACACGCCCACCGACGGCATCCTCGCCTCAGACGGCAACGACGTGCTCGCCTACTTCTCGGCGTCGCACGCCGGCGACCGTCCAGCGCGTTCTTCAGCCGCCTGACCCCGTAGTCTGCTCGAGGCGGCACTCCTCGGGAGGTGGAGGTCATGCACGCACAACCGATTCGCCGGATGGTGATTGCCCTGCTGTGCGCGATCGGCACCACCGCGATCGGCGTCGCGACGCCGAGCACGGCGGCGACGCCCGAGCCCCATGGCCCGCCACCGGTGGTGCGCTTCGCCACGTTCAACGCCTCGCTGAACCGCAATGCCCCGGGCCAGCTGATCCAGCACCTGTCGACCCCGGACAACGCCCAGGCGGCGACCGTCGCCGAGATCATCCAGCGGGCCCGGCCCGACGTGCTGCTCATCAACGAGTTCGACTTCGACCCCGACGGCACCGCGGCCCGCCTCTTCCAGCAGAACTACCTGTCACTGCCCCACAACGGCGCGGCGCCGATCGAGTACCCCTACCGCTTCGTCGCCCCATCGAACACCGGGATCCCGTCCGGCCTCGACCTCAACAACGACGGCTCGGTGGGTGGGCCCGACGACGCCTTCGGATTCGGCTTCTTCCCCGGCCAGTTCGGCATGGCGGTGTATTCGATGCACCCGATCGCGCTCGACGACCTCCGCACCTTCCAGACGTTCCTGTGGGCCGACATGCCCGGCGCCCTCCTCCCTGACGATCCGTCCACGCCCGAGCCGGCCGACTGGTTCTCGGCCGAGGAGCTGGGCGCCGTGCGCCTGTCGTCGAAGTCGCACTGGGACCTGCCGATCGACGTCGACGGGCGCACCGTGCACTTCCTCGTCAGCCACCCGACACCGCCGGTCTTCGACGGGCCCGAGGACCGCAACGGGCGGCGCAACCACGACGAGATCCGCTTGTGGGCCGACTACGTGACGCCGGGCAGGACGTCGGCATACATCTACGACGATGCCGGGCGGCGAGGCGGGCTGGCGCCCGGGGCCCGGTTCGTCATCGCCGGCGACCAGAACGCCGACCCACTCGATGGCGACAGTGTGGCCGGCGCCGCCCAGTTGCTACTCGAGCACCCGCGGGTGAACACGTCGGTGACGCCGGCGAGCGACGGTGCCGTCGACGCGACCGAACGCCAAGGCGGCGCCAACCTCGCTCACCGCGGGGATCCCGCTCTCGACACCGCGGACTTCGCCGACTCGGCGCCAGGCAACCTGCGGGTCGACTACGTGCTGCCGTCCCATCCGCTGCGCATCGTCGATAGCGCCGTGTTCTGGCCGACCGCAGACGACCCGCTGTTCCGCCTGGTGGGTGACTTCCCGTTCCCAAGCTCGGATCACCGCCTCGTCTGGGTCGATGTCGCCGTGCCCGGCGGGCCGTCGCGGTAGACGTCTGGAGCAGGAGCGCTACGGGCACATCCCGAACGCCTGCCCGATCAGCGGGTCGACGGTCGCGAAGAACTCCTCGGAGAGGTGGTCGATCCCGGACCCGTCCTGCAGCTTGTCCGGGTGGGTCCTCTCCAGGCCCCGCGCCATGAGCGTCCGGAAGTTGATCAGCACGTCGGTGCGGAACCCCTCGGCCTCGAGCCCGGCGAGCACGAACTGGACGCCCTCGGGGCACAGGCCGACGACCTCGGGATCGGACAGGATCTCCTCGAACGAGCGCAGTGCCCTGGACTGGGCGGCGGACTGGTTTCCCTGCGCCGAGCGAACCGCGTTGTAGCACTCGAACGCCCCCGCCGGCGCCGCCAACGCGACGACCGCAGCTGCCGCGACGCCGGCGGCGCGAATGACGAATCGTTCCCGCATGATGCCCCCTGCCGAGTAGAGGTCGGCTTCCCTGTCGGTGACCATGAAGCACGCAGAGTGGGCGTCGTGTCAAGTGATCGGGTCCGCGGACAGCAACGCGTCGAACCGGTCGGCGTCGGCCGCCCACGCATCGCCCCCGAGCCTGCGGGCGACGAGAGCGTCCGGGACGCCCGGGCCCCCGACCAGGAGGGGTACGCCGGGCACGTGCGTGCGAAGCTCGGCGAGCATCCCGGCCGCGGCTCCGAGCGCCGCATCGCTGCCGACGCTCACCCCGACGGCGCGGAGCCGGTCGGCGCCCTGCGCCGCCCGGACCAGGTCGGCGGTCGGCGTGTTGGGGCCCATCTCGACCACCTCCCAGCCGCGCGACCTCAGCACGTTGGTGACCAGCGCGATAGGCAGGCCGTGCAACTCGCCCGGCGATCCGCCGAGCACCACCGTCCCCCGGCTGCGACCGCGCCGGGCGCACAGTGGCGCCAGCCTCGCGACCAGGCGGGCGGCGACGGTGGAGGCGACGTGCTCGCCACCGACGCTGAGCGTCCCGCGTGCCCAGCGGTCGCCCACCTCGCGCAGGCAGGGGGCGAGGAGGTCGAGGTGTGCCCGGTCGGCGCCCATGCGGGCCACGAGGGCCGACTCGACGACGCGCCATGCGCCGGCCTCGTCGCCGGCCAGGAGGCGCTCGAGCAGGCGGTCCTGGTAGCGGCCGGCGCCGTCCCCCGAGGCACCATCGACACCGCCGAGCCTGGCCACGCCTGCCGCGCGGGCCGGTCGCCGGCCCCGGACCGGCGCGGGCGACCGCGAGCGCTCGAAGGCAGCCAGGTCCCCCGCTGTCACGGTCCACCGGCCGTCGCGGCGGACGGCCGCGAGCTGGCCGGTGCGCACGTAGCGGTACGCCGTCATGTAGTGGACACCGAGGCGGTCGGCCACCTCCTGCAGCGTGAGGGCACCGGCCGGCCCGCCCTGCGGACCGGGCGTCATCGGCCCAGCAGGGCCCTGGCCGCGACGGCCAGCTTGCCGCGGGTGGGAACTCGGGCGCGCATCGAGAACACGTCGTAGCCGTTCGCGGCGATCTCGTCGAGGATGCGCGCGTAGAGCACGCGGGCCGCCCGGATCGACCGGGCCGACCATGGCGGCAGCAGTGCGATGCCGCGGTCGGCCGAGGCATAGATGCTTCGCGCCCGGTCGGTCTCGAACTGCATCAGCGCCCGCCAGGCCGGCGTGACCGTGCGCGCGGTCACGTCCACCCCGAAGCGCTCCAGGTCCTCGGCGGGAAGGTAGATCCGGCCCCGGTCGAGGTCCTCGCCCACGTCGCGCAGGAAGTTGGTGAGCTGGAAGGCGAGACCCAGGTCGCGCGCGGGTCCGACGCTCGCCGGGTCGCGGCCGTCGAGCAGGGGAAGCATCATCTCGCCGATGACCGCGGCCGAACCGTCCATGTAGTCGCACAGGTCGTCCCAGGTCGGGTAGCCGGTGACCGTCAGGTCCATGGCCATCGACCGCAGGAACCGGTCGAAGCACGTTGGCTCGACGGCGAACGCGGCGGCGGTGTGGGCCACGGCGGCGACGACAGGGGCGACCGCGGGGTCCGCCGCACCGCCGGCAAGCGCGCCGTGCAACGAGACCCGCAGCGCGTCGAGCCGGGCCCGGCGCTGGTCGACGGTGGCGCCGTCGTGGGCGTCGACGATCTCGTCGGCGTGACGGCAGAAGCCGTAGAGGGCGTACACGTGGGGACGACGATCGGCGGGGAGCACCCGCGTCGCCCAGTAGTAGGTGGTGCCGTGCCGGCGGGTGAGCCGCCTGCACTCCCGGTAGGCGGCGCGCAGATCGGGAGGGACGGCGAATGCGGGGGACGGCGGGGACCCGGCCGGGGGCGCTGATCCGGGCGGGGACCCCGCAAGGGCCGGCCAACTCACGCGCCCGGCCCCAGCCGCTCGGCCGCGAGCTTGCCCGACAGCAGCACCATCGGGACGCCCACCCCCGGAACCGTGCCCGTGCCGACGAAGACCAGCCCCGGGGCGCGCGCATCGACGTTCGACGGTCGGAACGGGCCCGACTGGGAGAACGTGTGGCTCAGCGAGAAGGGCGTGCCGGCGGCGAGGCCCTGACGCGCCCAGTCGACGGGGTCGATCAACGCCTCTTCGACCACGTCGATCGGGTACCCGAGCTGTTCGATGCGAGCGGCGAGATCGTCCCGCACGGTGCCCCGCAGCCGCGTCCAGTCGAGCCCGCCCGTGAGGTTGGGCACCGGCTCGAGCGCGTAGAGCACCGAAGCGCCGGAGGGCGCCAGCCGGGGGTCGGACAATGTGGGTACCGACACGAGCAGCGACGGGTCGGGCATGCGCCGCCCGTCGGCGAGCGCCGCGAACGCTCCTCGCCACGCGCGTCCGAAGTGGATGTTGTGGTGCGCCGTGCCGGCGGCCGGCCGGCCCCGCGCACCGATGTGCCACACGACCGCCGACGGCGAGTACCGCGCGCGGCGCAGCCGGGCGGGTGGTCGCAGGCCCGGCAGCAGCCCGTAGGCGCCGGGGAGATCGGCGTTCACGACCACCGCGTCGGCAGCGAGCAGCTCGCCGCCGACGCGGACGCCCCGGACCCGGCCTCGGTCGCCATCGGCGAGCACCACTTCGTCCACCGCGGTCCCGTAGCGGATCCGCCCACCTGCCTTGACCACCGCGTCGGCGAGGCCGGTCGCGACGGCGTGCATGCCACCGGAGGCCGCCCACACCCCGGCGACGACGTCCATGTAGCCGATCACGGCGAGCACGCCGAGCGCCCGCTGGGGGGCCACGCCGGCGTAGAGGGACTGGAAGCTGAACAGCCGGCGCAGCCGATCGTCGCGGAACGCCCTTGTGACCACGCCGTCCAGCCGGCGAAGTGCGCCGAGGCGCAGCAGTTGCAGCGCCGGTCCGAGGGGGCGGGCGAGGTCGGTCACGTGGTCGTAGTTGCGATCGAGGAACGCCGGTACCTCCACGCGGCAGAGGCGGCCGAGCCAGTCGCAGTAGCGGTCGAAGCGCTCGGCCTCGTCGGCGCCGCAGACGCGAGCAACCTCGGCGGCCATCTCGCCTCGGTCGGCCCGTACCCGCAGCTCGGTGCCGTCGGCGAAGCAGGCACGGTAGGCGGGGTCCAGCCGGGTGAGGGTGAGGTGGTCGTCCATCTCGGTGCCCGCGGCCGAGAACGTCGCTCTCAGCAGGTCGGGCATGGTCAGGACCGTCGGACCGGTGTCGAAGCGGAAGCCGTTCCGCTCGAGCCGGCCGGCCCGGCCGCCGGGTTGGTCGAGCCGCTCGACGATCTCGACGTCCCACCCGGAGCCCGCCAGGTGGCACGCGGTGGCCAGACCGCCGAAGCCGGCGCCGACGATGATCGCCCGCCGCGTCATCGGGCGCGCGCTGTCGCGCACGCGGCGAGCGCGTGAAGCTGGTCGCGGACGTCCGGGTCGATGGCCCACAGCGCGAGCGCCCGCTCCGACTGCATGACCAGCCGCTCGATCTCCGCCTCGACCATGGCGCGGGCTCCGCACCGCTCGAACAGGGAGCGCAGCTCGGCCACCTCGTCGTGGTCGAGATCGGGCGATCCCACCCGGTCGATCAGCCGCCGGTCGGTGCCGCTGGCGTACTCGGACCCGAGGGCGAGCAGCAGCGTGGGCTTGCCCTCCCGCAGGTCGTCACCCGAGGGCTTGCCCGTCTCGCTCGGGTCGCCGAACACGCCCAGGATGTCGTCGCGCAGCTGGAAGGCCTGCCCGAGCGGCGCGCCGAACGCCGAGTACCCGGCCAGAAGGATGTCGTCGCCGGCCAGCGCCGCACCGAGCTGGAGCGGGCGTTCGACCGTGTACCGGCCTGACTTGTAGCGGGCCACCCAGCGTGCCAGCGCCGGTGAGCGGTCGGTGCCGGCGCTGGCCACCACGTCGACCCATTGCCCGGCCACCAGCTCCACCCGTAGTTCGTGCCAGAGCCGCCGGGCGCTGGCGGGCGCCGCGTCGAGCAGGCCGTCGGCGAGCACGAACGCGAGGTCGCCGGTCAAGATCGCCAGGCCCTCGCCGTGGCGGCGGCTCTCGCCCGCCCACCCGGCCGCCGCGTGCTCACGCGCGAAGCGCATGTGGACGGCGGGCGCTCCCCGCCGGGTGGCGCTGCCGTCCATGACGTCGTCGTGGATCAGCGCGAAGGCGTGGAGGAGCTCGAGTGCCGCGCAGGTGTCGAGCAGCCCCGGCTCGTCGCCGGTTGCTCCGGCCGCGACGGCACCCCAGTAGCAGAAGGCCGGCCGCAGGCGCTTGCCGCCGGCGGCCACGAAGGCATCGAGCCCGTCGAAGAGCTCGGCGAGCGCCGGCTGCTCGGCCGCCCAGCCGGCGCGCTGGCCGGCGAGGACGGTGTGGATGCGCGACTCGACGCGCCCGGCGATGAGGGACACCGGATCGCCTCCGGCGGGGGGAGCCGCCGGAGGCGCCGATGTCTCCCGCACCCGGGTGGGGAGATCGATGAGGGATGACATGTTCAGTAATTTAGCACTAAACTCACCCGGTGCCTACCACCCGTGTCCTGATGGCCGAGCCCCGGGGGTTCTGCGCCGGTGTCGAGTCGGCGGTGAAGTCGCTGGCCTGGATGGCCGTGCTGCACCGCCCACCCGTGTTCTGCGTGCACCCGGTTGTCCACAACGAGGACGTGGTGGCGCGCTTCGAGCGCCTCGGCGTGCGCTTCGTCGCCGATCCCGACCAGGCGCCGGTGGGCGCCCCGATGCTGCTCAGCGCCCACGGAAGTGCGCCGCAGACCGTCGAACGGGCGTCCCGGCGAGCGTCGGTCGTCGTCGACGCCATCTGCCCGCTCGTCACGAAGGTGCACCACGAGATCCGTACCCGCGCCCGGGCGGGCGAGACCGTCCTCTACGTCGGTCACCGCGGTCACGACGAGGCGGTCGGTGCGATCGCCCAGGCGCCGGAGCGGGTGGTCGCCGTCGAGACGCCGGCCGATGTCGCCACCGCCGCCGTGCCCGACGGCGACCGCGTGGCCGTCCTTGCGCAGACCACCCTCGCCCATGACGACTGGCGCGACGTCGTCGTCGCGGCCGGCCGGCGCTTCGGCGACGTGTGGCTGCCACGGCGCGACGACCTCTGCTTCGCCACCACGAACCGCCAGGCCGCGGTCCGGGTCCTGGCCGAGCGGTGCGACGCGATCGTCGTGGTCGGGTCGCCCACCTCGTCGAACACCCGGGCCCTCGCCGACACGGCTCGTGGCGCCGGCTGCCCCGCCGTGGTCAGGGTGGCCGGGCGCGACGAACTGCCCGCCGACCTCGGCGCCGGGCGCGACGCCGTCGTCGGCATCACGGCGGGCGCCTCCACGCCGGCACACCTGGTCGACGGTGTCATCGAGGCGCTTCGGCCGGAACGGGTCGAGCGGGTGCACGTCACGCGGGAGAGCGAGTACTTCCCGCTCACTCGTCCGGTCCGCAACCGACTCCGGGAACTGGCGGGCAGCGGCCGGCTCGCCCCCGCGCTGCACGAGGCCTTCGTCCACGACCGCACGACGAGCGCCGACGACCTGCTCGCCCTCATCGAGGACGGGCACCTGGTCGGCGCGCTCGATGCCGCGCTCCTGCCCGAGGCCTCGGGCCGTCGTCCGGCGCCGGTCGCACGTCGCCAACCGACCTCCATCGCCCCCACCGGGGCGTCCGGTACGGCCACCACGGCCTCCGGCGCCCCCGCTGGCGCCCGGTGCGACCGGTGGGCCTCGTGACCGCGCTGGCGGCCGCGACCGCGGCCCCGCCCGACGAGCGCTGGCAGTACCTCGCGATCCTCGCCGGCTGCCTGCTCGTCACCCTGCCCCTCGAACTGGTCATCGGTGCCCGCGTGTACCGGCGACCCCGCCGGGTCATCCGGGCCATCGCGCCGGCCGTCGTGGTCTTCGCCGTGTGGGACGTGATCGCGATCGACCGGGGCCACTGGCGGTACAACCCGAGCTACGTGACCGGTTGGGAGCTGCCGGGTGCGCTCCCGATCGAGGAGCTGGCCTTCTTCGTGGTCATACCGGTCTGCGCGTTGCTCACCTACGAAGCGGTGACGGTCGTCCTGGCGGCCATCCGGCGGCGTACGGCGCGCACGCGTGCCGGGACGGCGGGCGCCACCCGAACGGCGGTGGGCGGTGCCTGAGTACACGATCGCCGCCGTCGCGGCCGTCGCCGCCGTGATCGCGCTCGAGGTGCGGGTGTTCCACACGGGCCTGTTCCGCCGCGCGGCGTACTGGGTGTCGATGGGCATCGTGTTCGCGTTCCAGGTGCTCGTCGACGGCTGGCTCACCAAGCTGAGCGCCCCCGTCGTCCTCTACGACGAGGCGGGGACGACCGGCGTGCGAGTGCCCTGGGACATCCCGATCGAGGACTTCCTCTTCGGCTTCGCCCTGCTCACGCTCGTGCTCCTGCTCTGGGAGCGGGCCGGCCGCCGCATGCGGGCGGATGGGTCGTGAGCGCGGCGACGGTCGTGATCCTGGCCGCCGCGTGGGCGCTGGGCTGGCTCCTGGCGGGCCGGCGGCGAACGCTGCCGGCTGCGGTCGCGCCCACCTCGGTGGGGGTGTCGGTGATCATCCCCGCCCGGGACGAGGCGACGCGACTGCCGCGCCTCCTGGCGGCGCTCGCCACCGAGCTCAGGTCCGGCGAGGTGCTGGTCGTCGATGATGGGTCCAGCGATGGGACCGCGGCCGTCGCACGCGCCGCGGGGGCGACCGTGCTGTCCGCCGAGCCACCGGCGGGATGGTCGGGCAAGGCGTATGCCTGCTGGACAGGCGCGCGGGCCGCACGCGGCGATGTCCTCGTGTTCCTCGATGCCGACGTCGAGCCGGCCCCGGGCGCGATCCCCGCGCTGGTGGCGGAGGCGGCGACGACTGGCGGGCTGGTGTCCGCGCACCCCGTGCATCGAGTCGAGCGGCCCTACGAGCGACTGTCCGCCGGTCCCGCGCTGGTCGCGCTGCTCGGCGCAGGGACCGGCGGTGAGCCGGTGCATCGATGGTGGCGGAGGCCGTTCGCGTTCGGGCCGGCCATGGCCATCCCGGCGGGCGCCTATCGCCGCATCGACGGGCACCGCGCGGTCCGCGCCGACATCGCCGACGACGTCGCGCTGGCTGCCGCCGCCGACCGGGCCGGCGTGCCGGTGCAGTCGATGCTCGGCGGCGGGCGGCTCCGCTACCGCATGTACCCGCACGGTCTCGGTCAGCTCGTCGAGGGTTGGACGAAGAACCTCGCCACCGGCGGTTCCGCCACCCCGCCGCTCCGACTCGTTGCGGTCGCGATCTGGGTGACCGCAGCACTGCGGGCGGGCGGGGCCCTGGCGGCGGTGGCCGGAGGCGGCCCGCTCGTGGCGGGCGTTGCGACCTACGTCCTCTTCGCCGTCCAGTTCCACGTTCTGGCCCGGCGCATCGCACGCTTCGGCGTGACGGCCAGCATCCTGTTCCCCGTGCTGATCGGCGCCTTCGTGCTGCTGTTCGCGTGGTCGTTGGTGCTCACCCACGGCCGGCGGCGGGTCCGCTGGCGGGGACGGGTGCTCGACGTTGGGAGGGCCGCGTGACGAACGGGCAGATCATCGTTCTCGACGCCGTCGCCTGGGCCGGCTGGAGCGCGGCCGTGGGCTACGCGGCCCACCGGCTGCCGCTGTGCGTCCTCGACCACGACGGCCCGCTCACACGGTTGCGGCGCTGGGAGCGCGGCGGCCGCGTGTACGAGCGGCTCGGCATCCGCCGATGGAAGGGCCGGCTCCCGGAGTTCGGGGCCGTCTTCCGGGGCGGCACGTCCAAGCGGTCACTCCCGTCGCGCGGCCCGGCGGCACTCGCTCGCTTCACCGCAGAGACGCGCCGGGCCGAGTTGGTCCACTGGGCGATCCCGCTCCTCACCCCTGTCTTCGCCCTGTGGAACCCGGCATGGCTGTTCGGCGCGATGGTCGCCTACGCGGTGCTGGCGAACGCGCCCTGCCTGATCGTGCAGCGCTACAACCGAGGCCGGCTCGAGCGGGTCCTGGCGCGCCGCCCCGCGCCGGTGGAGGAGCCCCGGACGGTCGCACCGGTGCCCGGGCACAGGGGGGCGCCGGCGTGACTCCCCTGCTGGCGGCGATCGCCTCGGCGATCGCGATGGAACCGGCGGTCGCGGCCGTCCACCGCCGGGTGATGCACGGTCGGGGATGGGTCTGGCACCGCAGCCACCACCGTCGACGAGGCCGTGGGCTCGAGGCGAACGACCTGTTCCCGGTGGTGTTCGCCGCCGCCACCA
The DNA here is from genome assembly GCA_035697515.1 of Acidimicrobiales bacterium. Taxonomy (GTDB): domain Bacteria; phylum Actinomycetota; class Acidimicrobiia; order Acidimicrobiales; family VFJN01; genus ZC4RG19. Next base: position 29,959 of record DASSCS010000112.1, read on the forward strand.
TCGCCGCGATCGCTGCCGGGGCGGCGATCGCGCGCCTGTCGATGCTGATGTGGATCGGCGCGGGCGTGACGGCGTACGGCGTCGCCTACATCGTGGTCCATGACCTCTACATCCACGAGCGCCTCGGGCGCCTCCCCGGAGCCGGCCTGCGCTACATCCGCTGGGTGGCCCACGCGCACGCCGTCCATCACCGCTCCGGTCGCGGGCCCTATGGGTTCCTCCTCCCGCGGGTCCCGCCGGCCTCCGGTCGCCACCCCGGGGCACGACCCGCTGGAGCCACCCACGCCGAGGCGGTCCCGACGAAGGCAGGGTGAAAGCCAGCTCCCACGAGGGAACGGCCGCGCGCGATGCGTCAGGATGGCGGGGTGGCAGCGCCGCCGTCCAGCGAGCAACCGACCGATCAGCCGGATTCGTCCCACGGCCACCTGCGCGACCTGGTCAACCGTGGGCGAACGCGGCTGACCGGCGAGCAGGAGCGCCTCAAGCGGCTGGCGGCCAAGCACGAGCACCGGCCGCTGATCGATGTCGCCCAGCGGATCTACCGACGCGACCGCGAGTCCGCCGGCACCGTCGTCGGCAGCGCCGTCGCCTTTCGCCTCTTCCTGTTCTTCGTACCGTTGCTGCTGTTCCTCGTCGGTCTCGTCGGGATCATCGCAACGTGGGTCGACGCCGAGGAGGTCCACGAACAGACGGGCATCACCGGCGGCTTGGCCGACCAGATCGACGCCGCCCTGTCGCAACCGGACAGCTCGCGGTGGATCGCCACGATCCTCGGCCTGTTCGGCATGGCGTCGGCCGGACGCGCCCTCAGCAAGGTCTTGGTCTCGGCGAGCTGCCTGGCGTGGCGCCTGCCGGTGCGGGCCAAGGCGTCGTTGCGGATCGTCGGCGGCATCGTCGGGCTGGTGGCCGGAATCGGGCTCGTCGCGGTCATCGTCAATCGCATCCGCGCCGATCTCGGTCTCGCCGCCACGGGGCTCTCGTTCCTTGCGGCCGTCGTCGTCTACGGGTTGGCGTGGCTCGCCCTGTCGATGATCCTGCCGCGTGCGACGAATGACCCCGGGGCACTGCTCCCCGGCGCCGTCCTCGTCGGACTGACGATCGCCGGGATGCAGGCGGTCAGCCAGCTCTACCTCCCGAATCGCATGGGACAGGCGTCGGAGCTCTATGGCGCCATCGGCACCACCATCGTGACACTCGGCTGGTTCTTCATCCTCGGCCGGGCGATGGTCCTCGCGATGGCCCTCAACGCCGTCATCCACGAGCGCTTCGGCACCATCTCGCAGGCCGTCTTCTCGCTCCCGGTGTTGCGCGTCCTGCCCCGCAAGTCACGGTGGATACGCCGCTTCTTCGACCTCGACCCCGAGGGGTGACCCGGACCGTCGACCCGCGCGCACCTGGCCACGTCGATGGCGAGGGCAGCCCGTGCCGCTGCCGTGCGAGACTCCCGTTCGCGAAACGGAGGACCTCGATGGCTCGGGCCGACGACATCGACGGCGCGGGAGTCACGGCGTCACGTGGCTCCTGGGTGGACGACTACCACCGGCTGAGCGGCATCGACCCTGCCGGACTGACGGCTGAGGAGCTCGAGGCTCTCGCGGACGCCGCGTGGATGGTGTGCCGGCTCGACGAGTCCATGGCCACACGGCAGCAGGCCTATGTGCGCTACCTAGAGACCCGCGAGAACCGACCGGTGGCTCGCGTCGCATGGCGGCTGTTCTGGGATCACCTGTACGGCGGGGAGACGGTCGTCGCCATGGGCTGGCTGCGTCGCGCTCGCCGCCACCTGGCAGCGATGCCCGAGGAGGCGGAACACGGCTTTGTCGCGCTGGCCGACGCCGAGTTGGCGTTGAACCGAGGCGCGCTGGACGAGGCCGAGGCGTGGGCCAGGAAGGCGGTCGAGGTCGGCGATCGACACTCCGCCCAGGGGCTCGTCGCGTTGGGTCTCGCGCTGCTCGGGCGGATCCTCATCGGGCACGGTCGGCATGACGACGGTTGCGCGTCGTTGGACGAGGCGATGACCCTCGTCGTCAGCGGTCAGCTCGATGACTTCTTCGCGGGCGCCGTGTACTGCGCGCTCATCGCCGAGTGTCGTGAGATCGCCGACATACGACGTGGCTTTGAGTGGACCGATGCCGCGCGCAACTGGAGCGCCGCGTTGCCGGCGACCACGCCGTTCCATGGGATCTGTCGGATCCACCGTGGCGAGATCCTCTGTCTCCGCGGCGCATGGGCAGAGGCCGAGGCCGAGATCCGCACGGCTGGCGACGAGCTGGCGGCATTCAAGCCTCGATCGGCCGCAGAGGCGTTCTCTGCGCTGGGCGAGCTCTGTCGCCGGCGTGGTGATCTCACCGGAGCGGAGGAGGCGTTCCGTCGGTCGCACCAGCTCGGAGGCGACCCACAGCCTGGCCTCGCCCTGGTGCGGCTGGCCCAAGGGAACACGACCGCCGCATCGACCGCATTGCGAGGGGCGCTCGCTGACCGGTCCAGGCCGCCCATGGAGCGGGCGCAACTGCTCGCGGCACAGGTCGAGGTCGCGCTGGTGATCGGCGACGTCGGCCTCGCGGACGATGCAGCCGTCGAACTGTGCTCGATCGCCGGCGCCCTTGATCGGCCGGCTGCGCACGCCCGAGCGACGCAGGCCCGCGGCGCGGTTCGGTTGGCGAACGGCGATCTCGGTGGCGCGATGGGCGACCTGCGTGCCGCGTGCGCGATCTGGTGTGACCTCGGCCTGCCGTACGAGGAGGCGCAGACCCGGCTGCTGATCGGCTCCGCCGCCCAGACGATGGGCGATGAGGAAGGTGCGGTGCTGGAAGTCCAGGCCGCGTGCGTCGGCTTCGAACGTCTGGGTGCTGGCGCCGAGCTGCGCCGGGCAACCGAACTTCTGGATCGCGCGCCGCGGCCGGCGGGGCTGACCGCCCGCGAAGCAGAGGTGCTGCGTCTCCTGGCCGCGGGAGGAACGAACCGGGAGATCGCCGCAGAGCTGGTGATCAGCGAGCACACCGTCGGACGACATGTGCAGAACATCTTCGCCAAGCTCGGCGTCTCGTCCCGTGCCGCCGCAACCGCCTTCGCTGTGGGGCATCACCTCAGCTGAGGCCGAAGTGGCGAGAACGCACCAGGGGGTCACGCGCGCAGTTGGTGCATTCGGGCGATGCCTGCGACCCGGGCGGCCACGTACCTTCCAACCACGAGACCGGTGAGAGGAGGAGGCATGGCGACGACGGAACAGTTCGACCCGGTTGCCTTCAAGGCGGCGCAACGAGCCGACTGGCAGATCGCAGCCCCGGGATGGCGCACGTGGTACGACGTGCTGGAAGCGGGCGGCGAGATCGTGTCACGCACGCTCATCGAGTCCGCCGGGATCGGACCGGGCGACACCGTGCTCGACGTCGCCACCGGCTACGGCGAGCCTGCGTTGACCGCGGCCCGCGTCGTCGCACCGACCGGGCGGGTGCTTGCCACCGACATCGCCGCCGGGATGCTCGGCTTCGGGCGCGAGCGGGCGGCACAGGCGGGTGTCAACAACGTCGAGTTCATCGAGGCCGACGCCGAAGCACTCTCGTTCGACGAGGAGTCCTTCGACGCGATCCTCTGCCGGCAGGGACTGCAGTTCCTTCCCGACGTCTCGGCGACGCTGCAGCGGTTCCACAGCTTCCTCAAGCGTGACGGTCGGCTCGCCGCCGCGGTGTGGGGGCCGCCGGAGACCGTCCAGTTCGCCCGCCCGGTGTCGGTGATCCTCGCCGCGCTCGACCTACCGGCACCGCCTCCGGGGCGACCCGGCATTTTCGCGCTTGCTGACCGCCAACGCCTCGCGCAGTTCGTCGCTGGCGCGGGCTTCCGAGACGTGGAGACAGGAACGGTGACTGCCGTCTACGAGACGCCGTCTCCCGAGGACTTCACCCAGTGGGCACGGGACGTGGCGCCGCCCATCGCGAACCTCGTGAAGGGACGATCTCCCGAGGTTCAGGAACAGGTCTGGCGGAAGGTCACCGAGGCATGGGCGCCGCTCACGACCCCCGACGGGCGAGTCCGCACCGAGAACCAGGCGGTCTGGGTGGCGGCCACGAAGTAGCCGCGGAGCGAAGGCGGACAAGGTTGTGTGTGCGTCGGGATCGACACCGGTCGCACGTCATCGAGCGTGGCCACGACCGCCCCACCACGTGGGTCGATGACGAGCTCGAGCAGCGAGCCAACACTGCCGAGCTCGTCTTCGACCCCCCGAACCCCCTACGACCTCTCGCTCCGGAGTTGGTAGAGGCTCCCGAGGAAGAAGCCGTAGATGAGGTGCCACACGAGCACCCCCGCCGGCAGCTTCCAGCCGTCCGGGCCGTAGAAGGTGAAGAAGCCGTAGCCCTGCTTGGGCACGTAGGCGTACGGCACCAGGAGCCCGATGCTGATGATGGTCATCACGACGCCGTAGGTGAGCCCGCTGAGGACGTTGCCCGCGTGGGTGTTGCGGAAGGGCATCATCTGGCGGGCCAGCACTGCGTAGAGGATGGCGAAGACGATGCCGTTGACGAAGTGGAGCGACTGGCCGGCGAAGAACGAACCGGTCGTGCCGTAGGCCTCGGTCGGTACGGCGAGCACGCCGTTGTAGAGCGGCCACGGAAGCGTCGGCAGGCCTACCGCCGGGAAGACGTACCCGAAGTAGGTGCCGAGCTGGGTGGCGATCACCCCGACCAGGGCGATGGCGCCCACTCGGTGCGCGTCGACCCAGTCGTACCACCAGGCGGCGGCGCTGCCGAGGCCCGGCTGGGTCACCTCGGTGGTGCCCGCCTCGCTCTCGATGCCGGTGACGCCCGGAACGGTCGGAGCTGCCATGTGTGTTCCCCCCTCTATCCCACGTCGGTCGAAAGTGTCCGACAGGCGGGCAGGCTACCACATTGCGGACACTCGATCAGCGGTTCTCCGAGGGGGGCTGGTAGTCGATGTTGCGGTCGACGCCCAGGTAGACGTCCATGCCGATCGGGTCGGCCTGCTCCTCGGCGAGGTGACCGAGAAGTCCCGCGCACCGGGCCAGGAGGGCGCACCCGCGCATGACCGCGAGCGGCAGGTCGAGGTCGGCGAGCACCGCGCCGCACACGCCTGCGCCGTTCAACGGAAGCGTGCGCCCGAGAACGTTCGAGTGCACCCGGCCGATGGCCGCGCACAGCTCGAGGTGGTCCCCGAACGTGCCATGCCGTCGCGCCAGATCGAAGAGCACCGGCGTGCGGGGGTCCTCGACCTTGTGGACGGGATGACCCAGGCCGGGCACGTACCGGCCGGCCGCGCTGGTCGCCGCGACGACCTCACCAGCCAGCTCGTCCCAACCGGCGTCGTCACCCGGGCCCGGGCGGTCGGCCCGGCCGACCAGCGACTCGGACAGGAAGCGGGCGGAGTCCTCGGTGACGCCCAGGAACCTCGACCCGCCGCCGAGCAATCCGGCGGCGACCGCGCCCTGCAGCGACTCGGGAGCGCTGGTGTAGGTGAGGCGGGCCGCGATGGCCGTGGGCGTGAGCCCGTGGTCGGCCAGCGACACAAGCACCGCGTCGAACATGGCGAGCTGCGCAGGCGTCGGGCGGCGCTTGGCGATCAGCCAGAACGCGAGCTCGCTGAAGCCGACGTGACCGATCAGGTCGTGGGCCAGGTCGCGGCCCAGCAGCAGGATCGTGTCGGGGGTCGACGTGCCGATGCCCGTCCGGAACGTCTGATGCGAGTTGCCGTCGGCGGTGGCGTCCGCGGTGCTCATCGGCTCAACCGACGTCCCGCCGCGCGAGGTTGCCGCGCAGCCACGCCTTGATCTCGTCGCTGTGCTCTCCCAGGCCGGGCGGCGGGAGGTCGTAGCGCAGCGCAGCGTCGCCGAAGCTGATCGGGTTCCGCACCAGCGTCACGGCCCGGTCGCCGGCGCCGAGATCGACCCGCGGGGCGAGGCCGAGCGACTCGGCGAGCTCGACGCCCTCCCCGATCGTGTTGATCGGCCCGCACGGCACCCCGGCCTTGTTCAGGGCGAGGAACAGGTCGTCGGCCTTCCACCTGGCCAGCTCAGCCAGCAGCAGCGGGCGGAGCTCGTCGCGGTTGCGGGTCCGGTCGGCGTTGGAGCCGAACCGGGGATCGTCGGCGACGTCGGTGAGCCCCAGCACCTCGCACAGCGAGCGGAACTGCCGGTCGTTGCCGGCGGTGATGATCATGTCGCGGTCGGCCGTGGGCATGACCTCGTAGGGGAACAGGCTCGGGTGCGCGTTCCCCATCCGCTGGGGCACGACGCCACCGGCGGTGTACGCCGCGGTCTGGTTGACGAGGCCCGACATCGCCGACGACAGCAGGTTGACCTCCACGTGCTGACCCCGGCCCGTCTCGGTGCGCTGGTACAGCGCGGCGAGCACCCCGATCAGCCCATGCAGGCCGGCCATCACGTCGAACACCGAGATGCCGGCCCGGAACGCGGGCCCGTCGGAGTCACCTGTCAGGCTCATCAGCCCCGAGACCGCCTGAACGATCAGGTCGTAGCCGGGGAGCCACGCCCCCTCCGCGGTCCCGAACCCGCTGATCGACAGGTACACGAGCCCCGGGTTGGACTCGGCCACGGTCTCGTACTCGAGCCCGAACTTCCCGAGCGCACCCGGCTTGAAGTTCTCGATGGCGACGTCCGCTCGCTGCAGCAGCCCGGCGGCGAGCGCCCGGTCGTCCGGGTCGCGGAAGTCGAGCACCACCGAGCGCTTGTTGCGGCCGATCGACAGGTAGTAGGTCGACACGCCGTCCTTCACCGGTGGCACCCACGTGCGGGTGTCGTCGCCGCCCGGGCCCTCGACCTTGATGACGGTGGCCCCCATGTCACCGAGGAGCATCGAGCAGTAGGGACCGGCGAGGACCCGGGACATGTCGGCGACGAGCAGGCCGTCGAGTGGACCGCGGCGGTCGGGCGAGGGGGCGGAGGTCATGGGGCGCGGCTCTCTCCGTGGTCAGTCGGTGACAGGGAATGATGCTTTGGTGAGATCGTGCGGTCGTGGGAGGATGCGCGGATGCCGCGCGAGCCGAGCACCGACTTCGTCGAGGCCCTCGCTCGCGGCCTCGCCATCGTCACGGCCTTCAGCCCGACCGCGACGGCGCTGACGGTGAGCGACGCGGCGGCCCGCACGTCGCTACCACGACCGACGGCCAGGCGGCTGCTCATGACGCTCGAGAGGCTGGGGTACGTGCGGTCGAGCAACGGGCTGTACACCCTCACCACGAAGGTGCTCGAGCTCGGGACCACGTACATCGCCGCGCTGGGCATCTGGGAGCTGGCCCGGCCGCACCTCGAGGCGCTCGTGGCGCAGACCGGCGAGTCGAGCTCGATGTCACAGCTCGACGGCAGCGACATCGTGTACGTGGCGCGGGTGCCGGTGCCGAAGATCATCGCCCTGTCGGTCCACATCGGCACGCGGTTCCCCGCGGTGGCGACGTCGATGGGCCACGTCCTGCTGGCCGACCTGCCGCGTGCGGAGCTGCTCGAGGTGCTCGACACGCCGTCGCAGTCGGGCATCATCCCGCGCATCACGCCGACGCCGAGCAAGCTCGAGCACGAGCTCGAGCTGGTGCGCAAGCGGGGCTGGGCGCTGTCGGACGAGCGGTTGTCGCTCGGCATCCGGTCGGTCGCCGCGCCGGTGCGCGATGCCGCCGGCACGACGGTGGCTGCGGTCAACGTCACGGTGCACGCTGCCGAGACCTCGGTCAGCGAGCTCAAGCGCCGGCATCTGCCGAAGCTGCTGGAGACCGCCGCCGAGCTCACGAAGGAGTGGACGAACCTGGCCCGTCTCCCCGTGCCCGATCCGTTGACGAACGCGTAGCCGTCACGTCCACCGCCGCGCTCAGGCACTAGCGATAGACGTTGTTGCTGGTGTGATCACCGCCGAGCCAGCGCTTCAACGTCTCGTGGGCGTCGGCCCGGCGATCGGCCGCGATCTCCTCGGCGTTGTCGACGTCGGCCGTGAACTCGACGAGCAGCCCGTTCGGGTCGGTGGCGTACAGCGAGCGGCAGTAGCCGTGCTCGAGGACGAAGGTGCCCTCGGGGTTCCAGTTGGCCGCCGTCAAGCGGTCGTGGATCTCCTGCTGCAGCTCCGGGGTCACCTTGAGGGCGATGTGGCGGAACGGCGACGGCGTCAGCTCGGGATCGAACTGCTCCTGGTCCTCCGGGTTGGCGAACTGGAAGAACGCCAGCGCGCTGCCGTCGCCGAGCCCGAAGAACGTGTGGCAGTAGACGCGCACCGCGCCGAACAGCTCGTCGGCCTCCGACCACGTGGCGATGAGCGGCAGACCGACCAGGTCTTCGTAGAAGGCACGCGTCGCCTCCTGGTCCTTGGTGACGTAGGCGTTGTGGTGCAATCTGCTCGGAAGTTGTTGCGACGTTGTCACGACCCCTCCTCCTCTCTGGAGATCTCGGTCAAACTGCCCATTGACCGGACAGCTTACCGTAGAACGGTCAGTAGTGACCCAAGGGTAGTACGGTCTCGGCCGTGAGCCCTGCCGACCCCGCCGACCGCGCCGCAGACCGCATCCTCACCACTCACACCGGGAGCCTGCCCCGGCCCGGCGACCTGATCCAGATCATGTGGGCCAAGGGCGATGGCATCCCGATCGACGAGGCCGCCCTCGCCGATCGCATCGCCACCGCCGTGCAGGAGGTCGTCGACCGCCAGGTGGACGCCGGCGTCGACGTGGTCAACGACGGCGAGATGTCCAAGCCGAGCTATGCCACCTACGTGAAGGACCGCCTCCACGGGTTCGGCGGCGAGTCGGTCGAGCAGTACCATTTCGCCGACCTGGTCGACTTCCCCCGCAGCGCCGAGCTGGTGGCGGCCAACCCCGGGCGCCGGAAGCGCACGGCCCCGGCCTGCACCGGCCCGATCTCCGTCAAGGACGACGACGCCATCGTCGTGGACATGGCCAACCTCGCCAAGGCGGCGGCCGGCGGGGCAGCGGGCTCGTCGTCGGGCGCGCACGGCACCTTCTCGAGCGCGGCGTCGCCGGGGGTGGTGTCACTCTTCTTCGCCAACGAGTACTACGCCACCGACGAGGAGTACGTGTTCGCCATCGCCGAGGCGATGCGCCCCGAGTACGAGGCCATCGCCGCCGCCGGAGCGACCCTGCAGCTCGACTGCCCCGACCTCGCCATGGGCCGGCACTCGGCGTACGCCTCGATGGAGCTGCCCGACTTCCGCCGACGCCTGGCGCTGAACATCGAGGCGCTCAACCACGCCGTGCGCAACATCCCTGCCGAGCAGCTCCGCATGCACCTGTGCTGGGGGAACTACCCAGGCCCGCACCACCGCGACGTCGAGCTGGCCGAGATCATCGATCTGGTCTGGACGGCCAAGCCCCGCACGGTCCTGTTCGAGGCGGCCAATCCCCGCCACGCCCACGAGTGGACGCTGTTCGAGGACGCGCGGGTGCCCGACGACAAGGTGCTCTGCCCCGGGGTGATCGAGCCGCAGTCGAACTACATCGAGCACCCCGAGCTCGTCGCCCAGCGGATCGAGCGGTACGCCGCCCTCGTTGGTCGCGACCGGGTGATGGCGGGCGTCGACTGCGGGTTCAGCGTCCACGTCGGCATGCAGGGCATCGACCCAGACGTCGCCTGGGCCAAGCTCGGCGCTCTGGCCGCGGGCGCCCGTGTCGCGTCGGACCGCCTCTGGCGCTAGCCCCAGTGCCCGGCTCATTGCAGTGCGCCGGTGAGGTAACGCTGGAGGGTGGGGGCCACGGCGGAGATGAGCTCGGTGGTCGGTGCTGAGGCGAGCGGCTCGAGGCGAAGCACGTGTCGGGCGATGCCCAGCCCGACGATCTGGCTGCCGGCCAGGGAGACCCGATAGGCAGCGTCGGCGTCGTCCAGGTGGAGGAGCTCGCCCATGCGGTCGATGATCACGCTGGTGACCAGGTCGCGGAGGAGCCTCGCCGCGTCGTCATCGGTGGTGGCCGAGCGGATCAGGCCGAGCCATGCAGCGAGGGTGGCGGGGTTCTCCCAGACGGCCAGGACCAGGCGGAGGATGGCCTCACCGAGATCGTCACGGTCGACGGGTTCGAGGACCGCGAAGGAGTCGCTCGGCGTCAGGGGCAGCCGCACCGCCGCGGCGAACAGATCGGCCTTGTTGCCGTAGTAGTGCAGGACCAGCGCGGGATCGACGCCGGCGTCGGCAGCGATGGCGCGGATGGTGGCGCCGGCGAACCCGCGCTCGCCGAAGGCCCGTCGGGCGGCGTCGAGGATGTCCTCACGCGCGCTGTGGTCGCCGGGCCGTCGCCCAGTCCGTCGCCTGGTCACCGGGACCGCGCCCCGACCGTCAGCTCGAAGAACCGCTCCTCGAGCGTCGCCGTCGTCTCGCTGACCTGGGCCGGCAGCTGCCCGAGAGCCTGCTCCACCGCGCGCCTGGCTGCGCCGGGCACGCGCAGGCTCCGGCCGATGAGTGCCGCCCGCAGGCCCGCCCCGTCGATCGCTGCGAAGGCGGCGGCCCAGTCGTCGCTGTCGACCCGGATCACGGTTCTGTCGCCGACGATGTCGGCGACGCTGCCGGCTGCGACCACCCGCCCGGCGGCCATCACGACCAGTCGATCGCACTCCGCGGCTTCGTCCATGTAGTGGGTCGTGACCAGCACGCCGACGCCCCGGTCGGCGGCGGCGTGGATGGTCTCCCAGAGCCGGGCGCGGGCCAGCGGGGCGACGCCGGAGGTCGGCTCGTCGAGCACGAGGAGATCGGGTCGGTGGTCGAGCGCCTCCCGGAAGGCGACGCGACGTTGCACGCCGAGGGGCAGTCGCCCTACCGGCGCTTCGGCGCGCCGGGGCACGTCCACGCGGTGGCGCTCCCCCGTGTGGCCGAAGGCCGCCCGCGCGAAGTCGAGGTTCTCGGACGGCGTGAGATCGTCGTAGAGCCCGAGGTTCTGGGGCACGTAGCCCAGCCTCCGGCGGGTCTGGCGGGACGGTGGTCTTCCGAACAGCGTCGCCTCGCCGGCGCTCGGACGCAGGAGCCCGAGCAGCATCCGGATCAACGTCGTCTTGCCGGCCCCGTTGGCACCGAGCAGACCGACCACTTCGCCGGCCCGGATGTGCAGGTCGACGTCATCGACCGCGACGAACGCGCCGAACACGCGGGTGACTCCTCGGGCCCGGGCCAGCGGGTCAGGCGATCCATGGGCCGCCGTCATGACGGGCTCTCCGGCGTCCGGGCGCTGTGGATCTCACGGTTGAGCGCGATCACGGTGACGGCGTCCTGGAGGTCCGGCTCGAGCCGCTCGTCCCCCGATGGCGCCGCCGGGTCAGAGCCGGGATACCAGACCCGCCACCCGCTGCCCCGACGCCAGGCCCGGGCACGCATCTCGTCGTCGGCCGGAGGCGTGGCGCGCACCCGAAGAGCGCCCGGCATCGACTCGATGATCTCGTCGACGCTGCCCTCGGCCAGCGCCCGGCCGTCGTCCAGTGCGAGCACACTCGTGGCCCGCTCGGCCTCGTCCAGGTAGGTGGTCGCCAGCACGACCGCCGCACCTTCGGCCGCGGCCCGGGCGATCAACCACCACAGGTCGACCCGGCTGACGGGATCGATCCCGGTGGTGGGCTCGTCGAGCACCAGCAGATCGGGGTGATGGAGCAGTGCCCTGATCACCCCGAGCTTCTGTCGCATGCCACCCGAGAGGTTGCCCACGAGCCGGTTGCGCACCGATGCCAGCCCGGTCCGCTCCAGGTACTCGGCGCCCCTCTCGTGCGCGACGCCGGCAGGCACGCCGTAGGCGGCCGCGGCGAAGTCGAGGTTCTCCCCCACCGTGAGATCGGGGTAGGTGCCGGAGGTCGCGGCGAGATACCCGGTCCGGGTGGCGCCGGGCCGACGGACCTCGCCACGCTCGATGGAGACCACGCCGGCCAGGCACCGCAGGAGTGTGGTCTTGCCGGCGCCGTCGCCGCCGACCACCGCCGTGACCTGCCCAGCCGGCGCTTCGAGTGAGACACCGCCGAGCGCGATGCGCGAGCCGAACCGCACGACGACGTCGCGCGCTCCCCAGGTCATCTGCCGTCCCCCGCCTCGCTCGTGGCGCCGGCCAGCCTCGGCCGACGCTGCGTCTGCCGCATCGGTGCCGGGGCCAGGTCCCGGCGGAACCGCAGCGTCGCCAGCGTGACCACGACGACGCCGAGGACGGCCAGGTAGGCGAACGACGGCCACAGCGCACCGAGGCCGGCTCCCCGGATCATCACACCACGGGAGATCCGGGTGAAGTAGGTGAGCGGCAGGAGGTACGAGATCCATCGCACGCCGGCGCCCATCGACGCCACCGGGAAGATCAGGCCGGACAGCAGCACCTGGGGCAACAGCGCCATCATCGCCAGCTGGATCGCCTGCCCCTGGTTCTGCGACACGCTGGAGATCAGCACCCCGAGGCCGAGGGCGACGAACAGGTACAGCAACGACCCGAGGGCCAGCACGAGCACCGATCCACGGAACGGCACGTCGAAGAGGGCGACGCCCACGCCGAGCACCACCGCCAGATCGACCGCGGCCACCAGGAAGTAGGGCGCGATCTTGCCGAGGAACACATCCCGGGGCCGCAGCGGCATCACGGCGAGCTGTTCGAGCGTGCCGGCCTGACGTTCACGCACCACGCCCAGGCTCGTGATGACCGTGCCGATGAACAGCAGGATCAGCCCCGCCAAGCCCGGGACCATGACCACGGACGTGTCCAGGTCCTCGTTGAACAGGACGTCGACGTCGATGCCGGGTGGGCCGGCTCCACCCGCCTGCAGCCCCGCAATCGCCTGCCGGGCGGCCATCGTCGTGAACAGCTCCGAGCCATCGAGGAGGACGGTGATGCCAGAGCCGTCGGCGACGACCGCGGCAGGGACGCGGCCGTCGCGCAGGTCGGTCACGGCGTCGGCACGCGTGGCCCCGGGCTCGACCTCGTCGACCTCGAAGGGGTGCCGGAGTGCTCCGGCGACCTGCTCGGCCCGTGGACCGACCACCTGGGTGCGGATGGTCGCCACCTCGAAGCTGGCTGCGTAGCCGAACACCACCAGCAACAACACGGGGAGCACGATCATCAGGGCCAACGTCCGCCGGTCGCGCCGCAACTGGCGGAACTCCTTCACAACCATCGCCCACATCCTCGGCCTCCCTCCAGCATCGAAACGCAACGCGCGTTGAAATCTACACCCGTTGACATCTGGGGCGCGAGGCCCGAAGCGCGCCCGTGGCGAGGCCGGGCTGGATTCAGCCGGCGATTCGGACGAGGGCGTCGAGGAAGCGGTCGAGATCCGCGGCGTCGTTGTAGTGGACCAGCCCGGCCCGCACGGCGCCGGCGTCGCCCAACCCGAGCCAGTGGGCGATCTCCCAGGCGTAGTTCGTGCCGCTCCACACGGCGATCCGCTGCTCGGCCAGCCGTCGGGCAACCTCAGCGGGCTCGAGGCCGCTCACCGTGAACCAGCGGGTCGGGGCGTCGCCCGACCGGCGCTCGCCGAGCACCCTGACGCCGTCGATCGCTCGCAGGCCGGCGTCGAGCTTGTCGCCCAGCGCCTGCTCCTCCGCCCAGCGGAGCGGGACGACCCGATCGAGCACGAACCGTGCCGCGGCCCGCACGCCCGCGAGTTGCTCGAACGGGAGGGTGCCGAGCTCCCACCGTTCGGGCACGGTGTCGGGGGAAGGCACGAGCTTGTCGGGATCCAACCCGGCCAGCAGGGACGGCTCCGCGCTCAACACCCCGACGTGCGGGCCGTACCACTTGTACGCAGAGCAGACCACGGCATCGGCGCCCCAGCCTCGCCGACGGATCCGCCGGTGCGGAGTGGCGGCGACCGCGTCGATGTAGGTGCGGACGCCGGCGTCGCGGGCGAGGGCGCAAAGTGCGGCGATGTCGGGAGCGGTGCCGGTGACGTTCGACGTGGCGGTCACGGCGATCCACCGGGTGCGGTCGGACACCACGGCGGCGACGTGCTCCGGCTCGAGCACCAGGGTGTCCCGGTCAGGCTCGGCGAACCGCACCGTGGCACCCGCCCGCTCCGCTGCCAGCACCCACGGTCGGACATTGCCGTCGTGGTCGAGCCGGGTCACGACCACCTCGTCACCCGGGCTGAGTGATCGGCCCACGGCAGCCGCGAACCGCATCGTGAGCGACGTCATCGACTCGCCGAAGACGATGCTGTCCGGCTCGGAGCCGAGGAGCTCCGCACACACGTGACGAGTCGACCGCACGAGCGCATCGGTGGCCTCGGCCTGGGGGAACAGGCCGTGCGCATTGGCAGGATCGCCCGAGCGCCACCAGGCGGCAGGGGCCTCGATCGCGTCGTCGACGGCCTGGGTGCCGGCCGGCCCATCGAGCCGAACCCAGTCGTCACCGAGCCCGGGGAAGCGCTCGCGATCCACCCGGCGATGCTAGCGGCGACCCCGAACGACGAAGTCGGAGACTGCGGCGCGGCACCACACCGCACGCGTCGCAGCGGACGGGCGCATGGCCGGCACGTGACCAGATCGCCCTAGCGTGGCGCGATCGCTGACATGCCCCCCGGCTTCGCGGCCGACGTGCGGAACCCCGGGCGCTGGCCCGAGCTCGAGGACAGCCTGTGGCGTTCACCGGCGCTGGTCGAGCTCACCTACGGACGGCTCTGGCGCCTCGTGGCCGACGCCCTGCCCGCCGCGGCGTCCCGGGTGCTCGACATCGGCTGCGGCCACGGTGCCCTCAGCCTCGAGCTCGCTCGAGCCGGCCACGACGTCACCGCCATCGACCCCGACGGGACCGCGATCAGCCTCGCCCGACGCAGCGCACACGAGCGCCCTGCCGGCCAACTGACCTACCACCAAGCAGACGTCGAGACCTGGGACGCCGCCGACGCCAGCTACGACATCGTGGTCACCACCCGAACCCTCCACCACGTCACCGAACCCGCCGAGGCGATCGGCCACATCCGGCGCTGGCTACGGCCCGGCGGCCGGCTCGTATGCGTCGACTTCCTCCACGACCGGTTCGACAACCGGGCCGCCCGCTGGCTGGCCCAGGTCCGCGGACTGCTCGAGGCGACCGGCATCTACCGCAGCGACGGCCACCTCCCCGCCGAGCCCGAGGCGGCGGTCGAACGCGTCGAGTGGGAGTGGGAGCAGGAGCATGTCGTCGAGCACCAGCTCAACGGCTCGCCGGAGATCGAGGAGCCGCTCGACCGGCTGTTCCCCGCCCACACCCGCAGCTGGCATCCCTACCTGTACTGGGACCTCCTCGTCGGCCTGGCCGTCGCCGACCCCCACAAGGAGCGCGCCGCCGCCAGCCTGATCGCCGCCTGGGAGGAGTCCATGCTCGCGGCGGGCATGTTGTCGCCCCTGCTCCTGCGCTTCGTGGCCACCCGCGACGACCAGCGCGCCAAGGCCGCGAACCCTTTCCCAGCCGACCATGCTCGTACTCGACGATGATCCACGACGATGGCAGGGAGGTCGTGTCGATGCGCCCCGGTGACACGAGCCGCGTCCGCGGCGCGGACGTGCAGCGCTGGTTCGCGGATGCCCAGCGCGGCGATCCCGCAGCGGTCGACGGGCTGCTGCGCGCCGTGCTGCCGACCGCTCACCGATTCGCGGCGCACAGCTGCGCGACCCCGGAGGACGCCGAGGACGCCGCCCAGGAGGCCCTGACCGCGCTCGCACGACGCGTCGGTGCGCTGCGGGCGGCGGAGGCGGTGACCAGCTGGCTGTTCGTGACGGTCCGCCATGCCTGCCTGCGTCGAGTGTCGGGGGTCGTGCTGGTGCCGCTCGACGCCGTGACCGTGGAGCCACGTGTCGACATCGCCGGCCCGGTCGTCGACCGGGTGGTGGTGGCCGAGGCGCTCGCCGCCCTGCCACGGAACCAACGCGATGTCGTGGTGCTCATCGATCTCCTCGGCCTCCCGGCCGAGCGCGCCGCCATGCGCCTGGGGATCGGTGTCGGGGCGACCAAGAGCCGCCTGCACCGGGCTCGGCGGGCGCTGGCCACGGTCCTGGACGAGCCCGTGGCGAGAACCGCATGAGCGCCAACGACCCACACGCTGCGCCGGTACCGCCCGGGAGCACCGACGCCGACACCGAGACCAGCGTGGTGGAGACCGTCCGGGACGCCTACGACGCCGTCTACGCCGCCCTGCCCCGGAGCGACACCTTCAACCGGATCTGGCGCACCAACGCCTACCGCGGCGAGTTCCCCGCGGAGTACGCCCACATCAGCTTCCTCACACTCGCCGAGGCCCGCCGCCTGCTCGACCTCCTCGAGCTGACCGACGGCGGCGTCCTCGTCGACATCGCCTGTGGCGCCGGCGGGCCCGGGCTTTGGGCGGCACGACGGGCGGGCGCATCGCTGATCGGGATCGACCCGTCGGCGACGGGCCTCGCCGCCGCCCGCCGCCGGGCGGCCCGCGTCGGGTTCGAGGACCTCAGCCGCTTCCAGCCGGGCACCTTCGAACGCACCGGGTTGCCCGCCGGAGCCGCCGATGCCGCCATGAGCATCGACGCGCTCCAGTACGCACCCGACAAGCGGGCAGCCCTGGCGGAGTTCCTCCGCATCCTGCGCCCCGGCGGGCGCCTGGGCATCGTGTGCTTCGAGGTCGACGCCAAGAAGGTGGAGGGCATCCCGGTCCTGGGTGTCGACCCGATCGCCGACTACGCACCGCTGCTCGACGCGGCCGGGCTCACCGTCGAGGCATACGAGGAGACGCCCGGCTGGGCCGAGCGCGTCCAGGCCGCGTTCGCTGCCGTCATCGACGCCGCCGAGGTGCTGGCGACCGAGATGGGCGAGCGCGCCGCGGCCGGTGTCCTCGCAGAGGCGACGCTCACCGTCGAGCTGAGGCTGTACCGCCGACGCATCCTGGTTGTCGCGGCGAAGCCGACCTGACCGGCGAACGTGGTGAAGGCGTCCTGCATGAACTCCCAGTTTCCGTGAGCATCGCTCAGCCGGATCAGTTCGTGATGCTCCGCCGGGCCGCAGGTCCATGACGTCGAGCGAGAACGAGTCGCTCCGCGGCTCCCACGCCGTGCCATCGACGCCGCTCATTGGAGCGCGACGAGAATGGGGACGAGGCCCGTGTCCGCTGCCAGTGGGCTCAGCGCCTTGCCGATCGTGGCGCCGAAGGCTTGATTCGGATCGGTCGCCCGCATGGCGTGGGGGACGTCGTGAGCAGGTCGCCCACCGCGACGGGCGAGAAGCCGGCGTCGACTCAGCAGTGGGCCTTGCCCGTCAGCGCGAGGGGGCTGCGCCGCTCGACCAGAGGTTGCCCGCCGTGTAGCCACCGGCGCCCGCGATCACGCCGACGACCCGCGTGTCGTATTCAGCAGCGCAGCGCTCCAGGCGGCCCTCGTCGTCGAGCGTCATGACGAAGCCCGGCTCGGCGCCGCCGTCGCCGACTTCGAAGTCGTCGGCGCAGCCGGCTCCAGCAAGCCTGATGTCACCGGCGCCGCCGTCGAGGTGGATCATGACGTTCCCGTCGTCCCCGATGATTCGCAGGTCGCCCTCGTTGCCTGCGACGCCGATGTCGAGCACGGCGAACTCCGCGTCGAAGCTCAGCGCCGGGTAACCGATGTCGTTGCTGAGCACGAGGAGCGAGCGACCCGCGTCGAAGCTCAGCTTCTGGCGACACGTGCCGTCGTTGACGAGCAGGAGCGAGCGACCGCCGTCGAGGTGGATCTTGACACCCCCATCGTCCCCGTACAGGCGTAGGTCGGCCTCTTACCCGTCGCGCGACCGGCCGTCGCCGATCAGCTCGAGGTGACCCTGACGGCCGGCGACATCGCGTGCTCGCGGATCGGGCGAGCCAGCCGACTTAGGGTATGCGAGACATGCCTCGCTCGTTCCGGTTCCAGCCACCCGAGCCGCGGCGCGGGTCGCTCACGCGGCCACGGCTTCTCCGGGCCCTGCTCGGCCGCTGGGAGCACCGTGTGACGACCGTGGTCGGCGGCCCAGGGCTGGGCAAGACGACGCTGCTCGCGCAGGCTGTGATCGAAAATCAGCTCGCGCCCCGGGGCGAGGACGTGTGGATCGGCCTCGAGAAGGGCGACGCCCACAGCGACATGCTGGCGCGCGACGTGATGGCCGCGCTGAGGGGGGAGGGTGACGGTGCCGTCGGCGTGGTCCCGGGCACGCCCCGCGCCGCCCCGGATCCCGCCCCGGTGGCCGACGCGATGTGGCGGCGGTCGCCGACGGAGCTGTGCCTCGTGGTGGATGACGTGCATTGGCTGGCGCCCGGTTCGCCGGGCGCCCGCTGGCTGACCGCCCTCGTCGACGCGCTGCCCGCAAACGGTCATGTCCTGCTGGCCGGCCGTTGGTCGCCAGCCGTGCCCCTCGCCCGCCTGGCCACCCACGGAGCGGTGCTCGAGCTGACCGAGGACGATCTGCGCTTCTCGGAGGACGAGCTGGCCGAGTTCGCCGTCCTCCGCGGCATCGCGCTCGAACGGCTCGGCGAGACGGGCGGATGGCCTGCGATGGCCGAGTTGGTGGCCAGCGTCGGGCGCGATCTGACGGGTGACTACCTGTGGGAGGAGATCCTCGACCCGCTGGGACCGGAGCGGCGCAGGGTACTGGCCGTGCTGTGCGACCTGGGCGGCGCCGACGACAGGCTCGCCAGCACTGCGCTGGGAGCTCCGGTCGACCTGGCGCGGGTGCTTGACGGCGTGCCGCTCGTCGCCACCGGCGCCGGCGGGTGGCGGGTGCCGCACCCGCTGTGGAACGCCGTGCCGTCACTGACGCTGACCGACGACGAGCGCGTGTCCATGCGCCGTCGGGCGGTCGACCACCTGGTCGCGGAGCACCGCTACGACGAGGCGGTGACGTTGGCTCGCGAGGCCGGCCTGACCGACGTCGTCCCGCGGATCCTGCGGACCGCCTGCATCGGTCCCCACCAGCCCTCGGGCCGCCAGCTCGCACGCTGGCTCGCCGGCCTGCCCGAGGATGTGCGCGACACGGCCGGTGTGGCCCTCGCCGACGGAGTACGTGCGGCCGTGCTCGCGCCGGGCGAGGCGACGGAACCACTGCAAACGGCCATCCGTCGCTGCCACGAGGCGGGGGACCGCGACGGCGAGTTGCGGGCCCTTGCGCTGCTCGGCGAGGTGGCCTGGTGGCACGGTGACGTCGGCGTTCTCGCCGGCGTGCTCCCCCGGATCGTCGAGCTCGCGGCCGAGGGTCTCCCCCTCGCACAGGCGGTGGCCTCGCTGGGCCAGGCGGTCGTCGCTGACATCGTGGGCGGTGACGACGATGTGCTCGCCCAGCTCGACGGCATCGAGCCCGCGGTGCTCGACGACGCCTGGGAGGCGATGGCGGGCTGGCTGCGCGCTACCACGCTGGCCGGCGGCGGCCGCGCCGCAGAGGCGATCGCGGCCATCGACGCCATTCCCCCGATCGCGGATCCCGCGCTGCAGGTCGCAGTCGAGGGCGTCCGCCTGCAGGCGCGCTGGGCGCTGGGCCACGTCGACGAGGTGACCGTCGCCCTGCCGTCGCTGATGGATCGCTTCGAGGCCGCTGGCGTCCTCCAGTTCGTCGTGGTGAGCCTCGCGGAGGCCGCCTTCGTCCTCGCATGGGTCGGCGACGTCGAAGGCGCACGACGCTTCGTGGCACGTGCCCGGGGCATCGAGACGGACGTCGATGTCGGCCAGGCCGCTCGATTGGCATTGGCCGAGGCGGGGATGCTCGTGACGACGGGCGACGAACGGGCCGCCGCCGATCTGCTGGAGCGGGCCATCGCACTCCACGGGCTCGAGAGCGGGATCAACCGGCGCATGTGGCGCCGCGGCTTGGCCTTGACCTATGTGCTCGTTCCGTCGGCTCGCCGTCGCTGGGATGCTGCCGACCTTCGTGGCCACGTCGCCGAGGCGCGCACGCTCGCCCGGGCGGTGGTCGTGCTGCGGGACCGTGCGCTCGACGCAGGGTTCGGCGACACCGCGCGCCGGCAACTGCGCGACCTCGACCTGAGCGACGTGTCGCGCCTACGCGCCGGCCTGCACCACCGGTTCGCCGTCGACCTTGCGCTGGGGCTCGAGGCGGCCGGCCGGCACGAAGGGGCGACCCTGCTCGAAGCTCTCGGGCCCCGGGGACGGGAGGACATGCGCGCCGAGGCCGCGTCGCGCACGCCGCGAGCCAGGTTCGCCAAGTCGCTGCTCGCGGCCGTGCCCGCCCCGCCGGCTGACCTGACGGAGGTGGCGGTGCTCGGTTCCGTGGCGCTGGTCCGCAACGGCGAGCCCGTCACCGACAGCGACCTCAGACGCGAGCGGGTGCGAGCGCTGCTCGCGTTCCTCGTGGCCCATCGCACGACGAGCCGGGCGGCCATCATGGCCGGGCTGTGGCCCGACCTCGACGAGCGAGCTGCCGCCAACAACATGCGGGTCACGGTGACGTACCTGCTCCGGCTGCTCGAGCCCTGGCGCTCCCCGCGCGAGCCCGCGTACCACATCCGCGTCGACGGCCAGGCCGTCAGGCTCGTCACCAGCGACTGGCTGCGGATCGACGTCGACGAGTTCGAGGAGCACCTGGCCCTCGCCGCTCGGGCCGAGGCCGAAGGCACGACGTCGCTCGCGCTCGAACACAACCTGGCCGCCGTCGGACTGTACCGGGGCGAGGCCTACGAGGACATCGACGATGCCGACTGGATCGCGCTCGAGCGCGAGCACTTCCGCGGCCGCTTCGTGGCCGCGGCGACCCGGGCCGGCGAGCTGCTGGTCGGCCGGGGCAACGTGGACGAAGCGGAACGCGTCGCCTGGCGTGCGGTCGAGGTCGATCCCTGGGCCGAGCGTGCCTACAGCGTGCTGGTATCGGCGGCCTTGGCCCGGGGCGACCGCTCGGCCGCCCGCCGCACCCTCGACCGGGGGCTGGCGGCCATGGCCGACCTGGACGTCGAGCCGTCCGAGGAGACCCGCCGCCTGAGCCGCCGGGTGCGGGGCGGCGGAGGGGCGGCCGATTGACGCGTCACCGTCGACGGGGACCCTCGTGCCCACCTGCGATCTCGGGATGGTCGAATCCCCCCGAGGGAGGATCGCGATTCCCGACTCGGGTCTGATGTGCCGGGGCTGCGAGTCGCTTCATCCTCGGGTCATGGCCGCTACCACGGGGGAATCGCCACACGATGCAGCCTCGTTCGCCATCGATGCGGCCAGGGCCGAGAACCTGTTGAACGACCTCGAGCAGCATCGACGCGAGCTCATCGGCTACTGCTCCCTCAAGCTCGGGTCGATCCTCGAGGCTGACGACGCGGCTCAGGAGACGATCCTCAAGGCTTGGCGGGGCATGGCACGCTTCGAGGAGCGGTCGACGATGCGGACCTGGCTGTATCGCATCGCGACGAACGTGTGCCTGGACATGCTGCGGCGTCCACAGCAGCGAGCCCTGCCGATCGGCCTGGGGCTGTCCCCGGCGATGGACTCGATCTCGTCTGCGATGCTCACTCGACACACGTCGGCGCGGACGGTCTGTGACCGCTCGGCTCAGTGGGGCGGCGACGACCCTGCCGAGCTCACCGAATCCCGTGAGTCCGTTCGGTTGGCCCTCGCGACCGCACTCCGGCACCTTCCACCCCGTCAGGTGGCCGTGCTGATCCTGCGGGATGTCCTGCGCTGGTCCGCCGCCGACGTGGCGCAGCTGCTCGGCACGACCGTGACCGCCGTCAACAGCGCGGTGCGGAGGGCTCGCGCCACCCTGGCAGATCCCGACGCCGGCCCTCGTCGCTCGGGCCCGTCGGACACCGCCCTCCGGGCTCGGCTCGCGAGGTACCTCGAGGCGTTCGAGCGTTCCGACGTCGAGTCGCTGGCGGCGCTCCTCCGCGAGGACGTCGCCCTGGGAGGCCGCCCGCCGGCCCGCATCCGCGGCGGATGATGGATACGACCAGCGGATGCCGCTCCGTCACCGTCGTCACCGTCGGCGCTCGCGGTCGTCGCTCGGTCACTCGCGCTTCATCATTGCGAGGGCTTCCTTCTCGATGTCGATGAAGCGCTCGCCCGAGACGTCGACGATCACTTGTTTGATGGTGCCGCCGGTGAATGCCCAGGGTGCGGTGCCGGGGTAGTCGGCGGTGACGGGTTCGCCGCCATCTCTGCCCACGTTGAGGCCCTCGCCTACGAGGGAGAAGTTGCCGGGCTGGGTCTTGATCTGCCCGGAGCCGACGGCGCGATCGCCGATGAAGAGCGTGAGCGTGCCGTGGGTGGGCATGTCGTCGCCGTCACGCTCGAATGCCGCGGAGAGGATCGTCTGGCCGACGGGGACGTCCTCGGTCGAGACCACCATCTGCTCGACGATCCCGCAGAAGTTGTAGACGTACTTGAGCTTGCGGTCCGCGACGTACAGGGAGTGCCCGCCGAACTTGCAGCCGTGTGAGAACAGCACGCCCACCGCGTCGGGGGTCTGGACGTCGACCTCGGCGGCGATCGTGTAGGAGCGGTTCCGGATGTTGACCGCGGCCGACTCGGGTACCTCGGCGCAGTCCGGGTAGTACACGTAGCTGTCGCGGGGCGCGCTCAGCTGGGGGCGCTCCTCGGTGAGGACTTCGACCGCGGTCCTGTCCTCGAGCGGCAGGCCGTTGTAGCGGCCGGCCTCGTGGAACCAGAGGTTGATGAGCTCCTGGAGCTTCCCGGGGTGCTCGGCGGCGAGGTCGTGCATCTCGGTGCGGTCTTCCTCGGTGTTGTAGAGCTCCCACCGATCGTGCTGGTAGTTGCTCCACCCGGCGATGGTGGGGTGGACCGAGACCGCCTTCCAGCCCTTGTGCCAGATGGCCCGCGACCCGAGCATCACGAAGAAGCCGGTGTCCTTGGCGGTCGGTACCGCGCCATCCTCGAACGAGTAGCGGAAGCTCGTGCCCTCGATCGGGATCTGGTCGTAGCCCTTGACCTCGTCGGGGAGCTCGACGCCGAGGCAGTCGTAGATCGTCGGCGCGACGTCGGTCGCATGGCAGAACTGGTCGCGGACTTCGCCCTTCGCCTTGATCCCGTTGGGCCACGACACGATCATCGGGTCGGCGACTCCGCCCTCGAAGTTGTAGCGCTTCCACATCTTGAACGGCGCGTTGAAGGCCCATGCCCAGCCGACCGGATAGTGGTTGTAGGTGTTGGGGCTGCCGAGGGCGTCGAGGTACTTCATGTTCTCGTCGATGTCGTCGGGGATCCCGTTGAAGAACTTGTTCTCGTTGACCGAGCCGTTCGGCCCGCCCTCACCGCTGGCGCCGTTGTCGGACACGAACACGACGATCGTGTTGTCGAGTTGGTCCGACTCCTCGAGGTAGTCGAGCAGCCTGCCGATCTCGTGGTCGGTATGGGAGAGGAATCCGGCGTAGACCTCGGCCATCCGGGAGAACAGGCGCTTCTCGTCGTCGGACAGCGAGTCCCACGGGCGGACCACATCCACCGGGTTCCAGGGCTTGCCGTCGACGCTCGTCTCGTCGGCGTAGGGGTTGAGCGGGGACAGCTCCGCGTCGGCCGGCATGATCCCCATCTGCTTCTGCCGCTCGAACACCAGCTCGCGGTACTGCTCATAGCCCATGTCGAAGGCGCCCTTGTACTTTGCGATCCACTCCTCCGGGGCATGGTGGGGCGCGTGGGTGGCTCCCGGGCAGAAGTACATGAAGAACGGCTTGTCCGGCGCGACCACCTTGGCGTCGCGCACGAACTCGATCGCCTTGTCGGTGAGATCGGTCGTGAGGTGGTAGCCGTCCGCCGGGCTCTTGGGCTGATCGACGTAGTGGTTGTCGTACACCAGGTCCGGATACCACTGGTTCGTCTCGCCGCCGAGGAACCCGTAGTAGCGCTCGAAGCCCCGACCCACCGGCCAGTTGCGTTTGGTCGACGCCATGTTCAACTCGTCGGCCGGGCAGAGGTGCCACTTGCCCAGCATGTAGGTGTTCCAACCCCGCTCGGCGAGCACCTCGGCCACGGTGGCGCACTCGAAGGGGATGTGACCGTTCGAGCCCGGGAAGCCCGTCGTGGCCTCGGCGATGCACGCCATGCCGTTGGTGGTGTGGTTGCGACCGGTCAACAGGCTCGAGCGTGTCGGCGAGCAGAGCGCGGTCGTGTGCCAGTTCGTGTACGTGAGCCCGTTCGCCGCCAGCCGGTTGATGTTCGGCGTCTCGATCAGGCCACCCCACGGCTCCATCGCCGAGAACCCGACGTCGTCGAGCACGATGTACACCACGCTGGGCGCGCCCTCAGGCGCCGTTGGCTGCACGTAAGGCGCCCAGTCGGGCACCGAGTCCCGCACGTCGATGTTGATCGTGCCTCGAAACGGCATGGTCATGCTCGCCTCCGTCACACGTGGCCGAGCCCCAGTCTCGGTTTCGACAGGAGCGGAAGCATCATCCGGTGTGGATGAATGTCGGCTCTACGCCAGATCGGTGGTGACGACCTAGGCGTCGAGCCGTTTCCGGTAGCGCACCTCGTTCACGGTCACGCCGAGGACCTCGGCATCACGCGCGGGACCCTCGGCCGTCCACCCCTCGGACTCATACAGTCGGCGGGCCCGCTCGTTCCCGGTGGCGACCCACAGCACGGCACTGTGGTAGCCGACATCAGCAAGACCCCGGGTGACCTCGGCCAACAGGGCCCGGCCGAGACCCCTGCCCCAGTGGTCCGGGTCGAGGTTGATGGCGTAGAGCTCGCCGGTCTCGCCATCGCTGACGTCGGCCAACTCGGGACCGCAAGAGGCGAACCCGACGAGCTCGTCCCCGACCGTGAGGACACGCACCCAGCGGTCGGACCCGAGGTCTGCGAGCACACCCTGCCACATGGCGGCCCGCTGCTCGGCTCGGAGCCCGTCGAGGTAGTCGTCGGGCATGATGCCCCGGTACGCGGCCTGCCACGCCTGCACGACGACGGCGCCGATGGCGTCGGCGTCGTCGATGCTCGCATTCCGAATGACGTGCTCCACGGCGAGACACCGTACGCGGCGGCTCTCGCGATGCGACGAAGCGGGCTGTCGAGGACACGGCACACCTAGCGTCGACAAAGGGGGGCGGCGGCGCAGCAGCACCCTCAGCTACACGCTCGCTCCCCACTTCAACGCGAAGAACCTGAATGTCGCCCACGCGACGGTGGTGGTCCCAGCAAAGGGCCGCGAACAGCACCATACTGGCGCCCGCGTGCTCGACCGTCGGGTACTCGGAGGAGATGCTCTCGTGGCTGTCTACAAAGTGATCGAGCTGATCGGCACCAGCAACGAGTCCTGGGAGGATGCTGCTGCCAGCGCCGTGAAGCTCGCGGGGCGGAGCCTGCGTGATCTCAGAGTTGCCGAGGTGGTGCAGCAGGATCTCGACATCGGCGATGGCGACTCGTTCACCTACCGAACGAAGCTTCGAGTGTCCTTCAAGTATGAGGGTGGCCAATAGCGCGCAGGTGGAGTTCGGCGACAGGCCACCGGTCGGGCCGAATCAGTGCGAACGTCAGCCTGCGAGGTCGATGCCGGCCGCCTTGGCGAGCTCGCCGAGGTCGTCGACGATCGCGTCGACGAGGTCCCACAGGTCGGGCACGAGCTCGCGGCAGGCGACCAGACCGAAGTCGAGCGAGTCGAGGTAGCTCTGCACGGTGATGTTGAGGCCCTGTCCGTCGAGGATGGTCGACACCGGGTAGTAGTGCGACAACCGGGCCCCGGCGGTGTAGAGCGGCTCCCTGGGCCCGGGGACATTCGAGATCGTCACGTTCACCGGTGGCATGAAGCGGCTGGCCGTGAGCCGCGTTGCTGTGCGCATCGCCCGGGCGAACACCGCAGGCGGGGGGAACTGGGCGAAGTCCGTGAGCGCCTCGGCCGGCACGGCGTCGAACAGGCCCTTGGCATCGACCATGGCCTCGTGAACCCGACCGACGCGGAGCAACGGATCGGGCTCGTCCGTCGGCAGCGTGGCGAAGATGGCCGACACCCGGTTGGTCCACCTCTCGGTCTCCTCACCGCTGCGGATCGAGACCGGGACCATCGCCACCAGCGGGAGCTCGGGCAGCTCGTCGTGAGCCTCGAGCCACCGCCGCAATCCGCCGGCGCACATGGCCATGACGATGTCGTTGACCGTCGCACCGAGCGCGTTCTTGACCTCCTTCACGGCTCCAAGTGAGGTCGAGCGGAAGGCGAACCGGCGGTGGGGAGTGATGGCGGCGTTGAACCGCAGCCGGGGGGCGTTCGTCGGCAGCGGCCCCTTGACCTCCCCCTCCGGCACGCGCGTGCGGCCGATGTTGAGCACGGCGCCCAGCGGACCGCGGAGCCCCGCCCGGACCTGGTTGGCCGCCGTGACCATCATCGGGTTGCGGATCGCCGTGCCGAGCTCGCGCACGGTTCGGACTCCCAGCAGCACGGCTCGGCCCGGCTTGTGGACGAGGTTGGTCGCCGCCCGGGCGAGCATCTCGCCGTCGCTCGGGATCCGCTCGGCCGGCGCCTCCAGCCTGGGCGCGAGTGGCAGCACGTCACCCTCCGGGTCGCCGTCGAGCATGAGCACGAGCAGCTCGGCCCCGGCGGCGCCGTCGATCGTGGCGTGGTGGACCTTCGTGAGGATGCCGAACCGATCGTCAGGCAGGCCCTCGAGGACATAGGTCTCCCAGAGCGGCCGGCTTCGATCGAGGGGACGCCCGACGATCCTGGCGACGATCTCGGCGATCTGGTCGTCACGCCCGGGCGGTGGCACGCCACTGTGGCGGACGTGGAAGTCGAGGTCGAAGTCGGGATCCTCGATCCAGTAGGGGTGGTCAAGGCCGAACGGCACCTCGCGGAGACGGCGCCGCAGCGGCTCGAGGAGATGGAGCCGGCGCTCGATCTGGCCCCGCCAGGCGGCGAACGGGTCGTAGTCGGAGTCGTCCTCGGGTTTGGCGTAGATCGAGAGGCTGGAGACGTGGCCGAATTGCGAGCCCGTTTCCAGGTACAGGAACGAGGCGTCGAGGCCGGACAGCTGCTTCATGGTGCCCTCCCGCCGCTACGAACCGCGGCCCCCGCACTCTGCCACCACATCGGTGGCTCCGCTCAGTACGAGAGTCCAGGCGAGGGCGCCGTGGGGAGGAGATCGGACACAGGGCCGAGGTGGCGCAGCTTGTCCGAGTTGACGGTCCCGCGGATGCCTTGGATCTGGCCGTCGGCGACATCGAGCGACAGCACGAACAGGACCCGCTCCTGCCCGTCGAGGCCCAAGGCGCCCGGGTGGCCGTTCACCTCGACCGGCCGGATCGAGATGCCTTCGATGCCCCTGGCGGCCTGCATCCAGCTCAGCACGGTGGCGGCGGGCCCGCACCGCCACCTGCCGACACGCGGCCTCGCTCTTGCCGACGATCTCGGCGATGGCGTCGTAGCCGTAGTCGAACACCTCGCGCAGCAGGAACACGGCCCGTTGCTCCGGCGACAGGCGCTCCAGCAGGACGAGGAACGCGAGCGACAGCGAGTCCGACATCTCCGCGTGGGTGGCGGGATCGTCCACACCGCCGGTCACCACCGGCTCCGGCAGCCATTCGCCGACGTAGGTCTCCCGTCGCACCTGCGCCGAGCGGAGCCGGTCGATGCCGAGCCGGGTGACGACGGTGGCCAGGTAGGCCTCGGGCACCTCG
>DASSCS010000113.1:0-9996 GCA_035697515.1 Acidimicrobiales bacterium
CCGTCCCAAGCAGCGACGACACAGGCACCTCCGGCGACGGCGCGGCCGGGGACGAGGCCGGCGAGGAGGCGGGCGACGAGGGCGAGGAGGCCGGGGACGACGCGGCGAGCGAGCGCGAGGGCGAGGCCTTCGTCGTCGCCCAGGCCGTCGACCCGACGCTGGTCGTGCGGGCCGCCGCCCAGGCGGAGGCCGACGAGGTGGTCACCCTGTCGGCGGCCGACGAGGTGAGCGGCAAGATCGTCTGCCTGGTCGTGCAGCAGATCGGCTCGTGGGTGCAGGTGGAGTTGCCGTCCGGCGAGGGCGAGCGGAGGGGCTGGGTGGCCCGCGACGACGTCACGCTCAGCAAGCACCGCTTCCGCATCGAGGTGTCGCTCTCCGACCACAGCATGACCCTCTACACGGGCCGGCTGGCGGCCTTCACGGCGCCGGTCGGCCTCGGCCCGGACGCGCCCGAGGCGGGCGAGAGCCTGTTCATCAAGGACCTGGTCAAGACGCCCGATCCGACCAGCCCCTACGGCGAGTACGCCTACGGCCTGTCCGGGTCGGACAACGACCGCGACGCCTTCATCACCGGCAACGGGGTCGTGGCCGTGCACGGCACCGCCGACCCCTCGGGGCTGGGAGACGACGTGCGCTACGGCTCGATCGCGGTGGGCGCCGAGTACGTGACCCGCATGGTCGACACCATCGGCCTGCCCCTCGGCACCCCGGTCGAGATCGTCGAGTAGCGAACGCCGTGCGCGCGCCGGGCGGCGACGGCTACGACAGCGGCTTGGCCAGGGCGACCTCGTAGATGTCGTCCGGACGGCCGAGGGCGGTGATGGCCACGTCGTAGTCGGGCAGGGCGAACACCGCGCCGTCGTCGGCGATGAGCAGGAACCGCGACATGCGGGCCAGGAAGGCCCGGTCGTGCGACACCGCCACGACCGTGCCCTCGAACCCGTCGAGGGCACGCTCCAGCGCCTCGGCCGACTCGACGTCGAGGTTGTCGGTGGGCTCGTCGAGCAGCAGCACGTTGTGACCCTCGACATCGAGGCACAGGATCTCGAGCCTGGCCTTCTGCCCACCCGACAGCGACTCGAACTCGCGCCGGGCGGCGCCCACCAGGCCGTAGCGGGCCAGGGCCTTCATCGACCGCTCCTCCCCGCCCACCCGCTCGACCACGATGTCGAGCAGGGGGCGGCCGCGGAAGTCGGGCCGGTCGTTCACCTGGGTGAAGCGTCCCACCGAGGTGCGGGGCCCGTAGGTGACGGCGCCCTCGTGGGCGAGGTTCGGGTCGGCCAGGGCGTCGAGCAGGTGGGTCTTGCCCGTGCCGTTCGAGCCCACCAGGCCGATGCGCTCGCCGAAGAAGATGTCGTCGGAGAACGGCTCGAACATGCCGCCGACGGCCAGGTCGGTGAGCCGGACCACGCGGCGGGCCGAGTCGGCGCCCGCCAGCCGCACCTTGATCCGCTGCGGCGGCACCGGGGGCGGGGGCGGGCCCTGGGCCACGAACCGCTTCCAGCGGGTCTCGGCCGCGTTGGCCTTGGACGCGTTCTTGTAGTTGAGCGCGGCCCGCTGCTTCATGATCTTCATGTGGCGGAACAGGCGCCGCTCCTCGTCGTTCCACCGCTCGAGGTCGTCGCCGAGCAACCGCTGGCGCCGCTCGCGCGCCTCGGCGTAGGTGGCGTACGAGCCGCCGTGCACCCACGCCGCCGAACCCTCGAGCGTCACGATGCGGGTGGCGACGTTGGCCAGCAGCGTGCGGTCGTGGCTGATCATCAGCACGGTCTTGCGACTGGCCTGCAGCTCGCGCTCGAGCCAGGCCCGGGCCGGGACGTCGAGGTAGTTGTCGGGCTCGTCGAGCAGCAGGATGTCGGCGTCCGAGCCGAGCAGCACGGCCAGCACCAGCCGCTTGCGCTCGCCGCCCGACAGGGTCGCCGCCGGACGCTCGCCCACCTCGCCCAAGCCGGCCCCGACCACCCGCTGTGCGGCCGCGTCCCAGCGCTGCTCGAGGTCGTAACCCCCGAGGTCGGCCCAGTCGGCGATGGCGGTGGCCAGAGCGAGGCCGGCGCCGTCGTCCCCGCCTGCGGCCACCGCCCGCTCGGCAGCCAGCATCCGGCTGCCGGCGGCGCGCAGGGTGGAACGCGCGGCCTCGACCAGCATGTCGCGCACGGTGATGCCCGCGCCGGCCAGGCCCACATCCTGGGGCATGTACAGCGCCCGACCGCCCAGGGCGAACGTGCCGGCGTCGGCGTCCAGCTCGCCGGCCAGGATGCGTAGCAGCGTGGTCTTGCCCGCCCCGTTGCTGCCGACGATCGCCGCCCGCTCGCCGGGCGAG
The DNA here is from genome assembly GCA_035697515.1 of Acidimicrobiales bacterium. GTDB lineage: Bacteria > Actinomycetota > Acidimicrobiia > Acidimicrobiales > VFJN01 > ZC4RG19. The sequence continues at coordinate 2,321 of DASSCS010000113.1, forward strand.
ACGGTGAAGGCGACGTCGAAGAACAGCGGTTCGCCGCCCGGGTGGGCGTACTCGAGCTCGGAGACCACGATGCCCGCCATGGCCGCCCATCCTGGCCGCGGCCGGCCCGCAGGTCAGAGCGATTTCAGCCAGGCGGCCACGATGCCCGCCACCTCGTCGTCGGCGCCCTTCAGCTCGTGGCGCGCGCCCTCGACCCACTCGTGGGTGACGGGGCCGGCGATGGCGGCCGTGTGGGCGGTCAGCTCGTCGGGGGTGCCGAAGGGGTCGCGGGTGCCCGACACGAACAGGCAGGGCACGTCGATGCCCGGCAGGTGCTCGACCCGCAGCCTGTCGGGCCGGCCCGGCGGGTGGAGCGGGTAGGCGACCAGCACCAGGGCGGCGGCCGACAGCCCCTGGGCCACCGCCATCGAGCACATGCGGCCGCCCATCGACCGCCCGCCGAGCGCCAGGGCCCCGGGGTCGATGCCCCGCTCGGCGACCACGGCGGCGGCCTCGTCGCGCACGCTGGCGATCAGCTTCGGCGGCCGGTCGGGCGCCCGTCGTCCCTCGCGCCGGTAGGGGAAGTCGGCCCGTGCGACCGGCACGCCCGGGCCCTGGGCGCCGGACACCGCCCGCTCGATGGCCACGAGCGAGGGGTGGTCGCTGCCGGTGCCCGCTCCGGGGAACAGCAGCAGCCCGCCGAGGGCGCTCATCCGGCCAGCAGGATGCGACGGGCCTCGCTCAGCTCGGACAGCCGGTCCGCGGCCTCGAGGCGGTCGCCGCCGTGGTCGGGGTGGGCCGAGCGGACCAGGTCGCGGAACTGGCGCTGGATGGCCCGCCGCCCCGGACGCTGGCGGCCGTTGGCCAGGTCGAGCACGCCCAGCGCCCACCCGACCGGGTCGCGATGGGCCTCGACCGACCACTCGTGATGACGGGCCAACCCCGAAAGGTGGGCCACCAGCGACTCGTCGATGGCGCCGGTCCAGCGCATCGCCTTGCGGATGGTCTCCATGACCCGGCTGCGGGCGCCGATGGGCAGCGCGCCGGCGGCGTACACTGCCGCCAGGATGTGGTGCGCCGGCGCCCCCTTGGTGTCGATCTCGAAGCGCAGCTGCTCGCCCTCGCCCTGCAAGCGGTGGACGCTGCGCTGCAGCCCCACGCGATCGGTCTGCAGCCGGTGACGCAGGCGGGGCTGGGGGATGCGGTAGCCGGCCTCGAGCTGGTGGGTCAGGCGGTCGAGGTCGTCGAACAGCTCCGGGTCGAGCACGGGCACGTACGCGGCGACCACACCCCCGAGCAGGATGCCGCCGAACCCGGGTGCCGGCGTCACCGGCAGGTCACGCTCACCCAGCGCCACACGCCGCGTCGGCGCGATGGCCCGCGAGTGGAACACCTCCAGCTCGGCCAAGATCGTCGGCACCTGCGCAGCCTAGTGAGCCACCCGACCGATGCCGTGCCACGCCCGGCGGCTACACGTAGGGGCGCAGGGCGGTGCGCAGGTCGCGGGCCGAGGCCATGACCGCATCGGGGTCGACGTCGTCGGCCAGCAGCACATCGCCGAGGGCGGTCACCCGCTCGCACAGGTGCTGCCACTCGGGCTCGCCCAGGCCGTACGGCGGCTCGGACCCCTCGATGCCCTGGCCCAGCTCGAGCAGGGTGACGGTGCCGTCGGGGTCCTCGCCGTCGCGCTGCAGCCGGTCGGCGGCCACGAAGAGGTCGCCCAGCAACTCGGCGCCGGCCGGGCCGTCATCGGGCTCGGCGACGAGCTGGTGGGGGTGAGCCACGCGATCGACCAGATCGTCGACCGCCTGCTCGTCCCGGGTATAGACGTAGAGCTCGTCGCCATCCCACGCGTAGGAGATGCCGGCCGACTGCAGCTCGCGCTCGAGCGTGGTGACCGGGTCGTCGTCCCACTCGGAGAGGTCGTAGGCCACCTGGTCGTGCTCGTCGTCGAGCGCGGGCACGAGCGCGGGCGCGGCCTCGCCCTCGACGATCTCGAGCACGTTGGCGACCGGTGCCTCGTCAGCCGCGGCCACGTGCAGCGCCGTGCCCTCCCAGCCGTGGGGGATGGCGGCCTCGCGCAGGCGGTCGGTGACGGCGCTGCGCTCCATCTCGCTCCACTCGTCGAGGTCGAACACGACGACCTCGTCCCCGCCGTCGGCGGGCGCGTCGACCGGTGCATCGAGCGGCGCGTCCGTCGGTTCGTCGAGCTGGCCGGGCAGGCCCGAGATGGTGATGCCCAACTCGTCCTCGCCCTGCTCGTACGGATCGGAGAGCTGGCCCACGGGCCCATCTAATCAGGCCGACTATCTTCCCTGCATGACCGAGAAGCAGCGCCCTGACCGCAACCTGGCCATGGAGCTCGTGCGGGTCACCGAGGCGGCCGCGCTGGCCGCCTCCCGGTGGATGGGCCGGGGCGACAAGAACGGCGCCGACGGCGCCGCGGTCGACGCCATGCGCATCGTGCTCGACAGCGTGCCCATGGACGGCATCGTGGTCATCGGCGAGGGCGAGAAGGATGAGGCGCCCATGCTGTTCAACGGCGAGCGCATCGGCGACGGCAGCCCCACCCTCACCGACATCGCGGTCGACCCCATCGACGGCACCACGCTCACCGCCCTCGGCCGGGGCAACGCCATCGCCGTCATCGCCGTGTCCGAGCGGGGCACCATGTTCGACCCCGGGCCGTGCGTCTACATGGAGAAGGTCGCGGTCGGCCCCGACGGGGTGGGCCTCGTCGACATCACCCGGCCGCCGGCCTTCAACATCGAGGTGCTGGCCCAGGCCAAGGGCACCAGCCCCCGCGACATCACCGCGGTCATCCTCGACCGTCCCCGCCACGAGCAGCTCATCGCCGACGTCCGGGCCACCGGCGCCCGCATCCGGCTCATCCCCGACGGCGACGTAGCGGGCGCCATCTCGACCGCGTGGCCCGAGTCCGGCGCCAACATCCTGTTCGGCATCGGCGGCACGCCCGAGGGCGTCATCACCGCGGCCGCGCTCAAGTGCATGGGCGGCGAGCTGCAGGGGCGGTTGTGGCCCCGCAACGACGACGAGCGCCAGGCCGCCGTCGACGCGGGGTACGACCTCGACGCCGTGCTGAGCACCGACGACCTGGTGCGGGGCGACAACTGCTTCTTCGCCGCCACCGGCATCACCGACGGCGACCTGCTGAGGGGCGTGCACTTCACTCGCCAGGGGGCGTCGACCCAGTCGCTGGTCATGCGCTCGAAGTCGGGGACCGTGCGGCTGGTTAACGCCCAGCACCAGCTGTCGAAGCTGGCGCGGTTCTCGTCCATCGACTTCGCCTGAGGCGGCGGCCCCGCATGCGCGTCGCCGTCGTGGTCGGCAACCCCAAGCCGCGCTCGCGCACCCTCGAGGCCGCCGTCATGGTGGCCGAGCGCCTGGCGGGGGCCCCGCCCGCGGTGGTGGTCGACGTGATCGAGCTGGGGTCAGGGCTGCTCGGCTGGGGCGACCCGGCGGTGGCCGATGCCGTCGCAGCCGTGCAGGGTGCGCACGTGGTGGTCGTGGCCAGCCCCACGTTCAAGGCCACCTACACCGGCGTGCTCAAGCTGTTCCTCGACCAGGTGCCGACCGACGGGTTGGCGGGCGTCGCCGCCGTGCCGGTGATGATGGGCGCGGGTCCCGGCCACGCCCTCGCCCCCGAACTGCTGCTCAAGCCGGTCCTCGTCGAGCTGGGCGCCACCTGCCCCACCAGGGCCCTGTACCTGCTCGAGACCGCCTACGCCGACGGCGCGGCCATCGACGCCTGGGCCGAGCGGGCCCGGCCCGCGCTGGCGGCGGTGACAGCAGGTACGGCGGGCTAGGTCCGCTTGGCCACCCGGGCGGCGATCCGGCGCATCAGGCTGCGGGGCACCGGGCCGACCGCGGCGATCATGAGCTTGTTCCTCATGCCGGGGACCAGCCACGGCCGGCCGGCGCGGGTGGCCGCCAGCGCCTGCTCGGCGACGGCCTCGGGGGACATCCAGGCGGCGTCGGGGACCCTGCGCCCCCCGACGCCCGCCCGGTGGTGGAACTCGGTGCGGGTGAAGCCGGGCAGCACGGTCGTGAGGGTGACGCCGGTGCCCACGAGCTCGCCCGCCACCGACTCGCCGAAGCTGGCCACGAACGCCTTGCTGGCGCCGTAGGTGGCGTTGCCCGGCGTGGCCTGCAGGCCCGCCACGGACGAGACGTTCAGCACCGCACCCCGGCTGCGGGGCAGCATGGCCCGTAGCGCCGCGTGGGTGAGGCGCACCGGGGCCGTGACGTTGACCGCGAGCTCGCGCTGCTCGGTGTCGATGTCCAGGTCGGCGAACGTGCCGTAGGTGCCGAACCCCGCGTTGTTGACCACCAGGTCGAGCGGTCGCTCGGCGTCGGCGACCCGGGCCTCGACCGCACGGAGCCCGGCCGGATCGGCCAGGTCGGCGACCAGCACCTCGACGGTGACGCCATCGTGGGCGGTCGTCAGCTCCTTGGCCAGCACGTCGAGGCGCTCGCGGTCGCGGGCCACCACGACGAGGTCGCAGCCCTCGGCGGCCAGGCGCCGGGCGATCTCACGCCCGATGCCCGACGACGCCCCCGTCACGAGTGCCCTGGTGAACATCGGGCGCAGGTTAGCCCTCGCCCTCACCGGCGGGAGGCAGCCAGCGGCGGGTGAACGGCGCCTCGGCGACGGGCCGCCACACCCGGTCGCGGCCCTGCTCGAGCAGGTGCAGCGACTCGATGCGCACGTCGACCACGAAGTCGGCCAGCGCCGCCACGGCGGCGGGGATGCGCGCCCCGTCCAGCTCGTCGGCCACGGTCACGTGCGGCACGAACGGGTGCGATGCCGGCCGCACGAGCGGCGGCCGGAGCACCCGCTCGCGCAGCGCCACCAGCGTGGCGAGGTCGCCGGTCACCGACAGGTACACCACCGGTGTCACCGGGTGGAACGTGGTCGCCGGCCCGATCCGCAGGTCGAGGGGCGGGGTCGCCTTGGCGGCGTCGCGCAGCACGTCGACGGCGTCGGGCATGCGATCGCCGGGCACACCGACCGGCGCCACCAGGGTGACGTGCGGGGCGATGCGGGCCAGCGCCCCGTCGCCCAGCGCACGCCGCAGCCCGTCGACCTCGGTGGCGATGGGCTGGGGCACCATGATCACGACGCCGAGCTGGCGGGACATCGCCCGACGTTAGAGCGTCGGAGCCCTGCCCCCGCCAGCGCCGTCAGGGGCAGTTGGGGGTGGTGGGCTCGCCGGCGAAGCGGTCGGCGATCCAGGCGAAGCCGTCGATGAACGCCTGCGGCGCGGCATCGCCGTGGCCTCCGCCGTCCTCGTACACCCGGCGCTCGACGTCCTGGTCGAGCTCGCACATGCGGTTGAACGCGGCCTCGCTGAGCGTGGCGGGCACCACGTCGTCCTCCGCGCTGTGGATGATGAGGACGGGCGAGTCGGACCTGACCCGGCCGGGGTCGTTCTCGTCGGCGAGCGTGGCCCAGGGCTCGACCGACCCGAGGTCGGGCTTGAGCAGCTCGTCGGCCGGCTCGTCCGCCATCGCGCTCATCACCTCGCTCGTGCAGCCCTCGTCGACGGCCTCGAGCGCCTCGAGGCCCGCGGGGGTGAGCAGCAGCGACGGGTCGGCCTCGTCGGGGTACGACGCCTCGAACCCGGCGACGATCATGTACAGGAACCCGGCGACCGGCAGCGAGCCGGCCACTGCGAGGATCGCGCCCAGCTCCGACGGCGGGGCGCCCGCGAAGGTGCCCACCAGCTCGAGCTCGGGCGTCCACTCCGCGGCGAGCTCGCCCGCGAACAGCGCACCGTGGCCGCCCTGCGAGTAGCCGGCGATGGCGATGCGGCCGCTCAGCCGGGCGTCGGGCAGCTGACCGGCGGCGCGGGCGATGTCGAGGACGCCGCGCCCCTCGCTCGCGCCCACCAGATAGGGGTGGCGGCCGGGCGTGCCCAGGCCCTCGTAGTCGGTCGAGGCGATCACGTAGCCGGTGTCGGCCACCAGATCCTCGAGGAAGGCGCCGCCGTCCTCGGCCTTGGACGGCGCGCACTCGTCGGCGATCCCCGTGGTGCCGTGGGCGATGCTGACCAGGTCGCGGCCGCCCTCTGGCGCCGCGTCCTCGGGCACCGACACCGTGCCGGTGACCGCGACGGGGTCGCCGGGGAGCGACTCGGACAGGTACATCACCCGGTAGAGAGCCAGGCCGCCGGTGGCGCCCTCGTCGATGACCTCGTAGCGGATCAGGTCGCCGTGGGTGCCCTCGGGCAGCGGGTCGGGCACCTCGTAGAAGTCGTCGCCCTCGAAGAGCTCGGGGTCGGAGCGGGCCGACTCGTCCTCGGACTGTGCCTCGTCCCCGGCCGCCCCGGACGATCCGTCGTCGCCGTCGTCTGCGGCGTCGGACCCCCCGCCCGCGCACGCAGCCAGCACCGTCGTCGCCACGAGCGCGGCGACGGCCTTGTATACACCCCGCGTCATTGCCGCAGCGTACTGCCGGGAGGCGTTACTGACACCGAGGTCAATCAGCGGGCGCCGGCGGCCAGCCCGCGGCCGGCGGCGAGGCGCACGTGGGCACGGCGGGCGGCCGCCTCGGCCTCGGTGTCATGGCCGCCCCGCGCCCGCTCCTCGGCCTTCTCCTGGGCGAGGCGGGCACGCTCGACGTCGATCTGGCTCGACAGCTCGGCCACCTCGGACAGGATGGTCACGGTGTCGTTGGACACCTCGACGAACCCGCCGTGCACGGCGACCAGCTCGTCGCCCTCGGCGGAGCGGATGGTGACGGTGGCGATGTCGAGCGCGCCCACGAACGGCGCGTGCCCGGTCAGAAAGGCGATCTCGCCGCCACCCACGGTGCGGGCGATGACGATGTCGGCCTGGCCCGAGTAGAGGATGCGCTCGGGCGAGACCAGCTCGACCTGGAGGGTCACGCCTACTCCCCCGCCGTGGCCCGGAGCTGCTCGGCCTTGCGCCGCACGTCGTCGGCGCCGCCCACGTTGAGGAACGCCTGCTCGGGCAGGTCGTCCAGCTCGCCGTTGACCAGCGCCTCGAACGACGTCACGGTCTCGTCCACCGCGGTGAACACGCCGGGCAGGCCGGTGAAGGTCTCGGCCACGAACATGGGCTGCGACAGGAACCGCTGGATCTTGCGGGCCCGGGCCACCGTCACCTTGTCCTCCTCGGACAGCTCGTCGAGGCCGAGGATGGCGATGATGTCCTGCAGCTCCTTGTAGCGCTGCAGGATCTCCTGCACCGAGCGCGCCACGTTGTAGTGGCGCTCGCCCACCACGTCGGGCTGGAGGATGGTCGAGGTCGAGGCCAGCGGGTCGACCGCCGGGTAGATGCCCAGCGCGGCGATGTCGCGGGACAGCTCGGTGGTGGCGTCGAGGTGGGTGAAGGTGGTGAACGGCGCCGGGTCGGTGTAGTCGTCGGCGGGCACGTACACGGCCTGCAGCGAGGTGATCGAGCGGCCACGGGTCGAGGTGATGCGCTCCTGCAGCTCACCCATCTCGTCGGCCAGCGTGGGCTGGTAGCCCACGGCCGAGGGCATGCGGCCGAGCAGCGTCGACACCTCGGAGCCCGCCTGCACGAAGCGGAAGATGTTGTCGACGAACAGCAGCACGTCCTGGCCCTTGACGTCGCGGAAGTACTCGGCGACGGTCAGCGCGGAGAGGGCGACCCGCAGGCGCACGCCCGGCGGCTCGTCCATCTGGCCG
>DASSCS010000114.1:0-23288 GCA_035697515.1 Acidimicrobiales bacterium
GTCGGGTGCGCCCTCCTCGTTCTCGCCGTCGGTATCCCCGGTGACGACGAACCCGTGCCGCTCGTAGAACCGGCGTGCACCGGAGTTCGCCTCGAAGGTCCAGAGCTTGAGTCCGGCCGGCCGTTGCCTCTTCGCGACAGCGATGAGACTCGAGCCGTGACCCTTGCCGAAGTGGTCCGGATCGACGTAGAGCTGATCGATCCATTCGCCGTCGAGCACGAGAAGCGCGGCGATGCCTCCGCGCTCGTCGATGACCCACACGTCCTTCGTTGCGACGACGACGTCGAAGTAGGAGCGAACCTCATCGTCCGTGTGAACGGGTTTGGGGATTGCAGGCACCGACGCTGTTCTCGATCGGAGCCAGACTCCAGCGATCGCACGAGCCTCCTCGAGATCAGGCCGCCTGGTTTCCACCCTCACATCGTGGTCCACAACCGGCGATCGGTGGCACCGGCACCCCGCGGTCGGCGGAGGCGTTCTGGGACACCGCTCGGTGGGTCGCAGGTTCGAGGCTGCCGGCCACCCTTGCGACCCAGCGCTCGAAGTCGCTCGACTGAATCGGGCTTGGTCATCGTGGTCAGCGAGGACGACCGAACCGCTCAGTCGGCACCGCTTGGAGTCGCACCCCAGTCCTGCGGTCGGACATCCCGGAGATGCTGGCTGAAGTTCCACGGGCGTCCCGCTAGGTCGAGCGTCTCGAAATCGCGGAGGCCCCAAGGCTGATCCGTCAACTCAGAACGGATGGCCGCTCCTTCGCGACGAACATGCTCGAACTGGGCGTCGACGTCCGGAAGGATGACTGTGAGCGCGTCGGGCCAGACGACTTCGTCGTCAGCCCGCGGCTGATCCAGCAGCGGACCAAGGCGCGCCTTCACCCGCGGCGGGATGCCGCCGATCATGAGCGAGCCTCCAGCGCTGGTTCGCAGGTCCGCGATCGCCACCGTCCCGTCCCGCCCTACCATCCGAGACTCCTCGGTGAACCGGAACACGCGACACAGCCATGAGATAGCTGCGTCCGGGTCGGCGTACGCGAGGACGGGAAGCACGAGTTGGCGTTGGCTCTCCGGTGCAAGCATTGTGGCCTCTACTTCCTGAGGTGCCGACATCATCCAGACTCGCGTGCGCTCGGCTCGGGCGCCCGCCCCGAGGTAGCCGGAATCAGTACCTGCGGACGGAACCGCAGACCAAATGCCGCCGCCGGCTTCTCGGCGTCCGCGACGGATCGACGGCTCTGGGCCCGCCCCGTGGGCCACATGGTGTCCCCGAACGCGCGGACATATCGACGTGGGGCATCGCCCCGATGTGCTGGTCGGGGGCACCGCCTGCGCCTCCGCGTAGTCCGGTCCGGCGCCTGCCGTAGCGGTAGAGGTCTAGGCAGACTGTCGCCCATCACCTGACACCGAAACGTCAAGCATCAGGTGAAGCCAGACAGGGCTGACTGACCAGATGGAGCGGGTGACGGGAATCGAACCCGCATTGTCAGCTTGGGAAGCTGATGTTCTGCCATTGAACTACACCCGCGAGTGGACAGCCGAGGCTAGCCGAACCTCGCTCGGCCCGGCGATCCGGAACCGCAGTCCAGGCGCCGGGTTCCGAGCCCGGGGGGAAGGCCCGGCGCCGTGCGCGGTAGGGTCCGCGCTGTTCGACAATGGGGCGTCCTGTGCAGCGGGGATGTTGATGGGTGAGGGTGACGCGGCCTCGGGGCCACAGGCGGCGACGGCGCCGGACGGCGACGACCGGCGGCGTGCCCCACTGACGCGAGCTGAGCGCCGTTGGCTCGTCGGCATCTTGGTCGTCGCCGCGGTCCTGCGCATCGGGTGGCTCGCCTACGCCAACGTCGAGCCTCCCACCTCGTTCGTGCCGGCGGGCGACGCCTACTCGTACTGGTACTACGGCAACTCGATCGCCGACGGGCACGGCTACCTCAGCTACATCGACGGCGAGCCCACGGCCTACTACCCGATCGGGTTCCCGGCCATCCTCGGCGGCCTGTACTGGCTGGCCGAGCACGTGCCGTTCGTGGACCCCGACCTGATGCTCCTCACGGGCGTCTTCCAGGTCGTCGTCTCCGCGGCCACGGTGGCAGTGACCTTCATGGTCGGGCGCCGACTGGCCGGCCCGCGGGCCGGACTGGTGGCCGCCGGCGTGATGGCGCTGTTCCCCAACCTGATCCACCAGGTCACGACCATCCAGGTCGAGACCACCTTCATCTTCCTCACCATGGCTGCCCTGGCGATCGTCGTCGACCACGACTGGTCGGCGGGCCCGCCCGGACGGAACCGCCTCCTCGCCTTCGGGGCCGTGCTCGCGGCCTCGGCGCTCGTGCGGCCGTTCTCGGCGCCGCTGCTGCTCGGCCTCTTCCTGGCGCTGCAGGCCGTGGGGCTCGGCTGGCGCCGCTCGCTCGCGCTGGCCTCGGTGCCTCTGCTCGTCCTGGTCGTGGCGTTCACGCCGTGGACCATCCGCAACGCCATCGAGCTCGATGCGTTCGTGCCCTCGTCCACCAACATGGGAGACACGCTCTGCATCGACCGCAACAGCGAGGCGACGGGATCGTTCCGGTGGACCGTCCACGACGGCTGCGTCGACGTCCGCCTGCCCGAGGCCGCGCGCAACCAGGGCAACACCCGCAGGGCGATCGAATGGGTGGTGGACAACCCCGGACGGGAGCTGGTGCAGATCGGGCGGCGCACCCGCCACCTCTTCGGCCACGACCACGACGGCCTCGAGAGCACCGAGTCCTTGGGCAGCGGGGCAGTCATGTCGGAGAGCCGCCGCGAGCTCAGCCACGCGACGGCGGACTGGTACTTCCACGGCGTCCTCGTGCTGGCGGTGGCGGGCCTGCCGCTGCTGTACCGACGTTCGCCCCGGCCCCAGCGCCGGATCGTGTTCACGACGTTCGGCGCGCTGCTGGTGATCCCGCTGCTGCTGTGGGGCAACCCCCGGTTCCACCAGCCCCTCGTGCCACTGATGGCCGTGTCGGCCGGCGCGTTGAGCGTGGCGCTGGTCGAGCGGGTGACGAGCCGGCGGACAGCCCGGGCAAGCGGGGCGGACGAGGTCGCGGCGGCCGGCGGGGCGGCGACCGGCGGGGCGAGCGGGGCGGCAGAAGCGAAGGCCACCGGGGGCGCTGGCGGGGTGGGCGGACGCGCCGGGGCGGAGGAGCCGGCGGCGACCGGCTCGACGGAAGGGGCCGCGGTCGGCCACTAGGGTCGTCGGGCGATGATCCTGTCGGACCGCACCATCCGCGAGCAGCTTGCCGCCGGGCGCATCGGCATCGACCCGCTCGACGAGTCGTGCATCCAACCGTCGTCGGTCGACCTGCGGCTCGACAGGCTGTTCCGGGTCTTCCTCAACCACACCATGTCGGTCATCGACGTGCGCAAGGACCTGTCTGACCTCACGCAGGAGGTCGAGATCGCGGAGGGCGACGCCTTCATCCTCCACCCCGGCGAGTTCGTGCTCGGCTCGACCTCCGAGCGGATCTCCGTGCCCGACGACATCGTCGCCCGCATCGAAGGCAAGAGCTCGCTGGGGCGCCTTGGCCTGCTCATCCACAGCACGGCGGGCTTCATCGACGCCGGGTTCTCGGGGCACATCACGCTCGAGCTGTCCAACGTGGCCAACCTGCCCATCACCCTCTACCCGGGCATGAAGATCGGCCAGGTGAGCTTCCTGCAGATGACGACGCCCGCGGACGTGCCCTACGGCTCGTCGAGGGTGGGGTCGAAGTACCAGGGCCAGCGGGGCCCCACTCCCAGCCGCTATTGGGAGAACTTCGAACCGAACGCCGACCGGCTCCGTACTGGTGGGTGAGCGTCCCGCTCACCGGCGACGGGCGGTGCGGGGGCGTGAGAGAGCGACAGCGCCTGCCGGAACACCCCCACTCCCGTCCCGGCGTGGCGCCGGCTGCCGGCTTCCCGCATCGGTCGGCAGTCGTGGAGGCCCTGGCACCACCCGCAGCCGGGGCCTCCGTCGCGCGGGCGTGGGCCCGGCTAGGGACCGACGATGGGCACCGCGATCGGCGTCGAGGTGCCGAGGTCCGTGCCGTTGACGTTCAGCGTCGCGGTGATGGTGCCCGGCTCGGGCCGGCCGTCGCCGTCGTAGAACCCGGGGTAGCCGAGCACCAGCAGGTCGTCCAGCGCCACGGTGGCACCCGGCGCGATGGGCCCGACGGTGCACACGACCGTGTGGGGCAGGCCGTCACCGGTGAGGGCGCTGGCCCAGTCGACCGGGCCGGTCCATCCCTGCGGTGAGCAGCCCGCGGGCAGCGGCGCGGCCAGGGCCTGCCGGTAGGCGTCGGCGGCCCCGGGGTCCCAACCCTCCGCCTCGAGGCGCCGGCGGAGGGCGGCGAGCGCAGCCGCCGGGTCGATGTCGGCGGGCACGAACGCCGAGTCGTCCGTGGCGGTGATGGTGACGGTGGCGGACTCGACCCTGTGGCCGCCCGAGTTGGTCACCCCGAACGTGGCCAGCCCGCCGGGCACGGCGCCGCCGCCGATCGGGCTCAACACCGGGGCATCGAGGGCGAGCTTCGAGGCGTAGCGCTCGAGGGGGAAGTCGGCCAGGGCCACGTCACCGCCGCCGACCTGGCCGTCGCGCAGGACGCGGGCCGTGGCGGTGACCTCGTTGCCCGCCAGCGTGACGGCCAGGTCGAACGTGGGCCAGGGCCGGCCGGCAGCCGGCGGCGTGATGACGCAGGTCAGGTTGGCGCCGGCCGGCGTGCAGCCGGCGGGCTGGGTGCCCCCGAACTGGGCGCCGCCGTTCAGCTTCACGTCGAGCGTCAAGGCCACGCCGCCGGCGGCGGCCGGCTCGATCGCGGCGCTCCCGGCCCCCGCGAGGCCGAGCCGGAGGCGCAGCGTGCCGGTGGTGCCGTCGGGGTTTGGCGTCCACGTCGAGGCGCTCACCTCCAGCGCCGGCGGTGCCGCTGGGGGAGGCGGCGGGGGAGGTGGCGGGGGCGGAGGCGGCGGCGGTGGACTCGACGGAGGCGTCGGTCCGGGGGCGGGGCCGGACGGTCCCGGGCTCGAGGCCGGCGGGGTCGTGCGGAACGTCGGGGTGAAGGGGCGGCGGAACGAGTCGCCGCTGCTGAAGTTCGTGCGCGAGAACGGGCGCCTGATCGGCGGTCGGTCGAAGTCGAGTATGTCGCCCAGCGGGTCGTCGGTGTCGCCGACCGCGAAGTCGCGGTCGCCGAACAGCGAGTCGCCATCGCCGAGCCGTCCATTCGCGCCGCCCCCGTCGATGACGGGACCGGTGGGCCCGATGTCCGCGGCGTCGGCCGCCGAGTCGACCGGTCCCTCCTGGCGGGCGGCGAGGGTGCCCATGCCGGCGACGCCGGCCACGACGGCGGCGATGGCGGCGGCGTTGCCCACCGACGGCGCCATGTGGCGCACCTTGCCGAGCAGGCCCTTGCCGGCGCCGGAGCTCGCCCCGCCGGCGGTGGCCGCACCGCCGAGCGCCGCCCCCGCTGCCAACTTGCCCCCGCCGGCCAGCAGGAAGAGGGGCAGCACGGCGCGGGCCAGCATGCGGTTGACGTCGTCGAGCTCGGCGACCAGTGCCGTGCACGACGGGCACTTGTCGAGGTGGCGCTTGACCGCCGCCTGGTCACGCTGGGACAGGCCGTCGCGCACATAGGCGCCGAGCTGCGCGCGGTAGGGCTCGTGTTCGGGCGCCGGCGAGGCCAGCAGATGCGCCTGCAGGTAGGCCTGGCGCAACTTCTCGCGCGCCCGGTACGCCATGGCCGCCGCGGCGTTGGCCGACACGCCGAGCAAGCCGGCCAGCTCGGCGGGCTTCCGCCCCTCGACTGCGGTGTGCCAGAGCACCGCCTGCCAGCGGTCGGGCAGCGACTCGAACGCCTCGCCGATGATCTCGCGGTCGGCTCGGTCGAGCTCGGGCGCCGCGGCGGCCGCGGTGATGGGCGCGGGTACCTCGTCGAGCGGCTCGTCGGCCGGTCTCTCTCCCAGCTCGGCGGCCAGCCGGCGCAGCGTGACGAACAGGTAGGCCCGGAACGACTCGGTGGGCCCGGCCCCCCGGCGCAGCGCACCGAGCACCCGCTCGAACGCGCCGTTGACGAGGTCGTCGGGGTCGCCCAGGCGCCGGTAGCTGCTGGCCAGGCGCAGCGCGGCGGGCTGATGCCGCACGTACAGCTCGGTGAAGGCGGCTTCGTCGCCGTTGCGTGCCTGGTCGAGCAGCTCGGCGTCGGACAGCGCGGTGATCGTCATGATCGGGGGAACCTGCTGCCAGTGTGGCGCATCGACGGGCGGTCCACCAGGCGGTCCCACCACGCACGGTGTCGAGGTCCCCGGGACCGATTTCTTCGCCGACCGGCGTCATAGCGGGCGGCGCCCGCCCTCTCATCGGCCATGACGGAGTCGCACGCACCCTCGTCCCGGGCCGATCGGGCCCCGGACGGTGCGTCGCGCCTCCTCGCTCTCGTCGACCGGTCGGCGCCGCCTCACCGGCCGGTCGGCGGGCTCCTCCACGGGTGGTACGCGGCCTCGGGCACCGGCCTCCGGTTCGACGAGTGGGCCGACCCGGCCACCGAGCACCTGGCCCGCGTGTTCGAGCGGCAGGCGCCGCTCTGCGAGGTCGAGGCCGCGATCGTGGCCTTCGCCCAGGCCCGTGCCGGCGCCGACCACAGCGTCGACGCCGTGACCGCCGACCTCGTGGCCCTGGTGCAGCTGGCCTGGCCGGTCGGCCGGGGCACCTGGGGCGAGGTGGTCGACCCGGTCGGCCTGCTGGCCCGGGCGCTGGGCGCGTGGGCGGCCGAGCACAGCGCCGCCGCGGCGGGCAGCGGGTGGCTCGACGCGGTGACCGGCCTGGTCGGCGTCCACTACGTGCGCGAGCGACTGCGCGAGCTGCACGACCAGTGCCGCGCTCTCGCCATCTCACCCGCCGTGGCGTTCGGCGCCGTGCTCGTCCACCTCGAACTCTCCCCCTCGGTCGCCCCGGCCGAGCGCATGGGCATCCGCGTCACCGCCGGCCGGCTGCTGGCGGCGCGGTTCCGGGCGGGCGAGACGGTGGCCGCACTCGACACCTCGCGCCTGGCGGTGGTCATGCCGGCCTACGGCATCGACCGAGGTGTCAACGACGTGACGTCCGACTTCGCCGGGCTCGCCGCGCGCGACGGCGTCGACGTCGTCATCGGGCGCACGGCCTTCGCCGACGAGGCGCCGGCCACGCTCCGAGCCCTGGCGGGAACCTCGGCGGGCGCCTGACGGAGGCGCCCGCCGGGAGTGCGGGTGCGGCCGGCCGTGGTCACCGAGCGGCCGGCCCCACCCGCCCAGGCACCGACCGGTCAGTCGTGCAGCGACTCGAGGCGGGCGGCGTCGCGCGCCTCGAGCGCCTCGAGCAGGTGCATCGAGATGTCGGCCACCTTGACCTCGTCGTCTTCCTTGCCCGCGGCCTTGGCGCCGTCGTCGATCATGATGTAGCAGAACGGGCACGCGACGGCGATGCGGCTGGCGCCGGTGGCGATGAGCTCCTGGCTGCGCTCGTCGTTGACCTTCTTGCCCGTGGTCTCCTCCATCCACATGCGGGCGCCGCCCGCGCCGCAGCACATGCCCTTGGTGCCGTTGCGGCCGGCCTCGACGATGTCGATGCCGCCCAGGCTGCCGATGACCTTGCGGGGCGACTGGTACACGTCGTTGTGGCGGCCCAGGTAGCACGAGTCGTGGTACACGACCCGCTCGTCGAGGCGGGCGTCGCTCATGTCGAGGTGCCCCTCGGCGATGAGCCACTCGAGGAACTGGCTGTGGTGCACCACCTCGTAGTTGCCGCCCAGCTGCGGGTACTCGTTCTGCAGCGTGTTGAAGCAGTGCGGGCACTGGGTGACGATCTTGCGCACGCCCATGCCGTCGAGCGACTCGATGTTCTGCATGGCCAGCATCTGGAAGATGTACTCGTTGCCCGAGCGGCGGGCGGGATCGCCGGTGCAGTTCTCGGACGGCCCGAGGATGGCGAAGTCGATGCCGGCCCGCTGCATGAGCTTGGCCATGGCGACGGAGACCTTCTGGTTCTTGTCGTCGAAGCTGCCGGCGCAGCCCACCCAGTAGAGGTACTCGTGGTCGAAGGCGCCGCCGGGCTCGACGACGGGCACGCCGTCGACCTTGGCGGTCCACGCCCCCCGGTCGCTCTGCGACATGCCCCACGGGTTGCCCGAGTTCTCCATCGACCGGTAGGCGGTGCCCAGCTCGGTGGGGAAGTTCGACTCCATCAGCGACAGGTAGCGCCGCATGTCGAGGATCTTGTCGAGGATCTCGATGTTGACCGGGCAGATCTCGTCGCACGCCTTGCACGACGTGCAGGCCCAGATCTCCTCGGGGGTGATGCGTTCGAACAGCGAGTCGGCGGCGATGGTGATCTCGGGGTCGAGGCCGATCGGCGGCGACACGACGGGCGTCCCGGTGGCGGCCATGACCTCGCCCGTCTTGAGCACGATCTCGCGGGGGTCGAGCGGCTTGCCCGTGGCGTGGGCGGGGCACACCGACGTGCAGCGGCCGCACATGGTGCAGGCGTCGGTGTCGAGCAGCTGCTTCCAGGTGAAGTCCTCGACCGTGGCGGCGCCGAACGTCTCGAGTTCGGTCTCCATCAGGTTGGGCATCGCCTTCATGGCGCCCTTGGGCCGCTCGCGGTCGCGCAGGTACATGTTGAGCGGCGAGGTGAACATGTGCCGCAGCATGGTCACCGGGAGGATGACCAGGAACAGCACGAAGCTGAGCACGTGGGCGATCCACCAACCCTGGTGCCAGCCCGCCAGCCGGGCGGAGTCGTCGACGGCGGCCGACAGCGTGTAGCCGATCGCCGACCACTTCTCGAAGGCGGGCCGGCCGTCGAGGGCGATGCGGTAGGCCTCGGCGCCGAACCCGGTGACGCCGATGGCCAGGAAGGTCACGAGGATGAGGGCGTGCTCCGGCTTGGACTTGATGCGGATGCGGTAGGGCCGTTGCACGTAGCGGCGCACGATGGCCCACACCACTCCGGCCAGGAACAGCGCCCCGGCCGCGTCGCCCACCAGCGAGTACCCCTGGTAGACGCCGCCGTGCAGGAACTTGGCGCCCTCGGGCATCTGGTGGTTGATCTCGAGGACGGTGGTGACGGCCAGCAGGACGAGGAAGTTGAAGTAGATGAGCGAGTGCATGACGCCGGCCGCCGGGTCGCGCAGCAGCGTCTGCATGTAGACGCCCGCGCGGAAGTCGCGCAGCCGCCGGTGGACGTTGTCCCGGGTGGTGGCCCGGTCGTCGGGCCCGCCCCGCTGCCAGTTCTTCACCCGGTTGGCGAAGTTGACGGCCCCGTAGAGGATGACGATCGGCAGCACGGTGTAGAACACCGTCTTCCACGCCGAGGGGATGTTGCCGAACACCTCGCGCTGGACGGCCGAGTCCTCGTCGTGCCACTGCAGGACCGTGGCGGTGATTCCCGAGGCGACGGTGATGGCCGCGAACGCGACGCCGACGCCGAGGGCGATGTGGGTCGGCTTGACGCGGCGCACGGTGGCCGCCGCCGGCGTGGTCTCTGGGCTGCTCACGCGCCCGAACCTACCCAACGGCGCGAGGCGCCACGGAATCCGCGCGGCAGTGGTGGCCGGCGGTTACCCATCGGTCACTTGGCGAGGCCTGACCCGGGGTCAACCCGGGCGGCGCTAGCCGAACGCCTTCGCGTCGAGCTCGCGCACGCGCGCGGCCAGGGCGGCCAGCACCTTGTGCGTGAGCGTGGGAACCTCGTCGAGCAGGCCCGAGAACTCGCGAGGCCCGAGCACGAGCACCGTCAGCGGCGTGGCCGCGGTGACACTGGCCGTGCGCGGGCCGTGGTCGAGCAGCGACAGCTCGCCCACGCAGTCGCCCGGGCCGAGCTGCGCGATGGTCCGCCCGCCGCGGGTGACGTCGGCCCGGCCCTCGACGATGACGAACGCCTCGCGCCCGACGTCGCCCTGGGTGACGAACTCCCTGCCCTCGTCGAGCGTCAGCTCGACCGCCGCCTTCGCGATGGCGCGCAGCTCCCTGGTGGTGCACCCGGAGAACAGCGGGACGGAAGCGAGATGGTTGAGGTACTCCTCGCGTGCCATGGCGGCGCAGCTTACGAACCTGTCGCGGCCTCTGCCTCCCATCACGGACGGGTCACTGACGGTGACGGCCTGCGCCTACGGTGCGCGGCGTGCTCGGTCGCGATCGTGACCGTTCATCCGACCGAAACAAACGCGAAACGCTCACTCTCTACCTTGCCCTTCCGTGGAGGTGGCTCTCGTCCAATGGCCGGCCGAGCAGGACCGGCGAGAGGAGCTGCGCCGTGCGGGCCAGCCACGCCTGCTGCTGGTCGAGCGAGGCGCCCCGCCCATCCCCAGCGACGAGCTCGAGGACTGGATCCGCCTGCCCGCCGACGACCTCGACCTGCGCGTGCGGGTCGAGGCGCTGCGCCGCCGCACCGACGGTGACGCCTCGGCCGTGCCCGAGCTCGATGACGACGGCGTGCTGCGGATGGGCGACCGCTGGGTCTCGCTGCCGCCGGTCGAGTCCCGGCTCACCCTGGCGCTGCTCGAGCGGTTCGGCGCGGTGGTCTCGCGCGAGGTCCTGACCCGCGCGGGCTGGCCCGGCGGCTCGCCCGGGCGCAACGCGCTCGACGTGCACGTGCTGCGCCTGCGCCGCCGGCTGACGCCCCTGCGCCTGGCCATCCGCACGGTGCGGTCGCGGGGCTACCTGCTGGAGCGGGCCGACGGCGGCGGCCAGGCGGTGTCGCGCCCGTCCCGCCCGTTGTCGCGCAACGGCGTGCGCCGCATGTCCGTCGGCTGACGCCGTGCCCCGTCACGTGTAAACGCCCCGCACGCGGGGTAGGAGCATCGGCACCGGGCGGATGTCCGGGCGCTGGGAACGGGATCCCGCATGGAGGAACCATGGGACGCGTGCGCATACCGACGATCTTGCTGATCTGGGTGATCATCGGCGTGATCGTCGCCATCAACAAGGGGTACGGCGAGGTCATGGAGAACGCCTCTAACGTCGCGACGTTCGTGCTGGCCGTCATGCTGTGGCCGATTCCCGCTCTCGACGGCTCGGTGGCGATCGTCTTCTGAGTCGGTCGGGCGACTGCATCAGGCCTGCCGGTGCAGCTCGGCGGCCAGGTGGTGCTGGTGTGCCTGGCCGACCGCCGCCATCGACACCTGGTAGCGCAGCGTGTCGCCGGTGACCGAGAGGCGCCGCTCGACGCTCGTGACCTCCTTGGCCGTCGCCGTGCGAGGCACCGCGGTCGACAGCAGGTGCAGGCTGAGCCCGCCGGGCTGGTCGATCACCTCGCCCTCCGACAGCTCGACGATGCCGGTGGGGTGGGCCAGCACCAGCTCGATGCGCCCGGGCGCCACCGCCCTCAGGTAGCCGGCCTCGGCGTGGGCGGGCAGTCCGGTGGCCACGTTGATCGTCGCCTGCCGGTAGGCCACGAATGGCTTGCCGGCGTGGCCGAACACCACCTCCTCGCGGTAGCGGAAGGGCTCGATGGTGGGGTAGCTCCCCTCGCCCTCGCCCGACCACGAACCGATCAGCGACGACAGCGCCGCCACGTCGGGATGCAGGTCCACGCGCGGGACCGTAGTCCTGCGCGGGGCCGCGGCGCGGCGCGTCGCCCCGAGGCGACCCCGGGGGCGTCAGCCGCTCGCCTGGCGGGCGACGACCTCGGCCGCGGCGCGGATCTCCTCGGGCGAGCGCAGGTAGCGCTCGTCGACCGGGGTGTCGTCGAGCGGCCGGTAGTGGTGGCCCAGGTCGTACACCAGCGGTTCGCCCGTCGGGATGTTCAACCCGGGGATGTCGTCGTCGCTGATGTGGCTCAGGTGCTTGACCAGCGCCCGCAGGCTGTTGCCGTGTGCCACCACCAGCACCGTGCTCCCCGGCACCAGGTCGGGCACGATGGCGTCGTACCAGTAGGGCAGCATGCGGTCGACCACGTCGGCCAGGCACTCGGTGTCGGGCACGATCTCGGGCGGCAGGCCGGCGTAGCGAGCGTCGTGGCGCACGTTCCGCTCGTCGTCGCGGGCCATCGCCGGCGGCGGGATGTCGTACGACCGGCGCCACACGTGCACCTGGTCGGCGCCGAAGCGGGCGGCGGTCTCCTTCTTGTTCAGCCCCTGCAGGTCGCCGTAGTGACGCTCGTTCAGGCGCCAGTGGCGGCGCACCGGGATCCACGCTCGGTCGAGCTCGGCCAGCGCCAGCTCGGCCGTCCGGATGGCCCGCGTGAGCACCGAGGTGTGGAGCACGTCGGGGAGCAGGCCGTGCTCGGCCATGAGGCGGCCGCCGGCGACGGCCTGCGCCTCGCCCGTCGGGCTGAGGCCGCAGTCGTACCAGCCGGTGAACAGGTTCTTGAGGTTCCAGGTGCTCTCACCGTGGCGGAGCAGCACCAAGCGTCTGGCCATGGCCGCCAAGCTACGGCGGGCCGGCGGGCGCCGACGAACCTGGGCCTCAGCCGCCGCCACCGCCGTCGCCCGGCGGTGGCTCGGGCTCGCGGAACCGGCCGACGACGATGGTGACTTCGCTATTGGCGTCGACGGGGGTGTTGGCCGATGGGCTCTGGCTGAGCACACGGCCGTCCTGGCCCGGGTCCGTGACGTCCTCGTCGACCACCTTCACGCGCAGGCCGGCGCCTTCGATCAGGTTGCGCGCGTTGTCCTCGGTCCGGCCCTCGACGCCGGGCACGTTCACGTCCTGGGGGCCGGAGGAGATGAACAGCGTGATCTGCTGGTCGGGGGCCACCTCGGCGCCGCCGCCCGGGTCGGAGCGCACCACGTTGCCCGCCGGCACGTCGTTCGACGCCTCCGGCTGGGTCGTGATGTTGGTGAAGCCCGCCTGCTGGAGTTGGGCCCGGGCGTCGGCCTCGCTGCGGCCGGCCAGGTCGGGAACCTGGAGCGTGCCCGAACCCGACGACACGTTGATGGTCACCGTGGCGCCCGGCGCGGCCTCGGCACCGGCCTCCGGGTCCTGCGAGATCACCAGGCCCTCTTCGACCTCGTTGTTCTCGACACCCACCGCGTTGACGATGAAGCCCGCGGTCGTCAGCTCGGTCGTGGCCTCCTGCTGCGTCTTGTTGCGCACGTCGGGCACGGGCACCAGCTCGGGGCCCCCGCTGACGGTGAGGGTGACCGTCGAGCCCAGCTCGGCTTCCTCGGCCGCCTCCGGGTCCTGGGCGATGACCTCGTCCACCGGTCGGTCCGGCGACGGCTCGACCTTGGTCTCGACCTCGAACCCGGCGTCCTCGAGGATCGTCGTGGCCTCGGCCACCGGTTTGCCCACCACCAGCGGCACCGGCTCGGTCTCGGCCGGCGGGTCGTCGTTGCCGCTGAAGTTGCTGGCCAGCAGGTACAGCAGCCCCGCCAGCACGAGCAGCAGCAGCACCAGCGCGGCCAGGAACCACTTGGACCGCTTGGGTTGCTCCTCCTCGTCGTAGTCCTCGTACTCGTCGTACTCGTCGTAGCCGGTGGGCTGGTAGCCCACCGGGCCGGCCACCAGGGCGGTCTGGTCGCCGTAGCCGGTGGGCGCCATCAGGCCGGTGGCGCCCGGGTCGATCGGCGGCGCCAGCACCGGTTCGGCGAGGATGCGGCTGCCGTCGAGGTAACGGCGCAGGTCGGCCCGGAGGTCCTGAGCGGTCGGGTAGCGGTTGGCGGGGTTCTTGGCCAGGCACTTGAGGGTGATGGCCTCGAGCGTCTCGGGCAGGGCGGGGTCGATGCGCCGGGGCGGTAGCGGGTTCTCCTGCACGTGCTTGTAGGCGATGGCCACCGCGCTGTCGCCCGTGAAGGGCGGGCTGCCGGTGATCATCTCGTAGAGCACCACGCCCAGGCTGTACAGGTCGCTGCGCGGATCGACGGGCGCACCCCGGGCCTGCTCGGGAGAGAAGTAGGTGGCGGTGCCCATGACCGACCCGGTCTTGGTCAGGTTCTGGTCGGACGAGTCGCTGAGCGCCCGGGCGATGCCGAAGTCGGCGACCTTGACCCCGCCGTCGGGGGTGATGAGCACGTTGCCGGGCTTGACGTCGCGGTGCACCACGCGGTTGCGGTGGGCGAAGCCGAGCGCGGCGGCGATGTCGGCCGTCACCTCGGCGGCCCGGTCGGGGTGCAGCCGGCCCTCGTCGCGGATGGTGTCGGCCAGGGTGTGCCCCTCGACGTACTCCATCACGATGAAGTAGGTGCCGTTGGCCTCGCCCCAGTCGAACACGCTGACGATGTTGGGGTGCTGCAGGTTGGCGGCAGCCTGCGCCTCGCGGCGGAAGCGCTCGACGAAGCCGGCGTCGGTCGCCAGCGCCGGGAAAAGCACCTTGACCGCCACCGGGCGGTTGAGCTGCTGGTCGCGCGCCAGGTACACCTCGGCCATGCCGCCTCGCCCGAGCCGTCGGTGGAGCTCGTACCGGCCGTTGAAGACCACTTGGTTCTGCTGCGACATGCGATCCCCAGGTTACGAGGTCGGGGCAGGTAGCTCGGCGTCAGGTGGCTTCACGTGTCATCCCCCAGAGCCGGGGTCCCCGTCTGCTTCGTCGGTCCGCTCGGGCGCCGCCAGTGCTCGTTGCATCACCGCGGCCGCGATCGGTGCGGCAACTCTGCCACCAGTTTGCTCGCTCGCGCCCGGCTGACCCTCGACGACCACCGCGACGGCCACGTGCGGGGTCTCGCCGGACGGCCCCGCGAAGCCGATGATCCAGGCGTGCGAGCGGGGCTCGGGCGTGCCGAGCTGCGCCGTGCCCGTCTTGCCGCCCACCACGAAGCCGTCGAGCCCCTCGTCGAGGCGACTGGCCGAGCCGTCGGTGACCACCGAGACCATGGCGTCACGTAGCAGCCCGGCGGTGTCCGGCGACATGGGGCGGGCCCACACCTCGGCGTCGAACTCCTCGACCAGGTTGCCCTGGTCGTCGCGGATCTCGCGCATGACGTGCGGCGTCATGATCTCGCCGTCGTTGGCCACCCCGGCGGCCACCATCGCCATCTGCAGCGGGGTGGCCTGCACCTCGTTCTGCCCGATCGAGGCCTGGGCGAGCGTCGGCGGGTCGTCGACGACCGCGGCGGGGAAGGTCGACTGCACGGCGCCCGGCAGGTCCAGGGGCACGTCGCGGTCGAAGCCGAACCCCTGCGCGGTCTCCTGCAGCTCGTCGCCGCCCGTGTCGACGCCCATCTGGGCGAAGGCGGTGTTGCACGACTGCTGGAGGATCGTGAACAGCGTGCCGCCGCAGCTCGCCCCGCCGAAGTTGGGGATCGGCCGGCCCCCGCGCGGTGGCTGGTAGCTGTCGCTGACGGGGTAGGAGGGGTTGTCGGCGGTCACGCCGCCCCTCTCGATCCCGGCGGTGGCGGTCACCACCTTGAACGTCGACCCGGGGAACTCGCGCTCGCTGAAGGCCCGGCTGCGGGTCGGGTGCTCGGGATCGGCGTTGAGCAGGTCGGAGGTGGCCTCGGCCGCGTCGAAGTCGTGCGAGGCCAGGGCCGTGGGGTCGTAGGAGGGGAACGACCACATGGCGATGATCTCGCCGGTGCGGGGGTCGAGGGCCACGACCGAGCCCTCCTGCTCGCCCAGCGCGTCCCTGGCCACCTCCTGCACGTCGTGCCGCATCGAGAGCGTGACGTCGCCCACCACGTCGCGGTCGACGAACAGGTCGTCGAGCTGGTTGATGTCGAAGCCGATGTCGTCGCCCGTCAGGAAGCCGTTGTAGCTGTCCTCGACGCCGGTGGTGCCCAACTCGAAGGCGAAGTAGCCGGTGATGTGGCCGAACAGGCCGCCGGTCGGGTACTCGCGCTGGAAGCGGAAGCGGTCGTCGGAGGGCACCGACTGGGCCAGCACCTGCCCGTCGGCGCTGATGATGCTGCCGCGCGGGCTGGAGAAGTCGCGCTCGACCGTGCGGACGTTCTCGGGCTGGGCGCGCAGGCTCTCGGCCTCGAAGAACGTCAGCCGGTTCACCTGCACGAACAGCGCGGCGTAGCAGATCGCCAGGAACACGCCGAGGTTGCGCACCTGCTTCGACACCTCAGCCCCCGATCTGCGTGAGCTGGCCGGCGGCGGCCCGCTCGGCCTCGCGGAGGGCCGAGCGGTCGGAGATGCGCAGCAGCAGGGCCAGCAGCACCCAGTTGGCCAGCAGCGACGAGCCGCCGTAGGAGACGAAGGGCAGGGTGACGCCGGTGAGCGGCAGCAGCCGCACCACGCCCGCCATGATGATGAACGCCTGGAAGCCCAGCAGCGTGGTCAGGCCCGTGGCCAGCAGGCGCTCGAAGCCGTCGGACGACTGCTGGGCGATGCGCAGGCCGGCGCCGATCATGAGCAGGAAGGCGACCAGCACCGAGGCGGCGCCCACCATGCCCAGCTCCTCGCCGACGGCGGCGAAGATCATGTCGCTCTCGACCACCGGGATCTTGTAGGGCACGCCCAGGTTGAGGCCCCGCCCGGCCAGGCCGCCGTCCGCGAAGGCGAACGCCGCCTGCACCACCTGGTAGCCCTTGTCCTTGCCCCACGGGTCGAGCCAGGTGTCGAACCGCTCCTGCACGTGGCTGAACGCGTTGAAGGCCACGTAGCCGCCGCCGGCGAACAGCAGCACGCCGACCGCCAGGTACGAGGCCCGCTCGGTCGCCACCCAGATCAGCACCAGGAACAGGGTGAAGAACAGCAGCGACGAGCCGAGGTCCTTCTCCAGCACCATCACCACCAGCGCGACGCCCCACGCGATCAGCACCGGGCCCAGGTGCTTGGGGTCGGGCAGGGCGAGGGGGCCGAACGACCGGTTGATGGCCAGCAGTTCGCGCTTCTCGACCAGGTAGCCGGCGAAGAACACCGCCAACGCCAGCTTGGCGAACTCGCCCGGCTGGAAGTTGACCGGGCCGAAGGACACCCAGATGCGGCTGCCGTTGATGGTGCGGCCAACGATCGGCAGCAGCGGGAGCAGCAGCAGCACCAGGCCCACGAACCCGGCCGTGTAGCGGTAGCGCTCGAGCAGGCGCACGTCGCGCACGATCACCAGCGTGGCGATGAAGGCGCCCACGCCCAGGATCATCCACACCGACTGCAGGCCGGCCAGCCCCTCGGGCCCCGAGGGCTGACCCTCGTCGAGGCGCACGATGAACACATAGCCCAGGCCGTTGAGCAGCGACGCCAGGGGCAGCAGCATGCCGTCGGCCCGGGGCGCCAGCCGGCGGACGGCGACGTGCGCCAGCAGGGGCAGGCCCACGATGATGCCGAGGAAGGGGCCCACGGTCGTGGGGATCTGGCTGTCGGCGGGCAGGGTCGCCAGCAGGTACGCGCCGACCACGAACATCGTGCCCAGCACGAGCAGTCCCAGCTCGGTCGTGCGGCGGGTGGCCGTGGTCATGCGCGGGGCGCGGTGGTGGTCGGTGCCCGGGCCGATGTGGTGGTCGACGTGGATGTGGTGGTCGACGTGGTGGTGGGCGGGTCGAGCTCGTCGGCCTGCTCGGTCACGTTGTCGACGTAGCGGCGTGCGTCGGCCAGCGAAGCCTGCTCGATGCCCTGCTCGATGTCGTCCATGCGGGCCACGGGCACGCGGTCGCGGTCGAGGTCGGTGGTGCTGACCAGCTCGGGGTCGATCCACAGCAGGCCGCCGGGCCGGCCCCGGAAGATCGCCACCTGGTCGCCGTCGAAGCCGACGAAGTACGCCGACGTCCCGTACCACTGGATGGTGGCGACGACGCCGCCGACCAGCGCCAGGACCAGCAGCGTGAACAACGCGGCCCGCCAGGTCAGGCGGCGGCGGCGCGTGGCGCGGTGGCGCGCCTCGCGGGGCTCGTCGTCGACGTCGACCGACACCGCGCCGTCGTAGTCGCCGTCCGGGGCGAGCACGCCGCCCGGGGCGCGCGGCGCCGGGTCGGTCACGTCGACGATCCTGTCCATCTCGGCCGTGTCGCCGCCGGGGCGCCGCCGGCCCCGGCGCGTCGCCCCCTGCTCGCCGGCGTAGGCCGGGCTCGACCGGGGCGCCGAGGTGGCCGTGGTCGGTTCGCCGGCGTCCCGCAGCGCCGCAGAGGCGCGGCCGCCCCGATCGTCGTCGTCGACGACGTCGACCACGACCACGGTCACGTTGTCGCGCCCGCCACCCTCGACGGCGAGCCGCACCAGCTCGTCCGCAGCGTCGGCGGGGTCGCCGACGCGCCGCAGCACCGCCGCGATGGCCGACTCGGGGACCTCGTTGAACAGGCCGTCCGAGCAAAGCACGTAGCGGTCGCCATGCTGGGGGTCGACCGCGAACACGTCGACGGGCACGTTCTCGTACACCCCGAGCACCCGGGTGACGATGTTGCGCTGGGGGTGCACCGCCGCCTCCTCGGGCGACAGGCTGCCTTCGCGCACCAGGTCGGCCACCAGGCTGTGGTCGCTGGTGAGCTGATCGAGCTCGCCCTGCGACCAGCGGTAGCAGCGCGAGTCGCCCACGTTGGCGATGGCCAGCACCTCGGTGCCGTCGTGGACCACGACCGCCAGTGCCACCACGGTCGTGCCCATGCCCGTGAGCTGCGGGTTGTCGGACCCTGCGTCGAACACCGCGGCGTTGGCCCGCCCGATAGCGTCGACCAGGCCCTCGACAGTGTGCTCGGTGAAGGCGTTGCCCAGCGTGTCGCACGCCAGCTGCGACGCGACCTCGCCGCCGCTGTGACCGCCCATGCCGTCGGCGACAGCCCACAGCCCCTGGTCGTCGCGGGCCAGGTACTGGTCCTGGTTATCGGAGCGCACGCGGCCGACGTGGGTGGCGCCGCCCCAGCGCAGCGCGGTGCGGTTGGCGCGGGCGGTCACTGCAGCTCCAGCACGGTGTTGCCGATCTGCAGCTTGTCGCGGCGCTTGATCACCATGGGCCCCGCCACCCGGCGCCGGTTGAGGTAGGTGCCGTTGGTCGACCCCAGGTCCTCGACGTACCAGTGGCCGTCACGCTGGAACACCCGGGCGTGCACCTGACTGGCGTAGGCGTCCTCGAGCGGCACCTGGCAGCCCGCGGCCCGGCCGAGCGTGATCTCCTCGTCGAGCGCGTAGCTGCGCCCCCGCAGGCCGGGCGGCTCCACCACCTTGAGGTGGGGGTGGTTCGATCGACCGGGGCGGCTCGGCCTGCGGGCCCGACCACGCTGCTTTCCCGCCGGCGCGGGCGCGTCGGCCAGCCCCGGGACGTTGACCTCGGTCCACACCGCGCGCAGCACCCGCAGGAAGAAGAGGTACAGCAGGACGAGGAGGAACAGCTTGAGGAGGTTGAGGAGCTGGTCGGGCACCGAGCGGGAGATTATCGGTAGCGGGACGGTCGGCCCGACCGTCCGCGCGCAACGGCCGGTGACACGTCGGTGGGGACGGGCGCACTGCAGGCCGTGACGACCGTCTCAACTCGCTTCGAAGCGCATGCGGGTGTTGCCGAACGTGAGCTCGTCGCCGTCGGCCAGGACGTGCTGGTCGACCCGCACGCCGTTGACCTTCGTGCCGTTGGTCGACCCCAGGTCGACCAGCACGAAGCCGTCGCCCTGCGGGCGGATCTCGGCGTGGTTGCGGCTCACGTTCGGATCGGCGAGCACGATGTTCGACTCGGGGCGGCGACCGATGCTGATGATGTGCTCCTCGAGCGTGAAGCGGTCGCCGGTCGGCAGCACCAGGCTGCCGGCCCCCGCTCCGCC
Source organism: Acidimicrobiales bacterium (assembly GCA_035697515.1). Taxonomy (GTDB): domain Bacteria; phylum Actinomycetota; class Acidimicrobiia; order Acidimicrobiales; family VFJN01; genus ZC4RG19. The sequence goes on from DASSCS010000114.1 coordinate 19,580, forward strand.
GGCGCCCTCGCGGAAGCGGCCCTCGATCTCGAACCAGCCGGTGCCGAAGGTCTCGTCGACCACGAGGTCGACATCGACCGGACCCATGAAGCCATAGCCCTCGTCGCGGGCGTGCGCCCGGGCGGCGTCGCACAGCTCGCGCCGCAGCGCGTCGCGCACCTCGGAGAACTCCTGGAAGTCGCTGGGCGACAGGTAGATGGTGAAGCTGTTGGCGGCGACCGGCGTGCCCCGCACGCCCACGGACACGTGGTCGTCCATCTCGCGGGCCAGCCGGCGGGCGAGCTCGACGGGGCGGATGGACGACCGGAACGCGCGGGCGAAGGCCCCTTCCACCATGCGCTCGAGTCGTCGTTCGAATCCACGGATCGCCACGACTTGGCAGATTACCGGCGCGCCCGGTGACTCACGTGCCCGGAGCGCTGCGCGCCGGCGGCGGCGCGGGTGGCGGACCGGCGGGCACCTGTGCGAGCGCGGCGGCCGCCACCCGGGCGGCGGCGTCGTCGCGCTGGCTCGCGTCGACGGCCGGCAGGTGGGGCGTGACCATGACGACGTGAGGGCCGCGCCGGGCCATGACGCCGCCACCGAAGCGGGCGCGGTAGGCCTCGTCGCCCACACCGCGCAGCTCGTGCCGCAGCGCGGCCGGCAGCCGGCGGTACACGTCGATGGCGACGGTCGGCACCCACACGACCTGGATGTGCCCGCCGCCGCCGGCCCGGTACAGGGCCGAGCCACCGGCCAGGGCGGCCGGATGCGGCTTCGCGGCGGCGTCGCGGGCCAGCGCTCGGCCGGCCGCGGCCGAGACCGCGCCGTCGTCGGGCAGGGGCGGTGCAGGCGCGCCGCCCCCGTTGCCCTCATCCCCGAGCGCATGCCCGAACGCGAGGGCGGCGCCGGCCAGCGAGCGGGGCGCTTCCGGCGCCGGCACGACCCCGGACGCGGCGGCCCTCCCATCGGGACCTCCCGTGGCCGCACCGGCGGGCGCGGCCTCCGGGGCGGCGGCGGGCAACCGGCCGACCACCTCGTAGTCGGCCACGTGACGGAGGAAGCGGCTCACCCGGCCCCGCACGACGGCTCCTTGACCGCCGGGTACGGCGCTGCGGAAGCGCCAGGCCCTCACCCGGTCCGTCGTCCCGTCGTCGACGGCCACGTGACGGGTGATGCTGGTGACGCGGCCGTCCTCGTCCCGCTCGACGCGGTCGCGCACGCGCAGCACCCGACCCTCGACCGTCCGCCGGCCCAGCACCAGGTCGGCGACGCCAGCCGCGAGCATGGTCGCACCCTGCAGCAGGATCAGGGCGGCCATCAGCACGATCAGCGCGGCGAAGCCCTCGAAGAAGAGGTCCACCTCGTCGGGCACGTCCCCGCTGGTAAAGCCGCCGTCGCGGAGCTCGTCGACCAGCGGCCCGGCGACGCCGACGGCGAGGGGCAGCATGGTCGCCGTGATCAGGAGGTGGAGCAGGCCGTACAGGACGGCGAGGCCGGGGTGGAGGCCGTACCCCGGCGGGAACCGGCGCGGGTAGCGCACGCGCACCACCCGCCAGCGCCCGCCGAACGGGCTCCACGCCTCGGTGTCGCTCTCGGTGCCCATCGGCAGGGCCGCCACGACCCCGTGGGCGACGCCCAGCGCCGTGCCGTGCGCGAGCAGGTGGTCCCAGATCGCCACGGCGGCGGGGGGCTGCTCGGCGAACAGCGGGTCCTCCTCGAGCACCTCCCGCAGGCCGAGCCAGCGCGCCGCCGCCTCGCGGCCCTCGGGCGTGTCGCGCTCGCCCGACCGCGAGCCGACCAGCGCCCCGGCCCCGACGAGTGTGATGAGCCCTGCCGCGAACGCGCCCTCCACCGGGTTGTCGTCCGGGTCGCCCGGGTCGTCCCGGGCGGTCGACGCGGCCAGCGCCACGGTCAGCGCCACCGGCACGGCGGCACCGATCATCACGGCCTTGAGCCCGGCCGGCCAGCGTGGCCGCGACAGGCCCCGGCCCCGGGACTCGTCGACCACCGACGACCGGAAGTTCCGCCACCACCGCTTGGCCGAGTGCTCGGGGCCGGTGGTCAGCGCCCGGGCCGGGACCCGTCCGTCCTCGGTGTGGGCGGCGAGCCCGGCGACATGGTCGAGGACCATGCCCTCGTAGCCGGTCAGGCTCGCGCCGTCGCCCGCGGCGCGCCGGCGCAGCCGGACGAAGGTGTCGTCGCCCACCATCTCGATCTCGATGCGGCGCTTGGCCGCCAGCGCGACGAGCGTGGCCGGGACGGCCTCGTGGCCCAGGTCCCAGTCGGTGGTGAGGAGGTTCACCACCGCGGGCGACTCGGGCCCCGGCAGCTCGAGCGCGGCCGGGCCCGGTCGCACCCTGCGGGGGTCGCGCACTGCGGCCAGCAGGGCCAGCACCGCCAGCCAGGCCGCCGCGAGCACGCCGGCGATCAGCCAGAGCGTCGGACCGAGGTCGCGCCACCGCTCGACCAGCCCGTCGCCCGCGGCCGCCAGAACGCCGAGATCAGCGCCGATGGTCATGTCGTTCCGCCTCTGTCTCGCCCCCGGCCCACCGGCACCCGTCGGCCGGCTCGCCCGGGCGAAATCGTATCCCCGATCGGGTGGTCCGCCGTCGCGCCCACCCGTCGCCGGGTCGCCCGGTTCTGGATGGTGGGCGGCCGAGGGGCCGCGCTATCGTGTCCCTCCTTGTCACTCGGGCGAGTGGCGGAATTGGCAGACGCGCTGGCTTCAGGTGCCAGTGGCCGCAAGGTCGTGGGGGTTCAAGTCCCCCCTCGCCCACGGGGTTTCCGCAGGTCAGTTGGGGTGCGAGACCGGCGAGATCGGCGGACTTCTACCGGATGTCTACCCTCGCCGTAGCGCTCGAGCGACACGCGGGCACGTCGCACGGTGACACATCGCCGATTCGGAGCGGCGTGTCACTTCGTCGACATGTTCACGCCGTGGACCCGCTGCAGACGAGCGCGGACACGTCGAAGGCAACCCCGCTGTCTGCGGCGAGGTCGGAGAGCTGCTCCTGCGCGGCGTCGAGCAGCGTGGCGAACTCGTGGTCGTCGATGCTGTCCGCGAGCGTCCAGCCACGGATCTCGCTGTGGACCCATGCTTGGACAGTTTCGAATCGGGCGACGCCGGGATGTCGCGTGACCGTTGGCTCGGCGAGAGCGGTGGTGGCGAGGCCCAGGAGCGTCTCTGGGTCGCCCATTTGGAACGGGACTCGGATCGCATCGGCGGCATCGGATCCGAAGAGGTCCTCGACGAGAGTCGCCAGCCGGGCGTAGCCGCGGTTGTTGTCGAGTCGATCCCACACCGCGAACGCCACCCGGCCCTCTGGCCCCGTGACACGGCAGACCTCGCTGAGCGCGCCCTCAGGATCGTCGAAGTACATGAGCGCGAACTGGCTGACGGTGCGGTCGAACGAATGGTCGAGGTACGGCAGCTGTTCGGCGAGACCGGTCTGCCACTCGATGTCGGGTCCAGCCTGTCGGGCGATGGTGAGCATGCCGTCGTTCGGATCGACTCCGGCCACGTGGCCGCGGGCTCCGACGCGAACGTGCGCGGCGCGGGCCAGCACACCAGTGCCGCATCCCACGTCGAGCACGCGGTGCCCCGATCGGACATCGGCGACATCGAGAACGACATCGGTCCACTGGTCGAACAGGGCGGGCACGAAGAACGCGTCGTAGACCTCGGCGGCGCTCGCTGACACTTGTCCTCGATCGTGGTCGCTCACGG
>DASSCS010000115.1:0-30488 GCA_035697515.1 Acidimicrobiales bacterium
GCCCTTGCCGGGACCGATCCCCGCACCGACCGCGACGCCATCGCCGCCCTCGCCGAGGCCCCGTTGCCAGACCGGGTCGTGGCGTTCGGCAGCGGCTTCGGCCCCGCCGACCGCCTGCGCCGGCGGCTCGAGGTGGCCGCCACCGGCGTCGAGCTGCCCGGCGGCGGGCAGGTGGTGTTCCCGGGCCGCCGCATGGTCGCGCTCTACGGCCACCCGGGCGCACCGGTGCTCGGGGTGCTCGGCGAGCAGCCCGCCGACGCGGCGGTGGCGCGGGCGCAGCGGCTGGCGTCCGGCTACGACGCCCTGGTCGACGAGCCGGTCGTGCCCGCGTTCGAGATCATCACCACGGTCGCCTCCGGCGCCGCCGGCCCCGACGGCGACTACTCCAGCGAGTCCGAGGTCGCCGACCTGCGTCCCTGGGTCGACGCCGCGGGGCAGGCCGGCATGTACGTGATGCTCGACCTGCAGCCGGGGCGGACCGACTTCCTCACCCAGGCGCAGCGCTACGAGGAGCTGCTGGCCGAGCCCCACGTCGGCCTGGCCCTCGACCCCGAGTGGCGGCTGGGCCCCAACCAGCGGCACATGGCCCAGATCGGGTCGGTGGGCGTCGACGAGGTGAACGCCGTGGCCGCCTGGCTGGCCGGGCTCACCCGCGAGCGGCGGCTGCCGCAGAAGCTGCTGCTGCTCCACCAGTTCCAGCTCCGCATGATCGGCGAGCGCGGCCGGCTCGACACGGGCCACGACGAGCTGGCCGTGCTGGTCCACGCCGACGGCTTCGGCACGCCGGGTCAGAAGCTCGACACCTGGCGGGCGTTGCGCAGCGACCCGCTGGCCGGCACCTGGTGGGGCTGGAAGAACTTCATCGACGAGGACCGGCCCACCTTCACGCCCGAGCAGACGGTCGCGGTCGACCCGACGCCGTGGTTCGTCTCCTACCAGTAGGTGCACAGACCGTCGGCGCGCCAGGAGAGAGCCTGGCGTCCGACGCCCGTGCCAGACTTCGGCCATGAGCGACGCCACCCCGGAGCTGCACATGCTCAACCTGGTGGTGGGGGACAGCGCCGCCAGCGTCGACTTCTACCGCCGCCTGGGTGTGGAGCTGCCGAGCGGCGAAGAGCCCTCCGGCGTGCACGTGGCCATGCGCACGCCTGGCGGCTTCAGCCTCGAGCTCGACACGGTCGAGTCGGTGCGGCTGTGGCACGCGGGCTGGCGGGCCGACCCGGCGAGCACCCGGATCGTCATCGGCTTCGCCCTGCCGAGCCGGGCGGCGGTGGACGACCGCTACGCCGAGCTGACCGCCGCCGGCTACACGGGCCGCCAGCTGCCCTTCGACGCCTTCTGGGGGGCGCGCTACGCCATCGTGGCCGACCCCGACGGCAACGACGTCGGGCTGATGAGCCCGATGGACCAGGCGCGCGGCACCTGGCCGCCGGAGCCGTCTCCCGACCCCTGATGGCCACCGGCCGTGGCCACAAACGCGCCTTCGGGGGTCTGACCGCGCCGCGTGGTGGGTAAGCGCGATGGCATATGGACGCCATCAGCATGCTCAAGGAAGATCACAAGAAGGTGGAGCAGCTGTTCAAGCGCTTCGAGAGCGCGGGCGAGCGGGCCCACGTCGAGAAGCGCAACATCGTCGACCGCATCATCGAGGAGCTCTCGGTGCACGCGGCGGTCGAGGAGCAGCTGTTCTACCCGGTGGTGCGGGCCACGGTGCCCGGCACCGAGCACGTCACCCTCGAAAGCCTCGAGGAGCACAACATCGTCAAGTGGGTGCTCTCCGACCTCGACTCGATGTCGCCGGAGGACGAGCGCTTCGACGCCAAGGTCACGGTCCTCATCGAGAACGTGCGCCACCACGTCGAGGAGGAGGAGAGCGAGCTCTTCCCCAAGGTGCGCGACGAGCTCGGCCGCGCAGCCCTCGGCGATCTGGGCGACGCCCTGGCCGAGGCCAAGAAGACCGCCCCGACCCACCCGCATCCCCGCTCGCCCGACACGCCCCCCGGCAACATCGTCGTGGGTGCGGCCGCCGGCGTGGCCGACCGCATCGGCGACACGGTGAGCGGGCTGGCCCAGGGTGGCGTGTCGGTGCTCACCGACCTCATCGCCACCGTGCTGCGGCGCAAGAAGCCGCGCACGTCGCCGCAGGGATCGAAGGTGGCCCGTAGCACCGCCGAGCGGGTGCGATCCGGCGCCTCCGACGCCACCGAGGCGGCCATCGAGGCCGCCCGCAACGCGAAGCGCACGGGCGAGCGCGCCGTGCGCACCTCCCGGGCCACCGCGTCGTCGGCGCAGACCGGCGCCAAGCGCACGGCGCGGGCCGCCAAGCGGGGCGGCACCACCACGGCGCGGGCGGTCAAGTCTGGGGCGAAGGGCACGGCCACGTCGGCCCGGCGCTCCGCCAAGCGGACGTCGACCACCGCCAAGCGGGCCGCCACCACCACACGTCGCACGGCCCGCGGTGCGGCCAAGGGCACGGCGTCGACGGCCAGGCGCTCGGCCAGGCAGACCGCGTCGACGGCCACGTCCTCGCGCTGACCCCCGCGCGGACCCGCCCTCGCTACCGCTGACCGGCCAACGACGCCCGGTCGGCGGGCGAGCGCGGCGATCCGGTCTCGGACGACCGGCCGTGGATCCACGAGCCGCCCCGGCACCCGCGGCGGTCCCCGGCCAAGGCCAACACGTCACACCCAACCTGTAGCGTTGAGCCGGTATGACCCCCGCCCCTGCAGCCGCAGGGGCGCGCACCCGCGCGCCCCTGGCCGACCTTCCCGCCGCCCTGCGGGACGAGCCCGCGCTCGCCCAGGTGCTGGGCCGGTCCTCGGCCACCATCGCCGTGCCCGAGGCCGCCCGCGCGCTGGTCACCGCGGGCCTGGCCGGGCTCACCCAGCGACGCCCGCTGGTGCTGGCCGTGCCCACGTCGACCGAGGCCGAGCGCCTGGCCCACGACCTGGCGGCCTACCTCGGCGACGACCACATCGAGCTGTTCCCGGCGTGGGAGACGCTGCCCTTCGAGCGGGTGAGCCCGGCGGTCGAGACGATGGGCCGCCGCCTGCGGGTGCTGTGGCGGCTGCGCAACCCCGAGCGGCCGAGCGCCGACGGCGACGAGGGTGGCGCCACCCGGCGGGCGCCCGACGTCGTGGTCGCCTCCGTGCGGGCGCTCGTCCAGCGGCTGGGCCCCCACGTCGAGGACGTCGAGCCGGTGCAAGTCGCGCCCGGCCAGCAGCTCGACCGCGACGACCTGGTGTCCGACCTGGTGGCGGTCGGCTACCGGCGCGAGGAGATGGTGGAGCACCGGGGCGAGCTGGCCGTGCGGGGCTCTATCGTCGACGTCTTCCCCTCCACCGCCGACCGCCCCGTGCGCATCGACCTGTGGGGCGACGAGGTCGACCGGCTGACCGAGTTCTCGGTGTCCGACCAGCGCTCCACCGACGACCTGGCCGAGGTGCTGCTGTTCCCCTGCCGCGAGCTGCTGCCGACCCCGGAGGTCAGGCAGAGGGCCGAGCGGCTGGTGGGCCTCGAGCCCTGGGGCCGCGAGCAGTGGGAGCGGCTGGCCCAGGGCCTGGTCTTCGACGGCATGGAGTCTTGGCTGCCGTGGCTCACCCGCGACGAGCATGCCCTGCTCGACGTGGTGGGCGACGGCGCCCAGGTCCTGCTGTGCGAGCCGCGCCGCATGCGCGACCGGGCCGCCGACCTGCTGGCCGAGGAGGCCGACCTGGCCGCCACCCTGGCCGTCACGTGGGGCGCGATCGATGCAGAAGGCGCCCTGCCTCGACGCACGAAGACCGACTCAGGGCGGTTTCTGTATCGACACGAGGACAGAAGCGCCGAGCACGGCTTCCCCCGCCTGCACCTCACCTTCGACCGGCTGCTCGCCCACACCCGGGCCAGCGCCTGGCACGTGGTCAGCGTGCCCGACAGCCCCGCCACGCCCCAGGTGCAGGCCTCGGGCTGGGACCCGGTGGTGGGCGACGGCACCGGCTTGCTCACGCGCCTCCAGAGCCTGCGCCAGGAGGGCTTCCGGGTGGTGGTCGGCGCCGACGGCGAGGGCTCGGCGGCGCGGCTGCGCGACCTCCTCGCGTCCAACGGCGTCACCGCGGAGGTCGTGGTCGCCCCGCTCGAGCGGGGCGCCGTGCTGCGCAGCGTCAAGCTGGCGGTGCTGGCCGAGTCCGACCTCACCGGCCGGCGCCGCGCCCACCGCCGGGCCCGGCCCCGCCGCCGCGACGCCGAGAGCTTCTTCGACGACCTGAAGAAGGGCGACTACGTCGTCCACCACCAGCACGGCGTGGCCCGCTACGGGGGCATGGTCAAGCGGGCGATCGGCGGGGTGGACCGTGACTACCTGCTGCTCGAGTACAAGGGCGACGACCGGCTCTACGTCCCCTCCGACCAGATCGACGCCGTGCGCCACTACACCGGCGGCGACAGCCCCAGCCTCAACCGGCTGGGAGGCGACGGCTGGCAGCGCACCAAGGCCCGGGTGCGGGCCGCGGTCGCCGAGATCGCCCACGAGCTGGTGGTCCTGTACCAGAAGCGCCTGTCGGAGGGCGGCACCGCCTTCGCGTCCGACACCCCGTGGCAGCGCGAGTTCGAGGACGCCTTCCCGTTCCAGGAGACGCCCGACCAGCTCAAGGCCATCGGCGACGTGAAGAGCGACATGGAGGAGCCCGTGCCGATGGACCGCCTGGTGTGCGGCGACGTGGGCTTCGGCAAGACCGAGGTGGCCATCCGGGCCGCCTTCAAGGCGGTGCAGGACGGCAAGCAGGTGGCCGTGCTCGTGCCCACCACCCTGCTGGCCCAGCAGCACTACCAGACCTTCAGCGAGCGCTTCGCCGCCTACCCGGTGCGGGTCGAGGTGCTGTCGCGCTTCCTCACGCCCGGCCAGGCGCGCAAGGTGGCCATGGCGATCGAGGCCGGCGAGGTCGACATCGTCATCGGCACCCACCGGCTGCTGTCCAACGACGTCACCTTCAAGGACCTGGGCCTGCTGGTGGTCGACGAGGAGCAGCGCTTCGGCGTCAGCCACAAGGAGCAGATCAAGCAGTTCCGCACCGGCGTCGACGTGCTGACGCTCACGGCCACGCCCATCCCCCGCACGCTCGAGATGAGCCTGACCGGCATCCGCGACCTCACGCTGCTCAACACGCCGCCGGCCGAGCGCCAGCCGATCCTCACCTACGTGGGCGAGCAGGACGACCGGGCCGTCGCCGAGGCCATCCGCCGCGAGCTGCTGCGCGAGGGCCAGGTGTTCTACGTGCACAACCGGGTGCAGGACATCGAGCACGTCGCCGCCCACGTGCGCGACCTGGTGCCCGAGGCCCGGGTGGCGATCGCGCACGGTCAGATGGACGAGGGCTCGCTCGAGAAGGTGGTGATCGACTTCTGGGAGGGCGAGTACGACGTGCTGGTCTGCACCACCATCATCGAGTCGGGCATCGACATGCCCACGGTGAACACGCTGGTGGTCGACCGGGCCGAGCTGCTGGGGCTGGGCCAGCTCCACCAGATAAGGGGCCGCGTGGGCCGGTCGGGCCAGCGGGCCTACGCCTACCTGTTCCACCCCCGCGACCGCAGCCTGACCGAGGAGGCGTACGAGCGGCTCAGGACCATCGGCGAGGCCACCGAGCTGGGCTCGGGGTTCAAGATCGCCATGCGCGACCTCGAGATCAGGGGCGCAGGCAACCTGCTCGGCACCGGCCAGTCGGGCCACGTCGCCGCGGTGGGCTACGACCTGTACTGCCAGATGGTCAGCGAGGTGGTGGCCGAGCTGAAGGGCGAGGAGGTCCGCGAGCCCGCCGAGATCAAGCTCGACCTGCCCCTCGACGCCAACCTGCCCAAGGACTACGTGGCCAAGGAGGAGCTGCGGCTCGAGGCCTACCGGCGCCTGGCGACCGTGACCACCGAGGCCGAGGTCGACGACATCCGGTCCGAGTGGGAGGACCGCTACGGCCCGGTGCCCGACGAGGCCGCCGCCTTGCTCGAGGTCGCCCGGCTGCGGGCCGAGGCGGCCCGCCTCGACATCCGCGAGCTGAACGTGGTCAAGGTCACGGGCATCGGCGCCGCGGTGTGGACCGCCCGCATGAGCCCTGTGAAGCTCAAGGTGTCCGAGGAGGTCCGGCTCAAGCGCCTCGTGCCCAGGGGCCTGTACAAGGCCGACATGGGCCAACTCGTGATCCCGGTCACGGGCGGTCGCGGCGTCGCCACCGAACTGGTCGACCTGCTGTCGACGCTCTTCCCGGCCAAGGAGGCTGCGTAGCGCCCGGTTCGTGGCGGGGCGCGCCAGTCCCTACGATCGGGGCCGTGCTCAACCGACGCCTCGCCTCGCTGATCGCCGCCGTCGCGGTGGCCGGCGTGGCCGCCACCGCGTGCGCCGACCAGTCGGCCGCCATCAGGGTCGACGACGTCACCGTGTCGCGCAACGACTTCGAGGACGAGCTGGCCCTCTACTTCGACAACGCAGACCTGCGCGGCTTCGTCTTCGGCCAGGTCGAGCAGGACCAGCTGCGGGGCGAGCTGCGCGACAGCTACTCGCAGGAGTACGTGGCCGCCGTCGCCGGGCTGCGGGTGCAGTTCATCGTGGCCGACTCGGTGCTGGCCGCGGAGGGGCTCGAGGTCACCGACGAGGACCGCCAGGCGGCCGAGGACCTCATCGCCGACGGCGTCCCCGGCGGCGTGTCGTCGCTGCCCGAGGACCGCAGCGCCGACTTCATCGACGACGTGGCCGCGTTCACCACCCTGCAGGCCGAGCTGCAGGACGGGTTCACCCAGGCCATCACCGACGCCTACGCCGAGGCCGACATCTCGGTGCGGTCGCAGTACGGCACGTGGGACCCCGAGCAGCTCACGATCGTCCCGCCCGACGGCCCGGTCGGCGCGCCCAGCGGGGGTGACGCCGAGACCGAGGGGCCAACCCCGGGGTGAGCACCCCGCCCGGCCGTCCCACCGTGGTGGTGTGCGGGCTGGGCCCGGGAGGTCCCGACCTGGTCACCGCCGGGGTGACGGCGGCGGCCCGGCGCATCTCGCCGCGGTACCTGCGCACCACCCGCCACCCGTCGGCCGCCGTGGTCGGCGACGCGGCCAGCTTCGACCACCTGTACGAGCAGGCCGCCGGCATCGACGACGTGTACACCGGCATCGTCGAGGCCCTGGTGGCGGCGGCCGCCGAGCACGGCCGGGTGCTGTACGCCGTCCCCGGGTCGCCGGTGGTGGCCGAGCGCACGGTCGAGCTGCTGGTCGCCGACGACCGTGTGGTCGTCGAGCTGGTGCCCGCGCTGTCGTTCGTCGACCTGGCCTGGGTGCGGCTCGGCGTCGACCCGCTGGAACGGGGGGTGCGCCTGGTCGACGGGCACCGCTTCGCGGCCGAAGCGGCCGGCGAGCGCGGCCCGCTGCTGGTGGGCCAGTGCGACGACCGGGACGTGCTGTCCGAGGTCAAGCTGGCCATCGGCGACGCGGTCGACGCCGGCGAGCTGGCTGCGTCCGCCGGAGTGACGAACGGGCCCGACGAGCCCACCGTGGTGGTGCTCCAGCGCCTCGGCCTGCCGGACGAGTCGGTGGTCGAGGTGGCGTGGCACGAGCTCGACCGGGTGGTGGCCCCCGACCACCTCACCTCGCTGTACGTGCCTGCCCTGGCGGCACCGATCGCCGGCGAGGTGGCGGCGTTCGCCCAGGTCGTGCGGCGGCTGCGGGCCGACTGCCCGTGGGATCGCGAGCAGACCCACCACAGCCTGCGCCGCCACCTGCTGGAGGAGGCGTACGAGGTGCTCGAGGCGCTCGACCACCTGGACGTCGACGCGGGCGAGGGCTTCGACGCCCTCGAGGAGGAGCTGGGCGACCTGCTCTTCCAGGTGGTGTTCCACTCGGTGCTGGCCGCCGAGGAGGGGCGCTTCACCCTGGCCGACGTGGCCCGGGGCATCGCCTCCAAGCTGGTCGACCGCCACCCCCACGTGTTCGCCGGCGCCCGGGTCGCCGACGCCGACGAGCTGGCTGTGCAGTGGGAGCAGGCCAAGGTGGCCGAGAAGGGCCGGGCCAGCGTCATGGACGGCGTCCCGGTCGCCCTGCCGGCGCTGCTCTACGCCTCGAAGGTGCAGCGCAAGGCCGAGTCGCAGGGCGTCGACTGGCGCGCCCTGGTGGCCGGCGACGCCGACCTCAGCGCCACAGGCCGGCGGCTGCTCGACGCCGTCGACGCCGCTCGCCGCGCCGGCGACGACGCCGAGAGCGAGCTGCGCATCGCCGCCGAGCGCGTGCGCGACCGCTACCGGGCGCAGGAGGACCCGGCGGTATGAACCCGATCTACCACCCACCCGCAAGTAACGTGAACCGCACTCACCCCAGGAGCACCACCAGCGATGTCGAGCATCGAACACATCGTCGGCCGTGAGGTCCTCGACTCCCGCGGCAACCCGACCGTCGAGGTCGAGGTCTACCTCGCCTCGGGGGCACTCGGCCGGGCCCTGGTGCCCTCGGGCGCGTCGACCGGCCAGTTCGAGGCCGTCGAGCTGCGCGACGGGGGCGACCGCTTCGCCGGCAAGGGCGTCGAGACGGCGGTCGACCACGTCAACGGCGACATCCGCGAGGCGCTCGTCGGCTTCGATGCAGCCGAGCAGCGCGAGGTCGACCGGCAGATGCTCGACCTCGACGGCACCGACAACAAGGGCCGGCTGGGCGCCAACGCCATCCTGGGTGCGTCGCTGGCCGTGGCCCGGGCGGCGGCCGACGAGCTGGGCCTGCCGCTGTATCGGTACGTGGGCGGCACCAACGCGCACGTGCTGCCGGTGCCCATGCTCAACGTGCTGAACGGCGGCGCCCACGCCGACAACAACGTCGACTTCCAGGAGTTCATGATCATGCCCGTGGGAGCGGCCAGCTTCCGCGAGGCGCTGCGCTGGGGTGCCGAGACCTACCACGTCCTCAAGCGCATCCTCCACGACCGCGGGCTGTCCACCGCCATCGGCGACGAGGGCGGGTTCGCACCCGACCTGGGCTCCAGCGAGGAGGCGCTCGCCCTGCTGGTCGAGGCCGTCGAGGGCGCGGGCCTGACCCCCGGCGACGACGTGGCCCTGGCGCTCGACGTCGCCTCGACCGAGTTCTACGCCGACGGCCGCTACGCCCTGGTCGGCGAGGGCCGCGAGCTCGTGCCGTCGGAGCTGGTCGGTCTGCTCACCGAGCTCAGCGGGAAGTACCCCATCGTGTCGATCGAGGACGGCTGCGCCGAGGAGGACTGGGACGGCTGGGCCGAGCTGACCAAGACACTCGGCGACCGCATCCAGCTCGTGGGCGACGACCTGTTCGTCACCAACGTCGAGCGGCTGCAGCGCGGCATCGACGTGGGAGTGGCCAACAGCATCCTGGTCAAGGTCAACCAGATCGGCACGCTCAGCGAGACGCTCGACACCGTGGGCCTGGCCGCCGCCGCGGGCTACACGACCGTGATGTCGCACCGCTCGGGCGAGACCGAGGACAGCACCATCGCCGACCTGGCCGTGGCCACCAACTGCGGCCAGATCAAGGCCGGCGCGCCCGCGCGCAGCGATCGCGTCGCCAAGTACAACCAGCTCCTGCGCATCGAGGACGACCTGGGCGAGGCGGCCGCGTTCCGCGGCCGTTCCGCCGTGGCCCGCGCCGGAGGCACGGCCGCGTGACCGGGCGCCGGCGGCAGGACGGCCGACCGACCGCGCCCGGGCAGGACCCGGCCGCCGGTGCCCGTACCCGCGGGGCGTGGACCACGCCCGCGGTGGTCGTGCGCGGCCCCGACGGCCGCGTGGTCGACGCGGGCGACAGTCGCCGCTCGCGTGACGACGACGACGCCCGCCGCCGGGTCCGTCCCCGGCGCATCCCCGGCGCCCCGGGTGCGGTGCTGCTCACGCCGAGCCTGCTCACCGACGCGGCCGACGACCGCGAGGCCCGACGCCGCCGGCGCCGCGAGGCCCCGGTGGCCACGGTGACGCCCCTGCCGGCCCGGCCACCCCCCGCCGACGACGCCGCCGCCGCCGACGGCGACGACGGCGATGCCGGCGGCCGGCCGGCGCGCCCCCGCCTGCGCCCCGTGCAGCCGTCGTCGGCCGCGACGCCGGCGCGCCCCGACGTGCGCCGCCAGCGGGTGACCGCCGCGCTGGCGGGCCTCGGCGCGCGCCGCCAGCGGGTGTCCGCGCCGGCGGCGCCGGCGCGTCCCGGCCCGCGCCACCGTGTGAGGACGGCGCTGGCGCGCCCCGGCCCGCGCCGCCACCGGGTGAGGGCAGCGCTGGCGGGCCTCAACTTCGATCGCCTGCTGCCCCCCGACGAGGAGGCTCGTGCCCGGCGGGCGCTCCGGCTGCGCCGCTGCGCCACGGTCGTGGCCTCGGTCGGTCTGGTGGTGGTGCTGGTCTACAGCGTGTTCCCCGTGCGCACATGGATCGACCAGCGGGCCGAGGCCGACCGGGCGCGCGAGCAGCAGGAAGTGTTCGAGCGCGAGAACGCCCGGCTCGAGCAGGAAGCGCGCGACCTGCGCACCGACGAGCGCATCGAGGAGCTGGCCCGCGAGCTGGGCCTGGTCATGCCCGGCGAGGAGCTGTACGGCGTCCTGCCGGGCTCCGAGGAGCCGGCCGACACGCCGCCCACCACCGTCCCCGACGACTGACCACGTGCTGCGCTCGGTGCTCGTGAGGCCCCGCGGGCGCGCCGCGGAGAGGCCGCTGGAACCGCTCGGGCGCATCCCAGAAGGCGCACCACAGGCCCACGACCTCCGGGTCGTCGGATCCACGCTCGGTCACGCCCTCGCGGCCGAGCTCGTACGGCCGGGCGCTCGGGATGGCCATCGGCTGCGCCGCCGGGGCAGGCCGGCCGGTCAGGCGGGCTGGGGGACGCGCCTGTCGGCCTCGGCCTCGGGGTCGGCCTCGGCCTCGGCCCGGCGCCGGCTGAGCCGCTGCGCGGCCTTGCCGATGCGGTCGATGCGCTTGAGCAGGGCGTCGCGGGCGCGCTCGGCCTCGTCGTCCAGCCCCGTCAGGCTCTCGACGCCCCAGTGCCGCAGCACCACCGGCACCAGGATCTGGGCGTGGTGCGCCTGGAAGTCGTAGATGCCGGCGCGGGCGATGGCGCGGGCGTGCACGTCGAAGTCGAGGATGCCGGTGCCCGGCATCTCGAACTCGCGCACCTGGCGCTCGATGGCGACGACCATGCCCGACGGGTCGAGGGTCAGGGCCTCGGTCGTCACGTCGCGGTAGAAGAGGTGGTGGCGGTTCTCGTCGGCGGCTACCCGCTTCATGATCTCGTAGCCGATGGGGTCGTCGACCAGCTTGCCCGTGTTGTGGTGGGCGATGCGGGTGGCCAGCTCCTGCAGGGTCACGTAGACCAGCCCGTCGTGCGGGGTGCCGGGCTCGGGGACCTGGCCGCAGCTGACCTGGGCCATGCGGGCCCGCTCGAGCCCCACCGGGTCGATGGCGCGGGTGACGGTCAGGTAGTCGCGGATGACGATCGAGTGCCGGCCCTCCTCGGCCGTCCACCGGCGGCTCCACTCGCCCCAGGCCGAGTCGCGGCCGAACATCGACTCGATCGTGCGGAAGTAGTACGGGAGGTTGTCCTCGGTCAGCAGGTTGACGAACAGGCTGGACCTCACCTCGTCGGCCAGCGGTACCTCATCGGGCGACCACTCGTACCCGGGGGCGAAGTCGCGCCCCCGGGAGTAGGGCACGAGCTCGTGGGGGAACCACTCCTTCGCCTGCGTGAGGTGGCGGTCGAGGAGCCGGGCCACGGTGGGCTCGAGCTCGGCGACGAAAGCGGCGGGATCCATGGTGGCGGCGGGCACACCCCCAGCCTACCTACCAGTAGGTAGACAGGCGAGCCGGGTGACACTTGTCTCAGCGGAGCGACGCCACCACGACTTGTGCCACCGGGATGACGCGCCGGCGCGAGACTGGGCGCATGGTGGATCCGGGGGATCACCGCATCGGCGATGCGGAACGCCAGCAGGCTATCGACCTGCTGCGTGCGCACACCGGCGCGGGGCGGCTGACGCTCGACGAGTTCGGTGACCTGGCCGCCCAGGTCTACGCCGCGCAGACCTACCGCGAGCTCGAGGCGGTGGCCGACAACCTGCCGCCCGGGCTGGTGCCCGACCCGCAGGCGCCGGCGGCCGGCGGCCTGGGTCCGGCGGCTGCGGGCGGTTCCGCGGCCGTGGCGCCCCGCTCGCCGTTGCCGGCCGCGACCCGTCGCCGCCGCTTCATCGCCGTCATGAGCGGATCCCAGGCCCGGGGCCGGTGGCGGGCGCCGACCGAGATCACCGCGTTCGCCTTCTGGGGCGGCGTCCTGATCGACCTGCGCGAGGCCGAGTTCGAGGGGCCGGTGGTCGACATCGTGGCCTGGGCGATCATGGGCGGCGTCAACGTGCTGGTGGACGAGGGCGTCACGCTCGAGGTCGACGGCATGGTGATCATGGGCGGCGTCAACCAGCCCCGGTGGTCCGAGCCGCAGCCGGGCGCGCCGCTGGTCAGGGTGCACGCCCGGGGCATGTGGGGCGGGGTCAACGCCGTGGTCAAGCGCCCGAGCCGCCGCAGCCGGGCGCGCGCCGAGCGCGACGAGCTTCGGCGGGCGGTGCGGACCGAGCGTGACGAGTGGCGGCAGGCCCTGCGCGACTCGCATCGCCACGGCCGCCGCAGCTCCTGGGACGATGTCATCGACGTTCCCGGCGGGCACCCCCTCGAGCTGCCCCAGCGCATCCTCGACGAGGTGGCCGACGCCCTGGCCCGCATCCCTGCGCCGGGCCCGCACGGCCGGGTGCACGTGCCCGCGTCCCGCCCCCGGCGGCCCGACCAGCCGCGGGCCGGGGCGCCGCCCGACCCGCCCGAGCCGCCCGCAGCGCCGGCCGACCCCGCCGCGCCCGAGCCGCGCGTTGCCCCCGCGTCCCCCGCAGCGCCGGCACCCGGGGCATCGTCCGTTCCGCCGGAGGCGCCGGCCGACGCCGCACCGTCACCGCCGCGCCGCGACCGGAACGGGCCCAGCGGCACGCTCACGATGATGGTCACGGACATCGCGGAGTCGACCTCGTTCGCCGAGCGCCTCGGCGACCGCCGCTGGATCGAGGTGCTGGCCGAGCACAACGTGCTCGTGCGCGAGCAGGTCGCCCGGCACGGCGGCACCGAGGTCAAGTCGCAGGGTGACGGGTTCCTCGTGGTGTTCCCCAGCGCCCGGCGGGCGATCATGGCCGCGGTCGACGTGCAGCGGGCGTTGGCCAGCTACCGCGACGACCACCCCGACACGCCCATCGAGGTGCGGGTGGGCCTGCACACCGGCGAGATCGTCGACGTCGACGGCGACGTGTTCGGCCAGAACGTGGTGGTGGCGGTGCGCATCACCGACCACGCGGAACCGAGCGAGATCGTGGTGTCGGGGCTGACCCGCGACCTGACCGTGTCGGGCGGCGACCTGTCGTTCGGACCGGCCGACCAGGTCGAGCTGAAGGGCCTGTCCGAGCCCTGGCGCATCCACCGGGTCACGTGGTCGCACGCGCCGGCGTGACAGGCGCCACCCCGTGAGCGACGACGCCGCCGTCGTCGAGCGCCTGCTTGGCCGGCGGCCCCAGGGTGCCTACGAGGTGGTCGTGCGCCACGCCGACGGGTCGCCGCTGGTCATCCGCAACGCCCCCCTGCTCGCCGACGGCCGGCCCATGCCCACCCGCTACTGGCTGGTCGGCGAGCCCGAGCGCACCTGGGTGTCGCGGCTCGAGAGCGAGGGGGGCGTCGCCCGGGCCGAGGCCGAGGTCGACCCCGCCGAGCTGGCGGCTGCCCACCGGCGCTACGCGGCCGAGCGCGACGCGGCGCTGCCGCCGGGCCACCAGGGACCGCGTCCCTCCGGCGGCGTCGGCGGCACCCGGCAGGGGGTCAAGTGCCTGCACGCCCACTACGCCTGGTTCCTGGCCGGGGGCGACGACCCGGTGGGCCGCTGGACGCACGAGCGCATCGGCGCGCCGCCCGCCGCCGCTCCGCCCTCGCCCCCGCTAGGTTCCGGGGCATGACGGTCGTCGCCTCCCTCGACCTCGGAACCAACTCGACGCGTGTGCTGGTGGCCCGCCCCGACGCCGGCACGCTCGACATCCTCGACCGGCGCAGCACCATCACCCGCCTGGGCCAGGGCGTCGGGACGAGCGGGCGGCTGGCCGACGAGGCGGTCGAGCGCACGCTCGCCTGCCTGCGCGGCTACCGCGAGGTGCTCGACCGCCACGGCGTCGAGCGGGTCCGGGCCGCAGCCACCTCGGCCGCCCGGGACGCGGCCAACCGCGACGAGTTCTTCGACGCGGTCGAGGAGGTGGCGGGTGTCCGCCCCGAACTGCTGACGGGCGACGAGGAGGGGCGCATGTCGTTCCTCGGCGCCACCGGCGACCTCGACCACGCGCTCGGCCCGTTCCTCATCGTCGACATCGGCGGCGGGTCGACCGAGTTCATCGTGGGGACCGATCAGGTCGAGGGCGTGATCTCCGTCGACGTCGGTTGCGTGCGGCTGACCGAGAAGTTCCTGGCCCACGACCCGCCCCAGCCCGAGGAGCTCACCGCCTGCATCAGCTTCACCGACGCCTACCTCGACGACGTGGTGCGCGAGGTGCCGGCCGTCACCGACGCGCGCACGCTGGTGGGCCTGGCCGGCACGATCACCACCGTGGCCGCGGTCGAGATCGGGCTTGCGACCTGGGACCGCGAGCGCATCCACCACTTCCGCCTCAGCCGCGACGCCGCCGAGGACGTGTTCCGCACGCTGGCCACCGAGGCGCGGGCCGACCGCATCCACAACCCCGGGCTCGAGGAGGCCCGCGCGGATGTGATCGTGGGCGGGTGCTGCGTGCTCGTGGCCATCTTCCGCCGCTTCGGGTTCGACGAGATGATCGTGTCCGAGGCCGACATCCTCGACGGCCTCGCCCTCAGCCTGGTCGAGTAGGCCGGGCCGTCTGCGCATCGCTACCGTCGGGGGCCGCATGCCGTTGACCGATCGCGTCCTGATGGGGCCCGGGCCCTGCAATCCGTACCCCGAAGCGGTCGAGGCGCTGGCGCGGCCCATGCTCGGCCACCTCGATCCGGCCTTCGTCGCCATACTCGACGAGACCTGCGAGCGCCTGCGCCAGGTCTTCCGAACGTCCAACCCGATGACGCTGCCCATCTCGGGCACCGGGTCGGCGGGCATGGAGGCGGCCTTCGTCAACCTGGTGCGGCCGGGCGACCCGGTGGTCATCGGCGTCAACGGCGTGTTCGGCGCCCGCATGTGCGACGTGGCCGCCCGGTGCGGCGCCGAGGTGGTGGCCGTCGAGGCGCCCTGGGGGCAGCCGGTCGATCCCGAGCGGCTGCTCACCGCTCATCCGTCACCCCGCATCGTCGCCGTGGTGCACGCCGAGACGTCGACCGGCGTGCGGTCCGACATCGCCCCGCTGGGGGAGGGCAAGGGCGACGCGCTGCTGCTGGTCGACTGCGTCACCAGCCTGGGCGGCATCGAGGTCGACGTCGACGGCTGGCGGGTCGACGTCGCCTACGCCGGCACGCAGAAGTGCCTGGGCGTGCCGCCCGGCCTGGCCCCGCTGACGGTCGGCGAGCGTGCCCGCGAGCGCCTGGTCGAGCGCAGCCCCAGCTGGTACCTCGACCTGCGCATGATCGGCCGTTACACGGGCCCGGCCAGCGGCGCCCGCACCTACCACCACACCGCCCCCGTCTCGATGATCATGTCGCTGCACGCCGGACTGGGCGCGCTGCTCGACGAGGGGCTCGACGCCGCTATCGCCCGCCACGCCGAGTGCGGCCGCCTGCTCCACGAGGGCCTGGTCGGGCTGGGCTTCGAGCCGTTCGCGGCCGAGGGGCACCGGCTGCCCGAGCTGACCACCGTGTGGGTGCCCGATCACGTCGACGACGCCAAGGCGCGGGCCACGCTGCTCGACCGCTACGGCATCGAGGTCGGCGGCGGGCTGGGTGAGTTCGCCGGCCGGGTGTGGCGCATCGGCTGCATGGGGCACACGGCCAGGCCGCGCAACGTGACTCTGCTGCTCGGCGCCTTGGCGGAGGTGACAGACCGCCGATGACGTCGCTCACCGGGCCGCGGGTGATGCTGCGCTCGCTCGTGCCCACCGACTTCGCCGCTTGGCAGGACGTGCGCCGCCGCAACGCCGACTGGCTCACGCCGTGGGAGCCGGCCCGCAACCCCAACCTGCCCGACGTGGTCGAGTCGAGCGAGGCGTTCGCCATGCGCTGCAGCGCCCGTGAACGCGAGCGCCAGCTGGGGACGGGCTTCGGGTTCGGCATCTTCGTGCGCGAGCCGGCGGCGGCCCGGCGGCGCCCCCGGCAGCAGTTCTGCGGCGAGATCAACCTGTCGTCGGTGCAGCGTGGGCCGTTCCAGTCGGCCTACGTCGGCTACTGGATCGACCAGGCCCAGGCGGGCCACGGCTACATGCCCGAGGCGCTGGTGCTGGTGGCCCGCTTCGCGTTCGAGCAGGTGCGCCTGCACCGCATCCAGGTGTCGATCATCCCCCGCAACCACCGCAGCCGGCGGGTGGTCGAGAAGCTCAAGCTGCGCGACGAGGGCATCGCACTGCGCTACCTCGAGATCAACGGCATGTGGGAGGACCACGTGCGCTACGCGCTGACGGTCGAGGAGTGGAACGACCGCCGCGACGAGCTGACCCGCGAATGGCTCTCCTGAGGGGCTGGGGCCGGCGCCTGGCCGCGCTGGGTGTGCGCGCCCGGCTGGCGCTGGTCGCTGCGCTGGTGCTGAGCGTCGTAGCCGTGCTGCTGCTCGTCGTGCCGGGAAATGGCGGCGCCGGCGACGCGGGCGACGCACCGGCCCAGGGCGGCCACGGCGATCCGCTCACGTCGACCACGCTGGCGACCGGCGGCATCGAGGTCGACGCGCCCGAGGGCTGGCAGGCGATCCCCGTGCCCGCGCTCGGCTTCGGCGTCGCCGTGCCGCCGGGCTGGGAGGCGACTCTCCTGTCGCCCGAGGGGCTCGAGGCGCTGTCGTCGGCGGCGCCGGCGGTCGAGGGCTTCGTCGAGAGCGCCCATGCGGCGGCGGCCAGCGGCGGCCTGCTCTACGCGGCGGGGGAGGACGACCAGGGTCGGGTCAGCGACGTGCTGGTGCGGGCGGCTCCCATGACCGGGGTGACGGACGCGGCCGGCCTGGCCGACTACGCCCGCGACCTGGCCGGCCAGGCGGGCCGCAGCGACCCGGACGTCGAGGCGGTCGAGGGCGCGGCACGGCCGACGGTACGGCTGCGCTTCGCGATCGGGGGTGACGACGGCGAGGCAGCCCGGGGCACCGAGACGCTGGTGCTGGCCGACGACGGCATCGTCTGGTCGCTGGTCGTCACCTCGGACGATGCGGCCGTGCACGACGACCTGGCCGCACGCCTCACGGGCACGCTGGCGTTCGCGCCTCGCTGACGGGCCGCGGCCGGGTCGCGGTCCACTCCGTCACCCAGCGGTTCGAGCGCACGATGGCACTGATCGATCAGGGAGCCGGAGAGTTCCGGTCCCTAGCCCCGGGATCTGATGCGGCGCTGCAGGGCGGCCAGCTTCTCCTGGAACGCGGGCTGGTTGATCGACCACACCTGGGGGCCGAGCTCGCGCTCGACCGCCTCGGCGTGGTCGTCGATCGACCGCACGTCGACCATCGTCTGCTTGACCTGCGCCACCAGGTCGCGCGGGGCCGAGGCGGCCACGGCGGCCATGGCCCGGGCGGTGTCGAGCAGCTCGTCGTCGGGCACGCACGACCAGGCCAGGCCCGCCTCGGCCGCCCGTGCGCCGTCGAGCACCTCGCCGAACAGCACCATCGCCGCGGCCGCCTGGGGCCCGACGCGGCGCTGCAGCATCCAGGTGTGGCCGCCGCCGGGGTGGAGACCGAGGGCCAGGAAGCGGGTGTCGATGCGCGCCGAGGCGCCGGCCACGATGACATCGCACACGAGCGCCAGGTTGACGCCGGCGCCCACGGCGGCGCCGTTGACCGCGGCGACGCTGGGCAGCGGCGAGCGCCCGATGCGCAGGAAGCCCTCGTAGATGGCGAGCAGGCCCTCGCGCTGGCTGTCGCCGAGGTGCGTGAGGTCGGCGCCGGCGCAGAAGGCGGGCGCGGTGCCCGTCACCACCATGGCGCCGACGCCCGGGTCGGCCTCGACCGCGTCGAGCGCGGCCGTGATCTCGTCGACCAGCGGCAGGGTCAAGGCGTTGCGGCGGTCGGGCGCGTCCAGGGTCACGACCGCGACCCCGTCGGTGATGTCGGTCAAGACCTCGGCCATCCCGGCAGTCTCGCGCCCGGCGACGCGGCGCGACCACGTGGCAGCATCCACCACCTGGCGTGGCCGCTGGGTCACAGTTCTGTTCGATGCGTGGTGGCTGTGTGGCGAGCGACTCGCGATCTGGTTACATTCCCGTGTCGACCTCCCGGCAGGGGGAGGCGCTCCGCCAACGCACAACGTCTGGGGACCACACGTGAAGCAGAGCCGTCGTCACGCGCGGGCCGTGCGCCTGCTGGTCGTCCTTCTCGTCGCCGTCGCGCCGGTGCTGGCGCCCTCCGCGGGCCTCGCCGGGCCGGGCCAGGACGAGCCGGGCGAGCGTGACGAGCCGGGGCCCCTGGCCGGCCCGCCGAGCATCGACCCGCTGACGGCGAGCGGTGCCACGGCCGACGTGACCGCCTCGCTCGACGAGCTGAGCGCCGAGGTGGACACGCAGGTGGCGGCGGTGGTCGGCGCCCGCCGGGCCGAGGCCGAGGCCGCCCAGGCGCTGGCCGACGCCGACGCGGCGGTGGCCGAGACCGAGGCGGCGCTCGACGACCTGGTCGCAGAGAGCGACGCGGTCGTCATCGAGGCCTTCCTCAACCCCCCGATCGAGGACGCTCTCGAGACACTGAGCGCCGACTCGCTGGCGGAGGCCACCGTCCGGCAGTCGATCCTGGACGACCACGCCGACGCGAACGCCGACGTGCTCAGCCGGCTGGCGGCGGCGCAGGAGGACGTGGCCTCGGTCAAGGCCACCCAGCAGGAGGCGGCCGACGCCGCGGCGGCGCGGGCCGGCGAGGCCCAGGCCGCGCTCGACGAGCTGGTGGGCACCCTGTCGGACCAGTCGCTCTTCGTGCTCGCCGTCGAGGACCGGCTCGACGCCAACCTGGCCGAGGCCGAGGCCCTCGAGGACCTCGACCCCGAGGCCGCCCAGGCACTGCGCGAGCGCGAGGGCGAGATCGCCAGCGAGCTCGCCGACATCGCATCCGCCCGTGAGCAGGAGGCCCTCGAGGACGCCTACCGCGAGGCGCTGGCCGAAGCCGCCGAGCGGGCCGAGGCCGAAGAGGCGGCGCGGCAACAGCCGTCGTCGCCGTCCGGCGGCACCACGCTCGGCCCCGCCAGCGGCCAGCTGGCGACGGTCGCCTGCCCGGGCGGCGGGTCGATCACGGTCGACAGCTCGCTGGCCGGCAACCTCGCCTCGATGCTCGACGCCGCGGCCGCCGCGGGGCTGAACATGTGCGGCAACGGCTACCGCGACCCTGCCGAGCAGATCGCGCTGCGCGAGGCCCACTGCGGCTCCTCGTACTACGCCATCTACGAGGCGCCCTCGTCGTCGTGCTCGCCGCCGACCGCCCGGCCCGGCACGTCACAGCACGAGCTGGGCCTGGCCGTCGACCTGACCTGCAACGGCGGCGGGGCGCTCGGAAGCTCCAGCCCCTGCTTCGCCTGGCTGCAGGCCAACGCCGCGAGCTACGGCCTCTACAACCTGCCGAGCGAGCCCTGGCACTGGAGCAACGACGGCACCTGACGCGTCGGGCGTGTCAACCTGAGGGCCGTCCCGCGCGTTGGGAGGGTGCATGGACGTCATCCCCGACAGCGCGCCCGGCTTCGAGGAGCGCTTCGCGGCGCTGGCGGCGATCAGCTATCGGGTCGGGTACCGGCTCGTGGGCGATCGGGCGGAGGCCGAGGACCTGGCCCAGGAGGCGCTGGCCCGCGCCTACACGTCGTGGCGCAAGGTGGCGGGCCACGACGAGGCCTGGGTCACGCGTGTGACCACCAACCTCGCCATCGGCCGCTGGCGGAAGTACCGGCGCGTGGTCAGCGGCGACGCGGCGGGCGCCGCAGCCACCGGCGGCGCCGCCGGCGACCGGGCCGATCGTGCGGGCCCGCACGGGCGCCTGCCCCACGCCGACCTGCTCGACCACCTCGAGCTCATGGCGGGTCTGCGCTCGCTCACCCGGCGCCAGCGCGAGGTCGTGGTCCTGCGCTACCTGGCCGACCTCCCCGAGGCCGAGGTCGCCGCCGCGCTCGGCTGCGCCACCGGCACGGTCAAGCAGCACGCGCACCGGGGGCTCGCCGCACTCCGCCAGCGGCTGGGGCACCTCCGCAGCCCGGCGGACCGCCACGAGACCGAGGAGGAGGCCGATGTTCGAGCATCTCGATGACCCCCATCCCCCCAGCTTCGGCCCCGGGTTCCGGCGCGGGGTCGTGCTGCGGGCCCAGCGCCGGCGCCGCCGGCGGCGGCTGGCGGGCGGCGCCGGGGTGGCGACGGCCTCGCTGATGGCGGGCGTCGGCGGCCTGTACGGGCGCGCCGCGTGGAGGGCCAACGACGTCGACCGCATCGACGTCGCCGGCACCGCGGACGTGGCGGCGGGCGAGCCGGTGACGGTGCTCGTGGCCGGCCTCGACGACCCCGCCGGGGAGGGCGACGCCGGCGGCCGACCCGACGCGCTGCTGCTCGCCCGGCTCGATCCCCGGGCCGGCACCGCGGGCCTGCTGTCCATCCCCCGCGACCTGATGGTCGACGCCCCCGGCGGCGGGCGCGTGCGGATCAACGACATCGGCGACCAGGGCGCCCTGGTGGGTGTGGTCGAGTCGCAGCTCGGCGTCGGGATCGACCACTACGTCGCGGTGACCTACGAGGGGTTCGAGGCGTTGGTCGACCACGCGGGCGGCATCGACGTGCGCGTCGACGTGCCGGTGCGCGACATGCACTCGGGCATGCTGCTCGGTCGCCCCGGCTGCGTGACGCTCGACGGCGGGCGGGCGCTCGCGCTCGTGCGCAGCCGGCACCTCGAGGTGTGGGACGAGACGTCCGGCACGTGGGTGCCCGACACGATCTCCGACCTCCGGCGCGTCACGATCCAGCGGCAGCTGGTCGTCGCCGCCCTGGCCGGCGTGGTCGACGAGGGTGCGGGGCCCGTCGCCGCCGACCGGCTGGCCGGCATCGTCGCCGACAACGTGGCGGTCGACACGGCGCTGAGCCTCGACGACGTCGTCACCATGGTCCGGGCGGCCGGGGCGCTGGCCCCGGCCGACGTGGCGCAGGCCACCCTGCCCGTCGTCTCCGACCCGGCGGATGTGAACCGCCTCGTCCCCGATCCCCACCGGGCGCCGGCGGCCGTGCGCGCCTTCCTCGCCGGCGAGCCGCCGCCGGCCGGTGCGGGCGAGCCGCCCGATGCGGCCGAGTTGCCCGGCGGCGCCGTCGTCGACCCCTGCTGACCCGGCACGCCCCGCGGTCGGGTCGAGCGCCGCGGAGTGTCTGTGACAAGCGGGGCGCAGTTCGTTACATTCCTCGCTGCCGTGAACGGCTGTAGCACTGCTCTGGGGAACCGCACGTGAAGCTCTCTCGTCGTTGGTCGCGCGCCGCCTGCGCGCTGGTGGGGTCGGCCATCGTGACCGTCGTCGCGCCGGCGCCGAGCGGGGCTCAGGACGACCCGACCGACCGCGAGCAGCTCCGCGGCGACCAGACTGCGCTCGCCTCGGTCGACGTCGACGTGCTTAACGCGAGCAGCGTCGACGTGGGCGACACGTTGGTCGACATCAGGGAGAACGTCGCCACCCAGAAGGCGATGCTCACCCAGGCCGAGACCGTCCTCGCCACCGCGCAGGCCGATCTGGCGGCGGCCGAGGCCGCCCTGGCCGACACCCGGCTGCGCTTGGCGGCCGTGAACGACGACGCCGGCCTGGTGGTGGTCGACTCGTTCATCGACCCACCCGTCGAGTCGGCGCTCGACGTGCTGAGCGCCGACTCGCTGGTCGACGCCACCGTCAAGCAGTCGATCCTCGACCGCGAGGCCGACAAGCACGCCAGCGCGCTGCACGAGTACGAGGCGCTGCAGGAGCAGCTCGAGGCCGAGGAGGCCGGCCGCGAGGAGGCGGCGGCGGCGGCCGAGGCCGCCGAGGCGGAGGCGGCGGCCGCGCTGGCCGACGTCAACGCCGCGGTCAGCCAGCAGGCCGCGTTCGCCGTCGCCGTCGACCTCCGCCTCGACCAGCAGCTGGCCGAGGCCGACGCCCTGCAGAACACCAACCCCGAGCTCGCCGAGCAGATCCGCGCCCGCGAGGCCGAGCTGGCCATGGCGCTCAACGAGCTCGACGAGGAGGTGCAGGCCGAGCGGGCCCGGGCCCGGGCCGCCGAGCTGGCCGCCCAGGCCGAGCAGAACAAGGCCATCAGCGGCCTCAAGCCGGTGCCGGGCGGGGTCGTCGACGTGGTGTGCCCGGCCGGCGGAACCGTGCAGGTGGCCGGCGACATCTCGGCGTCGGTCGAGCGCCTGCTGGCCGACGCCTACGAGGCCGGCGTCGCCATGTGCGGGTTCGGCTACCGCGACCCGGCCGAGCAGATCGCCGTCCGTCGGGCCAACTGCGGCTCGTCCAGCTACGCGATCTACGAGGCGCCCTCGTCGTACTGCTCGCCGCCGACCGCCCGACCCGGCACGTCCCTGCACGAGCAGGGGCTGGCCATCGACTTCTCGTACGTGGGCGGCAGCACCATCGGCTACGGCAGCGGCGCGTACGAGTGGCTGAAGGCCAACGCCGCCAACTACGGCCTGTACAACCTGCCGGGTGAACCCTGGCACTGGTCGGTCGACGGCAACTGAGCCGGGGTCTCTGACCAGCGCTTTTGCTCGGTCTTCGTGATCGGCTGGTGACATCCCGAGACCGTTTCGTTACATTCCCGGGCACTTTTGGCCACACACGGGGTGTGCGCCGCTCGAGTGCGCGGTCACCGACCGCGGGAGGTAACGAGGGACTTGGCAACGAGTCGCCGCCGGCTGATGATCGTGGCCCGCGTGCTGGTGGTCGTCGGCGTGTCCGGCGCGCTGCTGTCACCGGCGTCGAGCGGCGCCGACGAGCCCGACCCCGCAGAGACCGAGCGCCAGCTCGCCGAGGTGCGCGAGGCCCGGGGCGAGGTCGGCCTCGAGGTCGACGCGCTGGCGGCCCAGGACGCCGAGGTGCAGGAGGCCATCGGGGCGCTCGAGACCAACGTCGCCACCCAGCAGGCCGAGCTCGACGAGGCCGAGCGTGCCCTCGCCGCCGCCGAGGCCGAGGTGGTGACCGCCACCGAGGCCGTCGAGCAGGGTCAGGCCGACATCGACGCGCTGAACCTGGCCACCGAGGCCATGGTGGTCGAGGCCTTCGTCAACCCGCCGTCCGACAACGCGCTCGACTCGTTCCGGTCCGAGACGATCTCCCAGACCATGGTCAAGCAGGCGCTGGTCGACATCCAGTCCGACACCGACGCCGACCTGCTCGACCAGCTCGAGCAAGCACACGAGGACCTCGAGGTGGCCAAGGCCGACAAGGAGGCGTTGGCGGCCGAGGCCGAGGAGAAGCGGGTCACGGCCGAGGACGCGCTCGCCGAGGTCGAGAACGCCTTGGCCGAGCAGGAGGCGTTCGCCGTCGACGTCGAGGAGCGGCTCAACGCCAAGCTGGCCGAGGCCGAGTCGCTGAAGACCTTCGACCGCGAGCTCGCCGACCGGTTGGTGCGCGAGCAGGCCGAGGTGGCCGCGCGACTGCGGGCCGCGCAGGAGGCCGCCGCCGCCCGGGCCGCCCGCGAGGCGGCCGCCGCGGCCGCCGCCCAGCGCGCCGCGGCCACGCCCGCGCCCGCACCCGGTGGTGGTGGCGGCGGAGGGGGCGGTGGGGGTAGTGGTGGCGGTGGCGGTGGCCCGGCGCCGTCGGTCATCCAGCCCGCCCCCGGTGGCCTGGCCACGGTGACCTGCCCCTACGGGGGGTCGATCCAGGTGGCCGCGACCATCGCCGCCAACGTCCAGGCGCTCCTCGACCTGGCCGCCGCCCAGGGCGTCTCGTTGTGCGCCAGCAGCGGCTGGCGCAGCCCCGAGAAGCAGATCGAGCTGCGCCGCGCCCACTGCGGCACCTCGTACTACGCCATCTACCTGATGCCCTCGTCGCAGTGCAACCCGCCCACCGCCCGCCCGGGGTCGTCGATGCACGAGCGGGGGCTGGCGATCGACTTCAGCTGCAACGGCGGCGGCGCCATCGTACGAGGCAACTCGTGCTGGGACTTCCTCGTCGCCAACGCCAACTCCTACGGGCTCTACAACCTGCCCAGCGAGCCCTGGCACTGGTCGACAACCGGTAGTTGAACGCGCCGGGCCACCCGCCGGCCCTGCCCCTCACGCCTCGACGGACTCGTCCTCCTGCGCCGGGCGCCCGCCCTCGGCCTGTATGAACGAGAACTTGCCGTCGGGCTCGAGGATGCCGAGGCGGACATCGCGCAGGTTGGCGATGCCCTGCTTGCGGGCTGCCTCATGGACGTCGTCGAGCGTGGCGCGCTGCAGCCGCAGGACCCGCTCGAGCGGCACGCCGTCGCGTACCACCACCGCGGCGGTGCCGTTGACGACCCGCCGCAGCCGCGGCCAGCGGAACTGCCCGTAGGCGACGATCACGACCCAGAACGCGAACGTGCCGACCGCCATGAACACGCCGGTCAGCGAGAAGTCCTCCTGGGTCACCCCCTGCTGCACCAGGTCGCCGAACGTGACGAGCAGGATCAGCTCGAACGGCGACATCTCGGCCAGCTCGCGCTTGCCGATGCCCCGCATGACCAGCCACAGGAACCAGTAGACGATCGTGGCCCGGACGATGATCTCCATCAGGGGGCCACCCACGTGTGGAAGCGCACCTCGGCGGCGACGTCGGACCCGTCCAGCACCCGGACGAAGCCGTCCCGGCCCCACTGCACCGCGGGCTCGAGTCGGGCGTCGAGGGTGATCACCAGGGCATCGCCGTCGGCTGCGGGCGGCGGCTCGAACTCCCACACCACCTGGCCGGGGCCGGCCGTCTCGGCGCTGGGCTGGGGATCCATCCCGTTGTCGTCGAACATGGCCAGGTACGAGCTCGACACCGCCAGCGTGACCGGCCCGCGCAGCGGCGAGCCGTCGGCGCGGCTGACCTCGATCGCGAACGGCGTCGCCAGGCCCGGCCGGGTGACGCGGGCGTGGCTGACCCGGACGTGGTACCCGCCCCCGGTGGCGGACGACGAGGTGGTCCACACGCCGAACACGCCGGCGAGCCCGAGCGCGAGGAACAATACGAGGCCGGCGGCGAACGCCCGGCGTGCGTAGCGCTCACGTCCGACGGACTGGCGGTCGGACCGCTCGGGGGCGGTGGCGAGCACCCGTAGCCCCGGATCGACGGTGGGGTTGTCGCCCAGCTCCCAGTCGTCGTGGCTTCCCGCCATGCCGGGTCATCATGCCCGGGGCCGGTAGGCCGGGTGTGGATGGTCGGCGCCGCGGCTCAGGTGCGGTCGCGCACGACCGCGGGGGAGTGGCGGAAGAAATGCTCGACGTCGCGTTCGTAGCGGTAGGCCGGCCGGTCGCCGACCGTGCTGCGCAGCCGGCTGGCCTCGGCGAAGGCGCGCACCGCACCGGCGGAGGTGTACCCGTAGGTGAAGCCGGCCGCCTTGAGCCGCCGGTTGTCGACCCCCCGGCCGTAGGTGAGCAGATCGACCATCTCGGGCGGCATGTCGATGCCGACCCGGCTGAGCAGCGCGGCGGCCAGCCCCCGACCGATCGGCGGCAGCGGCGCCAGGCGCTTGGCGCACAGGGCTGCGACCTCGCTCCACGGCAGCAGCCCGTCGCCCGCCACGTTGACGGTGCCGTCGATGTCGTGGTCGAGCACGAACATGAGCGCCCGGATGACGTCGTCCTCGTGCACGAACTGCAGCCGGGGGTCGAACCCGAAGATCGACGGCACCAGCGGCAGGCTGAGCGCCCGTGTGATCGGCGTGTCGATGTCCTCGCCGAGCACGTTCGAGAACCGCAGCAGGCGCACCGACACGCCGGGGTTGTCGGCGGCGTAGTCGCGCACGTAGCCCTCGACCTCGAGGAGCGACCGCTCGACCCGGTGGCGGGGCAGGGCAGAGCGGCGGCTGTCCTCGCTGAACCAGACCGGATCGGCGAAGTTCGACCCGTAGACCAGCGTCGACGACTTGACCACCACGTCGCGCACCCGGCTCTCCGGCTGGCTGGCCGCGGCGAACAGGTTCATGGTGCCGATGACGTTGATCTCGTGCATCGCCCGGGCCGGCACGAGTGACGAGTCGACCACCAGGAACGTGTGCATGATCGTGTCGACCTGCGTGGCCCGCACGATGCGCGACAGGATCGAGTAGCTCTCGTCGGTGCGGACGAACTCGGTGCGCTCGAGCTCGACGGTCGGCTCGCTGGTGTCGAGCCCGATGATCACGTCGATCGACGGGTCGCGCTCGAGCGCCTGGGCGGCGCGCCCGCCCCAGAACGTGCTCAGCCCGGTGACCAGGACGCGCCGGCCCATCAGCCCGTCCACACGCTGCGGCGGCGGCGGAGCATGTCGTACAGCTCCTCCTGGATGGCGTGGCGGATGCCCTCGGACGTGTCCATGATGCGGCTGCGCGGGTACCGGGGCTGGTCGGGCGGCACCTCGAGCACGACCGGGTCGAGCACCCGGATGCGCAGCTTGGCCGGGAAGGGGACCAGCAGGCCGAGCGGCCCGAACAGCATGTTGGCGGTGATGGGTACGTAGGGCACGCCCAGCAGGCGGTCGAGCACCGGGACCTTGGCGATGATGGGCATGGTCTCCTCGCTGCCGATGACGGCGAGCGGGATGATGGGCACGCCGGCCCGCATGGCGATCTGCACGAAGCCACCCCGCCCGAACCGGCGGAGCTGGTAACGCTCGGCGTAGGTCTTGCCGGGCCCCTTCGACCCCTCGGGGAAGACCGTCACGAGGTGCTGCTGCTCGCGCAGCAGCCGGTAGGCGTTGTCGGGATGGGCCTGCACGCCGCCGAGGCGAGACCAGGCCACGTTGACGAGCGGCACCTTCTTGAACACGTCGTCGGCCAGGCCATAGACGGGACGGCCCAGGTCGCGCTCGATGCCGTGCATGATCGACGGCGCGTCGACCGGGATGGCGCCGGCGTGGTTGGACACGATCAGGGCGCCGCCCTCGAGCGGGATCTTGTCGAAGCCCTCCCACTCGACCCGCAGCCAACGGTCGTAGAGGGGGGCGTAGACCTTGGCGAGGATGTCGCGCAGGTGCTGCGACCGGCCCCACTCGTCCACGTCCGACAGCCGCTCGCTGCTCTCCGGCGTGACACCCCCCGGCGCGGCCGCGGGACCGGTGCCGTCGCCGTGGAGGGGGACGGCGACGAGCTTGGGCCGCGAGCCCTGTCGCGGGGTGCCCGATGAGCGCTCGGCCGCCATGGGCGGCATGCTACGCCTCTAGACCGCGGTCGGCGCCCGACGCGCTGGCGCCTTGTTTGTCACAGGGCGCGGGGATGATGCCGGTGATGGAGCCGACGTCCCTGCGCTTTGCCCGCCTCGCCCGTTCGCTCGCCGGGGCCGCGCGGGCCCAGGGGCTGCGCGCGCCCACGTTTCGCAGCCCGCCACGCATCCCCGACGTGACGCGCTCGATCGTGCGGCGCGGCCCGGCGGTCACGGTGGCGGTGGCCCTGCGCGACCGGCCCTGGCCGGCCGTCGTGGCCGACATGGTCGAGGGCGTGGTGGCGGCGAACCGCCTCGCCGGCGTCCGGGCCGACCACGTGCGCGCGGGGCTGTGGCAGGTCGCCACCGAGGGGGGAGAGCGGGCCGCGTGACCCGGCCGGGTGTCCGGGCGCCGCCGGCGTGCCGGCTCGGTGCTCCCGGCGTGGGCGCTGGCTACCCTGCGGCCGGTGAGGTCGACACGGGTGCTCGTCGAGCGGGTGACCGCGGGCGTGGTCGGTGGCGCGGAGGACGGTGCCGAGACCGACTTCGAGCCCGCCGAGATCACCTATGCCGACGTCTTCGTGGTCGTGCGCGACGGCGAGACGGCGCCCGGCCCCAACGACTGGGAGGTGACGCTGCAGACCCGCGGCCCGCGCCCGTTGCGCCCGGGCGAGCACGATCTGCGGCTCGAGGCGGTCGACGGCTCGCTGCTCTCGGGCCGGGCGCTGCTGCGGTTCAGCGATGGCAGCCGTCACCTGTTCCGGGGCGACGGCACGCTGACGGGCTTCGTCGAGACGCCGTAGCCTTCGGGTCCCGGCCCGGGTGGCGGAACTGGCAGACGCGGAGGGCTTAAACCCCTCCGGAGGGCAACCTCCGTGCGGGTTCGATCCCCGCCCCGGGCACCGGTGTCGGCGTGCAGTGCCGGTCTCACCTGATGCTTGACGCGGAGCTCACCGCTCCAGCATCCGCGCGGTCACTGCATCGCGTGGGCGATGAGCTGATCGATCGTGGCGCGCAGTGCGGCGCTGTCGGGTCCCTCGGCGAGCAGGCGCGTGCCGTGCGCGCTGCCGCCGAACACGAGTACGTCCCGGAAGGCGCATCCGCATCTCGCGGAGACCGTCTGCGCCGTCTCGGCGGTCGACCTGTCGTTCTCGGCAGCGGCGAACAGCACGGGGATCGAGATGGTGGCAGCGTTTGACTCGGCGTTGGTGTGGAGCCAGGAGCTCACTGCCGACAGGCTCACGACGCCGTCGATGCCGTTGTCGGGCGTGCCAGCCGCAGCCAGGGCGGCGGTCCCGCCCATGGACGCTCCGATGACGACGACCCGCGTTGCTCCACGGTTGCGCACCTCGGTCACGGCCGCGAGCAGGTCGAGGTCGAGGCGGCCATCGCCGATGCGGCTCGAAGAGCCATTGCCGCTGAAGTCGAAGGCGAGGATCTGTCGATCGTCTGCCGTCAGCTCGGGGACGAAGAACGCCCAGTCGCAGGCGTCGTCATCTGATTCGTGGGCCAGGACGATCGCCGACGGTCCCTGCCCCGTCAGGACGGCGTGCAGCATGGCGCCGTCTCGACCTGCGGAGAACGTGATGTCGGTGGCGTCGGCGAGGCCGCAGGGCCCGGACGGGCTGGTCGTCGATGTGGTCGTCGAGGTGGTCGTCTCACGACGCGCCCGCTGCTCGGCACCGGTGTCACCGCAGGCTGCTGGCGCGGCGATCACGACCACGGCGACGACCGCGAGGCCGACCCGTCGCCCAAATGGGCGCGGCTGGGTAAAAGGGGCGGCAGACACCGGGGGAATCCCTAGCAGACGCGACGGCGACGGTGGTTTCGTCCCCCAGCGCCGCACGTCCTCACGATCAAGGGCGCGCACATGTGCAACCCAGGGACCTTCGGCCGTGTCGTAGACGGCCTCGGCATGTCTCTCGTGAGTGAACACGCACAGGAAGTGAGCCGCCTGTCGTCGCGATGGATCTCGTGCCCGAAGATCCGGGCGCTGGCACCGAGGTGGGTAGTGTCGGACCCCCCGGGCGTCGGTGGCCGGCGTGGTGGAGGGGCCCGATCGACCGGAAGACGATCTCGTCGGGAATTGGTGTTCAGCCAGATCTAGACATACACCACCGGTGGACTAGGCTCCGGGCATGTCCCGGGAGGCATCCCCCGACAACGATGCGCTGCTCCGCAAGCACGGCCTGCAGGTCACGGCTCAGCGTCTGGCCGTGCTGCGGGCGGTGTCCGACCGACCGCACAGTGCGGCGGACGACATCTACAACGTCGTACGCGCCGAGATCGGTGCCATCTCGCGTCAAGCGGTGTACGACGCTCTCGCCGCCCTCGGCGACAAGGGCCTCGTGCGGCGCATCCAGCCCGCAGGGTCGCCGGCCCGCTACGAGGATCGGGTCGGTGACAACCACCACCACCTCATCTGCCGAACCTGCAACCAGATGGTCGACGTCGACTGCGCGGTCGGCGACACGCCCTGCCTCACGGCCGCCGACTCCTCGGGCTACGAGATCGACGAAGCCGAGGTCATCTACTGGGGCCGATGCCCCGAGTGCGCCGCGGCAACCCCTGTCTCGCCCGACGGCTGAAGGCGGACAGGCAGCGTGCGACAGCTGAGCGACACAACCGTGGATCCAGATCAACCATCGCCAAGAGCGACCAGTCATCAGAAGGAAACACCGACAGAGGGGAAGGCCCGACGTGTCTGACACCGGCAGCGAGAGCGAGAACCCAGTAATCGATGCTCCGACTCCCAAGCCGAATCGGCCCAGGTCGAATCGGGACTGGTGGCCGGATCAGATGGACCTGCAGGTCCTCCACCAGCACTCGCCCCGGGCAAATCCGATGGGCGAGGACTTCAACTACGCAGAGGAGTTCAAGTCCCTCGACGTCGACGCGCTGAAGCGGGACATCTTCGAGGTGATGACGACGTCGCAGGACTGGTGGCCGGCCGACTACGGCCACTACGGGGGCCTCTTCATTCGGATGTCGTGGCATGCCGCAGGCACGTACCGCATCGCGGACGGCCGGGGCGGTGGCGGCGACGGCGGTCAGCGCTTCGCCCCGCTCAACAGCTGGCCCGACAA
>DASSCS010000116.1:0-147807 GCA_035697515.1 Acidimicrobiales bacterium
CGGTTGTCGGCGTCGGTCGCCATCGGACGGATTCCCCCTCGGTACTCTCAACCCACACGTCGTGTCGGGCCCCGGCGGGCCCTGGATCTCAGCCCGGTGCGAACATCGGCAGGTGCCGCCCGTCCGACAGGGGGTGCCACACCAGGCGCACCGGCATGCCGACGGTCACCTCGTCGGGCGGGCAGCCGACGATGTTCGTCATCATCCGCACGCCCTCGGGCAGCTCGACGAGGGCGACCACGTACGGCCCGTCGTCCGGGTCGCGCCCCGGACCGGTCCTGTGGTGGACGCTGGCCGCGTAGACCACGCCCTCGCCGCTCGCCTCACGCCAGTCGAAGGGCTGGTCGGGCGCGGCGGGATCGACCTCGCGCGGATACCACACCGCCTTACCGGTGGCGGTGCTCCACGGCAGCACCAAGCGCTGCTCGCGGGTGGCGTCCCAGAACGGCGCGCTGGCCTCGGTGACGGGCGGTTCGATCAGCTTCACAGTGCCTCCCGCTCCTGCTGCTGCGCAGCGGGCCGCTCGGGCACGCGCGCTCCCACGCCCTCCGGGACGCTCACCCCAGGGTTTCCTCGGTACCGAGCACGACGGTGCCCATGGTCGACAGCACGCCGCCCGAGCCGTGGGCGACGGCGATGCGGTGGTCGTCGATCTGGCGCTCGCCCGCCTCGCCCCGCAGCTGGCGCACGGCCTCGACCAGCAGGAACATGCCGTACATGCCGGGGTGGGTGTACGACAGCCCGCCGCCGTTGGTGTTCATGGGCAGTGACCCGCCGGGGCCCAGCCTGCCGTCCTCGACGAAGGCACCGCCCTCACCCTTGGCGCAGAAGCCCAGGTCCTCGAGGTGCAGCAGCGCGGTGATGGTGAACGAGTCGTAGCCCATCAGGAGGTCGACGTCGTGGGGCTTGATGCCCGCCATCTCGAATGCCGCCGGCCCCGACACGGCGCCGCCCGTGACGGTCAGGTCGGGCATCTCGGTGATCATCGAGTGGGTGCCGCCGGTCGCGGCGCCGAGCACGTAGACGGGCGGCCTGGCCAGGTCGCGGGCCCGCTCGGCGGAGGTGATGACGAAGGCGCCGGCGCCGTCGGTCACCAGGCAGCAGTCGAGCAGGTGCAGCGGCGACACCACCATGGGCGAGTCGAGCACGTCGTCGACCGTGATGGGATCGCGGAAGCGGGCGTTGGGGTTCATGGCCGCCCAGCGCCGGGTGTCGACCGCGATCTGGGCGAGCTGCTCGGGCGTGGTGCCGTACACCGCCCTGTGGCGGCTGGCGGCGAGCGCGTACGCGCCGATGGGCAGCCGCAGCCCGTAGGGCACCTCCCACGCGAACGCGGGGTTGGGTCCCGGCGGCGGCCCACCCGGGCCACCCGGCCCCCCGCCGCCCGGGCGGCGACGGTTGCTGCGGGGCGTCGAGGCGTACACGCCCACCACGACGTCGCAGAGGCCGGCGGCGATGGCCGCGGCCGCGTGCTCGACGTGGAGCTCGTAGCTCGACCCGCCCACGGTGGTGCCGTCGAGGTAGCGGGGGCGGATGCCCAGGTACTCGGCCAGGCCGGCCGGCTGCCCGGCGCAGGCGACCCCGTCGACGTCGTCGAGGGTCAGCCCGGCGTCGTCGAGCGCCTGGCGGATCATGGCCACCTCGAGGGCCCGGCCGTGGATGTCGAGCTCGCCGGTGGGCGAGGCGATGTCGGCGGCGCCCACCAGTGCGGCGGCGCCCCGCAGGGTGCGGGCGGTCACGATGCGGCGGCGGCAGCAGCCGCGCGGTCCCGGGCCACGGCGTCGTAGCTGGCGTAGTCGGTGCCGGTGTCGTCGGCGAACTCGAACTCGAGCAGCCCCGCCTCTTCCCAGTGCGTGCGCAGGTAGCCGTCGTTGGCGTCGAGCAGGCCGAGCTTGCGGACGTTGGGCACGAGCTTGGAGAAGAACGCCTTCTGGAAGCCGGCGTAGGGATTGACCTTGATCTTGCCGGCGGCCTCGATGATGAACGGGTACACCAGCTCGGCCGAGACGCCCATGCGCTCCCAGATCTCCGGCGTGGTCGAGCGCGACCGGTTGCGGATGGTGTTCTCGATGAGGAACTCCTGCCTGTCCTTCAGCTCTGACTCCGACAGGCCCTGGTAGTACTCCGCCAGGCTGAGCACGCCGAAGGCCACGTGGCGCGCCTCGTCGGACATGACGTAGCGCAGCAGCTTCTTCAGGAGGGGCTCCTCGGTGTTGCGCAGCATGGTGCCGAAGGCGGCGAGCGCCAGGCTCTCGATCACGATCTGCATGCCGAGGTAGGCGATGTCCCAACGGCTGTCCTCGAGCAGGTTGGTGATCTGCTCCTCGAGGAACGGGCTCATGGGGTAGGCCTCGCCCAGCTTGGTGTGGAGGTACTTGGCGAACACCTCGGTGTGACGGGCCTCGTCCATCGTCTGGGTCGCGGCGTAGTACCGGGCGTCGATCCAGGGCACGGTCTCGACGATCTTGGCGGCCGTCATCATGGCGCCCTGCTCGCCGTGCATGAACTGGCTCAGCTGGGCCTTGAAGCTCTCGACGCCCAGCGCCAGCAGCTCCTTGTCGCCCCAGGACGCGATGGGCGAGCCGTCGAGCTCGCGGGCCGCGGCGGTGAGCTGCAGCAGCGGGGTCTTCCTGTCGACGACCGCCTCCGGGTCGACCTCGGTGTCCCAGTCCAGCTCGGTCACGCTGTTCCACTGCGAGCCCATCGCCTTGTTGTAGAGGGTGACGAGCTGGTCGCGGGACCGGTCGTAGTTCCAGAGGAAGATGCGGTCGGCGTGGTCGTGGACGATCTTGATCGTCGCGTCGACCTCGGGCTGGCTGGGCAGGTCGGGTGCCGGCTCGGTGGCCGTCATGGCGAGTCCTCCGGGATACCGGGACGGGGGGTGGGCGGGGTGTCGGTCTCGACCGGTACGGATGGGGGGCCGTCGACGGTTCGCAGCCCGTCGCGGCCGAAGCTGGCGACCAGGCGCTCGACGAGCACCTGCCAGGCCTTCTCGTCGGGGCCGGGCAGGCCAGAGCCCCTGTGCAGCAGCAGCCCCAGGTGCAGGATGCGCACGAGGAAGACCACGGCGTCGGGGTCGATGTCGTCGTCGACCGTGCCGTCGCGCTGGGCGGCGGCCGCCAGCGGCGCCATGCGCTCGCGGAAGGCGGCGTGCGACTCGGCCAGGGCCTGTGCCACCTCGGGCTCGCGCCGGGCGGTGACGTAGGCCTCGAGGCGCAGGGCCTCGGCGTCGGTCAGCGGGCGGTCGGTGCGGGTGACTCCGGCGGCGATGAGGTCGGCGACGCGCTCGATGCCCTCGGCGCCGAGGCGCGCCGCCGACGAGGAGCGGGTGACGATGGCCTCGCGCAGCAGGTCGTTCTTCGAGCGGAAGCGCCCGTACACCGCGCCGGTCGACAGGCCCGACTCGCGCACGACGTCCATGATCTTGGTGCCGTCGTAGCCCTGGCGGGCGAACACGGCGGCCGCGGCCCGCAGGAGGCGCTCGCGCAGCTCGTCGGCGCCGTCGGTCGGGCCGGCACCGGCAGCCGCACCACCCATGGCCCCGTCGGAGGCCGAGACATCGGTCACGCCGCCAAGAATAAACGTTCTTCGCAGGCCGTCAAGGCCGCCGGGATGTCAGGATGGCGGCGGTGGCCGGCGAGCAGAGCTTCACCGCGGTGGTGACCGCCGACTCCCGGCGACGGGTGCTGGTCCCCGTGCCGTTCGATCCCGACGAGGTGTGGGGGCGCAAGCCAACGCACCACGTCGCGGGCACGGTGAACGGCATGGGCGTCCGGGCGGTCGTCGAGCCGCTGGACGACGGGCGGGGCATCCTCCTCGGCCCGGCCTGGCGCCGCGACTGCGGCATCGCGCCGGGTGACGAGGTGGCCGTGGTGCTGGCGCCCGAGGGCCCGCAACGCGACGACCTGCCCCCGGACCTGGCGGCGGCCCTGGCCGACGACCCCGAGGCGGCCGGCTTCTTCGACTCGCTCGCCCAGTTCTACCGCCGCGCCTACCTGCGCTGGATCGACGGCACCACGCGACGGCCCGAGGTGCGGGCCGAGCGCATCGCCGAGGTCGTGCGCCTGTGCAGGGACGGCGTCAAGGAGCGGCCACGCCCCTAGTCGCGCGCGGAGCGGACGTCGCGCAGGGCGAGCGGCTCGCGGCAGTGCGAGCACACGACCTCGGCCTGCATGTCGCGGTCGCAGGTGCGGTGGTGCAGCACGACCGGCGGGCCCGCCCCGCCGGCCAGCCACGTGTCGCCCCAGCGCATGATGGCGGCGATCACGGGGAAGAAGTCGCGGCCCTTGGCCGTGAGCACGTACTCGTGACGCACTGGCCGGTCCTGATAGGGCCGGCGCTCGAGCATGCCCTCGTCGACCAGCCGGGTGAGGCGCCGGGTCAGGATGTTGCGGCCGATGCCCAGGTTGCCCTGGAAGTCGTCGAAGCGGCGCACGCCCAGGTAGCACTCGCGCAGCACCAGCGGCGTCCACCAGTCGCCCAGGATGTCGACGGTGCGGGCGACCGAGCACGGCCAGTCGGCGAACGGCGTGCGCCTCACAGCCCGTACCCCGGGGCGCCCGGCGCAGTCACGACGTGCGGATCCCCGCCAGCTGGGTGGCCTGGGCCACCAGCCGGCCCCGGCTGTCCCACACGTCGCACGATTCGTCGACCGTGCCCGACTCGACCAGGCGCGCCCGCTGGCGCACCACGAGGGGGCCCGGCGCCGGCAGCGCTCGGACGTAGGCGGTGAGCGACAAGGTGGGCACCCAGCCGGTGGTTCCGGACAGGTCGAACGTGGCTGGGGGCAGCGCGTCGACGGCGTAGAGCAGCGCCAGCGGGTCCGGATCGCGGCCGTCGACGAAGCGCAGCAGGCCCCGCAGCTCGCCCACCCCGGCGGGTTGCCCGGTGGTGAACCCCGCTGTGGCCGGATCGATCACCATCTCGACCCGATCCATGATCGGCATGGCGATGCCGGACGGCCCGGCCGCCGACGTGCGCCGCACCCCGCCGGCCCCGGCCGCCCGGGCGGCGACGGCGGGCGCCGCCTCGGCGCCCCACCAGGGCAGGGCGTCGGCCGCGAGTCGCCCGAGGGTGAACGTGGCCTCGACCTTGGCGGCGCCGTCCTGGGTCAGCCGGGCGCGTACCTGGCTCATGCCCCGCCCCCGGCGCAGCACCTCGCTGTGCACCTCGGCAGGGGCGAGGGCGGGGGGTCCGACATAGGCGGCGGTGGCCGACAGGACGTGGGGGTGCTCGGGCCCCTCGATCGCGTTGGTGGCCTCGGTCGCTGCTCGGGCGACGGTCGCCAGCAGGTAGCCGCCGTGCGGCTTGTCGCCGATGGTCCAGCCGGCGTCGACGACCACGTCGTGCACCGCCCGCCCCCCGTCGTCGGCGTGCCGCAGCGCCGTGGCGGTGGCGCGGTCGAAGTCGTGGATGGGGTGGTCGTCTCCGCTCACAGGCGGCACGCTAACGGCGGGTGAGTCAGTTGCACAAGTGAACTCAGTGTTTCGGCTGGTTCACCCCGAGAGGGTGAGGCGGGGGACACGTGCGAGGTGTCCACTGCCGCACACATGGTCCGACTCCTCGCCACCGCGATCGTGAGCCTGCTGGCCGACGCGATCGGCCTGCTCGTCGCCGCCCAGGTGCTCGATGACATGGCGCTCGACGTCGACGGCTTCGTCACCGCGGTCGTCCTGTTCGCCCTCGTCGGGCTGCTGATCGAGCCCCTGCTGCGCCAGGTGGCCGTGCGCAACGCCCCCGCCCTCCTGGGCAGCACCGCGCTGGTGGCGACACTGGTCAGCCTGATCGTGACGGCGCTGGTGAGCGACGGCCTGCGCATCTCGGGCACCCTCACCTGGGTGCTCGCCACGGTCATCGTGTGGGCGGTCGCCCTGGTGGCGAGCCTGCTGCTGCCGCTGGTGATCTTCAGGTCGGTGCTGCGCGAGGCCCGGGAGGGCCGCGGCCGCTCGGCACCGGCCGCCGGCTGACATCCGGCGACCGCCCACGACCGGAGGTCCGGAGGGCCGGAGGACCGGCGGCGCCGGCGGTCACGGCGACTGCGTCCGCGCGCGTATCTGGGGACGGGCGACCCGGCTCTCATGGTGGTCGGTGTGGCGAACCGGGTGGTAGGGCGAGATGACGAGAGAGCGCAGGGACCACGGACTCGGCATGACGACGATCGCGTTCACCACCGCGATCGGCACCCTCCTGACGGGTGCGGCCGCCGTCGGCTTCAAGGTGGCGTCCGACGAGCCGATGGACGAGATCGGCTCGTCGGGCTCAGTGGAGACCGCCCCGACCGACCACCCGGCGCCGGGGCCCGGGCCCAGCGAGCCGCCCGAGACCGCCCCGACCGATCCCCCGGAGCCTGTCGAGGCGGTGATCACCGTCTCATACCGGCTCCGGCCGGAGCTGGGCGAGGTCAGCGAGGAGGCCGAGCTGATCGTCGACGGCGAGTCGGTCGGCGGGTGGCACGTCGACGAGTCGTCGACCGACGGGGCGTTCGAGGTCACGCTCGTCGAGGGCGAGCACGACTACGAGCTGCTGGGCACGTACCACGCCTACGACGCCGCGGGAGTCGCGAACCCCTGGGCGGTCGCCGGCAGCGGCACGCTCGACGTGCTGGACGGCGAGGTCTACGAGGTCGTCTGGGACCCGGTGGGCGGCTTCTCCCTGGAGCTGGTGTAGCCCGGCTGCCGGAGGCTCAACGCACGGCCGCGACGATTGCGCCGGTGCCCGACCGCCAGGCCACGCCCGCCTCGGCGAAGCCGGCGTCCGCCAGCGCGCCGGCGTGCCACTCGGCCGGAGGCTCGAAGCTGGCGCTGTGGTCGCCGCCGAACAGGCGGCGGCGCTCGGCCACGGCCGGGGCGAGCACCGGGTCGGTGGCGACGATGTCCCACCACCCCGACCAGTCGGGGCGACCGTCCTCGCACACCTCGTCGCGCCGGCGGCGGCCGAGCGCCTCCAGCGCACCGGCCAGCTGCGGCAGCTCGGCAGGCGCCATGTCGTCGGCGTTGGCCACCAGGCCACCGGGGCGCACCAGGCCGTGCAGGTCGCAGTAGAGCCGGGCGAGCGCGGGCTCGGGCAGCCAGTGCAGCGCCGTGGCGGTGAGCACCGCGTCGAACAGCGTCCCGTCGACGCCCAGGGTCCAGGCGGGGTCGGTGAGGTCGGCTCGCACGATGCGAACGCGCCCGTCGCCCCCGAGCGTGGCCGACGCGATGGCGAGCAGGGCGGGGTCGACGTCGAGGGCGACCACCCGGGCCGCGGGCAGCCGCCCGAGCAGCCGGCGAGTGATCGAGCCCGTGCCGCAGGCGAGGTCGAGCACCCGCGGCGCCGGGCCCGCCACCGCCTCGACCAGGTCGACCAGCGCAGCGAGGCGCTGCTCGCGGTCGGGCATGTAGCCCTCCTGCTGGCGGTCCCACGAGCGTTGCCAGGTCTCGCCCCAGTCCCGTTCGTCGACGACGGGGCTGCGGTGTGCGGTTCGTTCCATGGGAGCCTCCGGACCCTCGTCGCACCTCACCCCATGTAAGGTGCATGATGGTTCTAGACCATGACATGGTGGACGATCGTGGTAAGGATCTCAAGTGGATTTTGATACTTACGCCTCCCAGGGGGTGGACCTGGTCTCGTCGCAGCCCTGCCCGCGGCATCCCGACGATGCGCTGGCGAGCCTGGACGGACTGCGGGCCTTCCTGGCCACCCGCGACTGGATGGCGCAGCGGGCCCGCGACGAGGACCTGGCGCCGCTGGTCGAGCTGCGCCGGGCGTTGCGCGCGGTGTTCGCGGCCACAGGCGAGGACCGCTCGCGTCGCATGGTCACGCAGCTCAACGCACTGCTCGCGCGGCACCCGCTCGCCCTCAGCATCTCCGGCCACGACGACGCCGACTGGCACCTGCACGTCGCATCGACCGAGAGCCCCGTCGCCGTCGAGTACGCCGCCGGGGCGGTGACGGGGCTGACCATGGCGCTCCTTGACCTGGGCGCCGACCGCTTCGGCACGTGCACGGCCACCGGCTGCACCGACGTGTTCCTCGACACGACGCGCAACCGCTCGCGCCGCTTCTGCTCGGAGCGGTGCGCCACCCGGTCGCACGTGGCCGCCCTCCGGTCACGCCGCCGGGCGGCGGGCTGACCGTCCGGCCCGATCCGTCGCCGGGCGCGGCCGCGTGCCAACCTGACGTGGTGTCAGGAACCGAAGCGGAGCCGGCCCGGGTCCGGTCCGAGGACGTGCCCGGGCGCGAGGGGGTGCGCGTGCTCACCCTCGACCGGCCCGGTGCCCTCAACGCGTTCGACTCGGCGCTCTACCGGGCGGCGGGCGCGGCGCTCGACGCCGCCCGCGGCGATGACGGCGTCACGGTCGTGGTCCTCACCGGTGCGGGCCGGGCTTTCTCGGCGGGCCAGGACCTCGGCGAGATGGCCCGCCTGGCCGCGGGCGAGCAGGTGGAATCGGGCTTCCCCGTCCTGCTCGACGCCCTGCAGCGCTTCGACAAGCCACTGGTGGCCGCGGTCAACGGGCCGGCGGTGGGCATCGGCTTCACGCTGCTGCCCCACTGCGACCTGGTGCTGGCGGCTGCGGGGGCCCGGTTCCGCAGCCCGTTCGCCGAGCTGGGCGTGCCGCCCGAGGCCGCCAGCAGCTACCTGTTCCCCGCCCGGATGGGCTGGCAGCGAGCGGCCGAGGTGCTGTTCACCAGCCCATGGCTCGACGCCGGCGAGGCGGTCGCGTGCGGCATCGCGCTGCGGGTCGTGCCCGACGAGCGGTTGATGGACGAGGCGCTCGACCTGGCCGGATCCATCGCGGCGGCCCCGCTGGCGGCGCTGCGGGCGATCAAGGCCACGATGCTGGCGGGCCGGGCCGACGCCGTCGCCGCCGCCCGCGCCCGCGAGGAGGCGGCATTCGCCCGGGTGCTCGGCCTGGCCTGAACCCACGTCCTCGTTCTCTTCGCGGGATCGGCCGCCCGGGCGGCCGATCCCGCGAGGAGAACCCAGGGAGACGCGCGCAAGGGCGTGACCACGCCGTGCGCATCGGGCGCGGCCGCAGCAACGACATCCGGGTGGGCAACCAGCTCGTGCAGGGCCGCTGGACTGAAGGATCGCCATTCCGCCCCCGGGAACGGTCGCCGGGGCGGCCGCTCCCGCGCCGAGAACGCGGGGGCCGGGCCGGTCACCCCAGGCGGCGCAGCAACAGCAGCGACCGGTCGGTGACCACCAGGTCGCCGCTGATCTCCTCGGGGCTCGCCGACAGCGGTCCGTTGCCGGTGTCGAGCACCAGGGCCCAACGGTCGCCCCACGGGCCGCTGACCGTCCACTTGCGCGCCTCGGGCGACGCGTTGATGACGAACAGGAACGAGTCGTCGACGATGCGCTCGCCGTGGGGCCCCGGTGAGGTGACCGCCTCGCCGTTGAGGAACAGGCCGACGCACGCCTCGTGGTGCTCGCGCCAGTCGGCCTCGGTCATCTCGGTGCCGTCGGGCTTGAGCCACTCGATGTCGGCGGTGCCCCGCAGCGGCCGTCCCTGGAACCAGCGGCGCCGGCGGAACACCGGGTGGTCGCGCCGCAGGGCGATCAGTCCGGTGGTGAAGGCCAGCAGGTCCTCGTCGCGGTGCGCCCAGTCGAACCAGGAGATCTCGTTGTCCTGGCAGTAAGCGTTGTTGTTGCCGCCCTGCGTGCGGCCCACCTCGTCGCCGTAGAGCAGCATCGGCACCCCCTGCGACAGCAGCAGGGTGGCCAGCAGGTTGCGCTGCTGGCGGGCCCGCAGCGCCAGGATGTCCGGATCGTCGGTCGGGCCCTCGACGCCGCAGTTCCACGACCGGTTGTGGCTCTCGCCGTCCTTGTTGCCCT
Organism: Acidimicrobiales bacterium; assembly: GCA_035697515.1. Classification (GTDB taxonomy): domain Bacteria; phylum Actinomycetota; class Acidimicrobiia; order Acidimicrobiales; family VFJN01; genus ZC4RG19. The sequence goes on from DASSCS010000116.1 coordinate 9,818, forward strand.
CGCCGTTGGCCTCGTTGTGCTTCTCGTTGTACGAGACCAGGTCGGCGAGGGTGAAGCCGTCGTGGGCGGTCACGAAGTTGACGCTGGCCGAGGGGCGCCGCGAGTCGGCCTGGTACAGATCGGAGCTGCCGGTCAGCCGCGACGCCAGCTCGCCCACGACCGCCGGCTGGCCCCGCCACACGTCGCGCACGGTGTCGCGGTACTTGCCGTTCCACTCCGACCACTGGGGCGGGAAGTTGCCCACCTGATAGCCGCCCTCGCCCAGGTCCCAGGGCTCGGCGATGAGCTTGACCTGGCTGATCACCGGGTCCTGCTGCACGATGTCGAAGAACGACGACAGCCGGTCGACGTCGTGGAACTGGCGGGCCAGCGTGGCGGCCAGGTCGAAGCGGAACCCGTCCACGTGCATCTCGATCACCCAGTAGCGCAGGCTGTCCATGATCAGCTGCAGCGAGTGCGGGTGGGCCATGTTGAGGCTGTTCCCGGTGCCCGTCGTGTCGTAGTAGTGGGCGGGGTCGTCGGGCACCAGCCGGTAGTAGGCGGCGTTGTCGATGCCCTTGAACGACAGCACCGGGCCCAGCTCGTTGCCCTCGGCCGTGTGGTTGTAGACGACGTCGAGGATGACCTCGATGCCCGCCGCGTGCAGCGCCCGCACCATCGCCTTGAACTCGGGCACCTGCGAGCCGCGGGCGCCACCCGACGAGTACTCGTCGTGGGGGGCGAAGAAGCCGATGGAGTTGTAGCCCCAGTAGTTGCGCAGGCCCCGCTGGACCAGGGCGAAGTCGTGCACGAACTGATGCACCGGCTGCAGCTCGACCGCGGTGACGCCGAGCGAGCGCAGGTGGTCGATCGCCACCGGGTGGGCGAGGCCGGCGTAGGTGCCGCGCAGCGCCTCGGGGATGCCGGTGTGGGTGGCCGTGAACCCCTTGACGTGCACCTCGTAGATGATCGACTCGTGCAGGGGCACGTCGGGCGGCCGGTCGACGCCCCAGTCGAAGTACGGGCTGACCACCACGGCCTTGGGCACGTGCGGCGCGCTGTCGTGGTCGTTGCGGCTGCCGGGCTCGCCGAAGGTGTAGGGGAAGCACGCCTGATGCCAGTCGACGCCACCGTCGACGGCCTTCGCGTAGGGGTCGAGCAGCAGCTTGTTGGGGTTGCAGCGGTGCCCGCGGGAGGGGTCCCACGGACCGTGCACCCGGAAGCCGTAGCGCTGCCCGATGCCCACCCGGGGCAGGTAGGCGTGCCAGCAGAAGGCGTCGACCTCGGTCAGCGCCACGCGCTGCTCGGTGCCGTCGTCGTCGAACAGGCACAGCTCGACGCCGTCGGCGACCTCGGAGAACAACGAGATGTTGGTGCCGGCGCCGTCGTAGGTGGCCCCCAGCGGGTAGGGGCGACCCGGCCAGACCTCGATGTCGCTCACACGTGCTCCTGATTCGACATGGCGGTGGTCGCACCAACCAGACACGCGAGGTTAGAGCCGATCGCGCCCTCAGCGGCAGATCCGCCGCTCGGGGGTCAGCCGCCGGGCGTGGCAGACTCGTTGCGCCGGCTCATCGGACCAACGTGGGAGACGCCATGGCCGAGGGCCGTGTCACCATCGAGACCGACGTCGTCTTCGGGCGCGGCGGCGACCGCGACCTGCGCTGCGACATCTACACGCCGCCCGGCGGGGCCGACCGCTCGCCTGCGGTGATCCTCGTCCACGGTGGCGCGTGGCGGCAGGGCGACCGCACCCAGCTACGGGGCTACGGCATCCTGCTCGGGCGCCAGGGCTACGTGTGCGTGGCGCCCGAGTACCGGCTCACGCCCGAGTCGCCCTGGCCGGCGCAGATCCACGACGTCAAGGCCGCCATCCGCTGGGTGCGCGCCAACGCCGAGCGACTGGGCATCGACCCCGAGCGCATCACCGTCGAGGGCAACTCGGCCGGCGCCCACCTGGCGCTGCTGGCCGCCGGGACGCAGGACGTCGCCGAGTTCGAGGGCGAGGGCGGCAGCCCGGGCGTCAGCACCCATGTGGCCGCCGTGATGGCGATCTACGCGCCCACCCTGTTCTCCCACGGCGAGCGCGAGCGGGGCGCGGTCCCGCTGGTCGTCCTCACCGGGGCCACCGACGAGGCGGTCGCCCGGATGGCCGGCCCGGTCAACCACGTCACGCCCGAGTTCCCGCCCACCCTCCTCATCCACGGCACGGCCGACACCACGGTCCCGCCTCTGGCCAGCATCCGCATGTACGAGGCGCTCGTCGCCGCCAAGGTGCCCGTCGAGCTGCACATGTACGCCGAGCAGCCGCACGCGTTCGACGCCCAGCCGGCGTTCGGGCGACAGTGCGCAGCCGAGATGCTGCTCTTCCTCGACCGCTACGCCCGCCCGCCCCGGTCGGTGGACGCGCGCTAGCGACGCGAACACGTCCGTCCCTCGGCGCGGCTGGCCAGGAGCCTGCCTCAGGAGCCTGCCTCGCTCAGACGCAGCCGGCGCAGGTACCCACCAGGTCGAGGCGGTGGTGGTCGGCGGCGAACCCGTGCTCGCCCGCGATGCGGTCGAGGGCGCGGCCGAGATCGCCCTCGAGCTCGCTCGACACGGTGAAGTCGCGCACGTCGCCGCAGGCCGAGCAGATCAGGTGGTGATGATGCCCCGTCAGGTCCTCGGCCAGCTCGTAGCGGGAGAACTCGTCGGAGGTGACGATCCGGTGCACCACCCCGGCCTGCTCGAGCTGGGCCAGGTTGCGGTAGGCGGACGACTGGGCGAGGGACGCGTCGCGCTCGAGCAGCTGGGGGATTGACAGGGGTGCGTCCGACCGGGCCAGCACATCGACGATGGCCCCCCGCGCCCGGGTGTAGCGCAGGTCGCGGGCGCGGAGCCGGACGGAGGCCAGCTCGTGCAGGTCGGTCGGCGCGGCCACGGGCCTCACCCTACCGGAATGAGAAGGAGTGAGAACGGGCGGCGGGCGCGCACCCGACTCAGGCACCGGCCCGGTGTTGGTCGTGGCCGCGGTGAGCGTGGTCGTGGTGGGGATCGTCCATCACCATCACCCCCTCGGGCACCCGCAGCACCCGCCCGCCGTAGGCCTCCCGCAGCGGCCCGTCCGTCAGCACCTCGCCGGGCGGGCCGAAGGCGACGACCCGGTTGGCGAGCAGCATCACCAGGTCGGCCCGGCGGGCGTCGTCGAGGTCGTGGGTCGACACCACGACGGTGCGGCCCGCGTCGCGCTCGGCCTCGACCGCCCGGAAGATCAGCTCGCGCGAGAGCACGTCCAGCCCGGTGACCGGTTCGTCGAGCAGCAGCACCTCGGCCTGCTGGGCGAGGCCTTGGGCGACCAGCACCCGCTGGCGTTGGCCGCCCGACAACTCGTGGAGTTGCCGCCCGGCCAGATCCACGATCTCCATGCGCTCGAGCGCTTGGCGCACGGCCGCGCGGTCGACCGCCCGCAGGCGGCCGAACGGCCCCCGGATGGCGTAGCGCGCCATGGCCACCGTTTCACGTACGGTCACCGGCAAAGTGCGCTCGACGTCGGTGGTCTGCAGCACGAACGCGAGCCCGCCCCGTGCGTGGCAGGCCGGCACGTCGAGGCGGCCCGATCGCGGCGCGGCCAGGCCGGCCAGCGCCCGCAGCAGCGTCGTCTTGCCCGAGCCGTTGGGCCCGATCAGCGCCACCGTCGACCCGGCCGGCACCTCGAACGTCGCGGCCGCCAGCGCGACCCGGGCACCGTGGGCCAGCACGGCGCCGGACGCGGCGACGGCGTTCGCCGGGGGCGCGACGTGGGGCGTGGTGTCGGGGGCGGTGGGGTCGGTCGTGGAGCGACGCATGAGGGTTGCGGAGCGTGGCGTCTTGCCGACGCGGGTTGCCAACTGAGAATCGCTCTCTCTAGGGTACCCGCGCACCGAATCAAGAGCGATTCTCACCCGTAGCCACGAGGCCTGCCATGCGTCGCCACTCCCCCATCGCCGCCGCGGTCGCCGCGGGCACGCTCGGCCTGCTCGCCACCGGCTGCGGGCAGGGCTCGACGGGCGGGGGCGGCAGCCGGCCCACGGTCGTGGCCACGACCTCGGTGCTGGGCGACGTGGTGCGGCAGCTGACCGGCGACATGGCCGACGTCGAGGTCGTCGTCCCCGCCGGCGCCGACCCCCACGAGCTGCAGCCCTCGGCCCGCCAGGCCGCCGCCCTGCGCGAGGCCGATCTGGTGGTGGCGAACGGGGCGGGACTCGAGGCCGGTCTCGACGACACCCTCGACGCGGCGCGCGACGACGGCGCCACGGTGTTCGAGGCGATGGATCACGTCGACACGCTCGACGACGTAGCCGGGGCCGGGGCCGACCCCCACTTCTTCACCGATCCGGCGCGCATGGCCGACGCCGCCGAGGCGCTGGCCGACGTGCTCACGGACGCGGTGCCCGCTCTCGACGACGAGACCTTCCGCGACCGGGCCGACGCGTACGTGGCCGAGCTGCGCGGGCTGGACGCCGAGGTCGAGGCCGTGCTGGCCGCCGTGCCGCCCGAACGCCGCACGCTGGTCACCACCCATGACGTGCTCGGCTACTTCGCCGACCGCTACGGGTTCGAGCTGGTCGGGGCGATCGTCCCGTCCCCGACCTCCCAGGGCGCCGCGAGCGCGGGCGCCCTCGACGAGCTGGCCGCCACCATCGCCGCCGAGGGCGTGCCCGCCATCTTCGCCGACACGTCGTCTTCCACCGACCTGGTCGATGCGCTGGCCGACGAGGTGGGCGACGTGGCCGTGGTCGACCTCTACAGCGAGTCGCTGGGCGAGCCCGGCTCGGGCGCCGACACCTATGCCGGCATGGTGCGCACGAACGCCGAACGCATCGCCGCGGCGCTGGCGCCGTGACGGGCGCGATCGACCTCGGCTGGTTCGGCGAGGCCTTCGAGCCCGAGTTCATGCGCCGCGCCCTGGCGGCCGGGCTGCTGGCCGCCGTCGCCTGCGCGGTCGTGGGCACGTGGGTGGTGCTGCGGGGCCTGACGTTCCTCGGCGACGCGCTGGCCCACGGCGTCGTCCCCGGCCTGGCGCTGGCGCTCCTGTGGGGTTTCAGCCCCGTGGTCGGCGCTCTGGTGGCCGCCCTGGTGATGAGCGGCGCGATCACGCTGGTCAGCCGGCGGGCCAGGGTGCGCGAGGACACGGGCATCGGCCTGCTGTTCGTCGGGATGCTGGCGCTGGGCGTGGTGATCATCTCGCGTTCGGACAGCTTCGCCACCGACGTGACCTCGGTGCTCTTCGGCGACGTGCTCGGGGTCACGGCGGGCGACCTGCGGGGCCAAGCGGTGGGGGCGGCCGTGGTGGTCGCGGTGTCGGTGGTGCTCTACCGGCCTTTCCTCGCGCTCGCCTTCAACGAGGACAAGGCGGCGACGCTCGGCATGCGACCGGGACTGACCCACGCCGTGCTCATGGTGCTGCTGGCCACGGCCATCGTGGTGTCGTTCCAGGCCATCGGCACCCTGCTCGTGTTCGGCCTGCTCATCGGGCCGCCCGCCACGGCCAGCCTGCTGGTGCGGCGGGTGCCGCTGATCATGGTCACCGCGGTGGCCCTGGGCGCCGCCACCGTGGTGACCGGCCTCGCCCTGAGCTACCACCACGACACGGCGGGCGGCGCCACCATCGCCGGCCTGGGCGTGGCCGAGTTCTTCGTGGTGCTGGCCGCCCAGGAGGGCGCGCGCGCCGTGCGCCACGCCCGCCGCAGGCACGCCGTCTGAGCGTCACCGGTCAGCACAGCTAGCCCGTGTCGCCGCCCCCGGTGTCGCCGGCGTCGCCGCCCTCGGCGTCGCCGGTGCCGGCGTCCCCCGTGCCGTCCGTGCCGTCGGCCTCGTCGTCCTCGGGGAGGTCGCCGATGATGTGGCGCTCGATGGTGGCGCCCGCGTCCTGCAGCCAGGCCACCGTGATGCGGTCGTACGCCACCAGCTCGCGGGTCTCGGGGTCGAAGTAGAGGATCGATGCGGCCAGCGGCTCGGGCTCCTCGCCCTGCAGGCCCCGCAGGCCGGCCCCGCCGGTCGACCCCTCCACCAGCAGCAGGGTCTCCGCAGGCTCGTCCTCGCCCTCCGCCGCGCCGGACTCGTCCGCGCCGGCTCCGTCGCCGCCCGTCGTGTCCGCGTCGTCGGTCGTGTCGGTGCCGCTGTCGTCGGCGCCGTCGTCATCGTCGGTGCCGTCGTCGGGGGGCGCGATGCGATCCTCGTCGGCGTTGTGCGTGTGGCCGGCCAGCACCAGTGGCACTGCGCCGCCCAGGTCCACGGCGACCCGCTGGTCGTGCACCATGGCCACGTCGACGTCGGGGGGCTCGTGGCCGGCCAGCTGCTCGGCGGCCTCGGGGGCGAAGGCCAGGGCCCGCTCCTGCTCGGTCCCGTCGCCCTGGTCGCTCTTGTCGGGCGTGTAGCGGGGGTCGCCGATGCCCCAGAAGCGCAGGCCCGCCACGGTGGCGGCCTCGCCGTCGAGCACCACCGCGTTGGGCTGGTCGGCCACCGCCGCCTGGATGGCGCGGGAGTCGTGGTTGCCCCGCACGTACACGTAGGGCACGTCCAGGTCGCCGATGCGGTCGACCAGGCGCGCCTCGGGGCTGGTGCCCCAGTCGGTGAGGTCGCCGGTGTCGGCGACGACGTCGACCCCGAACTGCTCGGTGAGGCGCTCGATCATGTCGAAGGCCTGGGGATTGAGGTGGATGTCGCTCACGTGCAGCACCCGGATCAGCTCGCCGTCGGGCTGGAACGTCGGCAGCTCGGCACCCGCCAGGTAGAGCGTCGCCATGTTGTCGACCAGCTCGCTGAGCTGGGTGCGGTACTCGCCGAAGCGGTCGATGACCGCCTCGATGTCGCCCACCGCCGTCGGCGCCCGGGTGAGCAGCCCTGTGTAGCGTGGCTCGGACACGGCGCGCTCGTCGAAGGTGGCCGCGGCTCCCGCCCCCAGCGCCAGCACCAAGAGTCCGGCCACCGCAGCGCCGACCCCGACCGAGCGCCAGCTCAGCCGGGCGGCCAGCGCCCCGGCGATGCCGCCCGCGAGCGCCACCAGCGTGCACCGCACCACCAGGCCCATCAGGGCCGAGCGCACCTCGTCGGCGGCCTGGTCTCCCAGCCGGTCGATGGCGGCCGGGTTGCGGGCGATGCGCTCAGCGTCGGCCACGTCGATCTGGTCGACCCGCAGCTGGATGGCGAGGGGCCAGTCGTGGGTGTCGAGATCGATGGTGCCGAGCGGAGCGAGCTGCACGACCGTGTGGCCGTTCAGCGACGGGCGGGCGGACATGGTGGTCTCGAACGGGCCGACCTTGGCGGGCACACGCCCGAAGAGGGCGACGGCCAGCGCCGCGCCGGCCAGGGCGAACAGCGCCCGCCGCAGGCCCGGCCCCCGGTGCCGGTGGCGATCGAGCCGTGCGGCCAGCGCCCCGCGGGCCCGCCCCACCCGGCGCTGCGGCGCCGGCACGGTCTGCGCCGGGCCGGTCTCGTCCCCTACCGGCTCGGCCCGGCGCTCCCGGCCGTCGGGCTCGGACGGGGACGCCGTCGTCGGGGCGGACGTCGCCGCGTCGCCCGGCGCGATGTGGGGGCCGCGGCGCTCATCCATGCCCCGATGGTCGCGGACTCAGCGGTCCGTGGATACCCGGGGTCAGGCTGTGTTGGTCCGCGGCGGCCGCGCCGCGTGCTTGCCGGTGGGCCCGTTGTCGGTGCCCGTCGAGGGGGTCGCGGACGATCCGCCGCTGGACTTGTCGCGGGCGATCACGCCAACCGCGCCATCGGCGGTGTCGACGAGCCGCTGCTCGACCGCGTCGCCCAAGCGGCGCGCGTCCTGGCTCACGGTGTCGGTCACCCGCTGCACCCGGGGGTTCTCGCGCACCCCCGTCCACAGCTCCTCCAGCTTGACCCGGCGCTCGTCGGTGGGCGTGCTGCCCACCCAATACCCGGCCGCGAACCCGAGGGCAACTCCAAGTTTGAACCTCATGCATGGACGAATACCCCGGACGGGCCTCCGGGATTCACGGAGAGCCCGGAGACGGGCACCCGCGGGCAGAACGTCTCCCCCTGGCGACCCGTGCCGCTCGACGCGGGTGACGCGCACAGTACGATGAGCGCGTCGACGAGCGGTCCGTCCGGGCCGCCCGCACCGGAGGACGGCGATGGCCGCAGAGATCACAGCCACCGACGAGCAGCCCGACCTCCACGATCTGTGGCGCGTCTGGGTCACGCCCAGCGACCGCAAGCGCTGCACCTACGTCACCCGCGAGGAGCAGCCTGTGGCCGCGGTGGCCGGCGGCGACAACCACCTGGTCCGCTTCTGACGTCCCCCGTCGGGCAACCGGCGGCCGGCTCGCCCTAGGTCTGCCCCTCGGCCATGCCCGCGGGTCGCTCGCCCTGCACCGAGGTGCGCTGCACCCAGCGGAAGCCGCGGGTGGCCGTGACGGTGGCGATCTCGATGGGTCCGCCCACGCCCGGCCAGGAGAACTCGGGCGCCGTCGCCACCGGGCCCAGCGTGAGCCGCTGCACGTCGATGGTGGTGCGGATGCACAGCACCGCGAAGTCGATGCCGTCCTGCAGGTTCATCGAGTCGAAGGGGATGCGGAAGCTGCACTCGTCGAGCAGCGGCTCGAGCTCGTCGAGCTGGTCGGTCATCTTGTGGGCCGCCGCCAGCCGCCCGAGCAGCTCGAGGTCGGATCCGCGCACGATGCGGGTGACCACGTCGGACTGGCCCCGCCACGCGGCGCCGCCCCCGTTGGCCGTGGTGGCGATCTGCTCGACGGCACGATCGGGCAGCGTGACCTCCCACGCCTCGCCCACACCCGCGTCGTCGTAGCCGCCGACCAGGAACCCCAGCGCCGCCACCCCGGGCGGGGGCGTCTCGTCTGGGTCGTCGGCGTGCGCCACCTGGGCGTCGTAGCGGTCGCCGAAGAAGGCGGCCAGCCTGTGGGCGGCGGGACCGGGATGCTGGCAGTTGCCCGCCTCGACCACCGCGAACTCGTCCATGTGGCTGGCGATGCTGCGGTCGGACACGAACGCCTCGCCGTAGGTGGCCACGGCCACCCCGCCCGACTCGAACACCTTGTGCGTGAAGTCGCTGCCCACCCGCAGCATGCGATGGTTGGCCAGCGTGGTGCGGCTGTCGGCCGAGACCACCACGCCGTCTTGGCACACCACCGTCACCGCCAGGGTCATCGCCGCTCGCTTCTCGCCTCGGGGTCGGGCCGCCGGGACGATGTCGCACCGCCGGCCGGCAGATCAGGAACCGTGCGATCCTAACGACGCCCTGTGACGGTCTAGAGCCGCCCGGCCCGTCTCGGCGCGCTCACCGGGCGACGAGCTCGCGCAGCAGCGCACGGGTGCGCTGGCGTGAGGCGCGGCGGTCGTCGCCCACGGGGAACGGGGCGGCCCACACGTCGGTGGCGCCGGCGTCGAACAGCGCGGTGATGGCCTGGCCGACCTGGTCCTCGGTGCCGACGATGGCGGCGTCGGCCGGCGACGACACGCCGCCCGCGGCCAGGACCCGCCGGTAGTTGGGCAGCGTGCCGTACGCGGTGAACTGGCGGGCGGCGGCCGCGCGGCCCGCGGCCTCGTCGTCGGTCACGGCCACGGGCAGCCCCACCACGACCCGGGGCTCCGGACGACCGGCCGCGGACGCGGCGGCGCGCAGGGTGGGGGCGATCAGCGTCTCGACGGCGTGCGCGTTGGCCATCCACGTGATGGTGCCGCCGGCGAGCTCGCCCGCCGCGGCCAGCGATCGCGGCGCCAGCGCGGCCACGATCAGCTGCACCGGCTGATCGGGGCGCATGCCGAGCTCGGCCGTGGCCCGGTAGTCGTCGCCGTCGAACTGCACCCGGCCCGTCTCGAGCAGGCTGCTCAGCACGGTCAGGTACTCGCGCAGGTGGCGGGCGTTGCCGTCGTAGCTCAGGCCGTACATGCCCTCGATCACCGGGCGGTGCGACACGCCGATCCCCAACGTGAACCGCGCGGCGTCGCCGATGGCGAGGCCCACGGCGGCCGCCTGCTGGGCCATGAGCACCGGGTGGCGGGGGTAGGTCTGCACGATGGACGTACCCAGCTCGATGCGCTCGGTGGCCCGCCCCACCAGGGGGAGCACCACCAGCGGCTCGATGCCGGCCGCCCCGGGGAACCACAGGCTGACGAAGCCGTCGGCCTCGGCCTGCTGAGCGTTGTCGATGATGCGATCGACGGTGGCGCCGCCGCCGGGGAGCCCGATGCGCAAGGTCACGAGCCGACAAGCTAGGCGACCGGCCCGGGCCGCGGGATTGGGACCTTCGACCCTGGCACGGCCCGTGCCACCGGGCGAGCCTCGGACGCAACGACGAGACGAGGACAGCTGCCCGATGACGACGACGATCGACACCGCCACGACCCTGGGTGACCTGGTCACCGAGCACCCCGATCTGGCGCGCGAGCTCGACCGGCGCGGCCTCGACTACTGCTGCGGCGGCCACCGGACCCTGGACGAGGCGGCGAGGGCCGGCGGCCTCGACCCGGCGGTGGTGGCGGGCGAGCTGGCGGCGGCCACGACCGCCGCCGGAGATGGCGAGGCCGGATGGGCCTCCATGGGCGCGGCCGAGCTGGTCGATCACATCGTCGCCACCCATCACCGCTACCTGTGGGGCGAACTGCCCCGCCTGGCGGAGCTGGCGGGCAAGATCGCCGGCGTGCACGGCGCCCACCATCCCGAGCTGGGCGAGGTGCGCGCCCTGGTCGACGAGCTGCGGGCCGACCTCGAGCAGCACATGGCCAAGGAGGAGCAGGTGCTGTTCCCCCGCATCCGCGAGCTCGCCACCACGGGCACGATGACGGCCTTCCACTGCGGGAGCCTGGCCAGCCCCATCTCGGTCATGCTGATCGAGCACGATCGAGCCGGCGGGTTGCTGGAGCGGCTGCGGGCCGCCACCGGCGGCTACCGGGTGCCGAGCGACGGCTGCGCCTCGTACCGGGCCTGCTACGACGGCCTGGCCGCGCTCGAGGCCGACACCCACCTGCACGTGCACAAGGAGAATAACGTGCTGTTCCCGGAGGTGGTTCGCCTGGAGGACGCCCGGCACGCCCGGCCCCCGGCGGGTGCCCAGCGATGAAGGTCGTTGCCACGCAGCCCGACGCCGCGCGCCCCGACCTCGACAGCCGCGAGCTCATCGCCGAGATGGTGCGCGACTTCTACCGGCACGTGGCGATGGACGACCTGCTGGGGCCCGTATTCGCTGCCGCGCACGTCGACTGGCCTGCGCACATCTCGAGGTTGGTGGATTTCTGGTCCTGGCAGCTGCTCGGCCAGCGGGGCTACGAGGGCAACCCGCTGCGGGCGCACGCGCCGGTGCACGCCCGCACACCGTTCGGGCCCGAGCTGTACGCGCGCTGGCTCGACCTGTTCGAGGCCACGGTCGACGCCGGCTACGCCGGGCCGGTTGCCGAGGTGGCGAAGGGCCGGGCCCGGCGCATGGCGGGCGCGCTACGGCGGCTGCTCGACGGCGAGCACGCCTCCGGCTCTGCCTCGCTGGAGCCGATCCTCGGCCTCACCCGCTCACGCTCCGGCTGACCTTCTTCGCGGCCCCCGGCGGACCCGGGGTTTGCCCGTTGCCCGTGTCCGGTTGGGATGCGAACATCTGTTCGTGGCCCGCGCTGAGGCGACCGTGCTCCATGCCGACCTCGACGCCTTCTTCGCGTCGGTCGAGCAGCGCGACGACCCCCGGCTGCGGGGCCGCCCGGTCATCGTCGGCGGCGGCGTGGTCATGTGCGCGAGCTACGAGGCGCGGGCCCACGGCGTGCGCTCGGCCATGGGCGGCCGCCAGGCCCGGCGGCTGTGCCCCGGCGCCGTGGTGGTCGAGCCGCGCCTGTCGGCCTACACCGAAGCCAGCGCAGCGGTGTTCGAGGTCTTCGAGCACACCACGCCCCTGGTCGAGGCCCTGTCGATCGACGAGGCCTTCCTCGACGTCGGCGGCCTGCGCCGCACGGCCGGCACCCCGGTCGACATCGCCCGGCGGCTGCGCCGCGAGGTGCGCGACCAGGTGGGGCTGCCCATCACCGTGGGCATCGCCACCACCAAGTTCCTGGCCAAGGTGGCCAGCGGCCTGGGCAAGCCCGACGGCCTGTTGCCGGTCCCGGCCGGCACCGAGCTGGACTTCCTCCACCCGCTGCCCGTGTCGAGGCTGTGGGGCGCGGGACCGGTCACGGTTGCCAAGCTGCGGTCCCGGGGCATCACGACGGTCGGCGAGGTCGCCCGCCTGACCGAGGGTGCGCTGGCCGCCATGCTCGGCCCGGCGGCCGCCCGCCACCTGCACGCCATGGCCCACAACCGCGACCCGCGCCCCGTACGGGCCCGCCCGCGGCGGCGCTCGATCGGCTCGCAGCATGCGCTGGGGGGGTCGGCCACCTCGCCGGCCGACCTCGACGCCGTCCTCGTGGGGCTGGTCGACCGGGTGACCCGGCGCATGCGGGCGGCCGGCCGGGTGGGCCGGACGGTGACGCTGCGTCTGCGCTTCGACGACTTCTCGCGGGCCACCCGCTCGCACACCCTGGCCCAGGCGACCGCCGGCACCCGCACCCTGCTCGGCGTGGTCCGGGGCCTGCTGGCGGCGGCCATGCCTGCCATCGAGCAGCAGGGCGTGACCCTGGTCGGTGTGGCGGTCGGCAACCTGGGCGACGATCACGCCGTCCAGCTCGAGCTCCCCTTCGAGCGCCACGACGACGGGGGGCTCGACGCCGCCGTCGACAGGGTGCGCGACCGCTTCGGGACCGGCGCGCTCACCCAGGCGGTGCTGGTCGGCCGCGATCCGGGCATGGCGGTGCCGCTGCTCCCCGACTAGGGGCCACCCCGCTCGCCGCCGCCGCCCCGCCCGCTGTGGCAGGGTGGCCGCCATGACGGACAGGACGGGGCGATGAGCGGCGGCGCGGCGAGATTCGTCGACCGGCTGTCGGCGGCCGGCGCCTACGCGGGCACCGACGCCCTGGCCTACGACGCGTGGATGCCGCCGGGCACGCGCTTCCCGGACGACGCGGTGCACGCCGACGTGGTGCGGCGTGCCGCGGGCACCTCGCTGGAGCTGGGCACCGGCAACGGGCGGTTCCTCATCCCGCTCGTCGAGGAGGGTCTGGCCATCGAGGGCATCGACCGGTCGGTGGACATGCTCGACCGCTGCCGCCGCCACGCCGCCGCGCGGGGCCTCGACGTTGTGCTGCACCACGGCGATGTGGCGCCGCTCGACCTCGGGCGGCGCTACGGGGCGATCGTCTGCCCGGCGGGCAGCTTCGCACTGCTCGACGACGAAGCCCGGGCCCGCGAGGCGCTGGCCAGCTACCGCGACCACCTCGTGCCGGGCGGCACGCTGGCCGTCACCATGACGCACCCGACCCCGGGCGACCTGACGGGGTTCGCGTGGCGCCTGCGGCGCACGGGCACGGGCGACGACGGGACGACCTACGTCGTCCACGAGGCCACCGGCGACGACGCCGAGGCCGATGTGCAGCTCAGCTACAACCGGATCGAGATCTACGACCGCGACGCCCGGCTCGTCGACACCGTGCTGCGCAAGCACCGGTTGCGCTGGTGGCCGCAGGAGCAGTTCACCGCCGCCCTCGCGGCCGCCGGCTTCGCCGAGGTCGGCAACGTCGGGGACGAGCACGCCTGGGTCGCCCTGGCGCGCACCGGCTGACCTCGCCGGCGACGACCGGCCCGCCGGTGGACGGTGCCCGGTCGTCGGCCCTCAGGCCGCGACGACCAGGGCGGCGGCCGCCGCCGTGCCGAGGGCGGTCCGCACGTGGTTCCATGCCGTCCAACGCCGCAGGTAGCGGCCCCACTCGGCGGCGCCGTCCGCACTGCCGGGATCGACCCGGTCGAGCGACTCGTTCATCGGCACGTTGACCACCATGGTCACGCCCACGACGCCGAGGAGGTAGAGCAGGCCGCCCGCCGCCCGCCACCCGGCACCGCCCTCGTCGCCGCTGAACGGCGCGCTGGCGGCCAGCGCCAGGCACACCACGGCCGTGCCGCCGAACAGCAGGCCGAACAATGGGTTGAGGATGGCGCTGTTCATGGCCTGCATCGCCGCGCTGCCCTCGGGGGCGGGGCGGCGGGCCAGCGCGGGCATGACGCTGGTCGAGAAGGCCAGCAGCAGGCCGGCGACGAGGGCGCTGCCGACGGCGGCGAGCACGACGAGGCTGGGGATCAGGTCGGACACGGTCAGGCTCCTCGGGAACGTGGTGGGCAGAGGGTCCGGGGTGGCGGGTTGGGGTGCGGGACGGCTTGTCGGTCAGGCGGTCACGGGCCCGGGGGCCGCGCTGTGGTAGGCGGCCGCCAGCTCGGTGGCGAAGTCCTCGAACCGGGTGGCGGCGGCGTCCGCCGGCGTGCGGTGGCCGCGGGCCGCGACCCGCCCGTCGTTGAACGCCCGCGTCATCTCGACCTGGTGGCGGGCGGTGTCGGGCGAGAACCCTGCGCCGGTCAGCACCGCCTCCATGTCGTCGTAGGGCACCTGCACGTACGCCAGGTCGGGACGGCCGATGCGCCGGCCGATGATCGCGGCCGCCTCGGCGTGGGTCAGGTCTCGGGGGCCGAGGACCTCGCGGACGACCACGCCGTGCCAGTCGCGCGCCACCAGGGCCGCCGCGGCCACGGCGGCGACGTCGCGCGAGGCGACCATGGGCAGCGGCACGTCGGGCGCCACTGAGTCGGCCATCACGCCTTCGGCGGCGATGACGTCGAGTTGGGCGTGGAAGTTGTCGTAGAACGAGCCCGGACGCAGCAGCAGCACGTCGCTGGCGGGCAGGTCCCGCAACCGGGCCTCCTGGGCGTGCAGGCTGGCGAGGAAGCCGGTGCCCGAAGGCAGGTCCGCCCCGACGGCGCTGAGCGCCACCACGTGGGGCACCCCCGCTGCGGCGATCGCGGCGACGATCGCCTCTCCGAGCCGGGCCTGGTGGGCGTGGAAGTCGGGCTGACGCACGTCGACGGGCAGCAGCGTGTAGACGGCGTCCGCGCCGCGGAACGCCTCGGTCAGGTACTCCGGGTCGGTCGCGTCGCCCGCCACGGCCCGGGCCCCGGCGGCCGCCAAGCCGGCCAGCCGGTCGTGCGACCGGCCGAGCACCCGCACGTGCTCGCCGGCGTCGAGCAGCCGGCGGGCGACCGCGCCGCCGGTGTTGCCGGTGGCTCCCATCACGGTGATCATGGTGTCGTCCTCTCGTTGAAGTTGCCGTGCGTCCACCGTGATGCAGCGAGTCTGGCGAAACAATGCCCATGCGTCGCTGTTACCTGCTCGTCCGTCCACATATGGTGGACGGTCGCTGTGCCTCGCGACACACTGGGGCCCATGCGCGGCGACGACCCCTGGACCACGCCGGATCCGTTGGGCGAGGCACTGCACGTCCTGCGGATGTCGGGCACCTTCTACTGCCGGTCCGAGCTGACCGCGCCGTGGGGGCTGACCCTGCCCCCCGACCCGCAGGCGATGTGGTTCCACGTCGTCACGGCGGGACGCTGCCTGCTCGACGTCGACGGATCCGACCCGCGCCCCCTTGCGCCCGGCGACTTCGCCCTCGTCCCCCACGGCGAGGGCCACCGGGTGCGCAGTGAGGCGGGCGCCCACGCGCCACGGGTCGAGTCGCTGCCCCACGACTACGCGAGCGACCGCTACGCGGTGCTGAGCCACGGCGGAGGCGGGAGTCACACCACCCTGATCTGCGGCACCGTCCGCTTCGACCACCCGGCCGCCCGCGACCTGGTCGAGCTGTTGCCCCGCACCATCGTGGTCGAGCCGTCGGCGTCGCCCCGCACCGAGTGGATGCAGAGCACCCTGCGCCTCATCACCGACGAGGCCCGCGCGCTGCGCCCGGGGGGCGAGGCGGTCATCACCCGGCTGTCCGACATCCTCGTCATCCAGGCCATCCGGTCGTGGATCGAGACCGACCCCGCCGGGCGGGGTGGCTGGTTGGGCGCGCTGCAGGACCCTCGCATCGGGCGGGCCATCTCGCTGGTGCACCGCCATCCCGCCCGGGCGTGGACCGTCGCGTCGCTCGCCCGCGAGCTGGCGATGTCGCGCTCGGCCTTCGCCGCCCGGTTCACCGAGCTGGCCGGCGAGCCGGTGATGCGCTACGTCACCCGCTGGCGCATGAACGTGGCCCGCGACCTGCTGCAGCACGAGGGCGCCACCGTGGCCGAGCTGGCCGGCCGCCTCGGCTACGAGTCCGAGGCGGCGTTCAGCCGGGCGTTCAAGCGCACGCTCGGCATCTCGCCCGGCGCCGCCAAGCGACAGGCGACGGGCGTGGCGGCGACCTCGGTACCGGCCTGACCCAGGCGTCGAACGTCGACGCCCGCGCTCGCCTGCGACCCCCGCCGCGAGACGGGTCTCAGGCGTGGCGGAGGACGGAGACGGCGAAGTCGGCCCCGTCCTGCCAGGCCCGCAGGTCCCAGGTGGCGAAGCGGTGCTCGAGCTCGAGCCCTGCGTCCGTGACGCAGCGGTCGAAGTCGGACAGGGCGAGGTTGCGGTCGATGTGGAACCCGACGATCACGAACCCGTCGGCCCGCACGTGGGCGGCGACCCGGGCCAGCACGTCGGCCTCGGTGCTGGGCGCGACGAACACCATGACGTTGCCCGACAGCACCGCCGCGTCGAACGGCTCGGCCTCGCCGTGGGCCGCCAGGTCGAGCTCGGCCAGGTCGGCGACCAGCCAGCGCGGACCGGGATGGTCGGTCCCGGCGGCATCGATGAGCCTGGGATCCGCGTCGACGCCTACGACAGTGTGACCCCGGGCGTGCAGCTCGGCGCCCACCCGGCCGGTCCCGCACCCGGCGTCGAGCACGCGGGCAGCCCGGGGCAGCATGGCGTCGACCAGCCGGGCCTCGCCGGCCAGGTCGGCCCCCTCGGCCGCCAGCGCGCGGAAGCGCTCGATGTACCACTCGCTGTGGCCCTCACTGGTGTCGGTGACCCAGCGGGTCGGCTTCCCCATGCGCCCACCATAGGACCGTCCCCGCGCGTCACCGAGCTGGCCCGACGCCGTCGCCACCGCCGTGGCGGCCACCGTCATCTGGCGGCTCCTCGACCGCCAGGACCTCGGGCAGGCCGAAGGCGGGGAACAGGTCGGTGCTGAACGTCGTGATCTCCGCGATGGCGCCGTCGACCACCCGGAGCACGTCGAACTTGAACGCTCGGAACTCGGTGTCGCCCCACGCCCGCAGGTAGCTGGCGGCGGTGGGCATGCGGTTGGCCCGCGTGGGCACCAGGCGCCAGTCGCCCGCGCTGTCTGCCCCGAGCGCGCGCTCGATGAACGGGACGATCACGTCGATGCCCTCGAACACCATGGGAGCCGGCGGCATGGTGATGCGCATGTCGTGGCGGGCCAGGGCGATGGCGGCCTCGGCGTCGTTGCGCTCGTGGGCGTCGATGAAGCGGGCCAGCACCATGCGCTCCTCGGCCGTCAGGTCGGTGGTCGACCAGTCCAGCCGGTGCCCGGGCAGGCGGGCCTGCAGGGTGGCCCGCGCCCGCTGCAGCGCGCTGTTGGCCGCCGCGACCGACGTGTCGAGCATCGCCGCCGTCTCGTTGGCCGTCAGCCCGAGGACGTCTCGCGCCAGCAGCACGGCGCGCTGCCCCGGCGGCAGCACCTGCATGGCGGCCAGGAACGCCAGCTCGACGGTCTCGCGGGCCACGACCACCGCGTCGGGCTGTTCGGCCGGTGCCTCGATCTCGTCGAGCAGCCGGTCGGGGTAGGGCTGCAGCCACGGCACCTCGGCGAAGGTGGCGTCGAGTGGCACCTGGCGCGACCGGCGGCGCAGGGCGTCGAGGCAGGCGTTCGTGGCGATGCGGTAGAGCCACGCCCGGAACAGCGACGAGCCGTCGAAGGTCGAGCGCCGCCGCCACGCCCGCAGGTACGTCTCCTGCACCATGTCCTCGGCCTCCGCGAACGAGCCCAGCATGCGGTAGCAGTGGACGTGCAGCTCGCGCCGGTGGCGCTGCACCAACTCGGCGAAGGCCGCCTCGTCGCCGGCCGTGGCGGCCGCGACCACCGCATCGCTGTTCGGTCCCATGTCAGGTTCAACGAGGCGGGTGGGCAAGGCTCATCGGTGCGCCGGGGTGGGACCATCGCCCCTTGGCCCGCCATACGCTCGGCGCGACCCTGGATGCATGACGGACAACGACCGCATCGCGAAGCTCCAGGCCCAGATCGACCGGCTGGAGGCCAAGCAGACCGAGCTCTACGAGCAGCTCGCCGAGGCGCGGCTCGACCAGTGGAAGGGCCGCCTCGAGGACCTCGAGGTGCAGGTGCACCTCGGCGCCATGGACTCGAACGACCGGATGAAGGCCCTCGTGGAGAAGGCACGCGAGCGGTGGAGCGAGGCCAAGTCGAAGCTCGGGGGCGCCACCTCCGTCGCCTCCGACGTCGGCGAGACCGTGCGCAAGGGCTTCGAGAGCGCCGTCGAGGACGTGCGCAAGGCCCTGCTCGACGCCAAGGCCCAGGCGAAGCAGTAGCGCCCCTACAAGGTGAGGCCGAGGCCGCCGTCCACCAGGAGCACCTGCCCGGTGGCGTAGGTGAGGGCGGCGAACGACACGCACGCCTCGGCGATGTCGTCGGCGGTCGCCACCCGGTGCAGCGGCGCCGCGGCCGCCACCGCCTCGTGCATCGGCCCCCAGTCGGCGGTCCACGGCGTGGCGACCAGCCCGGGGGCCACGGCGTTGACCCGCACTCCGCCCCCGGCGTGCTTGGCCATGATGGCCGTGAGGTGGTCGAGGGCGGCCTTGGAGACCGCGTAGGGCAGCGAGCTGCCGACCTGGCGGTTGCCGGCGAGCGAGGTGATGTTGGTGATCCAGCCATCGTCGGCGTCGCGGAGCGCGGGCAGGGCCGCTTGGCTGACCAGGAACGTGCCGATCACGTTGGTGCGCAGCACGACCTCCCAGTGCTCGGGCCTGACGGCGTCGAGGTCGGCGAGGGGCACCGGCACCGTCCTCCCCGCGTTGTTCACCAGGCCGTCGAGCCGCCCCCACCGGTCGCGCGCCGCGGCCACCAGCGCCGGGCCGGTGGCCGGATCGCCGACGTCGCCCTGCACGTACACGGCGTCGGGCAGCTCGTCCGCCACCCTTTCCCCCGCCTCGACCGATGTCGCCGAGTTGACGACGATGCCGGCGCCCAGGGCGGCGAAGCGGCGCGCCGTGGCCTCGCCGATGCCGCTCGACGATCCGGTGACGATGACGGCCCTCCCCGACAGATCCATGCCCAGCTCCTCTGGTCGCCTGCTCAGTGCCGGGCCCGGCGGCGCATCCACGGCCGGGCGATGGCCGGTGGAACGTAGCCCGCGTCGAACGGTGTGAAGTTGGTGCCGGGCGCGACCAGCTTGTCGATCTCGTCGAGCAGCTCGTCGTCGAGCACCACGTCGGTGGCACCGAGCTGGCTGTCGAGGTGCTCGGCGGTGCGCGGCCCGATGATGGCGGCCGTGACCGCCGGGTGGTTCATCACGAAGGCGAGGGCCACGTGGACGAGGGTCATGTCCCGGTCCTCGGCCAGCTTGGCGAGGCCGTCGGCGGCCACGAGCTTGGCCTGGTTGGCGGGGTCGGAGAGGTCGTAGCGGCCGGGGATGCGCTCGGCGCGCCGGCTGGTCAGGTTCTCGGCGCCGAGCCGCCACCGGCCCGACAGCCACCCGCCCGCCAGCGGGCTCCAGGCGATGACGCCCATGGCGTGACGCTCGCACGTGGGCAGGACCTCGGCCTCGACCCCCCGCACGAGCAGCGAGTAGGGCGGCTGCTCGCACACGAACCGCTGCGTGTTGCGCCGCTCGGCCGCCCACTGGGCCTCGACGATGGCGCTGGGCGGGTAGGTCGAGCTGCCCAGGTAGCGCACCTTGCCCTGGTGGACCAGGTCGTCGAGGGCGCCGAGCGTCTCCTCGATGTCCACACCGGGCTCGGGGCGGTGCACCTGGTAGAGGTCGATGTGGTCGGTGCCGAGCCGGGTCAGGCTCTCCTCGCAGGCCTTCATGATCCAGCGGCGCGAGTTGCCCTGGCGGTTGGGGTCGTCGCCCATGGGCCCGTGGAACTTGGTGGCGATCACCAGGTCGTCGCGCCGGCCCTTGATGGCCTTGCCGACGATCGTCTCGGACTCGCCCGCCGAGTACACGTCGGCGGTGTCGATGAAGTTGACGCCCGCGTCGAGGGCCGTGTGGATGATCTTGATCGACGTGTCGTGGTCGGGCTCACCCCAGGCCCCGAACATCATGGCCCCCAGGCACAGGGGGCTGACCTCGAGGCCGGTGCGGCCGAGCTTGCGGTACTTCATGGTCGGGCGCCTTCCGTGTTGTGACGGCGGGCACGGTACCGGCGCCCACCCCCGTTCCCGCACGGTCTCCGGAACTCGCCCGACACCTCGGGTGGGGTCAGTCGCCGAGGGAGGCGTAGACGCAGGTCCAGAAGTCCTGCACGATCGCGGGAGGTGGGAACGGTTGCGTGAACATGTCGGTGGTGAGGAGGATGCCGGCGACACGCTCGCGGGGGTCGTTCGCCCACGACGAGCCGAGGCCACCGGCCCACCCGTAGCTGCCGACGTTGGGCGTGGGGCCGGTCCGGCGCACCGTGACCCCGACCCCGAGCCCCCAGCCCTGCGACCCGTCGGGCGACGGACCGGGCACACCGGGGCCGGCGCCGAGGTGGTCGGTGGTCATCGCCTCGACCGAGGCCCGCGACAGCAGGCGTGGGCCGTCTGGCAGCCGGCCGCCCGCCAGCAGCATGCGGGCGAACGCGTGCACGTCGTCGACGGTGGACACGAGCCCGGCGGCCCCCGACGGGAACGCCGGCGGCGTGGACCACTGGCCGTCGGGCGGGTCGAAGACCGAGCGCTCGCCGGTCTCCGGGTTGCGGGCGTAGCACGAGCCCAGGCGATCGATGTGCGTCGTCGCGAACCCCGTGCTGGTCATCCCGAGCGGGACGAGCACGCGCTCGCGGAGGAAGGCGTCGAGCGGCTCTCCCGAGGCGCGGCCGATCAGCACGCCGAGCACGTCCGAGCCGGTGTTGTACAGCCACCGCTCGCCGGGCTGGCGGACGAGCGGCAACGTCGCCAGCCGGCGCATCCACTCGTCGGGCGCCGGCGGCACCTGGGGCTCCGGCGGGCCGGCGCCCAGGTCGAGCACGGCCATCGCCTCGAGCACCGGCTGCGGCCAGGGGCCCGCGAAGTCCATGCCCAGCCCGAACCGGAACGTGAGCAGGTCCCGCACCGTGATCGGCCGGGCGGCGGGGACCGTCTCGCCGTCGACGGGACCGTACGGATCGACCAGCACCCGCCGGTCGGCGAGCTCCGGCAACAGGTCGTCGACCGGCTCGTCGAGCCTGAGCCGGCACTCCTCGACGAGGACGAGGGCTGCGACGGCGACGATCGGCTTGGTCATCGACGAGATGCGGAAGAGCGAGTCGCGGCGCACCGGTTCGGGCTCGCCGCGGGTCAGGGTGCCCGCTACACCCACCTCCACGTCGTCGTCGCGGGACACGAGCCAGGCGACACCGCCGACGGCGTCGCGGTCCGCGTGCTCCTGGACCACCCCGCGCAGCCGTTCGAGCCGATGCCCGTCGAAACCACTCATGCGCGTACTGACGTCATCGCCGCGCCGATCTGATCGGTCGAGTCCGGTCGCGGCGGCCGCCCCGCACCGTCGCTCCGGTGCGGTCACTCGGCGACGACCCACACGACCCACGCGGCGATCATCGCCAGCGCCGCGCCGAACTGGACGAGGGCCGCGATGCCGAAGCCGGCGACGGTGGCCCGCGTCGCCCGCCAGGCCGCGGCCGTGTCGCTCGTGCGCAGCCATTCGCCGACGTAGATGCCGAACACGCCGCCGAGGGGCAGGCCCACGACGGGCACGACGAAGGCGCCGACGACCGCCCCGGCGGCGCCCAGCCACACCGACGCGGTCGAGGCGCCCGCACCCATGGCCCGGCGCTTCGGCACCACGTACCCGGCCAGGCCGGCGGCCACCGCGAGGACGGTCATCACCGCGAAGGCGCCGGCTCCCACCGCGCCGAAGCCCTGGGACAGGCCGTAGACGAGCCCGGCCCCCCACACGAGGGACAGCCCGGGGACCAGGGGGACCACCGTGCCCACCGCGCCCACCACCATCGCGAGCGCGACGAGCACGACGACGGCGCTCATCGCGGCACCGCCACCACGGCCCTGAGCCCCGCACCGCAGGAACCGGCCCGGTCCCGGCGGCGGCCCACCCTCTGCCAAACCATCCCCGCAGGCTACGGGGCACGGCCCCGGCACTCGCGCCGCGGTGACGACCGGGCGGCGCGGCACCCGTGTCCGCTTGCGCCGATGAGTCCGCGGGCACTGTTGGGTCAGTAGCACACGTCGATCGATCGCGAGGCCGCACATGGGGAGCTACCGGCTGAACGGCCGCACGGTGAAGATCACCCATCCCGAGCGGGTGCTGTTCCCCGGCGACGGCCTCACCAAGGCGGACCTCGCCGAGTACCACCACGCGGTCGCCGGCACGCTGGTGCCGCACCTGGCCGACCGGCCCCTCATGCTCCAGCGGTTCCCCGACGGGATCGGCGGCAAGGGCTTCTACCAGAAGGAGGGCGGCCGGGGCGTGCCGGGGTGGATCCGCACGGTCGAGGTGCGCAAGGAGGGCGGCACGGTGCGCCACCCGGTGGTGGACGACGCCGCCTCGCTACTGGCCCTCACCAACCTGAGCACGGTCTCGTTCCACCGCTGGCCCAGCCGGTCCGACCGCCCCGACCGGCCCGACGTGCTCATCGTCGACCTCGACCCCACCAGCGACGACTTCGACGAGGTCAGGCGGGCGGCCCGGTGGACCCGGCAGCTGCTCAACGAGCTCGACCTGGCGGCGTACCTCCAGGTCACCGGGTCCCGTGGCGTCCACGTCGTGACCCCGCTCGACCGGTCGGCCACCACCGACGCGGTGGCGGCCTTCGCCTCGGGCGTCGCGCGCCTGCTGGCCGCCCGCCATCCCGGCGCGCTCACGGTCGAGGGCCGCAAGGCGTCCCGAGGGCGACGGCTCTACGTCGACATCGCCCGCAACGGCTGGGCGCAGACCGCGGTTGCGCCCTACTCGGTGCGGCCCCGGCAGGGTGCGCCGGTGGCCACGCCCATCACCTGGGACGAGCTCGACGACCCCGACCTGCGCCCGGACGGCTGGTCCATCGCCACGCTCCCCGGCCGCCTCGAGGCCCACGGCGACCCCTGGGCGGGAATGGCCCGCCACGCCCGCTCGCTGGGGCGGCGGGCCGCCCGGCTCGACGCCCTGCTCGACAGCGAAGGAGTGGCCGAGGGCGACGAGCCGAGCGCAGCCGGGTGATCAGAGCCCGGGCTCGTCGAGGCCGCCGCAGCGCGGGCCACGGACCTCTGACCGGATCTGGCCCGCCCGGCGGTCGTCTGCGGGCTCGTCCTCCTCGCGGCGGCCGCCGTCGGGCTCGAGCCGGTCGCCCACCCAGCGGTAGGTCTGCGTCGTGAGGGTCGCGGTGCCGTCGCGGAGCGACGCGTGACTCATGACGAGCTCACGAACGCCGTCGCCGTCGAGGTCGGGGCACGAGAACCCGGCGATGAGCTCGAGCGAGGCGCCGAACAGCGCCGTCGGCTCGTCGAACCCGACCGGGTGGAGCGCGCCCGTGCCGGCCGTGCCGGCGAAGCCGCCGACGGAGGTGTCGGCCACGCGCGCGACGACGTAGACGACCTCGTCCCGCTCGTCGCCGTCGAGGTCGGCGACGCCGACCAGGCGGGCGGCGTGACCGGAACCGTCGAGCGTGACCTCCTCGGTCTCGCCGGTGGCATACGCGACCCGCACCGTGATCGCTGCCGCATCGCGCCCCGCCGGTGGGCGGTCGACGAGCTCGTAGAACAGCGCCACGGCGTCGACCGCCCCGTCGCCGTCGACGTCGCCCTCGGCCCGCTCCACGCAGGCGATCCCGGCTTGCGACGGGCACGGCGCCATGCTCCTGCCATCCGAGCCCGGCCCACCGTTGCCGGCCTCGGCCGGGTCCGGCCCCCCGGACGACGACGTCTCGACGCGGTCGGGCTCGTCGCCGACGAGCAGCGACGCGCCGATGCCGGCCAGGACCATCACGGCGGCGGCCGCCGGGAGCCACCGGCGCGCCCGCCGCCAGCGCCAGCCGGGCGCCCCGGCGATGCCGGCGCGCGCGGCGATCTTGTCCCAGGCCTCGGGATCGAGCGTCGCCGTGGCGGCCAGCTCGTCGAGCCGCCGGGTGACCTCGGCGTCGGACGTCGGCGTGTCACTGCTCATCGCTCGACCACCATTCGCAGTTGGGCCAGCCCCCGGTGGAGCTGCGACTTGACCGTGCCGGTGCCGCAGCCCAGGGCCTCGGCGATCTCGGCCAGGGCGAGGTCGGCATGGAACCGCAGCACCACCACCGCCCGGCGGCCGGGCGGCAGCTTGTCGAGCGCCTCCCTCGTCTCGTCGAGCTCGGGCGCCGCGACCTCGGGCGCCACGGGTGCGTGGCCGACCCGTCGGGCGATCCGCCTGCGGCGCAACCACGCCCGGCTGCCGTTCACCACGGACCGGTACAGGTACGCCTCGGGGCTCCGCACCCGCTGGAAGCGCGGGTATAGGGCCACGAACGCGTCCTGCACCACCTCCTCCGCCGCCTCGTTCGACCCGATGATCAGGTAGGCCACCCTCGTGAGGCGCGCGTAGCAGGACCGGTACGTCTCCTCGTAGGACGCCGGCGCCGGCACCGCCTCGTCGTCGGACGCGATGGCCGCCATGGGGTCCGGGCCCCCCTTTCTGGTCCACGCCGTCACGGACATGGTCACACCCCGTAGATGCACGGGGTGGGCAAAGGGTTGCCCGCGCGGCGGGCCGAGGTCAGCGCGCGATGGCGATGGGGAGGCGCCGGGGGCCCCGCACCTGGCCGGGCGACCAGGTGACGGCGGCCGGGTCGGCCAGCGAGAAGCGGGGGAAGCGGTCCAGCCACGCCTCGAGCGCCACCCGCAGCTCCATGCGGGCGAGGTGCGAGCCGAGGCACCGGTGGATCCCCAGGCCGAACGCGGCGTGCCGGTTGACCTCGCGGTCGATCATCACCCGGTCGGCGTCCGCGAACACCTCCGGGTCGCGGTTGGCAGCCGGGAACGACAGCAGGATCCAGTCGTCGGCCTTCATGGGGCAGCCGTTCCAGTCCATGTCCTCCCTGACCAACCGGGCCATCGTGACCGGGGCGTAGGCCCGGAGCAGCTCCTCCATCGCCGTGGGCATCAGCTCGGGCTCGGCGACCAGGCGCTCGCGGTCGGACGGCGTCTTCGCCAGGTGCCACAGCGAGGCACCGATGGCGCTCCACGTCGTGTCGATGCCGGCCAGCAGCAACAGCACGAGGGTGCCGACGACGTGGGAGGCATCGAGCTTGCGCCCGTCCATCTCGGCCTCGATCAGGAAGGTCGTCAGGTCGTCACGCGGGTTCGCGACGTGGTCGTTGATCTGGTCCATCAGGTAGCCGAACAGGCCCTGCATGTTCGCGAAGCGCGACTCGATGGGCTCGTTGACGCCCTCGAGCACGTCGTGGACGAAGCCCCTGAAGAGGTCGGCGTCCTCTTGGGGGAAGCCGAGCATGTCGGCGATGACCCGCACGGGGATGTGCTGCGCGTACTCGGCCGCCGCGTCCACGACGTCGCGGCCCTCCAGCGCCTCGAGCAGCTCGTCGCAGTACGCCCGGGCGCCGGGCTCGAGCCGGGCGATGACCTGGGGAGCGAACGCGGGCAGCAGCAGCCGCCGTGCGCCGTGGTGGAACGGCGGATCGGACGAGATGGGGGGCGCGCCGCCGATCGGTGCGATCTCACGAGGGGGACGGAAGTTGCCCATGACGATCGATCGTGACGTGAACCGCTCGGTGTCGTAGGCGACGGCCGCGACATCCTCGTGTCGTGTGGGCAGCCAGGCGCCCCCGTAGCGGTCGGTGTGGGCGACGGGGCAGCGCCGGCGCAGGTCCTCGATGAGGGGGTACGGGTCGTTGGCCCACTCGTCGACCGTGTGGTCGAAATCGGTGGCCCAGTCCGAGACCGGGCCACCGATGATCTCGTTGGCGACGCCCACGGGGCGTTCGGCCACGCGCTCCTCGAACGACCCGGCGAAGCGATCGTCAGTGCTCACGGACCCTCCTCGATGGTGATGGCCCGCTCCGGGCAGTTGAGGGCCGCCTTGCGGGCGGCGTCCTCGAGCCCGGCGGGCACGGTGCCGTCGCCGATCTCGATGCCGTTGCCGATCTCATCGGGCTCGAACAGCTCCGGGGCGAGGCTGTAGCACCGCCCGTGGCCCTGGCAGATCTCCTGGTCGACGTGCACTCTCATGCGGTTCCCTTCGGTTGCAGCGCCTGACCCATGCGGTCGATGAGCGCCGCCCAGTCGTCGCTGTCGATGGGCGGCAGGCCGGCGGCAGGCAGCAGGATCGAGCCGAGCAGCAGCATCAGGCAGTAGCGGCTCACCGCGTCGGGCGCGAGGTCGGGGTCGACGGTGCCCTCGGCCTGGCCCTCGCGCACCAGGCCGGCGAGCCAGCGGTCGCGCCGGCGCAGGTCGCCGCCCATCATCGCCGCCACCTCGCCGTCGCGGCGGGCGGCCACCAGCGCCTCGACGACGAGGGCGCCGTGGTGGGGTGACCGCTCGACCAGCCCCCGGCCCACGGTGACCAGCAGGTCGATCACCGACCGCTCGGGATCGTCGAGGAAGAGCGAGGCCAGCTCGATCGAGCCGTGGGCCCGCAACGCCTCGGCCAGGAGCTCGGTCTTCGAGTCGAAGTGGCTGTAGAGCGCCCCGTTGCTGACCCCCGCACCCGTGGCGATGTCGGCCACCCGCGTGCCCTCGTAGCCCTGCGACTGGAAGGCGGCGGCCGCCGCCCGCAGCAGGCGCTCGCGCGTCTCGGCGGGGGACACCCCGGTGATGCGGCCCATGGCGGCTATTAAACGACTATTCATTTCCTCTCGTCAACGGTCGTCGATATATTTGCCTTCGTCATAGATTTGGTTGATCCAGGCAAAGATCAGCTGGAGGAGCGGAGGTGACCAAACGATGCCGAGCGAGACCACGAGCATGGCGCCGCCAGCGGACGTCGACCCGGCCCAGGTGGCCGCGGTGCGTGCGTTCACCCGCTGCTACACCGCCGTGCTGGGGGTCCTCGACGAGGGCCTGCTGCACACGCCGTACTCGGTCGCCGAGGGCCGCGTCATCTACGAGCTGGCCCAGCGGGACGAGACCGGGCTGGCGGAGCTGCGTCGTGACCTGCGCGTCGACGCCGGCTACATGAGCCGCATCGTCGCCCGGCTCGAGGCCGACGGCCTGGTGACCCGCTCACGATCGGCGACCGACGCCCGGCGCCAGGTGCTCGCGCTCACCGAGCAGGGCCGGGCCGTGTTCGCGACGCTCGACGCCCGCTCGGCGGCTCAGGTCGGCCAGCTGCTCGCGGCGATCCCCGAGCCCGTCCGCCGACGGGTGGTCGCGGCGATGGACGTCGTCCGCACCGTGCTGGCCGACGAGCGTCCCGCCGACGTCCGCACGGTCGTGCTGCGGCCCCCCGGCCCCGGCGACTACGGCTGGGTCGTGGCCCGCCACGGTGCCCTCTACGCCGACGAGTACGGCTGGGACACCGACGTCGAGGGCTTGGTGGCCCGGATC
Source organism: Acidimicrobiales bacterium (assembly GCA_035697515.1). GTDB lineage: Bacteria > Actinomycetota > Acidimicrobiia > Acidimicrobiales > VFJN01 > ZC4RG19. Next base: position 37,373 of record DASSCS010000116.1, read on the forward strand.
GTCAGCGAGTACATCGAGCACCACGACCCCGCCCGGGAGGCGGCGTGGGTCGCCGAGGTCGACGGCGAGCCGGCAGGCTGCGTCTTCTGCGTGGCCCGGGACACCACCACCGCACAGCTGCGCATCCTCCTGGTCGAACCGCGCTTCCGGGGGCTCGGCATCGGCACCCGCCTGGTCGACCAGTGCGTGCAGTTCGCCCGGCGGGCCGGGTACCGCTCGATCACGTTGTGGACCAACGACGTGCTGGTGTCGGCCCGCCGCATCTACGAGGCCGCCGGGTTCATCCTCGTCGACGAGGAGGCCCACCACAGCTTCGGGCACGACCTGGTCGGCCAGCACTGGGCGCGCGACCTGTAGCCGCCCGCCGGCTCAGGCGTCTGCGGGGGCGTCGATGCGGAGCGGCAGGCCGAACTCGGGGAACAGCTCGGGGTAGAGGAAGTTGTGGTGGCCCACGATCTTGCCGCCCGTCACCTCGATGACCTGGATGGCCCAGGGCTCCCACTGGCCGGGCCCGACGCGGTGGTAGTTGCCGAAGCCGGCGGTGCCGTTGACGTCGACCGGTAGCAGGCGCCCGCCCTCGCACACCTTGCCCTCGCCCAGGAACCAGGCGGCCAGGTCGTCGGGCCCCTCCAGCCAGATGTCCCACGGCGGCATCGACATCACCACGTCGTCGCGCAGCAGCCCCACAAGCTCGGGAATGTCATAGCGCTCGAAGGCGTCGACGTAGCGCGCCAGCAGCGCCTCGTGCTCGGGGTCGAGTCGGGGGTCGAGCGCCTCGCCCTCCAGGCCGGCCAGCGTGCCACGCGCCCGTTGCAGGGCGCTGTTGACCGACGGCACGGACGTATCGAGCAGCTCGGCCACCTCGGAGGCGTGCCAGCGCAGCACCTCGCACAGGATGAGCACCGACCGCTGGCGCGCCGGCAGGTGCTGCAGCGCAGCCACGAAGGCCAGGCGGATCGACTCGCGGGCCGCCGCCACCTCGGCCGGGTCGCCGTCGAGCGCGATGACCCGCTCGTCGGCCACCGGCTGCACGAAGGCGTGCTCCGCCCGCTGGTCGCCGAGCACGACCTCGGCAGTGGGCGTCGACGGCCCCATCTCCATGGGACGGGCCCGGCGCTGCGGGCTGCGCATCATGTCGATGCACACGTTGTTGGCGATGCGGTACAGCCACGAGCGCAGCGACGAGCGACCCTCGAAGCGGTCGAACGCCCGCCAGGCGCGCACCATCGCCTCCTGCACGGCGTCCTCGGCCTCGGCACCCGAGCCCAGCATGCGGTAGCAGAAGCCGGTGAGCTCGCGGCGGTGGGCGTCGAGGGCCTGTTCGAGGTCACCGGCGGGGGGCGACCCACCCTCGGCTATGTCGGAGGAAGGCACTCGGACGAGCCTAGACCGGCGGGCGCCGGGCGCGGTCCCGACGGCGGGCCCGGCCCGTAGCATCGGGGCGATGGCGGACGACCAGATCGCAGCCGACTCACCGAGCCCGACCGGCCTGAGCGCAGCCGGCGCCCCGATGTCCCCCGGCGCCCTGACCGCCGACGCGGTCGAGGCGGCGGCCGCCCGGGTGCAGGCGGTGGTGCGGCGCACGCCGCTCGACCCCAGCGACCGCCTGTCCGAGGCGCTCGGCGTGCCGGTGCTGCTCAAGCGCGAGGACGTGCAGGTCTGCCGCTCGTACAAGGTCCGCGGCGCCTACAACCTCATCTCGTCGCTGAGCGCCGCCGAGCGGGCACGCGGCGTCGTGTGCGCCAGCGCCGGCAACCACGGGCAGGGCCTGGCCTTCGCCTGCAGCACGCTCGGCATCGCGGGCAAGGTGTTCCTGCCCGCCAACACGCCCCGCCAGAAGCGCCAGCGCATCGCCGCGCTCGGCGCGCGCTGGGTCGAGCCGGTCGTCATCGGCAGCTCCTATGACGAGGCGAGCGCTGCGGCCCACGCCGACAGCGAGCGCACGGGCGCGGTGTACGTGCACCCCTTCGACGATCCCCGCACCATCGCCGGCCAGGGCACCGTCGCCGTCGAGCTCGCCTCGCAGGCCCCCGGGCCGCTCGACACCGTGGTGGTGCCCGTGGGCGGTGGCGGCCTGGTCGCGGGCATCGCTCTGTGGCTCCGGCGCCACCACCCTCGGGTGCGCATCGTGGGCGCCGAGCCGTTGGGAGCCGCCAGCATGACCGCGGCCCTCGCCGCCGGCGGCCCGGTCGCCCTGCCCGAGGTCGACACGTTCGTGGACGGCGCGGCGGTCGGCCGCGTGGGCTCGCTCACCTACCCGGTGGTGCGCGACCTGGTCGACGAGGTGGTCACGGTCCCCGAGGGTGCCGTGTGCACCGAGATGCTCGACCTGTACCAGTCCGAGGGCATCATCGCCGAGCCGGCCGGCGCGCTCGCCTCGGCCGCGGCACGCGGCTTCCTCGGCCACGTGCCCGCGGGACCGGTCGCGTGCATCGTGTCGGGCGGCAACAACGACGTCAGCCGCTACGCCGAGATCGTCGAACGGTCGCTGCTGCACGAGGGACTGCGGCACTACTTCCTGGTGACGTTCCCCCAGGAGCCGGGCGCGCTGCGCCACTTCCTCGACCAGGTGCTCGACCAGGGCGAGGACATCGTGTTGTTCGAGTACGTCAAGAAGAACAACCGCGAGACGGGGCCCGCCCTGGTGGGCATCGAGCTCGAGCGGGCCGACGACCTGGACGCCCTGCTGAAGCGCATGGACGAGAGCCCGATGCACATCGACCGTGTCCCGCCAGGGTCGCCGTTGTTCTCGTTCCTGCTCTGACGTCGCCGGCCGGCGCGACCGGCGGGTCGACGCCTGGCAGGACCTGGTGGGCGTGGCCGGCGCTGCGGCCCGCGCGCAGCCGCTGCGGCCTGAGCCCGGCGCCGGCCCCGCCCCGGCCGCTCGATCGCGGGCGGTCAGAGGCGGGGGTCGACGGGCTCGCTCTCGAGCGCGAGCACGCCGAAGGCGCACTCGTGCACGCGGTGCAGAGGGTCGCCGGCCACGAACCGTTCGAGCGCCTCGACGCCGAGCGCGAACTCACGCCGGGCCAACGACCGCTTCCTTCCCAGGTCCCGCTGGCGCAGCCGTTCGAGGTTGGCGGGCCTGCGGTACTCGGGCCCGTAGATGATGCGCAGGTACTCCGGTCCCCGGCACTTGACCCCCGGCTGCACCAGGCCGTGGGCGCCGGTGGCGATGGCGTCGAGCGGCTTGACCACCATGCCCTCGCCCCCGCCGGTCACCAGCCGCTCCCACCAGGCGGTCGCGGCCGCCTCGCTGGCGTGGTCGTCGAGGTCGACCAGCCGGTGGCGCGTGGGTGCGACCCAGCCCTCGCCCGCGGCCACCAGGCGGTCGGCGACGCCCAGGTGCCACAGGTGGTCGCGACCGGCGTGCACCGCGCCCTCGCCGGCCAGCACGACGAAGGGCGCCAGGCGCAGGTCGTCGACCGAGGGCGTCGGCCAGCAGTAGTGGCCGTACGCGGCCACGAAGCCGTCGACCGCAGCCATCCGCTCGGCGGTGCGGTCGGCCAGCGCGGCCACGTCGACGCCGCGCCCGGCGGCGGCCGCCAGCAGGTCGGCGGCCCGAGCGGTCATGGTGCGGCCGGCGGCACCCACCGCCGCGTACTGGGTGCGCAGCAGCTCGCCCGCCTTGGCGCTCCAGGGAAGCAGCTCGGCGTCGAGCGCGAGCCAGTCGGTGGCGAGCTCGTCCCACAGCCCGGCCGCGGTGACCGCGACTCGCACGCGCTCGAGCACCGCTGCGTTCCAGGCGGCGTCGAGGAAGAAGGGGCGACCGGTGCGGGTGTACAGCGCACCGCCCGCCGCGTCGTCGATGTGGAAGCGGCGTGCCGCCACCTCGGCGTCGCGGCACACCACCGCGACCGCCCGCGAGCCCATGTGCTTCTCCTCGCAGACCACCCTGGCCACGCCGTCGCGGCGGTAGGCGGCGAAGGCCTCGGCCGGGTGCTCCAGCAGGCCGGTCCGATCGCTGGTGACCGTGGGGGCCATGGTGGGCGGCAGGTAGATCAGCCAACGGGGGTCGACGGCGAACCGGCTCATCACCTCGAGGGCCGCAGACGCGTTCTCCGCGCGGATGGTGATCCTGGGCTGCACGCGCGTGTCGATGATGCGCTTGCCCAGCACGTCGGTGACGTCGAGCAGCCCGGGCGGGCGCGCCCGGGGAACGGCACCGGCGTCGACCGCGCCCGTGGTCCCACCGGACGGCTCCAGGGGGCGGACCGGCTCGTACCAGGTGCGCGCTGCGGGCACCGACACCAGCTCGCGCTCGGGGTAGCGCAGCGCGGTGAGCCGGCCGCCGAACACGCAGCCCGTGTCGATGCAGATGGTGTTGTTGACCCACTCGGCCACCGGCGTGGGCGTGTGCCCGTAGACGACCGCGGCCGCGCCCCGGTAGTCGTCGGCCCACGGGTAGCGCACCGGCAGGCCGTACTCGTCGGTCTCGCCGGTGGTGTCGCCGTAGAGGGCGAAGCTGCGCACCGCCCCCGAGGCGCGGTTGTGCAGGCGCTCGGGCAGGCCGGCGTGCGCGACGACGCAGCGGCCGGCGTCGAGCACCGCGTGGCTGACCAGGCCGTCGACGAACTCGACCACCTCGTCCCGGAACGCCTCGGGCTCGCGCTCCAGCTGGGCCAGCGTCTCGGCCAGGCCGTGGGACAGCTGCACCTTGCGGCCCCGCAGCGCCCGCACCAGCTTGTTCTCGTGGTTGCCGGGCACGCACGAGGCGGCGCCGTCCCGCACCATGCCCATCACCAGGCGCAGCACGGCGGGCGTGTCGGGCCCGCGGTCGACGAGGTCGCCCACGAAGAAGGCCCGGCGACCGTCGGGGTGGGAGGCGGTGGCGCGGTCGCCCGCCACCCGATAGCCCAGCTCGCCGAGCAGGGCCACCAGCTCGTCGATGCAGCCGTGGACGTCGCCGACGAAGTCGAAGGGCCCGTGCTCGTCGCGCCGGTCGGTCCAGCGGCGCTCGCGCACCACGGTCGCGGCGGCGACCTCGTCGGGCCCGCGCAGCACGAACACCCGGCGGAAGCCCTCCTTGCCCAGGCCCCGCAGCGAGCGGCGGAGCTGCTGGTGCTGTCGGTGCAGGGCGTGGGCGGGCAGCTCGCGGTCGGTGCGGCTGGCGTTGCGCTCGGCGCACAGCTTCTCCTGTACGTCGAGCACGATCGCCACCGGCAGGACGTGGTGCTCGCGGGCCAGCGCCAGCAGCGGCGCCCGGGCCTCGCGCTGCACGTTGGTGGCGTCGACCACGGTGAGCCGCCCCGCCGCCAGGCGCTTGCCGGCGATGAAGCCGAGCACGTCGAAGGCGTCGCGGGTCGCGCTCTGGTCGTTGGCGTCGTCGGCGACGAGCAGGCGGCAGGCATCGGACGACAGCACCTCGCTGGCCGCGAAGTGCCGGGCCGCGAACGTCGACTTGCCTGCGCCCGACGGGCCGACCAGCACCACCAGGGCCAGGTCCGGGACGGCGATCGTCGTGTCGGTCGTCGGCTGCGTCATCGGCTGAACACCGCCATCTGGGTCGGCGGGCCCACCTCGGGGTCCTCTGCGCCGATGGGCGCCAGGCGCACGGCGTAGCCGTGGTCGTCCGCCACCCGCTGCGCCCAGGCGGCCAGCTCGGCGCGGGTCCACTCGAAGCGGTGGTCACGGTGGCGCAGGCTGCCCGCGGGCACCCCGCCGAAGCGCACGTTGTGCTCGCGGTTGGGCGTGGTGAGCACCACGGTCGGTGGGCCGGCGTGGGCGAACACCACCTGCTCGAGCGCGGCCACGCGGGGCGGGTCGAGGTGCTCGACCACCTCGACCAGCGCGGCGGCGTCGAACCCGGCGAAGCGGCTGTCGCGGTAGGTCAGGCTGCCGTGCAGGAGCGCCACCCGCCCGCGCTGCCGCTCGGGCAGGCGATCGAGCCGCAGCCGGGCCGCGGCCCGCTCGAGGGCCCGCGGCGACACGTCCACGCCGGTCACCTGCTCGACACCCGGCTGGTCGAGCAGCGCCCGGACCAGGCGTCCCTCGCCGCAGCCCAGGTCGAGCACCCGGGCGGCGCCCGCGGCGACGAGCACCTCGACCACGGCGTCGAGCCGCTGCCGGTCGAGGCCGAGCGGCGTCTCGACCTGCCCCTCCTCGCGGTCGTGCTCCTCATCGGCCGCGCCGGGCTCGTCGGGGTCGTCCTCGGCCAGCTGCGCCAGCACGCCCTCGGCCAGCGAGCGCCGGTGCCTGAGGTAGCGGCGCGTGATCAGGTCGCGGGCCGGGTGGTCGGCGAGCCAGCCCCCGCCCTTGTCCATCAGCTTCCGGGCCTCGTCGTCGCCCACCCAGTAGTGCTTGTCGTCGTCGAGCACGGGGAGCAGCACGTACAGGTGGGCCAGCAGGTCGGCCAGCCGCACCGTGCCGCCGAGCCGCACCGAGAGGTAGCGGCTGTCGCCCCAGTCGGGGAACCGGTCGTCGAGACCCACCCGTTCGGACGCGACGTCGTAGCCGAGTGGCTCGAACAGCGAGCGGAGCACGGCCTCGCCGCCCCGGCACGGCAGCACGGGGATCTCGACCTCGACCGGGAGCGCCTGGTCGGCCAGCCCCGGCCGCTGGTCGCAGCGGCCGGCCATGGCGGTGCCGAACACCTTGCCCAGGACCACGCTGAGCAGCGACGACGCGGCGTAGGGCCGGTCGTTGACATAACCGGCCAGCGAGAAGCTCTCCGCCCCACCACCGTTTCGCCCGCCCCGCCCGCCCCGCCGGCGCACGAGCCCCACCGGGTCGACCTCGACCAGCAGCGCGGCCGTGCAGCGGTCGTCGCCGGCCTCGGGGAAGAAGACGTGGGCGTCGCCGAACGGGAACGACACCGTGCGCACGTTGTCGGGGTGCTTGTGGAGCAGGAAGCCCAGGTCGGTTGCGGGCGTGTGGGTGGTCGAGATGGTCAGCAGCATCGGCGCCTGTCCGCGGTCGGAGGCGCCATCATGGCCGACGCTCCGCCGCCGACAGCACCGCGATTGTCGCGGCCCGCGCCCGAAATCGCTCGGGTCCGGCGCCCGTGCGGGGCTACGGTCGCCGCCATGCGTGCACGTCATCACTGCTCGATGATGCGGCCCCACCCGGGGCCGGTCGCGCGCGTGCCGCGGTAAGCGATCCGTCGGGCCCCGGAGGAGTCTCCGGGGCCGGTGTCGTACACGGCGTGGTCGGGCCTCCTCCGGGGCGAGGCACTGGAGGCCCTCGCCATGACCACCACCTACGTCACTGTCGCCATCCCCTACGTCAACGCGGCCCCCCACCTGGGGTACGCCTACGAGCTCGTTCTGGCCGACATCCACGCCCGCGCCCGCCGCACGGCCGGCGACCGGGTGCGGTTCCTGGGCGGGACCGACGACTACTCGCTCAAGAACGTGGTGGCCGCCGAGGCCGCCGGTGTGCCCACGCGCACCTACGTCGACGGCAACGCCGCCCGCTTCGAGGCGCTGGCCGGGCCGCTGGACCTGGCGTTCGACGACTTCGTCCGCACCAGCGCCGACCCCCGCCACCGGCCCGCCGTCGAGCGGCTGTGGCGGGCGTGCCTGGCCGCGGGCGACCTGTACCGCCGCCCCTACGACGGCGACTACTGCGTGGGGTGCGAGCGGTTCTACGCGCCGGACGAGTTGGCTCGCGGTCGCTGCCCCGAGCACGGCACGCCGACCGAGCGGGTCGCCGAGGAGAACTGGTTCTTCCGCCTGTCCCGCTACCAGGAACACATCGAGGACCTGATCGCCTGCGACCGCCTGGCCGTGAGGCCCGAGCCGTTCCGACGCGAGGTGCTGGCCTTCGTCCGCCGGGGGCTGGACGACATCAGCGTGTCGCGCTCGGTGGCGCGGGCCCGGGGCTGGGGCATCGAGGTGCCGGGCGACCCGTCCCAGGTCGTGTACGTCTGGTTCGACGCGCTGACCTACTACCTCAGCGCCCTGCGCTTCGGTGAGCCCGGCAGCACCGACCACGGCACCTGGTGGACCGGGGCGGACAATCGGGTGCACGTGGTCGGCAAGGGCATCCTGCGGTTCCACGCCGTCTACTGGCCGGCGTTCCTGGCCTCGGCGGGCGAGCCGCCGCCGACACGCATCCAGGTGCACCCCTACCTGACGGTCGGCGGCGCCAAGCTGGCCAAGTCGTCCGGCACGGCCGTGTCGCCGACCGACGTGGTCGACGCCTACGGCTCCGACGCGCTCCGCTGGTGGTTCGCCCGCGAGGTGGGCGCCGTGGCCGACACCGACTTCACCCCCGCGCGCCTGGTGGTCCGGGCCAACGACGACCTGGCCAACGCCCTCGGCAACGTGACCAACCGCATCGTCGCCCTGGTCCACCGGCACCGCGACGGCGTCGTCCCGGCACCACGGGATCGGGACGGGCACCCTCCCGGCGTGGTGGCGGTCGGCCACGCCGGGGTGGAGGCGCAGGTGGCCGCTGCGATCGCCGAGTTCGACCTGCGGGGCGCGGCCCGGCTGGTGGTCGAGGCGGCCGCCGCGCTCAACCGCGACCTCGAGGCGACGGCGCCGTGGAGGCTGTCCCGGGACGCCGGGCGAGCCGGCGAGCTCGACCGGTTGTTGGCCGGCCAGGTGGCCGCGGCCCGGACCATCGCGCGGGCTGCGGCGCCGATCGTGCCCCGCCTGGCGGCCCGGCTGCTCGACCAGCTGGGCACGGCCGGCCGGCTGCCCTCCCCGGCCCCGGCCTTCGCCCGCCTCGCCGAACCCTGAGCGTCGCTGCTCCACGACCGGCGGGACTGCGCCGATGGCTCCGGGGCGGAGCGGCGGGCCGGCATACGATCGGCCGAAGGAAGGAGCGCCATGTCATCCAAGGCACAAACCAGGCCCCGCCCGGTCGGTGTCGACCATCGGCCGCTGCGGGACGTCGTGTGCGACGCCATCCGCGACCGCATCGCCTCGGGCGTGCACCGGCCGGGCGAGCGGCTGGTCGAGGACCGCCTGGCCGACGAGCTGGGCGTGTCGCGCAACCCGGTGCGTGAGGCGCTGCGGGCGCTCGAGGTCGAGGGCTACGTTGAGCTCATCCCTCGGCGGGGAGCGATCGTCGCCGACCTGTCGCCCGAGATCGTGGCCGAGATCTTCGAGGTGCGCGGGGCCCTCGAGGCGCTGGGCGCCCGGCTGGCCGCGCAGCGGGCCGCACCGGCCCAGGTGCGGCGCCTGGAGCGTCTGCTCGACACCTCGACCCAGGCGATCGAGCGCGGCGACCTGCGGCGGCTGCCCGACCTGAACACGCGCTTCCACCAGCTCATCCTCGACATGGGTGGCAACACGCTGCTGGGCGAGACCATGGCCCCGCTGCGGGGGCGGACGCAGTGGATCTTCAGCCGGACGGTCGGCGACCGTGCCGCCCAGTCGCTGGCCGAGCACCGCGAGCTGGCCGACGCGATCGCCCGCGGCGACGGCGACCGGGCCGCCGCCCTCGCGGCCGCCCACGTGGCCGCCGCCCACGGGTCGTACCTGGCCGACGCGGCCGCAGTCGGCGTCTGACCCGGACGCTGTATACAGTCCTCGGGGTGCCCACTGCGTCGCCCCATCTCGGTTCGGCGGTCCGGTCCGACCAGCGATGGGGCCGCATCGTGGCCGTGGGCGTCATCGCCGGCTTCACGTCGGGCCTGTTCGGGGTGGGCGGGGGCATCGTCATCGTCCCGGCCCTCGTCATGGTGGCCCGCTTCCCCCACAAGCTGGCGACGGGCACGTCGCTCGGCGCCATCGTGCCCATCTCGGTCGCCGGCGTCGTCGGCTACGCCACCGCGGGCGAGGTCGACTGGGCGGCGGCGGCCTGCGTCTCGGTCGGCGCGGTCGCCGGCGCCGTGGCCGGCACCCGCTGGCTGCTGCGCATCAGCACGCCCGTCCTGCAGTTGGGGTTCGCGACCGCGATGGTGCTGACCGCGGCGAAGATGTTCGTCGACGACGGCTCGGGCGCCGGCCGGTCGGACCTGACCCTCGGCATGGCCCTTGCACTCGTCGCCCTCGGGGTGGCGTCGGGCATCCTGGCCGGGCTGCTGGGGGTGGGGGGCGGCATCATCATCGTGCCGGTGCTGACGCTGGGCTTCGGCCTGCCCCACGTGCTCGCCAAGGGCACCTCGCTGGCGGTGATCCTGCCCACGGCCGTCATCGGCACCGCCCGCAACCGGCAGTCGCGGCTCACCGCCCTGCGGCCGGCGGCGGTGGTGGGGCTGGCCGGCATCGGCTCGGCGTACCTCGCCTCGCGGCTGTCGATCGGGCTCGACCCCGAGCTGTCCCAGACGCTGTTCGCGGGCCTCGTGGCGGTGGCGGCCGTGCGCCTCGCCCGCACCGGGCTGGCCGGCCTGCGCGCAGGACCGACGGCGCCGGCGGCGGGCGGGGCGGCGCGCGACGACCTTCCCGAGTCGGGCGAGGCCTGACCGTCGGCGCCACGGGACGACGCCGACGGACAGGGGCCTCACGGTCGGCGCCACCGGCACAGGCCGTCGGCCCGGGCCAGCGATGGGGTGTCAGCCGGTGCCGGGCTGGATGTCGACGATGTCGATCTCGAAGGCCAGCGGCGCGCCGGCCGGGATGGCGGGCGGGCTGCCCTGCTCGCCGTAGGCCTTGTCGGACCCGAGGACCAGACGCCGGCGCTCGCCGATCTTCGCCCCGATCAGCCCCTCGTTCCACCCGTCGATGACGGCGGCCTGCCCGAGCGGGCTGACGGGGAAGGTCTGCCCCCGTTCCCACGACTGGTCGAACTCGGTGCCGTCGGCCAGCACGCCGACGTAGTGCACGGTCACGGTGTCGCCCTCGACCGCCCCCTCGCCCTCACCCTCGGTCAGCGTGGTGATCTCGACGGCGTCGGCCGGCGTGTCCTCGGCCGGGGGCTCGGGCTCGGGCGGGGTGCGCGCCAGCACCTCCTCGGCGAGGTCGGGGTTGGCGTACTCGGGCTCCGGCGGCTCGGTCACGTCGGGCGCCGAGGCGTCGGTCGCCTCGGTGTCGTCTGCGGTCGTCTCCGAGTCGGAATCGTCGCCCATGAGCTGTGAGACGCCGAACACGACGGCCAGCACGACCACTGCGGCGACCACGATGCGTACGGTCGTGCCCCGGGTCTTCGCGCGCTTCGCAGCCGATGCCTGGGCGACCGTTTTCTCCAGCCGGGCCGCTCTCTGACGCTCTCGTTTGTCTGTTGCCACGAAGCGTGGAGGGTAGTCAGTGGGCACCCCGCGAGGGCATTCGGGCAGGTGACACCCACCACGCGAGCGGCTTTAGAATGCACTCTTCGGGGTTCTACGTGCGACAATGCGTCCCTGAGGCGGTTCTGCACGTGACTCCCATCACCACGAGAACCAAATGGACAACAACGATCAAGAAGACGAAGAGACCACGCCGACGAGCGTGACCCTCGAGGTCGGGCGCCGGCTCCGGTCGCTCCGCAAGGCGCGGCACATGTCGCTCGACGATGTCGAGCGCCAGTCGTCGGGCCGCTGGAGCGCATCGGCCATCGGCGCCTACGAACGCGGCTTCCGCACGCTCAGCCTTCCCCGGCTGCACGAGCTGGCCGAGTTCTACGACGTCTCCGTTTCGGTGCTGCTCGGCGAGCACACACCGTCCGGCGAGGGCCCGCCCAAGCTGGTGCTCGACCTCGAAGCGCTGAACAAGGTGCCCGAAGCGGCACCCGTGCAGCGGTTCGTCCGGTCGATCATCGTCGAGCGGGGCGACTACAACGGGCGAGTGCTGACGATCCGACGCGACGACCTGCGGGCCATCTGCGCGCTGCTGCAGACCGATGTCGCGGACGCGGTCGCCAGGCTGGAGGCGTGGGAGGCTCTCGTCGAGAGCCCCTCGACGCTGTCCTGACGTCCCCACGACGTACCTGGCGGGCTTGTCCAGGCGGGCGAGGAAGCTGGGAGATCACCGAAAGTGGTCGAGCAGGGAAGGGGCTCGTCCACCGCGCCCGTGCGCCGGTAGGTTGCTGAGCCGTGCCCCTGGTCATCCAGAAGTTCGGCGGGACCTCCGTCGCCGACCCCGACCGCATCCGCGAGGTCGCCGACCACGTCGCCCGCACCGTGCGCCACGGCAACGACGTCGTGGTCGTGGTCAGCGCCATGGGCAAGGAGACCGACGAGCTGATCCGGCTGGCCGGCGACGTGTCGCACGTGCGGCCGGGCCGCGAGATGGACATGCTCATCACCGCCGGCGAGCGCAAGGCGATGGCGCTGCTGTGCATGGCGCTGCACTCGCTCGGGGTGGCGGCCGACAGCTTCACCGGCAGCCAGGCCGGCTTCATCACCGACACCAACCACACCAACGCCAAGATCGTCGAGTTGCGGCCGGAGCGGCTGCGCAAGGCCATCGACGCCGGCCGCGTGCCCGTCATCGGTGGCGCGCAGGGAGTGTCGACCGACCACGACATCACGTTCCTCGGCCGGGGCGGGTCGGACACGACCGCAGTGGCCCTGTGCCATGCCCTGGGCGGCGACTCGTGCGAGCTGTACACCGACGTGCCGGGCGTGTTCACCGCCGACCCCCGCCTGGTGCCCCGTGCGCACCGCATGCGCTCGGTGTCCTTCGAGGAGATGCTCGAGATGACGGCCACCGGCTGCCCCAAGCCGGCCATGCGCTCGGTCGAGTACGCCCGGCGCTGGAACGTCACGCTGCACGTCCGGTCGGCATTCACCTGGGAGCCGGGCACCTGGGTGCTCGAGGAGGATCCGGAAATGGAACAGGCGATCGTCTCGGCAGTCACGCACGACACCAGCGAGGCCAAGGTCACGGTGTCGGGCGTGCCCGACCACCCCGGCATCGCGGCGCGCCTGTTCCGCGAGCTGGCCGACGTCGACGTGAACGTCGACATGATCGTGCAGAACGTGTCCGACCACGGCGTCACCGACATCTCCTTCACGGTGCCCAAGAACGACCTGGCGGGCGGCACCGAGGTGTGCCAGCGGCTGGCCGACGACATCGGCGCCACCGGGGTGTCGTCCGACCGCGACATCGCCCGGGTGAGCATCATCGGCGCCGGCATGAAGTCGAACCCCGGCGTGGCCGCCACCATGTTCGAGGTGCTCGCCGGCGAGGGCATCAACATCGAGATGATCTCCACCTCCGCCATCCGCACCTCGTGCGTCGTGCGCGAGGGGGAGGTCGAGCAGGCGGTCCAGAGCCTCCACACCGCCTTCGGCCTCGACGGCGAGCCGTGAGCCCGGCCGCCGGGCCCGGGCCCCCGCCGGGTAACCGCTTGGGGCCGGCGTCGGGCCGGCCGTAGCCTGCTGGCCATGTCTTCCGTGCGCGTGGGCGTCGTCGGCGCCACCGGTCAGGTCGGCGGCGTGATGCGCGAGGTGCTCGCCGAGCGCGATTTCCCGGTGTCCCACATCAGGTACTTCGCCTCGGCCCGCTCGGCGGGGCGCAGCCTCCCCTGGCGGGACGCCGACATCCCGGTCGAGGACGCCGCCACCGCCGACTACGCGGGCCTCGACGTCGTGCTGTTCTCGGCCGGCGGCGCGACCTCGCGGGCCCTCGCCCCCCGGGTGGTGGCCGCCGGGGCCACCGTGATCGACAACTCGTCGGCGTGGCGCATGGACCCCGACGTGCCCCTGGTGGTGTCCGAGGTCAACCCGCAGGACCTCGACCACATCCGCAAGGGCATCGTCGCCAACCCCAACTGCACCACCATGGCCGCCATGCCGGTCCTGGGGCCGTTGCACCGCGCCGGCGGGCTGCGCCGCCTGCTCATCAGCACGTACCAGGCCACCTCGGGGGCGGGCCTGGACGGCGTGGCCGAGTTCGACGACCAGGTGCGCAAGGTGGCCGACGGCGCCGTCGCGCTGACCTTCGACGGCTCGGCGGTCGAGTTCCCCGCACCGGTCAAGTTCCCCGCGCCGATCGCCTTCAACGTCGTGCCCCAGGCCGGCTCGTTCGTCGGCGACGGCACGGGCGAGACCGACGAGGAGCAGAAGCTGCGCAACGAGACCCGCAAGATCCTGGGCATCCCCGACCTGCGGGTGGCGGGCACGTGCGTGCGGGTGCCGGTGTTCACCGGCCACTCGCTGTCGATCGCCGCCGAGTTCGAGCGCGACCTGCCGCCCGAGCGGGCGACAGAGGTGCTGGCCTCGGCCCCGGGGGTGGCCCTGACCGACGTCCCCACCCCGCTCATGGCGGCGGGGTCCGACCCGGCCTTCGTCGGCCGCATCCGGCGCGACCCGACCGTCGACCACGGGCTCATCTTCTTCGTCTCGAACGACAACCTGCGCAAGGGCGCGGCGCTCAACGCCGTTCAGATCGCCGAGCTGCTCGTCGCCCGCCGCAGCTGACCGTCAGGGGCACGTGCAGGGCCGCCTGCCGCACCGGGGGCAACCGGCCGCGTAGCGGGCGGCCGCCTCGTCGAGGTCGATGCCCAGCTGACCGGCCAGCGAGGCCAACCACGCGAGCACATCTCCCAGCTCGTGCACCTGCTCGGCGCGGTCGCCCTTGCGCACCGCCTGGGCCAGCTCACCCAGCTCCTCGGCCAACCAGGCCACCGTGGCCGGCAGCCCGCGGGCCCGATCGCGCGCGCCGTAGGTGTCGGCCATGAGCTGCTGGAACGCGGCGAGGTCCATGGCCGGAGCGTACGGGAGCCCGCGACCCCTCACGGAGGGCGTGACCGGTCGGGCGTGAACCGGGCGGTACCTTCGTCGCCGTGCCGACGACGCTGGTGTCCTGGAACCTGAAGGGCAGCGCCAACCCCGACACCGCGGCGGTGGCCGAGCACATCCGGTCCGGGGGCGCCGACCTCGTCGCCCTGCAGGAGGTGCAGTGGCACCAGGCCCGCCGCATCGCCCGGGCACTCGGGGCGACCTCGCGCCGCTGGTGCTTCAAGCACTTCCCGGGACGCACCTGGCCCGAGGGGATGGCGGTGATCGGCGTCACCGTGCGCGTGCACGCCCGCACCCGCGTCCTGTCGCACGGCTGGCGGGTGTGGAGCTGGCGGCGCCGCATCGCCCAGCGAGCGGTGGTCGCCACGCCCCACGGCCCGCTCACCCTGGTCAACCTGCACCTGACGCCGCACGGCGAGGTGGCTCGGCGCGAGGTCGAGGCCGCCAAGGTGCTGGCGATGGTCGACCCGCTCGCGGGGCCCGTGGTTGCGGTGGGCGACTTCAACGAGCGCCCCGGCGGGCCGGTCGCGCGGCTGATGGCGGCGGCCGGGCTGCGCGACGGCTGGCAGCAGCCGTCAGAGGCCGGGACGGGCACGGACGAGCCGGCCACCGACCCCTTCCCGACCAACTGGCGGGGGTGGCAGCGCGGCACCACCGAGGCGCCGGGCCGGCGGCTCGACTACGTGTACGTGTCACCTGCGGTCAGGTCGGTCGAGGTGCGGGTGCCCCGCCCTGGCGAGGACGGGCTCGTCCGCTTCTCGGCGATCTCGGACCACCTGCCGCTGACGGCGGTTCTCGAGCTGGGCTCAGGGCGCGACGGGCTGCCGTAGCTCGCGGCCGCCGCCTGGCCCGCCACGGGACGCGGCGACGAGGGGCGCGGCCGGCTGCACGACCACGGGCTCGACGTGCTCGTCGCAGCCCACGACGTGGCACGGGTGCCGGGCATGCAGGCGGATCAGCACGGCCTCGATGCCGAGCAGGAAGAACGCCCCCACGATCAACCCACCCGTCACGTCCGAGAACCAGTGGACCCCGAGGTAGATGCGGCTGGCGGCGATGCCGGCGATGAGCGCGCCGGCCACGGCGACCGACGCCCACCAGATGACCTTGCGGCGGGTGTAGAGCGACACGACCAGCGGCATCAGGCCCCACAGGGCGACCGCCGCCATCACGTGCCCGCTGGGGAACGAGGGCCCGTTGCCGGCCACCAGCCGGTCGAAGTCGGGGCGGTCGCGGTCGACCAGGGCCTTGACCATGAACTCGAGCAGAGGCCGGCTGAAGGTCGCCACCAGGACGGCCATGCCCACGGCGCGGCAGCGGCGCCAGGTCACCGCGGCGGCGATCGTGCCGATGGCCAGCACGGGGATGGTGGAGCCGAACCGCGAGACGGTGAGGAAGAACTCGTTGAGCCCGGAGGTGCGCCGGGCCTCGACGCCGCGTTGGATCGGTTCGTCCCAGGTGAGCAGCACCTGGCCGCCGGACAGGGCGGCCGCGATGGCCAGTGCGGCGAGCAGCGCGGCCAGCCCGAGCAGCAGCCGGCGGCGCGGCAGCAGCACCGAGGACGGCGTGGCGGGCAGGGTGGTGTGCACGAGCCCGGCGAGTGCGGACGGCGACACGGTGGCGGCGGAGAGTGTGTCCATGAGCGGCGGTATCACCACGGTGAGTATCGCGCTATGCACCCCAGCGACACCATGGTGACGAGTCCTGCCAGTGAACCAGCCGGCGACCCGCCGAGGCAACCCCGGCCGCACACCGGCGCGGCGGCTGCCCGTGGCGAGCGGCTCGGGCCGCCCCGGGCCCCACGCGGCTAGTGCCCTGGCCACAAACGTTTGCGCCCACCACGCCGGCCAGGATCGCCGCTGGCTGCGTCCTCGTCCTCGACGTAGCTACGGCTATGCCTTCGTCCTGCGTCCTTGCCAGCGACGATCCTGACTCGTCGTGGACGGGCGAACGTTCATGGCCAGGGCACTAGCGGTGCTCGGGGTTGGGGAAGTCGAAGCGGCAGCCGGCGTCCCACAGCGAGCGCTGGTTGCCGTGGGCCGGTATGCCGCCGGCGTCGCGCAAGATGCGCGCGAGGTGGAGGAGGTTCCAGGTCATGAACGTGGTGTTGCGGTTGGTGAAGTCGTTCTCCGGCCCGCCCGAGCCCGGGTCGAGGTACGAGGGGCCGGGGCCCACCTCGCCGATCCAGCCCGCGTCGGCCTGGGGCGGGATCACGAAGCCCAGGTGTTGCAGCGAGTACAGGATGCTCATGGCGCAGTGCTTGACGCCGTCCTCGTTGCCGGTGACGAGGCACCCGCCCACCCGGCCGTAGTAGGCGTACTGGCCGGCGTCGTTGAGCTGGCTGGAGTTGCCGTACAGGCGCTCGATCACCTGGCCGCACACCGACGACGTCTGCCCCAGCCAGATGGGGGTGCACAGCACGAGGATGTCGGCCGCCATGACCTGGTCGAAGATGGCGGGCCACTCGTCGGCCGACCAGCCGTGCTCGGTCATGTCGGGGTACACGCCGGTGGCGATGTCGTGGTCGACGGCCCGGACGACGTCGACGGTGACGCCGTTGCGCCGCATGATCTCGATCGCGATGTCGGCCAGCCCCTGGGTGTGCGATGGCTCCGGCGAGCGCTTGAGCGTGCAGTTGACGAACACCGCCCGCAGGTCGCCGTAGTCGGCCGGCCGGTCCTCGATCATGGCGGACTGCCTCTCGTCGAGCGCCATGGCTCCTCCTCCGGTCGAGCGGGTGGTGCGGGCATCGTGTCGATCAGCGCGTCGAGCCCAGGCGGACGCAGCACACGCCATCCTCGGGCTCGAGCCGGGCGGAGAGCCCGGTGTCGCCCGCATGCTCCAGCACCGCGCTGAGCAGTGACAGGTTCATACCGCACACGAGCTCGGTGTGCTCGCGCGCGAGCCGGTGGAACGGGCAGTTCCGCAGCACGATCTCGTCGTCGCCCACCGGCTCGAAGCCGTGCTCGACCAGCACGTCGAGGACGGCCCGGCGCCGCCGGTCACGCCCATGCCCGCCCGGGCGCCCCCCGGGACGGACGCGCGCCTGGTCGGCCAGGCGCCGTCCCTCGACGCGGGCCTCGTCGTCGAGGGCACGGACGATGTCGGTGCCCTCGGACCGTGACTGCTCGGCCGCCCGGGCCAGCAGGCGGCCGGCCAGCTCGTAGTCGCGGGGCGGCAGCGAGACCTCGATGTCGCGCCGGGCCCGCCGGTAGAGCTTGGCCGGGCGGCCCGCTCCGGGACCGCTGCGGCCCGTCCGGCGCTGGAAGTCGACCTCGACGAGCCCGTCGGCGGCCAGCCGGTCGAGGTGGTGGGCGGCGGTGCCCCGCTCGACGCCGACCGCCGCGGCCGCCTCGTCGCGACCGACCCAGCCGCCGGCTGCGACCAGGTGGTCGTAGAGCGCTCGGCGGGTCGGCTCGCCCAGCGAGGCGATCGACGCCAGGCGGTCGGCATCCTGCTGCGAGTCCGCCGGGTCCGCCTGGTCCGACGCCGTGGTCGGCGGCGCGTCCACCGTCTGCTCGCCGCGCACGCCGGGCTCGCCGTGCGCCGGCCGGGGGTCCTCGCTCATCGGCTCTCCGATCTCGCCACCGGCCTCTAAAGCTAATCGCTCCTTGACATAGACCGGTGTGAGGTCGACTATAAACAATGTCACATTGTTTTAGAAGGAGGAGAAGTGATGGCGACCACATCGATCGACCACCATCGCCAGATCGAGGGCCCGCGCGGCGATCTCGCCGACCCCGCGGTGCAGGCGTTCTGGCTGCTACGCATCGGGTTCGTCGTGGCCCCGATCCTGTTCGGCCTCGACAAGTTCGCCCACGTGCTCGTCGACTGGGATGTCTACCTGGCCCCCGAGTTCCCGGACCTGCTCGGCACCTCGGCGCACACCCTCATGTACGTCGTGGGGGCCATCGAGATCGTCGCGGGCCTGGTGGTGGCGGTGCGGCCCCGGTTCGGGGGCTACCTGGTGGCCGCCTGGCTGGCGGGCATCATCGTCAACCTGCTGATGATGGCCGACTTCTACGACATCGCGCTGCGCGACTTCGGCCTGCTGATCGGTGCGCTGGCCCTGGCCCGCCTCGCCACGGCGTTCCCCGCCGGGACGTCCGACACCGCCGCCCGAGCGGCCGCGACGGGCACCACACGCGTGTCGTGATCGTGCGATCGTGAAAGAGGGGGTGGCCTCACGGCCGTCGGCGTTCCAGACTGGAGGTCGACCGACCCGACCATGCCGTGGGGGTGCCCCATGACCCGTCACGATCAGCTCGTGCCCGACCTGGTGCCGCACCTCTCGCGGGGCAAGCACCGCCACCCGCGTAAGGGGGCGTGCTTCATGGAGCTGGCCTCCTACCTGGCGGGCGAGCGCTGGAGCGACCATCCGGCGTGCACCCAACCGCTGCTGGCCGCGCTCGCCCGCCTGGTCAACGACCACACCACCGACGCCGGCCGCAACGAGCTGGCCGGCCTGGTGCCGTCGGTGATCGGGCTGACCAGCGACGACCTGCACGTCGACGTGGGCATCGTGCTGCGGGCCGCCACCACCGCGCTCCCCATCGCCGCCGCCGATCGCCAGCGCATCCTGGCCGTGTCGATCCTGGCGGCCGAGCGCCTGCTCGGTGATCTCGACGACCGGCCCGCCGGTTCGATCGGCGACGAGAGCCGCCGCGCACTGGCCCTCGTGCCCGACGCCGAAGAGTGGGCGATGGGCTTCACCCGCCAGATCCGGCCGACGCCCAAGGGCTTCCAGCGCCACGCGGCCCCCAACACCGTCCGCCACGCCGTGGTCGGCATCGCCCAGGCCTGCGTGCCCGACCCCGACACCGTCCTCCGCGAGCTGCTGGCGGCCACCATCGCGGACGTCGAGACATGGACGCGCCACGACGTCCCCGACCGCACCGTGTTCGCCACCCCCGAGTGGGAGGCCGCCTGCCAGCTCACGGGCGTCGTCCCCGACCGGCGCCAGATCGCCACTACCTAGGTCGCCAGCAGGGCGTCGAGGGCCTCGAACCGCTCGGCCGCGCTCGGCCGTCGGCACGGGTCGGCGCAGCACCGGGCACCGGGCCGTGGGCCGGCGCGCTCGGTCGGCGTGCCGAGCGGCCGCTCGAGCACCAGAGCGGGGAACCAGATCAGGCGGGTGGGGGCAGGCATCGTCATCACGTCTCTCACCGGGTCAGACGACCGAGGGCCGCCGCACTCATCGCGTCGATCGCCCGAGCCGGCTCCGCCGCGACCACGACGAGGCCGGCTGGCACGACCGTGCCCGCCCACGCCGACGTACCGCTCTGCGGCTACGACGACGCCCGGTGCGCCTCGGCGTCCGCCACCTCGCGGGCGAAGCGCCCGGCCTGCTTCAGGGCGTCGGCGGCCTCGGGGAGGAACGACCAGAAGACCTGGAAGTCGTGGGTGTCGGCCGGGTACAGCTCGAGGCGGACGTCGATGCCGTGCTCGCGGGCACGCGCCGCGAGCCGGTGCGCGTCCACGACGACGAGGTCGCCGGTGCCGCCCTGGACGAGCAGGGGCGGAAGCCCGGTGAGATCGGCGTGCAGGGAGTTGACCAGGGGGTCGTCGGCCGGATGGCCGGCGAGGTACGACGCCGCGAAGCTGCGCATCTGGTCGAGGGACAGGGCACGCGCGGGATCGCCCGCCAGATCCTCGAGCTGCTCGAAGGTCAGGTCGACGGCGGGGCTGAGCAGGACGGCGCCGCCCGGGAGGGGCAGCCCCTCCTGCGTGAGCCTGATCAACAGTGACAGTGCCAGCCCGCCGCCGGACGAGTCGCCGGCGAGCGTCACCTCGTCCGGCCGGATCCCGCTGTCGAGCATCCACACGTAGGCGCGCAGCGCGTCCTCGACGGCCGCCGGGAACGGGTGCTCCGGCGCGAGCCGGTACTCCGGGACCACCACCCCGCAGTCGGCGGCCACGGCCAGCGCGCCGGCCAGGTGCCGGTACCCGAACGCCGAGCCAGCGACGTAGCCGCCACCGTGCAGGAACAGCAGGGTGGCCTCTCGCGCCGCGCCCGCCGTCACCAGCAGGGACGGCACGCCACCGGTGTTGACCGGCTGCACCGTCGTCTCGGGCGGCGGCGCGAACTGCGCGTGCAGCGTCTCCGTGGCGTTGCGCAGCTCCTGCAGGTCAGTGTCCGCGGTGGCGAGCTCACTGACCGGCTCCCAGATCCTGGCCAGGCGCCCGGCGATCTCGCCCCCGACCGCCCGCGTCGCCGACACGGCGTCGTCCACCCCGTGCAACAGGTCGCGCGCCCGGTCGAGCAGCGCGTCGCCGGCCACGGTGAGCTCGACGCCGTGGGTCGAGCGCCGCAGCAGGTCGCACCCCACGTGCCGTTCGAGGCTGCGGATCTGCCTGCTCAGTGCCGGCTGGGACAGGTAGAGGCGGGAGGCCGCCCGGCCGAAGTTGAGCTCCTCGGCCACGGCGACGAACGCCCGGAGGTGGCGCAACTCGATGCCGTCCGGCGCCGGAGGCAGCGGGAGCACCCTGCCACTGTCGGTCGCGGGGCCGTCGTCCATGTGGCCACATTCTGCACCGGCGGGGCCGGGAGCGGTCATGCGTTTGGCGCACCGCGGCGATGCACACTCGGCCTTTCCCTTCCGCCGAGGACCGGTGCGACCGTGCCCCCATGACCACCCGATCGCCCCACCCCCGGCCCGGCGCCGGCATGCATCCGGTCGCCGCCGTGCAGTTGCGCAGCCGGGCGGGTCCCCTGGCGACCCGCGTCCACTGGCCGCCGCGCCCGGCGCACACGCCCCGCCCGGCACTGCTCGTGTTCCTGCCCGGGTCCGGCGCCGGCGTCGCGGCCGAGGCGCTCGACGCCGCCGACGCGCGGTGCGGCGCGCTGTGCCGGCACGCCGGTGTCGTGGTCCTCGCCGTCGGCGGCCGCCCGGTATCGGCCGGCGTGGGGGCGACGGCCCTCGAGGACGGGATCACCGCGACCGCCTGGGCCGCGGACCACGCCGGCGAGCTCGGCGCCGACCCCCGCCGGCTCGTCGTCGCCGGCGAGGCTCTCGGCGCCGGGGTCGCCGCGGCCGTCGCGCTTCACGCCCGGGACGTCGGGTGGCCGGTCCTGACCCGGCAGCTGTTGATCCGTCCGGACTTGGGCGCCGCGCTCGCCCCCGGCCCGGCCGACCCGGCTCCCCTGGCCCTGAAGGAGCGCCCGCTGGCGGGCGTCGCGCCGGCCACCGTGCTCGTCGCCGGGGACGACAGCCTGCGCGCCGACGACGGTCGGAGGTACGCCGCCCTGCTCCGGCGCGCCGGCGTGGAGGTCGAGGAGTTGCGCGACCGGGGCGAGCCGCACGCCGACGGCGGCCCGCCGGGCGGGCGATGGACGGAACGGATGCTCGGGGACCTGGCTCGATCCCTCGGGCGCAGCCTCGACGCACCCCCCACCGAGCGGGCCTCGCACGGGGAGGTCCCGGCATGAGCGGGACGACCGCCGCGGCCGCCGTCGGCGCCACGGTCGCTCCGCCGAAGCTCGGCCCCGTGGATCTGGCACGGCGGCTCGAGGAGCACCGGACCGAGCTCGCCGCCCAGTGCAGGCGGATCCTCGGTTCCGGGTCGGAGGTCGATGACGCCGTCCAGGAGACGCTCGTGCGGGCGTGGCGCTCCTACGACCGCTTCGAGGGGCGCGCCTCGCTGCGGACGTGGCTCCATCGCATTGCCACCAACGTGTGCTTCGACATGGTGGGAGCCTCGCAGCGGCGCGCCCGGCCCACCGATCCGGCGTCGTGGGCGACCGGTGGACCGTCGGTCGGCGCCGACCGGCCGGGCGGCGGACGTGCGGATGCTCGTCTGTTTCCGCAGGCAGCGGCGGCGGACGCCGACCCGGCCGAGCAGATCGTCACCCACGAGACGGTCCGCCTCGCCCTCACGGCGGCCCTGCTGCACCTGCCGCCGCGCCAGCGCTCGGTCCTGCTGTTGCGTGAGGTCCTGCGCTGGTCGGCGTCGGAGGTCGCCGAGCTGCTGGACACCACGGTGCCGTCGGTGAACAGCGCGCTCCAGCGAGCCAGGGCGAACCTCGCCGAGGCCCACCGCCCGGCCGATCGGTTGCGGTCGCTCGATGAGGCCCAGCAGGCCCTGCTGCAGCGCTACGCCGAGGCGTTGCGGGCCTGCGACGTCGACTCCCTCGTTGCGCTGCTGCGCCATCGACCGGCAGCGTGACGGCCGTGTCGGCACGATCGCGCGTCCCTCGCCGCCCCAACTCGGGAAGCTGCCCCGAGTTGTCACCGGCGGGGGGCGCGGGGGCGGAGGTGCGCGGCGACACGCCGAGCGATCGCCTGGGGGTCGTCACCGAGCAGGGGCGGCAGGTTGCCGTTGAGCCACAACGTCGCCAGGCCGTGCACCAGCGACCAGGCCGCCACGCCGGCGACGACCTGGTCCTCGTCGGCATCCGCGGTGCGGTACAGCAGCGCCGCGGTCGCCCGCCTCGCGTCCTGCAGCGCACGATCGTCGCTGTGGTAGAGGGCGGGCTGGAACATGACCTCGAAGTGCGCCCGATGGTCGGCGGCGAACCGCACGTAGGCCACCCCGACCTCCAGGAAGCTCCGATGCTCCTCGTGCGCGGCAGCGAGCGCGTCGCCCAGCAGGCGGTAGCCCTCGGTGGCCACGGCGGTGAGCAGGCCGGCCTTGTCGCCGAAGTGGTAGGTGGCGGCCGTGTGGCTGACTCCGGCGCGCCGAGCGACCTCCCTCACGCTCATGGCCGCCGCGCCGACCTCGCCGATCGTCTCGACGGCCGCTCGGATCAGCGCACGTCGTAGGTCGCCATGGTGATAGGAGCGCGACGGTGACATCGGTCGCATCCTAGTGCAATCTTGCCACCGGCAAGATAATGTTGCCACTGGCAAGACGGATCACCCGATCCGGCGCGAAGGGAGCACATCATGACGGCGACACTGTCACTCGATGGATGGGACATCACGCACGCCGCAGAGGCCGAGTGGGTCGACTGGGGCGGGAAGGGCAATGCTCGGGCCAAGGTGCTCGGGAGCGCGGACGGCTACGTCGTCGCGCTCGTCGAGGCCGAGGCCGGCTACACGGGCACGCCGCACGAGCACGCGCATGCAGAGTTCCTCTACGTGGTCGCCGGCCGCCTCCGCAACCAGGGGCGGGCCATGGAGACCGGCGATGCGTACGCGGCCGCCGCCGGGTCGCTGCACACCGACTTCGAGGCCGAGCGGGCCTCGACCTATCTCAGCATCTTCAAGATCTGAGCACTGAAGCGGGACTCGCGCATCAGGCGTGTGTCGTGAGCACCGGGAGCCGGTCCGCGAAGGCCTCCACCGTCTGCTGCCAGCCCTCCTCCAACGGGCCCGTCAGCCCGGTCACGAGGACCTTGCCCTCAGCGACGTTGACGAGGCCCTTGCGCTGCAGGGTCTCGTTCATGATCGGGATGATGCGCTGCCAGCGGGCCAGCTCCTCGTCGGTCGGCGGGCGCCCGGTCTTCTTGTCCGGCTGCGGCGCGAGCTCGGTGGTCAGGATGGCATACCGCGTGCCGGCTGGCAGGCTCAGCCTCTTCAGGAAGCGGCGCATGCCGCCGATGGGCCGGCCACAGCGCCCCGGCGAGCTGAACAGGTACAGGTCAGCCGGCGCCAGGTCCCTCGGCCGCACCTCCCGGATGTGATGGACCTCGACGGTCACGCCCTTGGCGCCCATCTGCCTCTTGAACTCCTCGGCGACCGCGGCACCGTTGCCGAACCTGGAGGCATGGAAGTACTCGATCTTCATGGTGCACCTCCTCACCTCCAGGAAGCGCGCGTCCACGGCCCCTCCACCAGAGCCCAAGGTCCCGAACGGCGCGCCCGGAACGGCAACTCTCGTGTGCTCAGGAGCCTCCGTGCGACGTGAAGCGCGTCACCATGTCGTCGGCTTGGTCGGTGTCCGCAGCCACACGTCGAAGAACGCGTCGAGGTCCTGGCCGGACACCTCCTCGAAGACCGCCTCGAAGTCCTCGGTCGTGCCGGTCGAGTCGTCGTATCGCACCAACCACTCCTGGGAGGCGGCGAAGAACGCCTCGTCGCCGACCTTGACCCGCAGGGCGTGCAGCGTCGCCGCACCACGGTCGTAGACCCCGCCCAGGAAGAGACCGAAGGGGCCCGGATCGGCGATGGCCAGGTTCCAGAACTCGTCGTCGGCGGGGATGTCCATGACGGAGTCGAAGCTCGCCTGGGCCGAGTCGCCGCCCGAGTCCTCGTTCCACAGCCACTCGGCGTAGGTGGCCCAGCCCTCGTTGAGCCAGATGTCCTGCCAGCGTTCCGGGCTCACGGCGTTGCCGAACCACTGGTGGGCGAGCTCGTGGACGACAGTGCCCTCGCGGGCAACGCGGGAGTAGACGGACCGGGTCTGGGTCTCGAGCGCGTACCCGACGCTGTCGTCGTCGACGATCGCGCCGGCCGAGTTGAACGGGTACGGCACGAAGGCCTCCTCGAGGAAGGCGATGATGTCCGCCTGCAAGGCGAGGCTCGCCTCCGTGATGGCGGCGTTGGCCTGGGTGAGGTTGTCATCGACGGCGTCGATGATCGGCAGCCCGCCGTCCGTCTCGGAGAAGCGCAGGTCGTAGTCGCCGACCGAGGCGGTGGTCAGGTAGCTGGCCTGCGGGTCGGGGGCGTCCCAGAACCAGGTGGTCCAGCCGCCCTCGGTGACCGGGTCGCCCGCCGGCAGCCCGTTGGCGACCGCCACCTTGCCCTCGGGCACGGTGATCTCGAAGCCGTAGGTCGCCTTGTCGGTCGGGTGGTCGCTGACCGGGTACCAGGTCATGGTGCCCTCGGGCTCGCCCACCACCATGGCGCCGTCCCGCATGGTCACCCAGCCGTAGAGGACGCCTTCGATGTCGGTCGGCCGAGTGGTCTCGCCCCCGTAGGTGATGACGACCTGCGCCGACTGACCCTTCTTGAGCTTCGGACGGGGCTGGATCGTCAGCTCCCACACGCGGGCCGCGTCGTCCTGGACGTGCCAGTACGCCGCGCCCTCCACCTCGGCACCCGCAGCGGGCGGCGCCACCGCGCTGGCAGGCTTCCCGTCGACCGTGATCGCCTGCACGTCCAGGCCGCGCAGGTCGAGGTTGAAGCGGTCCAGGTCCTGCGTGGCCACGAGGTCGATCGTCGCCACACCGTTCAGCTGTCCGACGAGCGGCGCCGGGGCGGGCGCCGGCGGGGAGTAGGTGATGTCGAGGTCGTAGTGCTGGACGTCATACCCACCGTTCCCGGCGAACGGGAAGTAGGCGTCGCCCGCGCCGGCGGCACCGGCGGTGTACCTCGGCCCGCCCGGACCGTCCTGGGCGGCCGTCGCGCCCGCGGACACGACGAGTGCGCCCATCCCGACGAGCAGGGCCATCAACGCACCGGACACTTGCCTGCGTACACGCACGACAATCTCCTCCGCACTCGGGTCCACAGACTGTAGATGCCCAGCGTGGCGTGCGACACCACCCTCCCTCGCACCGCTACCGCGGCGCTCGGTGGAGAAACGCGGTCGCTACGGCGCCCGGTACAGCAACCAGGCGTCGCTCATCCGTTGTGTCTGGCCGGATGTGAACTCCGTGTAGCAGGAGTCATGGGAGTAGTCCATGTAGTTGTGGATCGGGTCCAGCCCTGGAGCCGAGCACGTGTCCTTGCCCTCCGGGCACCCGGACGTCGGTGTCTTCTGCGGTGGGGTGTCGTCCACGAAGTCACCCTTGGCGCTGCAGCCTCCGTAGAACGTGTGCTCGAGGTCGAGCCAGTGACCGACCTCGTGGGTGGCTGTCTTGCCCTCGTCGAACGTGCCCGCGTACGTCGTCGAGGTGCCGGGGATCGACTCCCAGTCGATCACCACGCCGTCCAGGTGCGCCTGACCGGGCTTGGTCACGATGTCGGGCAGGTACGCCCAGCCGAGGTAGGGGCCCGCGGTCGTCGAGTAGAAGTTCAACGCATCCGGCCCTCCCTGCCGAAGGGCGCTCTTCATCGAGTTCTCGTTGACCCCACCCGGACCGGCGTAGAACCAGTCGGCGTTGTCCGTGCGCGTGACGCCGGCGAGCCGGAACGAGAAGCCGCTGTCGGCGCCACCCTCGCCTCCTGCGAACGTCAGGTTGAGCACGCGGATCTGGTCGTTGATCTGCCTCGTCGTCAGGTCGCCGACGGTCCCGTCCGTCACCACATGGACGTACACGGGGATCTGGGCACTGAAGTCCGGCCCGGCGCGGCCCCTGGCCGAGGCCGGCAGATCCTCGTGCGTCTCGCCCAGGTTCGGCTCCCGGGGCGGGCCACCTCGCCCGGCGAACCCCGCGGCTGCCGCCCCGGCTTGTTCCGGGACACCCGTCGGCGGGTCGCAGAGCGAGACGCCTGTCCGTACGTCGGTCGAGCCGCCTGCGGCGCCGAGGGTCGCGACGCATACGACCGTCGCGACGATGAGACCCCTGAACCCGTCCCGAATCACGTCGTCCCCTCACTGTCGGCCCGGCGCATCCCCGCGCACGCGACCGACATCGTACGTCCTTCGGAACCTGCGGTGAGGTCCTCAGGCGCGCGCGTCGGCGAGGTCGGCTGAGCTCGGGTGTCGCCCGGGCGGTCCGCGCCGAGCCGGAGGGGTTCGGGCCCCCCGCCGCCGGACGGCCGGCGGGGGGACCGGAACGATCGCTATCGTGCGCGCCTGCCTACTTGCAGCCAGGCTCGAACACGGTCTGGCCCGGCGGGTGGCACTTGGCGCCACCGTCATTCGGGCCCTTGGACGAGTTGCCGGGGCCGAAGTCCGGATCGGCGGCTGCGGCGGTGGCACCGAGCAAGAGTGCGAGCGACGCGACGACGGCAACAGCAATGCGTTTCATAATGCGTTCCTCCTGGGGGAGTCTGGCGTGATCCGCCCGCCGGCGTCACCCACTGTGGCGTCGGCCCACTGACAGTAAGTCGTGAGCCTGTATGCAGGCTGAAGCTCGAACACGTTCAGGATCGGAACGTCCACGCCGTCACGAGGCGAGGACGCCCTTCCCGAGCATCTGCCGCGGCGAGTCGCTCGTGTTCGGAGCACCTGAGTGGAAGACGTGGATGTGGGTAATCACCACGTCGCCCGGTGCTCCCCTGAGCTCGACGACATCGACCGGCACACCCTCGATCTCGTAGCGCTCGCCGACCATCGAACGCCCGAGGTCGGGCCGCCTGGCGCCCGCCAGCAGGTCACCGAGGGGTGGGTACCGGCGCAGGAACCGGTGCCAGTTGGCCTTGCCACCCGCAGGTGGCTTCTCGAAGGTCGCTCGGTGGAGATCGACCAGTCGGTGCGACCCCGGGAGCAGCATGGTGCCCCCACCGCAGGGGCCGACGTCACCGAAGAACCCGAACAGCTTCACGGCGAACACCGGCCAGGTCGGCTGCTCGAACCCGCAGTCCATGTGCCACCCGTCGGGAAGCGACCAGGGCCCGGTTCCCGGCAGGTTGAACAGCACCTGGACTCCGGGTTTCGGCCGTTGCCAGCCGCCCGTACCGAAGATGGCATCGAGGGCACTCGTGACCGCCGGGTTGTGGACCAGCACGTCGAAGGCGCGGTGCCGTCTCAGCCCCTTCCAGCTGAGCGGGAGCCAGCCGGCGGGCCCCGAGGACCGATCGCCGGGCCTCAGCCCGATCCTGCGCTCGGCGTACCGCCAGACGACGTCGCGCATCTGCGCGGCGGCATCTCGACTGAAGGCACCATCGAGGCGAACGACGCCACGATCGGCGAACGCGGAACGCACTGCTGCCACATCCATGTCGGCCAAGTGTTCCCCCGCCCGTGCTCCCCGCGCACCGAAGTAACCCGTGAACCCGCTGCCGTTGCGTCCGCATGTGGTCGATGCAGCGGAGTTGGCCAGTCGGCTCGCGCCCGGTCCGACGCTCGTCCCTACTCGGGCCAGTCGATCTGCGACTCGGGGATCCCGATGCTCCTCGCGTACGCCGCCGCTCGCTCTCGACCCGGCGCTTCACCCCTGCGGTAACGGAAGACCCGGCCGGCGAACACGACGAAGGTCTCCGTGTCGGTACGGAAGTCGCAGTACCAACCCGGGCCGAGGACCTCCGCCAGGGCTTCGGCGAGATGCTCGGCCAGCGGCTCGTCCGCGGTGAACTCCAGGAAGGTCCAGACGGCGGGTTGGCCAACCGGAAGTTCAGCCAACGGTCCGACGCGCCTGACGCTCTGGACGAACAGCTCCACTGCCTCCAGGGGCTCGTTCAGTCGAAGGCTCTCGGCGATGAGGGTCCCGCGGATCATCGACGGAGTGTCGCAGCACGGCGACCGACCGGCAGCCCGGCTGACTGCAGCCGGCTGCGTTCGGATCCGGCGGTCGGGCGGTCCGGCCCAGACCCGCCGGCCGCTAGGTCCTGCGCGGCGAGGGGGTTCGTGGTCAGGTCCCGTCCGCGGCGGAGATCGGCTCCAGGAAGACCGCGACGGTTTGGGCGTCCCACGTCTCCTGGAGGTCGGCGTAGCGCTCGAGCCGGTCGGCCCAGTCGTCGGGCGTGTCCAGCAGGTCCGCCCGGATCATCAGCAACACATCTCGCCGGTGCTGGCCGTGCGGCCAGAAACGGGCCTCGGTGACGGTGTCGGGATCCACCCGGTCCGGATCGCCCTCGGGCACGCTCTCGAACCCGCCGCGCTCGGACACGTGCCGACCTCGATCGTTCAACCGGAGCTCGCCGTCGGCGAACGCCTCCTTGATCTCCTGCTGCAGCAGGTACATCTCGTCGTGCGCCTCTTGGTCGAGGCCCGGGTGTCGGGCGAGCACCTGCGCTCCCGGTCGGGGGAGCATCGCCCAGTCGCCCGCACTGACCCGGACGAGGGCGACCGCGCTCTCGCCGCCCCAGCGTCGGCCCTCGCCGAGCATCCGGTACCCGATCTGATCATCGATCACGAAGTCGACGCCCTGATGTTGGAGCTCGAAGAGCACCGCCTCGGAGTACGGATCCCAGATGCCCTCGTCTGTCTCGACCAGCACCGGACCGTCGAGCTCGGGGACGTCCATCGCCCGCACCACGTCACGTGCGACGGGCATAGTGGCCTCCGCCGCGGTCGTGCCCTGGTTGGTCCACGACAGGTTCAGGATGGCGACCGTCGCGGTCACCACCGCGAGGACGACAGCCAATGGTCGCGACGCGAGGCCCCGCCGGTCCGCCCACCGCAACCAGACGCTGGCCACGGCCAGCCAGACGAACAAGGCCACCGGCCACAGCCACCGCAGCTGGTAGGCGACGGTGCCCTGCTGGGTCGTCGGTGTCTGGTTGGCGGTGATCACTGCTGCCACGACGAGGACCGCCGCCATCGTGAGCACGCCGGCGGACGACGCATCGCCGT
Source organism: Acidimicrobiales bacterium (assembly GCA_035697515.1). GTDB lineage: Bacteria > Actinomycetota > Acidimicrobiia > Acidimicrobiales > VFJN01 > ZC4RG19. The sequence goes on from DASSCS010000116.1 coordinate 67,215, forward strand.
CCCGCCGGGCCCGGCGGCGGCACCATAGGAGCAGACCAGCGACGGCGCCCAGGGACAACAGCGCCAGGCCCAGCGACGGCAAGGGATTGCCGGTGAGCCCGAAGCGGAAGTCCTCGGCGTACGACGGTCGCGCCCACCAGGGGGGAAGCGAGAGCACCTTGGCCACAACCTGCAGCGAGCTGCGCCAGTTGAGCGTCATCGTGCCCTCGCCGAGGCCCCGGACGATGCGCGACATGTTGCCCTCGCCCGTGCCCGCGACCTGCTCGACCAGCGGCTGGATCCACAGGACGACCGCGACCGCGACGGTCACCCATCCGATCCTGCGCCACGAGGCGAGCTCATCCCGTCGCCCCCGCTGCACGAGCCCGACGAGGGCATAGATCGCCAGCACGGGGACGAGCACGCCGTAGCTCATGTTCGACTGGAGCACCAAGCTCCCCACGCCGACGAGCCACGGCAGGCAGGCGACGTCACCGTCGGAGACCGACCAGGCAAGCAGCAGGAAGCACACGACCGGCAGCAACAACGTGTTGGGCGGCCAAGGCTCGACCAGCACGGCGCTTCCCATCGACCAGCACAACACCGCGGTCATGGCCATGGCCACGAGGGACAGCGGGGTGCCACCCCGGCGCCGGGCCAGTACGAATATCCCCAGTACGGCCAACGCCTCCAGCAGCACTGTGCCGACGATCTGGCCGGTCGCGCCGGGGAACAGGGCGGCGGGAACAGCGAGGATGTCGTAGAAGAGAGGGCCCGGGTGGTTCTGGTAGATCCCCGAGCTCCACGACGACGAGGCCGACGGCCCCAGCAGCGGCAGCTCCCCTCCACCCAGCACATCTCGAGCGCGAATGCCGATCGTGGCCGCGTCACCGACGGGTACCCAGCCCCGTCCGACGGCACGCCATGCGGCGACGACGAGAGGGACGAGGGTCGCGGCGAGCGCGACCCACGAAAGCCGGTCTCCCAGGCGGCCGGCACCGTCCTCGGACGGCCGAACAACTACTCCCGTTGCCTCGACAGGTCCGTCCTCGAGGTCGGTCTCCGGCAACGAGACGACCTGATCCGCCGACGTCATGGCGACGAGCCGTCCGCCACGGGCGCAACGGGCGAGGCGAGACGCGCCGGCGGTCCGCCACGGGCCGAACGAGCGCTCAGGCTCGTCAGTTCGTTCCCCCACACAGACAAGAACGCAGTCGTCATCGCCCCAGCGATCCCCTCGACCTGGCCAGTCCGCGCAGGTTATCCGGCCCCGCCCGTCACTGTCCGACGAACGGTCCGCCCACCCGCGAGGCGCTGACGGCCCCCTGGGAACCTTCGACGGACCCCCGCTGCGTCACGGCCCCGGGAGGTGGAACTGGCGAACGAAGGCCCACACCGCCGCACTGGCGTCGACCTCGAACGTCGTGTGGCCCACCACACCCTCGATCGACCGGCTGAACTCGCTGGACGGCCACGAGTGGCCGCCGCCCTCCACGATGAGGAACTCGACCGGGGCGTCCTCCGGGCAGTCGAACGTGCGGCGGATCACCTCGTCGCCGACGCGCTCGTCCTCGGCGCTGTCGGGGTCGCAGCCGCCGAGCGCCGCCCAGGCCCGGACCGTCTCCGGGTAGCCGGGACCGTCGAGGTCGGGCGGTGCCGTGGTCGTGGTGGCGCCGTCGCCACCCACGCCGCCGAGGGCCGAGTCGAGCACCTCGGTGCCGATGCCGCCGTTGAACAGGAGGATGGGGTCCGCGGTCCCATGGATGGTGAATACCGGCACCGGCCGGGCGGGCTCGCAGGGCTCGGGGAGCAGGATCCCGGCGATGGGGGCGATCGCCGCCACCCGGTCGGCCATCGCGCAGCCGACCGCCGAGGCCATCATCGCCCCGTTGGAGAGGCCGGTGGCGTAGACGCGGGACGTGTCGATGCACCGCTCCCGGCCGACATGGTCGAGCAGGGCGTCCACGTAGGCGAGGTCGTCGTTGGCCTTGGGGTCGGTGCCGACGTCCCAGCGCACGGGTTCGCCGGTGCCGTGGGGGAACACGGTGACGAAGCCCTCCTCGACGCCGAGCGGCCCGAGCCGGGTCATCTCGGCGTGGATGTCGGCGCCCTCGGCGAGCCCGTGGAAGTCGAGCACGAGCGGCAGCGGGTTGTCCCCCTCCTCCTGCGCCGGCGCCGACAACAGGAAGCGCCGGGCCGCGCCCCGCACGTCGATGCCACCCTCGGTGCGGTCGGCCTGCGCCGTCGCGCCCCGGTCGCATCCCGGCGACGGGACGGCGGCCACGGCCTCGGCCGCCGGCACCTCGGTGGACGTCTCCCGGGCGTCGGTGGGCTCGGTGTCGCCGCCCGAGCACCCGCCCGCCAGCGTCGCCACCATCGTCGCGGCAGCGGCCAGGGCACGCTTCATCTCTCCACCTCGTGCCGTGTGCGGGCCGGCGCGAGCATGGCTGCGACGGCCATGTCCAGGTAGTTGCCAAGCCAGTCGTCGAACGGCAGGAGCGGGCGCACCCCGCCCGGGTCGAGCCCCGCGGCGTCCTCGGCGCGGGCCCGGTCGGCGCACAGGTGGTTGCACGCCGAGGTGACGGCCATGATGCGCTCGAGGGCCAGGTCGGGCCCCATCGACGCCGCCAGGTGCTCGTGGACGGTCGCCCCCACGTGGAGCGCGATCGCCGGCGCCTCGCTGAGCACGTCAGCGAGGGCGACGTCGGGCCGGGCCGCCAGTTCGGCGCACACCTTCACCCAGGCCCGTTCGGACGGACCCCGGCGCAGGTACTCGGCGTGCGGCCGCATCAGCACCTCGACGAGCTCGGCCACGTCGTGGTGGCGGCCGTCGGCGACGAGCGCCCCATAGAGGCCCTCCTGGAGCGTCGCCACCCGCGGGAGGTGGCGCTCGGACAGCGCCCGCAGCAGCCCGTCCCGGCCGCCGAAGTGGAACTGCAGGGCCGAGCTGTTGCGCTGCCCGGCCGCGATGCGGATCTCGCGCAGCGAGACACCCTCGACGCCCCGCTCGCCCCACCGGCGCTCGGCGACGTCGAGGATGTGCTCGCGGGTGCGCACACCCCGTGGCGTGCCCGCCTTGCCCGACGGGCGGTGGCCGCCGCCGGCGGGGTGTGACGAGACGTCGTTCATGGGTTGCGGCAGGTCGAGTCCCGGTCGCCGAGCTCCTCGGTGGGGATCGTCTCGTAGCCGCCATCTGGGCAGGCGATCCGCGGGTTGAGCTCGGTGAACACGCCATCGGGCGAGTCGTAGCCGGGCACGTTCCAGACGTGGACCATGTAGCCGGTGAAGTCGATGAAGCTGCCGCCGACCTCGGTGCACATCTGCTCGGTGACACCCTCGAGGTCGGCGCCGAACGGCGTGTCGATGGCGCCGTCCTCACCCATCACGATGCACACCGACTCGTGGTAGTGCCAGTGGTCGTTGGGCCCGGCGAACCCTTCCGGCTCCCCCGCGGTGCCATAGGCCGAGTACATGAAGCCGGCCAGCGGCGCGTCGGGCTCCAGGCCGTCGTAGATCAGCATCGGCGCGGCCAGGTCCTCCGGGTCCATGTCGCCGTCCGGGTTGAGTCCGTAGCCCGGACCCCGGTAATGAGTGCCCAGCCCGGGCGAGAACGGGCCCGCCCGCCGCCATCCGGCGGCCTCGGCGTCGGCGATGGTCGGGTACGACGCCACCAACTCGGCGGTAGACGCCAGCTGGGTGGCGAGCGTCACCCGCTCCTCGCGCGTGAGCGGCTCGTCCTGGCCGTGCTCGTGCTGGTGGCCGTTCGACAGCGCCGCGAACCCCGCGTCGTCGGCGGTCGGTCCGTCGCTGTGCGCGTGGCCCGCGGCGGTGCCGGACGCGTGGTTGCCGTGGCTGCCCGCGGCGTGGTCCCGGGCCGACGGGGAGACGACCGCCCCGGTGGCCAAGGCCAGCGCGCCGAGAGCGCCCACCACGGCCAGAATCCGGTTCTGCAGCAGCCGGGGACGGGCGCGGAGCAGGCCGAGGGCAGCCGCCAGCACGGCCACGACCTCCAGCCCCACGCACACGCCGTCGACCACCGACACCGACTCGGCGTGCCCGGCGTGGGCGCCGAACGGCAGGCCGGAGATCCTGCTGAAGCCCCACGTCGCCACCAGGGCCAGACTCATGCCGACCACGGCGGCGAGCGCCCGCCGGCTCGGGCGCACGAGCACGACGGCCGCCAGCAGCAGTTGGGCCCAGGCCGCCACCACGAAGCCGGCACCCTCGACGGCCGACTCCCCCAGGTGTGACGGCGCCGTGGCCAAGTGGATGGCGCCGGCGCCCACCAGCGTGGCGGCCACCCACCAGCGGACGACCCGCGGCGGGATCTCGCCGGGCGCGGGCCGTCGCGGCGTGGGCGCTGCCTCCGCCGTCGTCCGGTCCGGTTCGGCCGGGACCGACGAAACCTCCGGAGGCGTCTCGGGCGCGTCGAGCAGATCGGTCATCGTGACCCCCCTTCCGTTGGCGGGGACCCCAGCCCCGCGACCTCCACCCCAGATGACGCTAAGTCACGTGGATTGGTTTGGCAATACGCTTGTCTCAGTCCCGACCGGGTCAGCCTGCTGGTAGACCGCCATCATTGCCCCAGCGCGGGCATCAACTGTCACAGGACTCACCGCTGGTGATGAGGACGTCGAGCGCATCGGGCGGGTCGACATCGCCGGCGAGGCTGGTCGGGCCGTCCGAGTCGACCACGACCTCGCCCGACTCCGTCTCGCGCACCTGACGGAGCAGGCCCGGCTCGCGGGTGCTGTTGGAACACACCAGGTAGTCGAAGACCACGAACCCGATCTCGCGAAGCCGAGCCGCCGCCTCATCTCCTGCGGTCGTGCCGACATCGAGCTCGCCGAGCAGGTCTTCCGGTGCGACATCGGGGGGCTCGCCCGGCTCTTCCGTGGTCGACGGCGCCAGGCCCGCGTCCTGCTCGCCGTCGTCGCCGCTGAGGACGAACACGCCGCCGATCAGGGCGAGCACTCCGGCCACGGCTGCGATCGCGGGTCCGAGCCGTCGGCCGCGCGCCGGCGCCCGCGCCGCCCGCCCCGCCGCGGGGGCGCCGCCCCACGGCCGATCGGCCGGCGGGAGCCTGGCCTCCGTGGCCTCGGGCGTAGTCGCCGGAGGCACGGACGGGAGCGCCTCGCCGAGGGCCTGGCGGAACTGCGGGACGAAGGCCAGCACCGCGACGAAGCCGGTCACCGCCATGCCGATCTTGCCGAACGCGAATCCGAGGAACTCCTGCCACCCGCCGGAGAGCGACCACAAGTGGTACCGGTCGGTCTCGCGGAACGCGAACACGGCCCACAGGTAGCCCGCCAGCGCCACCATCAGCAGCAGCCCGAGCCAGCCGAGCACGCGCTGCAGTTCGGCCCGCGCCTCGCGGCCGGACAGCCTGGCCTGGAGGGCGATCAGCGCCGGCGGCACGACGAGCAGCAGCGCGCCGACCGCCACGGCGAGCGCGACGTACGTGCCTTCCGAGGCCCCGCCCACCCACACGTCGAACACCAGGGCCGTCTCGGGGATGCGCGGGTCGATGAACTCGATCGCAGCCCGGTACTCGCCGGCATCGAGCGTGCCGCTCGGCGGTGCGGGGTCGAGGCAGACGCTCACCTTGATGCGGCGCTCGTTCTCGGCGGCGGCCGTCACGACGAGCGCGTCGTCCTCGATCGTCGTGCCGTCCGAGGCCTTGAGCGTGGCGATCACCTCGAAGTTGCTCTCCACCTTGGGGTCGTGCCTGAGCTCGGTCTCGAGCTCGAGCACGTAACGCTCCGGATCGCCTCCGCGCTCGAGGCGCACGGGGTCCGGGATGGTCTCCGGCGTGACGAGCCGGTTGGTGAGCGTCTCCTCGCCGGTGGTGCCGGTGCCGGCCGGAGGAAGGCAGTCGGGGACCGGCTGTGCGGCAGCCGGTCCCGCGAGGCTGAGGCCGATCAGACCCGCGGCTGCCACGACCCGGGTCCGACGGATCGGCCCCGGGCGTCTCCGGCTGTCACCCTCTCCCGCCACCGGCACGGAGCCTAGGCGCGTGCAGAAGCCTCGGGCCCGTGCTGGCGCCCTGTGCGGCCCGCTTGACCTCGGGGTTGTAGCAGACGCCTCTCATGCCGAGCATCTGGGCGGGCACGCACAGGTTGGAGTTGCGGCACCGGGCGGGCGCCACGTCGCCGCCAAGCACGCGGGCGGCGAGGTCGGCCTCTGCGTAGAACGGCCGGCCCATCCCCACCAGGTCGGCGTCGCCCGAGTCGACGATGTCGTTGACCTCGGCGGCGGTGCGGATGCCGCCCACCGCCAGCACGGGGATCGCCACGAGGCGCTTCACCGCCCGGAAGCGGCTGCGGTTCCAGACCGGCCGGAAGGGGGAGGTCACGCCTCCCGCCACGTAGCCCGCCTCGATGACCCGGCGCTCGAAGGCCCGGGGGGCGGCGGTGCGGAACCGTTCGGCGATGGCCCTGTTCCGCCAGATCGACGCCGGGATCCCGCCCCGGGACAAGGTGGTGTCGGGGAATACCGACACCTCGACGGGCGTGACCGAGTCGTAGCCCCACTCCTCGCAGCGCTGGGCCAGGCGGAGGCCCTCGTCCCACGTGGTGCGGGGAGCGAATGGCGGCGCCTTCTCGCCCACCGGCACCTTGACCGTGCACGTGAAGTCCCAGCCGGCCCGCTCGCCGATGCGCCGGCGGATGACCTCCAGCAGCCGGGCCCGCCCGTCGGGAGAGCCGCCGAACTCATCGGTGCGGCGGTTCCAGAACGGCGACACGAACTGGTCGATGAGCTTGGCGTTGCTCGACGCCAGCTGGATCCCGTCATAGCCCGCCTCGCGCGCCCAGGCAGCCACCTGGCCGTAGCGGACGCACAGGGCGTGCACCTCGTCGGTGGTCATCTCGTGCACCGGCGCCCGCCGGAACACGGGCCGCAGCCACCACCGGGGCGGGCTGGGCGCAAGGAGGGGGCCGGCACGGCGGGACGCGTAGGGCTCGTGCCACGCCTCCATGGCGAACAGGCCACCGTGGCCCACCTGGATCCAGATGGCGGCGCCCGCGGCGTGGACGGCGTCCACCATCGGCGCCAGGCGCAACATGCGCTCGCGGGTGTGCACGAGGGTCATGCCCGGCGACGTCCGGCCCTCCTCGTAGAGGCAGGAGTTGCCCTGGATGACGAGGCCGACGCCGTGGCGGGCGTTCTCGACGAAGTGGCGGGCGTAGCGCTCGGCGCAGTCGTCGCCGTCGCCCGCGCCCTCCAGCACCGGTGCCCGGTACAGGCGGTTCCGGACGGCGGTGGTGCCGCCGATGGTCAGCGACGTGTGCAGCACGCCTCGCTCCACCATGGGTGGGCAGGCTACGCGCTGGCGGCGGTGGCCGATGCGGTGCGCGCGATCGCCGCCGATGGGCCCGGTGAGTCCTGGCCGTTGTCACCTTCGCGCCAGCGAAGCGGGAGAAGCCACGGTTGCTCGAGGCGGGAAATGCGCTTGCGCGGCGCCAGGCGGCGGCAGCAGGGTGGGCTCTCACCGGCGACCCGGGAGGTCTCGAGATGACAACGCGCTCCGTCCAGGCCCCCGCCGCCGCCACGCGTCCGATGCGGTAGCCGGCGCCCCGCGCGCCGCCCTCGGCGGCCTGGACAGCACCCGACCCCGTCCGTCCCGTGCTGATCACAGGAGCGCCTCCGTGCCCGACAAGACCGTCCGCGACTTCGTCGCGGCGTACCTGCGGCCCCACCGGCCGCGCCTCGCGCTGCTCGCCGTCCTCTTCTGCGCCGGTACCGGCCTGCAGCTCGCCAACCCCCAGCTGGCGAAGACCTTCCTCGACCAGGCGTCGGCCGGTGCGCCGTTCGACCGCCTGGTCCGCATCGCGGCTGTCTTCCTCGTCGTCGCCCTACTGACCCAGGTCGCGACCGTGGCCGAGGTCTACGTCGCCGAGGACCTGGGCTGGCGCACGACGAACGCGCTGCGAGTCGACCTGACCGCCCACGTCCTGTCCCTCGACGACGGCTTCCACGCCGACCACGGCGCGGGGGAGCTGTTGGAGCGCATCGACGGCGACGTGGCCGCCATCGCCGGATTCTTCGCCCGGTTCGTCGTCCACGTCCTCGGCAGCGCGCTGTTCCTCCTCGGTGTGCTCGCCCTGCTGTGGCGCGAGGACTGGCGGATCGGTGGCCTGCTCACCGCGTTCGCGCTGGCGAGCGTCGCCTACCTCACCCGCGGTGGCGGCTTCGTCGGCCGTCGGTCGCGCCGATCCCGGGTGGTCAACGCCGACCTCAGCGACTACCTGGAGGAGCGGCTCTCGGCGCTGCCCGACATCAAGGCCAACGGCGCCGACGACGTCACCATGCGCGGCCTCCACGAGCGGCTGGCGGCCCGGTTCCGCGTCGACCGCGACGCGCTGCTGGCGGCGTCGCTGTTCTCGGGCGCGGCCAACGCCGCGCTCGTCGCCGCCACCGTGGCGTCGCTGGCGACGGCGGCGTGGCTGCAGCAGTCGGGAGCGATCACCGTGGGCGGCGTCTATCTGGTGTTCCGGTACACGGGGATGCTGCGCATGCCGCTCGAGCGGCTGTCCCGCCACATGAACAGCTTCCAGCGGGCGATGGGCGGCATCGTACGGGTGCGCGAGCTGCTGGCGACCGAACCCCGGATCACCGACGGCGCGGGCGCCGATCTCCCGCCAGGTGCGCTCGCCGTGGAGCTCGATGCCGTCGACTTCGCCTACGAGCGGGAGCCGGTGCTGCGACACGTGTCGTTCCGCCTCGAGCCCGGTCACGTGCTCGGCCTGCTCGGCCGCACCGGATCGGGCAAGACGACGATCGCCCGCCTCCTGTTCCGGCTCTACGACGTCGACGGCGGCGCCGTGCGCGTCGGCGGCGTCGACGTGCGCGACCTGCGCGTCGACGACCTGCGGCGGCGCATCGGCCTCGTCACCCAGGACGTGCAGCTGTTCGACGGGACCCTGCGCGACAACGTGCGGCTGTTCGACCCCGACGTGGGCGACGACCGGCTCGGCGCGGTGTTCGCGTCGCTGGGGCTCGACGAGTGGCTGGCCGAGCTGCCGGACGGCCTCGACACCGTGCTCGGCCCGACGGCGCGGGGCCTGTCGGCGGGCGAGGCGCAGCTCGTCGCCCTCGCCCGCGTGTTCCTGGAGGACCCCGGGCTGGTGGTCCTCGACGAGGCGTCGTCGCGGCTCGACCCCCACACCGAGGCGCTGCTGGAGGACGCCATCGACCGGCTGCTCGCCGACCGCACCGGCATCGTCATCGCCCACCGTCTGCGCACGATCGAGCGGGCCGACGCGGTGCTCCTGCTCGACGGCGGGATGGTGGTCGAGCACGGCGACCGGATGGCGCTCGCCGCCGACCCCACCTCGCGGTTCGTCGTGCTGCTGCAGACCGGTCTCCCGGAGGTCCGGGCATGAAGCACGTGGCGACCCTCATCCGCTTTACGTGGCGCTACTTCACCGGCTGCGCGGCGTTCGGGACCCTGCTGTTCTGCGTGGCGCCGCTCGTCCTCGGCCTGGCCACGCGGGCGTTCTTCGACCGGGTCGCCGGCGACGAGGCCGGTCCCGTGTGGATCGCCGTGGCGCTCGTCGCGGCCGTGCAAGCCGGCGAGGTCCTGGCCGAGCTCGCCGTCGCCCGGACGTGGAGCGGCTTCTGCTACGAGACGCACACGCTGCTGCAGCGCAACGCCCTGGCGGGGATCCTGCGCGGGTTCGGGCGGTTCGGCCTGCCGGTGCCGCCCGGCGACGCCATCAGCCGGTTCCGGGACGAGCCGCCGAGCATCACCATGGGCTCCATGGACGGGGTGGCCGACCTGGTCGGTCGCGGGCTGTTCGCCGTCGTGGGCGGGACCGTGATGTGGCGCATCGACCCGGTGCTCACGCTGGCGGCGTTCGCCCCAGTGGTCGTTGCCAGCGCGGTGAGCGATGCCCTCGGCACGCGTTCGGCCGTGCACGGGGCGGCGGCTCGGGAGTCGACCGGCCGGCTCACCGCCTTCCTCGGCGAGCTGATCGGCGCCAACCTCGCCGTGCGGGTGGCGAGCGCCGCTCCTCACGTCGTGCGCCGGCTGGCCGAGATCAGCGACACCCGCCGGCGGCTGTCGCTGCGCGACCGGGTGTTCGCCGAGACGGTCAACTCGATGAACTTCCACCTCGTGCACGTCGGCACCGGTGCCGTGCTCCTGCTCGGTGCCGGCAAGATCCGCTCCGGGTCGTTCTCCGTCGGCGACTTCGCCCTGTTCGTCGTGTTCCTCGATCAGCTCACCTACCTGCCGGCGGAGATCGGGCGAGTGCTCACCGAGCTGAAGCGGACGCGGGTGTCGATCGACCGCCTGCACGCGCTCATGCCCGGCGAGCCACGGGACGCCGTCGTCGCCCCCGCTCCGATCCTCGTGCGCGGCCCGCTGCCGTCCGTGCCGCCGCCCCCGGCGGCCGACCGCCTGGAGCGGCTCGACGTCGTCGGTCTCACCTGCATCCACCCGAGCAGCGCGCGGGGCGTGGTCGACGTGTCGCTGTCCCTCGAGCGGGGCTCGTTCACGGTCGTCACCGGCCGCATCGGTAGCGGGAAGACCACGCTGCTGCACGCCGTGGTCGGGCTGCTGTCCCGCGACGCGGGCGAGATCCGGTGGAACGGCACGCAGCTCGACGATCCCGCGGCGTTCCTCGTCCCGCCCCGCGCCGCGTTCACACCCCAGGTGCCGCGCCTGTTCAGCGAGACGCTGCGGGCCAACCTGCTCCTCGGGCGCCCAGCCGGCGACCAGGCGGTGGACGCCGCGGTGCGAGCGGCCGTGCTCGAGGACGACGTCGCCGCCCTCGGCGCAGGCCTCGACACGATCGTCGGGCGGCGGGGCGTGAAGCTGTCGGGCGGTCAGATCCGGCGCGCGGCGGCCGCCCGGATGTTCCTGCGGGACACGGAGCTGCTCGTGCTCGACGACCTGTCGTCCGCCCTCGACGTGGCCACCGAGACCGAGCTGTGGCGGCGGCTGCTCGCCCGTCGCGGCGAGGTCACCTGTCTGATCGTGTCGCACAGCGCCATCGCCCTCGCCAACGCCGATCGGGTGGTGGTGCTCGACGACGGCCGGGTGGTGAACCCGTAGCCGATGGTTCGCCGTCAGGCACACTCCCGGGTGGACCGTCGTCTCAGCGCTTGACCGTGTAACGCACGTGCGTCGCGTAGGGCGACGTGTACACGCGTCGCACCTCGAGCTCGACGTCGTGCTCGAAGCCGTCGAACAGGCGCTTGCCGCCGCCGAGCACGAGGGGCGCCGTGGAGATCGCCAGCTCGTCGACGTAGCCGGCGGCAAGGGCCTGTCGGATCACGTCGGCGCCGCCGGAGATCGACACGTCGCGTCCCGCCGCCGCCGCTGTCGCGCGTTGCATCGCCGTCTCGAAGCTGTCGACGAAGTGGAACCCGGTCGACGGGTCGGGCGCGTCCTCGGCGCGGTGGGTGACCACGAACAGCGGCCCGTCGAACGGGTTGGTGCCGCCCCACGCCTCTGATGAGTCGTACATGCCGCGGCCGCACACGCCGGCGCCGAGGTTGCCGGTGAGCTCGTCGAAGAAGTCCTTGTCGGCACCCGACATGGCGAAGTCCTCCGGCTCGTCGTCGTAGGTCCACGAGCCGCCCATCACCCAGTAGTGCAGCCGTTCGCCGCCACGCCCCAGCCCGACGCCAGGCCCGTCGCCGGGCCCGGCGACGTACCCGTCGACCGACGTCCGTGATGCTCGCGATGACACTCATCTTGGCTCCCCCGTTGTGTCGCTCACGGGTGTGGACCGATCGCGTGGCGCATAGTCATCGCGATCGGCTGCGTGGCCTCACATCACGGGTCGTCAGGGGACGCGGTCGACCCGCTAAGACTGGTGACGTGAGCGCAACGACCATCCGCTGGGTCGGCGTCGCCATCGACTGCGCCGACGCCGGACCAGTCGCCCGCTTCTACGAACGCGTCCTCGGGTTCGAGATGGGCGACTTCGAGCCGCCGCACTGGGCACAGCTGTGGGACCCCGGGGGCGGCGTGCACATCAACATCCAGGGTGAGACGTGGTACGAGCCACCGACATGGCCGGAGCGGCCGGGCGAGCCGTCGAAGATGCTCCACTTCGAGGTCGAGGTCGACGACGTTGCGGCCGCGGTCGCCACCGCGCTCGAGGCCGGCGGCACGGAAGCGCCGTGGCAGCCTCCGGACCGTGACCGCGAGCGCATCCGCGTCGTGCTCGACCCCGCCGGGCACCCGCTCTGCCTCTTCCTCCGCGGCGAGTAGGCCACAACACCGCCGCGCCGTTCCGTCGGCCCCCCGTCGTCGCTCACGGCGGTGAGGGGAGGAATTGGCTCCGGCCGATTGCGGGATCGGTTCCTGGGGTACCGTTCGCGGCAATTCGGGGGAGGGACGATGGGTGGCGCAGGGGAGGGCCGATCTGGCGACCCACAGCACGAGCCGGACGAGGCCACAGGCCCCGGCCCGGCCGGCGTGGCCGCGCCCGCCGACCCGCAAGACATCTCCGAGCGGGTGGCCGCTGTGGTGCGGGCCTTCCACGCCCTGCGCCAAGGCCGGCCCCTGCCGGACCCGCCGCCCACGATCATGCCGCCCGGCCGGGCGCCGGACGTTGCCCAGCCGCCCGCCGGGGCACGCACGGGACCGCCGCTACCGCGGCGGGTGAAGGGAGCCCGGGCCATGCGGCCAGTCGGCCGGGCGGGGGACGCGGCGCCGTCGCGGCGCGTGGGGGGACCGGGTGTCGGAGCGCCGCCTGCCAACGGGAAGCGGGTCCCACCGGCCGTGGCGTGGCCGGCGAACAAGAACGTGGCCCCGCCGGCCTGGGCGTCGCCGGCGAACGGGACCGTGGCCCCGCCGGCCGTGGCATCGCCGGGCCCCAACGGCCGGCTGCCGGCGAGCGGCGAGGCACCGCTCGCCGACCGCGCGCACCCCGAGCCGGCGCACCCGGCCAGCCGACCGGCCGAGCGCACCGCGGCCGTGAGCGCGCTCGACGGCGCCCTCCTCGACCTGGCGGCGCTCGCCGTCGCTGTCGGCGCGTTCGTCGCCCCGTGGGCGTGGCTCGTGACCGTCGCCGCGGCCACCCTGGCTGTCGCGGTCGCCGCCCTCGCCCGCGACGGGCCGGGCCCGCGGACCCTCGCCCGGCGAGCCGGGCGCCGTGTTGCGGCCTGGCTGCACCCCCGCTCGCTGGTCTGGCTGCCGGTGCTGATGGCGCGGGTGGCGATCGTGTCGGTGCTGCTGCCCTCAGCCATTGGCGCCGGGCGCTGGCTGGTCGAGCACGGGTCCGAGGGGGCCGTGGCCGCGGGCCGGGCCGCGGCCTGGCACCACGGGTTCCGGGTGGCCGCTGCGGCCGTCTGCTTCCTGCTGGTCGCCGGCAGCGGCACGGCCCACGGCCGGCGTGCCCTGGCGCTACGCCGCCGGCTTCAGCCGCTGGGTCACACCGTGGTCGTGTCCCTGGCAGTGGCGGCATTGGCACTCGTGGTGTGGGTCCCGCTCCTGGGCCCGCGGGCCGGCGGGGTCCGCCCTGCCGGAGCCGACGACCTCGCCTGGGCCCCATCAGTGCTCCGGAACGAGGTCGACCGGGTGCGCGACGCCATCGTGCGGGCCGAGCTGCACGCCGCGACGGTGTGCCTGTCCGAGCGCCAGGACACCAGCTGGGATTCCACCTACACCGACGGGAACCCGCCCGGGGAGCGGGACGTGGCCACGCTGCGCACGGAGCAGGCCGACCCGGCACCCGGCGAGGTGGCGACCGCCGTCGTCGCCGTCCACAACCAACTCGCGGCTTGGGTCGACGACATCGAGGTGGTGGCGGGCGAGGCGTCGGTGGCGCGGGTCGAGCGGTGGAGGCTGCCGTCCGCCGCCCCGGCCGCCCACGCCCCGGTGGGTGCCGCCACCGTCGGCGCCGACCTGATCCGCGACGGGGTCGCCGGGTTCGACCGCGGCGTGGCCTTGCGCTGCTCCGCTGGCCCCGTCCTCTAGGCAGGTCGGCACGCTCTGCGTGCCCCACGATGAGAAGCCATGCACAAGGCCGACCGACTCGTCCCGGGAGCTCGTCGGAGGGTGCACGCGTAGGCTCGTCGGGAGGCCGAGTCGCGCCCGCGGCCGGTGGGACCGCTCGACGAGGAGACGAGGGTGCGATGAGCGAAGAGCACGATCCGTCCACCCCGGCCGACCACCCCCTGCGGCTCCTGCGCGACCTGCTGGACCGGGTGGCCGAGACCTCGCGCGCTGTGCTCAACGCCTCGGCGCGCAACACGCCGGGAATCCTCGGCGGGCCGCTGGCGGACTACATCGAGGCGCTCACGAGCCTCACCGAGAGGTTGACCGGGCCGCTCCAGCAACTGCTCGAGGAGCAGCAGCGAATCGCCGACCAGATGTCCGGCTGGGCCGAGCAGCACCGGCGGCTGTCGGACGAGATCGCCACCCTGGCCCGCCAGCACCAGCAGATGACCGAGCAGATGCAGCGCCTCATCCGCCCAGCGCTGGCGGAGGCCGACCGCATGTCCGAGGTGGCCAGCAGCTACGTGGACCAGCTCCGCCGCTGATCGCCGCTCCGGGCAGGCCGCCAGCTCGGCGACGGTCGCGTCGTTGGGGGCCGAGGAGCCGCTAGCGGAGGACGAGGAAGTCGAGGCCGAGCAGCCAGGGTTGTTCACCCCTGTCGCGTGCCTGGCGGATCTTGGCGATGCCTCGCGCCCACTGCTCGTCGTCGATGCCGATCAGCGCCGTGTCGCTGCGGCGCATGGCCGGCAGGAGCTCGAGGAACTCGTCGTAGGTGTCGAAGGTGGGCTCGCGCACCCGCTGCAAGGTGTCGCAGGAGAATCCCGTCTCCTCGAAGACGGTGATCACCTCACCCAGACGAGGCCAGGTCGATGCCAACGCCAAGGCAGTGGGGAAGCGTTGGAAGTGCTCGTGCTCGTCGTGACGACCCGGGAAGGAGCTGCGGATCATGACCGGTGCGTGGGGAGCCAGCACGCGACGCAGCTCGCTGGCCGCGGCCCGCAGGTCGGGGAACTGGTGGATCACGGTGGACAGCCAGGCACCCGAAGCAGACCCACTGCGCAACGGAAGGCTGTCGGCGGACCCACCGACGTAGCAGACGTCTGTGTGCCGATGCGCCGTCGCGGCACGAGTGCGCATCCCGGTCGACGGCTCGACACCGACCACCGAGACACCGCACCGAACCGCTATCGCCTCTGACCAGATCCCGGTGCCCGAGCCCACGTCGACCACCAGTTGGGGTCGGTCGAGGCCGTTGTGGGCGTCGAGATGGGTGGCGATGTGCCGACACCAGATCTCGACGCACTCGGGTCGCCGGTCACGAACCTGGTCGAACTCATTCGCAACCTGGATCTCGTCATAGCGCACATCGCTCACGAACAGCCCCGTTTCCTGTGTGTTTGTTCTCTGTCTACCTGACGGCCTCTGCAACTTCCGTCGCCAAGGCCAGGACGGGCCCGCGATCCGACAACCCCGACTCGGTATCCGCTGAGCGGCAGCGTCGCCGGCAGGGTCGATGTGATGGTGATCTCGCACACCGCCCACCAGACGTTGCGAAGCCACGGTCGTCTCGCGCTTCGCCTTGAAGCGGCATCGCCGGGCAGCTCCGGACGTCGTCACCCACCGAACCTCGGGGATGCCACGTGGCCGGCCGTGGGCCGCACGACGGGTTGCCAGTTCGCCGCGCAGCTCGGACCCCCGTCGTCACTCCGTCGCCGGCGGCGATGACTTCCGCCGACGAGACCGGTCGATGTCGGCTGACCCCCCTGAGGAGGAGGATCCGATGACCGAACCCGTCACGCATACGCTGGAGATGCCCGGCGCCGTGGTGCGCTACGACGTCCGCGAGAGTGAGCCCGCTGGCGGGCCTGTCCTCTTGATGATCGGCTCGCCGATGGGCGCCGCCGGATTCGGCACGCTGGCGACCCATTTCACCGACCGCACGATCGTGACCTACGACCCCCGGGGCGTCGAGCGCAGCGAGCGGACGAACCCCGATCTCGAGGTGACCCCCGAGGTGCACGCCGCTGACGTGCGCGCGGTGATCGACGCGGTCGGCGGAGGCCCGGTCGACCTGTTCGCCAGCAGCGGCGGCGCCGTCAACGCGCTCGCCCTCGTCGCTGCGCACCCCGGCCTCGTGCGAACCCTCGTCGCTCACGAGCCGCCGGCTGCGAGCGTGTTGCCGGACGCGACGGACGCGCTCGCCGCCTGCCGTGCCGTCCGCGACACCTACCATCGGCATGGCTGGGGCCACGGGATGGCGCACTTCATTGCGCTGGTCTCGCTGCGCGGTCCGGTGCCGGCCGACTTCGCGTCGCAGCCGGCGCCCGATCCGGCGATGTTCGGCATGCCGACGGAGGACGACGGTGCCCGCGACGACCTGATGCTCGGCTCGAACATCGTCACGGTCACCCACTACCGACCCGATGTCAACGCGTTGCGCGCCGCGTCGACGCGGATCGTGCTCGCGGTCGGTGCCGGCTCGGATGGCGAGCTCGCGCACCGCGGCGCCGAGGCGGTCGCGGAACTGCTCGGGACGACTCCGGTGACATTCCCCAGCGACCACGGTGGCTTCCTCGGCGGCGAGTATGGCCAGACGGGCGAGCCGGACGCCTTCGCCGCCAGGTTGCGCGGCGTCCTCACCGATGATCACCGAGGACGGTAGACATCGCTCCGGTGGTCGACAGCGACGACCGTCACGCCGTGACGGTCGTGGTCGACCTCGTAGATCACCCGGAAGTCACCGCGTCTCGCGCTGTGCTTTCCCACGAGGTCGAACCGAAGCTGTCGGCCTACCTGGTGGGGGTTCTGCGCCAGGCCGCCGTAGACGAACTCGATGCACGCCGCGGCGATCTTCTCCGGGAGCCGGTCGAGCGACCGGAGCGCGCTGGACGCCCAGCTGACCTCGTACGGATCACGCGTCACCGCTTCGCCACACGGGCGAGAGCTTCCTCACGCGACAGTCGCTCGGTGCGGCCTGCGGCCACGTCGCGCTGGCCGACGCGAACGGCCTCCAGCAGCGCCGGGTTGCTCAGGATCTCGAGCGTTTCCTCGAGAGACTCCAGATCCTCGATGCTGAGCATGACGGCGGCCGGGCGGCCGTGCTTGGTGACCACGACGCGTCCGTGCTCGCGCTCGAGCGTCTCGATCACCTCGGAGAGCCGATTCTTCACGTCTGCGAGTGAGAGATGCTCCGACGGCGACATGTCCATAAGTATGGCTAGATCGCAGTGGGGAAGCAACCGCTTCGACCGTGGACGAATGTGGCCCGACTCCCCCAAAGCAAAGCTCGCGTCGTCCTACTGCGACGACCTGTGGAAGTGGTGAGCGAGGACGTGGTTCGCCGTCTTCCTGCTGATCGTGACTCCGGCCTCGACCGCGGATCGGTAATGGATACCGCCCCAGATGCGGCCGTTGCTGACGTCGTACTCCAGGTCCTTGACCCGGTCGAAGTGACGATCTCCGAGGCCCGTCAAGCTGGGGACCGTGAAGTCGATGTTGCCCGTTCCCAGGAACCTCTTGATGACGCGCCCCCCGGCCGGGGTGATGCACGAGTGTGCGCTCGGATACTCCGGGTGGTTCGGTGTCACCGGGAGCAGCGGAGTCCAGGCCGGGTCGCCCACAGTCGCCTCGTTGCCGTCCGTGTCCCCGGCCCGGATGGCGGTGATCGGGCGCCAGAACGGATCGTGGTACTTGGCGTCGAAGCAGGCGATGAGCGCGTCGGCGTATGTCACGGACACCATCGCCATGAACCTCGACGCGTCCACGACGTCCAACCCGTGGTCGAGCACGAACTTGCGGAAAGAGCCGCGTGCCTGTTGGACCGGGGGCTCACCCCAGAACCGGGCCGCGAGCGTCTGCTCGTCGGTCCGCGTCGTGCTCGTGCTCGAGCCGATCTCCTTGACCTCGTTGTAGTCGCGTGCCCACGTCCTGCTGTCGAGAGCCGGCGGCCCACTTGGCCGGAACTGGTCGGCGCTGGCCAGGCTGAACGGCCGCATGAGGCCGAGGTATGTGCCGATCGGGGGCGTGGGTGCCGTCGGGATCCAGACTCCGGGGATCGGTGGGTCCGGCGGTGTGTACGTCACAGTCGCTCGAAAGCCGTCGTCGGCGCGCTCGGCAATGAGGCGAGCAGCAACCTGCTCGCCCGTTGCCACGCCGTCCGTCTTCGCCGGGCCGTCCGGGATCGTGGCGAGCGATGCGGCGTACGCGGGATCGAGGATCCCCGCCGCCTGGGCCGGCAGGTAGTTGACCAGAACGCGATGCGCGGCCGCGGCGACCGCCGCTTCGGGTGAGGCACCGGACGGGGCATCGACCTCGATCGCGAAGGGCTGGTACCCGCCCTCGATCGCCATCACCGAGTCGTAAACCGCGATGGCGACATAGGCGAAGATGACGTGGCCCTCGGCGGGTGTCAGGCCCGCCGCGGTGAACGCCTGTGATCCGACCAGGTCCCAGTCCGTCACGTACGTGTCCGGCGGTCCCGCTGCTTGAGGGTGCGCGCTACCAGCGGTGGCTCCGCCGGGCACAACGACCGCGGCGACGAGCAATGCTGAAGTCATCAACCGGATCCGTCTCATGATGGCAATCCCTTCAAGAGAAACCTTGGGTGCGACACCCAATGGTCAGATCACGCGCGCCACTGCTCGAGCCTCAGCCACCCGGAGAACTTCGCGACATGGCGGATGGTGACCGTGGCCCGCGCGTTCGGTGTCGGCGAAGTGACACCGTCCGAACCAGTAGCGCTCGCGGTCGAGCGGCTCGCCCGGGAGGCGACGCACGGGCCAACACATGAGGCGCTGACACACGCGGCCCCACGAAGACGTCACCGCATGGCGCCTCCTTGTGCGGGATGACCGCCCGCGCGCCCGCCCCGCGGAGGACAGCATGCGCTCACTGAGTGGCCGTGACAAGCCTCTGTGCCGCGGCTGGGGCTGGGCGACGCCGGCGCGGTGTGGGCCGGCCTGGTCCACACAACGACGCCGCGGACGTCGACCGCTTCCCCGCCGCGGACTCGACCGCAGGTCACGCCCACGTGGCGACCGCGTGCAACCCGCGGCGACAAGAACGGCCCGCGGGGTGGGCGCGGGATGCCACCTTTCAGAGGCCGGCGAGTGCCAGAAGGGGCAGTCTGGACGGGTACCCGTCCCACCGGAACCGGGAAGAGTCAACCGTTGCCCCCTTGCATCGAGTGGTCTAGCGTCACCGAAAGTGGCAACGGACAGGTCCACGAGACATGGAGGAAGGGCAGATGCGGCGGGCGATGATTGGACTGGTCGTGGCGGCGAGCGTCGTGCTCGGCACGAGCGCGACCGCACATGCAGGCGAAGTCAACGGAAGGGGCGAGCCGATCCCGGGCGCCCACAACGCGAGCTCGGAGTGCGCGTTCTCGGGCCGTGACCTGCCTGACGAGATCGAGAACAACCCCCCCGGGTTCGATGACGACGCGATCGCGATCCACGGGGCGCAGAGCTACGGGCAGTTCGTCGCTGCGGGCTTGAAGGACGCCGTCCCGAGCCCGGGGGTCGCGTGCCGCGGTAACAACTGACGCAGCGAACGACAGGCAACGGGCCCCGACCACACGTCACCGGCCCCCGGACGGGAAGAGAGGGCCTGTGACCAGGCCCTCTCCGTCCAGTCGGGTGGGGGAGGCTTGAACTTCCGACCCTGCGTCACGAACGAGCCAGCCACCGGCCTTCCAGGGCATATCCGGCTTGCAAGGCACGACGTGGTGCCCTGCAGAAGCCATGTGGACGTGGACGGCCAGGGCGACAACGGGCTCCTGACCGACAACGCCGCCGACCTCTCGCTGTGTGCCGGGGTCAGGTGCAAGTGCAGCGAGGGGTGTGGCAGTGCCCGCAGCCCAGCGCCCGGCTCAGTGAAACAGCGAGCGCGACTCCGGCAACGACCACCGCGCCTGCCACGAGACCCTCGACCAGCAACGAGTCGGCCAGGTATGGGCCCGCGAGCATGACACCTGCGAGCCAGGCGCCGCCGATCAGGGCAATTCCGATGAGCGCTGCGAGCACGCCGCGGGCGAGCGCCAGGTTGCGGATCGTGCACACCCGTCCGCACAGGTCCGTGGTGACCTCCGTCGATGTCGACGTTGGTGCAGTCATGATGCGTCACCTCCGACCTCATCCTCTCCGTCGAGGCCGGTCTGGTCATCCGTGCCTGCTACCGAACCGTGATCAGTAAGAACCCGACGACCGGAACGAGCGCCAAGACGCGCGGGGCGGGCCCGGCCGGGACCCCGGCCGAGCCCCGCCCGGCGGTGGGGAGCTCACTCCCCCGATGTCGTGCGTCAGCTCCCCGTGTAGCGGAAGATGTACAGCCCGAAGTCGCGGTCGCTGGCGGCGACGTATTCCTGGCCGTCGTGCTCGAACACCTGCACGCCCCAGAAGTTGTTGCCGCCTTCGTCGATGAAGTGGCCTGTCTCCACCAACTGGTCGTCCACGATGCGGGTCACCCGGAAGCCGCCCGCGTAGTACGAGAAGTAGGCGAGGTCGGGCTGCTGGTGCGAGGTTGCGACCTCGTGCACCGACAAGTCGCCGGACCCGCTCGCGAACGCGGGGTCGTGCGCCTGCGGGAGGGCGTAGGTGTCGAGCTCGGCCATCGTCGTGCCGTCGAAGAGGTGGACGTAGCCCCACCCGTCGAACTCCGAGCCGAACGTGAGCGTGTCACCCATCGTGCCGAGCGCCACCGGCAGTTGCTCCGGGCCGGTACCGGCGAGGCAGGCGGCGTTGTCGTAGGGCGTGTCGAAGATGGCGAACCCCTCGCCGCGCGGGGCCACGCCGAAGGTGTTGATGTCGCCTTCGACGCTCATGCCCAGCGACCCGTCGCACGCGTCGGTTCCCGTGCGATTGAAGATCAGCACAGCGTCGTAGCCACCGGCGGCGATGACGCTCGCCACCTTCTCGGTGAACGTGCACACGCCCCGCTCGACCACCGCGATGTCAACCACCGCGGGGTCACCGGCCGGGACGGGCGGGTCGCCGGGGCAGGCCCGGCCCGCGAACCGTGACACGCCCGTCAGCACCTGGCCAGGCTCGAGCAGCCGGGTGTCGCTGCCCTGCGAGGCATGGATCTCGGTGGCGTCGTCGACGTTCTCGGCGATGAGCGCGTAGGGCCCGAAGTCCTCGTCGGCGCCGATCACGTATGCGTTGTCGAGGGTGAACTCGGACTCGTGCCCGTTGCCCTCGGGGTCGACGGTCAGACCGCTCTCGGCCGCCTCGGGGTCGGGGGACGTGAAGTCGCTGTCCGCCACGTAGGCGATGTTCAGCGGGTCGGTCACGTCGATCTGCACGTAGCCGGCGTCCCAATACGACGCCAGCAGGATCTGCCGGCCGTCGATCTCCTTGACGACCATGTCGTGCAGGAAGATCTCGTCGAGCCCCGGCTGGGTGATCTGCGGGAACATCTCGTCGAGGTCGTACTCGGCGACAAGACGGCCCTTGGCGGGGTTGGTGATGTCGACGATGTCGACGTCCGCGCCCTCTTCGTTGTCGACGATCACGGCGTAGGCCTTGTCGCCGGCATCCCACGCGAACACGCTGTGGATCTCGTTGGCGTTCTTCTTGCGGTTGCCCGTGACCGTCGTGTCGCCCAGGCCCTGTGCCAGCGGCTCCGGGTCCTCGGGGTTCGTGACGTCGTAGATGTTCATCCCGCCGAAGCCGGCGGGGTCCTTGCAGGTCTCGTTGTTGGTCACGAGGATGTCGCCGTCGAACGCCGGGGTGTCGATGTGCAACGCCTGCACGCCCTCGCCGGGAGCGCTGCCCTCCTTCGACACGATGAACCCGACCTCCTCGGGGTTGGCGGGATCGTGGATGTCGACGACGTGCACGCCGTTGTACTTGCACGTCTCGCCGCCCCAGGCGGCCAGGTACGCGTAGCCGTTGAAGACGCCGACGTCGGCGATCTTGCCGGGAACCACATTGTTCAGCTCGAGCCTGCTCACCAGGTCGACGTTCTCGCTCGACGCCGGCAGGTGGCCCGCGTCGCCACCATGCTGGTGGTGGTCGTGCGTGACCTTCGCGTTGTCGATCGCCCCGTCGTAGCTCGTCGCACCATCGTGCGCTGACGCCGGGGCGCCCAACGCCACCATCGCTGCGATGGTCACGGCGACCACCCAACGACGTGGCCGGACGCGTGATCGCGGAATTGGTCCCATCTGACCCCCTGTGTGCCTTCTTCTCGTCGATCTGATCACCGCTGTCCGCCTGAACGATGCATAGCGCGCCCCTCGCGCGCTGGATCCGTGTATCAGGCGGTGCCCCGGACACACTACGACAGTCTGTACGAGATGTCGCCCTGGCCACGGCCCGCGCGTGTCCTGGAAGGGTCGGCGGGCTCGAAGGAGCCGGGCGTCCACCCGGGAGGCCGTAGTTCGCCACATCGCGACTCGTAGCGCAATCGGATGCGGGCACCGGCCCGTTCGGCGCACGCTCCGTCCCACACGCACAGAAAGGGGATCCGATGACGTGGACGCCCACCCGTGTTCCGGACCCCGTTCACGGGTGGTTCCCGACGGGCCGGCGAGTGCCCCTCGCCCGGCGCAACTTGACCGCCGACCGGCGCCGACTGCTCGCCAGCGTCATCGGGATCGGACTGGCGGTGATGCTGATCCTCCTGCTCGACGGGATGTGGGCAGGCATCAAAGCGCAGACCCACCTCTACACCGACAACGCCGGCGCCGACCTGTACGTGCTGCAGGACGGTATGCGCGAGCTGTACGACGGCGGCGTTCTACGGCTGGACATCGTCGACGAGATCACGGCGGTGCCCGGGGTCGACTGGGCCGAGCCAGTTCGTGGGACGTACGTGATCCTCGAGCTCCACGGCACCAAGCTCGCCCCGTACGTCGTCGGCGCCGCTCCCGGAGCGCCCGGTGGCGCATGGTCCATCGCCCAGGGCAGAGGCGTACGGGCCGATGACGAGATCGTCATCGACTCGATTCTCGCCGACCGCCACGACGTGACCGTCGGCGAGCGCATCGACGTGACGGGCCGGTCCTTCGAGGTGGTGGGACTCTCGTCCGATACGTCCGGGTTCATGACCAGCTATGTCTTCATGACCCACGCCGCCACCGACCGGCTTTTCACCGCATCCGGGACGACGAGCTACGTGCTCGTGGGCGCCTCGGACCCTGGGCCCGTACGCGATCGGCTCATCGCCGCCGGGTTCAACACCCTCACCGCCGGCGACGTCGCCGCAAACGCCGAGGAGGTCGCATCGGGCATCTTCGGCGGCCCGCTACGCCTCATGGTGATCGTCGCGTTCAGTGCCGGCACGTTGATCATCGCCCTCACCGCGTACACCGCCATCACCGCGCGCACCCGCGAGCACGGCATCGTCAAGGCACTCGGTGCGGGCCGCGGCCGCCTCGTGGCCATGGCGATCAGCCAGACGTTGGTGCTCGCGCTGCTCGGCCTGCTCGCCGGCGGCCTGCTGTTCGTCGCCGGTCGCGAACTGATCATCGCAGCCCGGCCCCAGTTCGACGTGGCCTTCACCGCCGCGGCCGCGCTCCGCGCCGCGGGTGCGGCGCTGGTCATGGCGCTCCTGGCGGCGATCGTCCCGGTCCTCCGGCTCGCCCGGCTCGATCCGGCCAGCGCGTACAGGGGGTCGTGATGGCTCGCCGCGTTCCCGTCGCCCGCCGTGCCCTGTTCCAGGACCGCCGCCGGGCCGCGCTCGCCACCGGCGGCGTCGCCGCGGCACTCCTGCTCGTCCTGCTCCTCGACGGCATCGTGGCCGGCGGCATGCGCCAGGTCACCGCCTACCTGCGGTCCTCCCCGGCGGACGTCATCGTCTCGCAGGACAGCGTGCGCACCATGCACATGTCCGTCTCCGCGCTCCCACCCGACAGCGTCGACGCCGTCCGCGACGTCGACGGCGTCGCCTGGGCCGAGGGCCTCCGCTTCGCCAGCAGCACCATCACCACCGCCACCGGACGCCAGCTCAGCTATGTGTTCGGCTACGACCCGGCCGGTCGACTCGGACCCGAACGCCTCACCGCCGGCCGGGTGCCCCGCCCCGGCGAGGCGCTCGTCGACGAGGTCGCAGCGGAACGCCTCGGGGTCTCTGTCGACAGCAAGGTGCAGGTGTTCGGCCAGTCCTTCGTCGTCAGCGGCCTGTTCGACGACGGCACGAGCATGATCAACACGACGACCTTCATCACCACCGGCGACTACGCCCGCCTGCGCGGGCCGTCCGTCGCCTACGTGTTCGCCGGCGCCGAGTCTGGTGTCTCCCCCGACGTACTCGTCGACCGTCTCGCCACCGCACTGCCCGAGACGACGGTCCAGACGCGCGGCCGGTTCGTGCACGAGGAGGCGGCCATCGTCGGCGACATGGCCGCCGATCTCATGCAGATCATGTCGATCGTCGGGTTCCTGATCGGCCTCGCCGTGATCGGGCTCACCCTGTTCACCCTCACACTCGCCAAGCTCCGCGAGCACGCCGTGGTGAAGGCACTGGGCTCGCGCAACCGCCGGGTCGGCGTCATCGTCCTGACCCAGGCGGTGTGGTCGGTGGCACTCGCGCTCGCGGTCGCCACCGTGCTCGCCCTGCTCATCGGCGGGTTGGTTGCCGACGTCGCCCCGTCGCTCCTCGTTGCCATCGAGCCGGCCAGCGTCATCCGCGCGGGCGTCGGCGCACTGGTCGTTGGCGCATTGGGTTCGCTCGTACCACTTCGGCGGGTGTTCAAGGTCGACCCCGCCACCGCTTTCCGGAGGGCGTCATGACCACCGTGGTTTCGGTCCACGATCTCACCAAGACCTACGGCACCGGGGCGCTCGCGGTCGACGCCGTACGCCACGTCGACCTCGACATCGACGCCGGCGAGGTAGTCCTCGTCATGGGCCCGTCCGGGAGCGGCAAGACCACCCTCCTGCTGATGCTCGGGGCCATGCTCCGCCCCACGTCCGGCTCCGTCCACGTCGATGGCACCGACGTTGCCACAGCCCGCGAACGCGAGCTGCCGCCCTTGCGGGCTCGGCGCTTCGGCTTCGTCTTCCAGGACTTCAATCTCCTCTCCGCGCTGGACGCCCTCGAGAACGTCGAGTTGGCGTGCAACCTCGCGGGCGTCACCGGGCGGGTGGCCCGCCACCGGGCGACGGACCTGCTCACCCGCTTCGGGCTCGGGAATCGACTGCATTTCCGGCCGGATCAGCTCTCGGGCGGCGAGAAGCAGCGGGTTGCCATCGCGCGCGCCCTGGCCAACGACGCACCGGTCATCCTGGCCGACGAGCCCACCGCCAACCTCGACTCCAGCCACGGCCGCGACATCGCCCGCGTCCTGCGGAAGCTCGCCACGGAAGACGGCCGCAGCGTCGTCATCGTGAGCCACGACCAGCGGCTCAAGGAGATCGCCGACCGCGTCCTCTGGCTCGAAGACGGCCAGTTCCGCGAGCTCACCGCCATGGCCACCGACCCGGTCTGCGAGATGGCCGTCGAGACCGGCGACGGCATCCACGTCGAACACGACGGCGCGGTGCTCTGGTTCTGCTCGCCGTATTGCCGGGACGAGTTCCTCGCCCACCCGGCACGGTTCATCATCGATGCAGAAGCGGCGGCGCCGGCCACCGAGGAACGGTGGTGAACCCACGTCGGCTGCGACCAAGCGACGCCGGCGGCCACTGTGAACCTCCGACCAGACCGCCTCAGGCGGGGATGGACGCCGAGGAACGCTCATGCGGACCACGGCGGGCGGCAGACGACGGCCCGTCGTTGCACATCCTCCGCAATTCCGATCCGTAGTCCGCGCCGATGTGCGCACGTCCATGACCGCTGCACGATGCAAGCACACAGCAAAGGATCCCCAGGAGGAGGAACCCCATGGGCCCGTTCACGAAGCTGATCGTCGGTCCAGCGTTCATGCTCGGGACCATCGTGGGGCTCGCCTCGCTCACCGCACCGGACGACCCGCCGGTCTCGAGCCCCCGCGTACCGTCAGCGAGTTCCGCATACTCCCACGAGCTTCTCCAAAGCGACGCCCGCATGACCCAGCAGATGTCGGCGCCCAGCGCCAACACGTCCAGCCAGGCCCATCGCGGTGACGGACAACTCGCGCGGTCGCAGAACCCCGCCTACGTGAAGGCCCTGGAAGAGCACCTGGCCGGCCTCGACCAGATGCTTGCCGAGCCGTCACCCTGACACTCGTGACGGGGTCCGCGAACTCGGCAGTCATCGGACCATCGCCGCGCCATCGTCCTCGAGTTCGGACCCGTCGCGGCTGCCGCGGTGGCGGATGACGAGCACCGTGATGGCGGTCACGAAGACGGCGGCGCTGACCCAGAGGTTGACCCGGACGCCGAGCAGTTCGGTGGCCGGGTCGATGCGCAGCGACTCGACCCAGAACCGCCCCGCTGCATAGCCGGCCACGTAGACGGCGAAGAGCTGGCCGGATCGGGGATGCCAGCGCCGGCCGGCCCAGACCAGCACCGCGGCCAGTGCCAGGTTCCACAGGGCCTCGTAGAGGAAGGTCGGGTGATAGGTCGCCACGTCCGCGCGCCCGTCGGGCCGGTGGCGCGGGTCGATGCGCAGTGCCCAGGGCAGCTCGGTGGCCCGGCCGTAGAGCTCCTGGTTGAACCAGTTGCCCAACCGGCCGATGGCCTGGGCGACGGGCAGAGCGGGCGCGACGACATCGAGCAGGTCGGGCACGGGGAGACCCCGGCGTCTGGCGACCAGGACACCGGCGAGCACGCCGGCGGCGATGCCGCCGGGGATGCCGAGACCCCCCTCCCAGATTGCGGGGATGTGCCACCAGCGGCCGTCGAACCGGGAGAAGTCGGTGATGACGTGGTAGAGGCGGGCGCCGACCACCCCGGCGGGCACCGCCCAGACGGCGATGGCGACGATGTCGTCCGGGTCACCACTGCGGGCAGCCCAGCGGCGCTGGGCGATCCACACGGCAACGACCACCCCGAGGCCGATCATCAGCCCGTAGGCGCGCACCTCGAGCGGGCCGATGTGCAGGCTGTCGCCGGCTGGGCTCGGGATCGAAGCGACCGCACTGATCTGTCCGAGCATCGGCAGCTACTCCTCGACGACGAGGGTGCCTTCCATGCCGGCCTCGCGATGTCCGGGGACGGTGCAGTAGAAGGTGTAGCTCCCTGGCTCGTCGGCCCGCAGCCCACCCGTCGCGGTCTCCCCCGCGTCGACGGCGACGTGCGCGTCCAGTTCGCCGATCGTGAAGTCGTGGAGGATGTCGGTAGAGGTCAGCACGATGGCGACGTCCTCCCCTGCCTTGACCTCGATCTCGTCGGGGTCGAAGGCGAAGCTCGAGGCGCTCACCTCGATCTTGCGGGCGCCCTCGACGACATCGCTGGACTCACGGTGATCGGCGTCCATGCCGTCCATGTGGTCGGCGGTGTCGTCCATGGACCCCATCCCGGTCTCGTCGGAGTCGTCGTCGGAACCGCACGCAGCCAGTAGTCCGCCGGCGAGCAGCAGGGGCAGGGTGAAGAGAAGGGCACGACGCACGATGGCGCTCCTTTCCTGATGTGTGATCGGTACGTGGCAGAAACACGCGGCGCGGGCCGGGATGCCCGTGCCGTCAGCAGTGCACGCAGCCGATCAACACGTCAGGACGCACAGCTCGACGCGGAGGACCCCGGGCGGCCGGAACACCCTGGGGAGTCGCACCAACCGACCAGCCACCGGGCCGCCGCCCGTCGCGGTCCGGGCGCGGGCCCCCGCCACCAGACGGCGCACCGTGCTGGTGGCAACGGTGGCGAGCACCGCCAGGCACACCGCCGCCATGTGGCCCCACCCGACATGACCTGCCCGGTCGCCCGCGCCGGCCACACCCGTGTGGCTGGCGTCCGGCGGCGACGCCATCTCCCCGGAAGCGACCGAGCCGGGCACGGCGATGGCCCGCTCACCGGCATCAGGCCCGGGCTGCTCCATGACGCGCCGCTCGGTGGGCGACAGCGTGGCATCGCCGCGCGGGCCATGCGCGAGCGCAGTTGCATCGATGCCGTGCATCACGAGAAGGCCAGCCAGCACCAACACCACGAGCAGCCCGGAGACGTCGGGGCGCGGGGAACGCAGCCGGGTCACTCGGCGGCACCACGGCGCACCGGCAGGACGGGCTTCGACATGTGCCCACACTAGGACGACACGCTGTAGTAGCCGAAACCGGGGTGCCGGTTTCCGCCGCGGGCGATCAGAACGGGCAGACCTCGAGCAGGTGGAGGATGCTGTGATGGCTGACGGCGATCCACCCCAACAGGCCGGCTGCGGCGACGGCGACGAGCCCGGCCAGCGGGGCGAAGGCGGTAACCCGCTGGCTGACTGTGGGATCACGGGGCGGGATCGCCAGCGCGTCGAGACGCGCCAACAACGTGGAGGCGGCGGTGAACGCGGGAACGGGCCCGAGCATCGTCTCTGTGGTCTTCAGCAGCGCACGACGGATGGCCTCGCGAGCGCCGGGCCGTTCGGCTGCCTCCTCGTCGGCCGATCGCTCGATGCTCAGGCGGAGCGCACGAGTGCTGGCCCGCACGCCCGGGATCCAGCCGAGGGTGGCATCGACGACGGCGGCAAGGACGAGGTCGCGGTCGTGCCGATTGCGGAGATGGGCAAGCTCGTGCCTGACGACGGCCTCGAGCTCGTCCGGGCCCAGCGCGCTCATCAGGCCACGGGAGACGACGACCTGAGCCGGCGAACCGGGCGTGGCGTACGCCGCGACGGCGTCGGTCGCGAGCACGACGAGGATCGCGTCCGGCAGTCGCCGGTGATCGCCCAACCAGTCCTCGATCCGTGCGGTGCGTTGCAGACGACGCGATCGCCGGCGAACGAGGCAGGCGACCGCGAACAGTGCCAGGCCCATGGTGACGGCCGTCCCGGCCGTGATCGCGCCGCCAGGGAGCGCAGGGCCGAGCAGATGGTGGCAGGCGTCGGCGACGGATTCGCCGCCCGCGGCTGCCAGCAGCGTCGGCGCCGCAGCGAGCACGAGGCTGAGCTGGACCACATTGAAGCCAAGGCGAATCGCCGCGCGATTGAAGCGACGCCACTCGCTTGGCCGGAGACGCCGTGCGTTGAACGTCGCGATACCCGGCAGCGCCAGCAGCGCGAGACCGGTCAGCACCAGGACAGCGCTCATTGGTCGGAGTGGGCTTGCCGGAGGGCGCTTCGCAGGTCGTCCACCTGGTCGGGCGGGAGCGACTCGACGAAGTGAGTCAACGCCAGCGAGGGGTCGCCGGCAGACGTGAGTGCGTCGTTCATACGTGCTGCGGCTCGCTCCTCACGCGAGATGCGGGGCCGGTAGGCGAAAGCTCGGCCGGCGGGCTCGCGCTCGAGCAACCCCTTCTTGCACAGCCGGACCAGGATGGTCATGACCGTCGTGTAGGCCAGCTTGCGATTCCTGCTGAGCTCCTCGTGGACCTGGCGAGGCGTCACCGCTCCCGTGGCACCCCACACCACGTCGAGCACCTGGTTCTCCAGCTCACCGCTACCGAGGCGCTTCACGGGGATGCAGCGTACCGCCAGGGGGGTGACACGCTGCTCACCGGAGGCGGCTGTGCCCGCGCCGAGCACTGGCGATCTGGCCGACGGCTCGGTCGACCTCACGCTCCGACGGCCCTGCAGGTCCGCCGGCCGGCCGTGGTCAGGTCCTCGCCGGTGGCCTGTGCGTCGGGTGGATGTCGTCGGCGAAGGTGTCGCGGCACCCGGTCGAGCAGAAGTAGTGGGTCGTGCCGGCGTAGGTGAGGGTCGCCGGTCCGGTGGCGGGGTCGACCGTCATCCCGCACACGGGGTCGGTGACCTGGGTCGATACGGGCGGGGCGTGGTCGGCGCCCATCTCGACGACGGGGTCGACGGCCCGGGGGGTGGTGGTCGCGGGGAGCGGGGTCGGGATGAAGCGGCGCAGCCGGTTGGCGTTGGTGACAACCGATAGCGAGGACAGGGCCATGGCGGCTGCGGCGATCATGGGGCTGAGCCGGATCCCGAAGAACGGGTAGAGCGCACCCGCGGCGATGGGGATGCCGACGGCGTTGTAGACGAAGGCCAGGAACAGATTCTGGCGGATGTTGCGCATCGTGGCCCGCGACAGGCGCATGGCGGTGACCAGTCCGGACAGCGCCCCGGAGACGAGGGTGATGTCGGAAGATTCGATGGCGACGTCGGTGCCGGTGCCGATGGCGGATCCGACATCGGCCTGGGCCAGTGCGGGGGCGTCGTTGATGCCGTCGCCCACCATGCCCACGGTGCGGCCCTCCTCCTGCAGGCGGCGGACCTCGGCGGCCTTGTGCTCGGGCAGCACCTCGGCCAGGACCCGGCCGATGCCCACCTGACGGCCGATGGCGGCGGCGGTGCGCCGGTTGTCGCCCGTGATCATCACAACCTCGATGCCCAGCCCCTGGAGCGCGGCGATGGCCGGCACCGAGTCCGCCTTGAGGGTGTCGGCCACGGCGACAACCCCGGCGGGCTCGCCGTCGACGGCGACGAGCATCGGCGTCTTCCCGTCCGCGGACAAGCGGTCCATCTCCGCCTCGAGCTCGGACGGGTCGAGGCCAGCGTCGGCGAGGAGCCGGCGGTTGCCGACCAGCACCTGGTGCCCGTCGACGATGGCCCGGATGCCCTGGCCGGTGACCGAGTCGAACTCGGCCGGCTCTGGCACCTGGAGGCGACGTTCGCCGGCGCCCGCCACGATGGCGGCACCGAGGGGATGCTCGGACGCGCGCTCCGCCGATGCCACCAACCGCAACAGCTCGTCCTCGCCCCATGGGCCGATCGCGACAATGTCGGTCAGCGCGGGTGCCCCGCGGGTGACGGTGCCGGTCTTGTCGAGGATGATCGTGTCGAGCTTGTGGGCTGTCTCGAGCGCCTCGGCGGAGCGGATCAGGATCCCGGAGGTGGCCCCCTTGCCGGTGCCGACCATGATCGACAGCGGCGTGGCGAGACCGAGCGCGCAAGGGCAGGCAATGATCAGCACCGCCACCGCCGACACCAGCGCGAAGGTCAGCGCCGGGTCCGGACCCACCAGGAACCAGGCCACGAACGTCCAGGTGGCGATCACCACAACCGCGGGGACGAAGTAGCTCGACACCAGGTCGGCCAGCCGCTGGATCGGCGCCTTGGACGCCTGGGCCTGCTCCACCAGGCCGATGATCTGGGCGAGCATCGTGTCGGCCCCGACCTTGGTGGCCCGGTAGCGGAAGGCGCCGGTCTGGTTGATGGTGGCGCCGACCACCGTGTCGCCGGCACGCTTGACCACCGGGATCGGTTCGCCGGTGACCATCGATTCGTCAACGGCCGAGCTGCCCTCGGTGACCTCGCCGTCGACCGGGATCTTGTCGCCTGGGCGGACCAGCACGATGTCGCCGGGCACGACGTCCTCGATCGGGATCTCGGACTCCGATCCTCCACGCACGACCCGGGCGGTCTTGGCCTGCAGGCCGACCAGCTGGCGGATCGCCTCGCCCGTTCCCGCCTTGGCCCGGGCCTCGAGGAGCCGGCCCAGCAGGATGAGCGTGATGATCACGCCGACGGCCTCGTAGTAGACCTCGCGCACGTCCGCGGGGAGCAGGCTGGGCGCCACGCTGACCACCAGGCTGTAGCCGAAGGCGGCGATCGTGCCCAACATGATGAGCGTGTTCATGTCGGCGGTGCGGTGCCGGAGCGTCAGCCAGCCCGTCCGATGGATCGGCCAGCCCGTGTAGAACATCACCGGGGCGATGAGGGCCAGCTGCACCCACCGGTCGAGCAGCAGATCGGGAACCCAGCCTGCGTCGAAGACCTCGTGCGCCATCACCGCCACCGCCACCGGCGTGGTGAGCACCGCACCCACGATCACCCGGCGGGTCAGGTCCGCGATCTCCGCCCGCCGCGCCGACACCTCGGCGTCCTCGTCGTCGACCGGCACCGTGGCCGCCGGGGTCGCCGACCACTCGGTCACGAGATCCGGCTTGCACTCGGTCGAGGCGGGCTCGGTATCGGCGGCGCCGGTCCGCGTGTGCAGATGGCCGTTCCCGGCTACGACGAGGGTGCCGTGCACCATGTTCATCCCGCAAGCGAACCCGAACTCGCCGGGCTCGTCCGGCGTGAGCTCGACCGTCGTTGTGGCGAAGGGCGGCAACGAACGATTGATACCGAAGTCGGAGAACACCACCCGGGAGGTGCAGTCCCCGGTCTCCTGGCGGTCGAACAGCAGCCGCACCGGGGTGCCGGCCTCGACCTCGATGCGGTCAGGGGCGTAGCCGCCCTTCACGGTGATCCGCACCTCCTGGACTCCCCCGCGCAGCTCGGCCCGGCTGGACCGGCGGGCACCGAAGAAGAACCGCCACAGCACCGCGGTCAGGCCCGCGGCGACGACGATGACGATGACATCGGTGACGTTCACGCAGGTCCTCCGGACGTGACGCACTCTTCGGACGGCGAGCGCGAGGGGGGCGCCCCCGGTCCGCACGGGTGGTGCCGGCAGCCGAGCGCCTGGCGCATGGCGCCGCTCAGCTCCTCGCCGACGTGGTCGCGGCACACCCAACCGCCGGCTCCGAGCGCCAGCGCGCGGGACCTGTAGGCCCGATCCGGTTCCGGGCCGATCACGATCACCCGTTCCGATGGCAGGGCGCGCAACGCCGCCTCGCAGCAGGCCGGGAAGTCGACCGAATCGACGATCACGAGGTCGGGACGAGCACGGTCGATGGCACCAGCCAACATCTCCCACCCGTGTGGCTCGACGACCGCCCAGCAACCGTGTTCGGACGCGAGCAACTCGCCGGTCCAGCGACGCATCACCGGGTGACGGATGGCGACCAGGACGATGGGGACCCGGTCACATACCGGGCATGGCTCGTCGGTCTCGTGAGGAAGGCGCTGCTGTGCCACGTCACCCATCGTGACCAGGCCGGGGCCGGCGGCCATCCGCCCCGACTACGGATTCCGCCCTGCGGGTTCACCACCACGGTGCGCTCGCGCGGCCACCCGCGGCGGGTCGGTCGCTATGGGGCTGGGTGGTCGTCGTCCTCGAAGAGCGCGTGCTCGCGGGCGTAGTGCACGAGGTCGGCACGGGTCTTGCGCCCCAGCTTCTGCTGCACGTGGGCTCGGTGGGACTCGACAGTGCGCACCGACACGAAGAGCGCGGCGGCGATCTCGGCGTTGGTGTGCCCGAGCGTGACGAGACGGAGCACCTCGAGCTCACGCTCGGACAGCTCACCGCCCGGCCCGCCGACATGAGCCGCGGCGACCGGGCCCAGCAGGGCCGCACCCAAGCGGGGGTGGACATACTCGTGGCCGGCTGCGACCTGCCGTATCGCGAGCACCAACTCGACGTCGGCGGCATCCTTTACCAGGTAGCCGCGCGCACCGGCATCGAACGCCTTGCGGAGGTAGCCGACGTCGTCGTGCACTGTGAGCACGAGCACAGCGGTCTGCGGGCTCACCTCAACGACCCGACGGGTCGCTTCGATCCCGCTCGTGCCCGGCAGGCCGAGATCCATGACGAACACGTCCGGGCGTTCGGCCCGGGCGAGCGAGACCGCCTCCTCGGCGGTCCCCGCCTCACCCACCACGCCGAGATCCGGCTCGTCGGCCACGATCCGGCGCAACCCGCTCCGGACCACCGCATGGTCGTCACACAACCCGACGCGAATCACCTCGGTCATCCTGGCACCTTCAGCACGATCGTCGTGCCCTCCCCCCGGCCGGAGATGATGTCGAGGCGCCCACCGACCAACGACGCCCGCTCCCGCATGCCGGCAAGGCCCAGCGAAGCGAGCTCGAGGTCGCCGACCGTGAACCCCATGCCGTCATCGACGACCGTCGCCTGGACACGGTGGCCCTCCACCGAGAGCACGACGTCGGCGCGGGACGCCGCCGCGTGGCGCGCGACGTTCGTCAGAGCCTCCTGAACCACCCGGTAGACCACGGTCTCGAGCTCGGACGACAGCCGAGTGTCGTCATCGAGCCCCACCAGCCTCAGCTCGACCGTGATCCCATGGCGCTCGATGTGGACGTCGGCGAGGCGTCGCAGCGCGGCCACCAGCCCCACGTCGTCGAGCACGGTGGGCCGCAGGTCGAAGGCAATCCGGCGCACCTCATCGAGCGCCTGCGCCACGAGCGCGCGCACCTCCGCGGTGTGTGCCCGGGCGTCGTCGAGGTCCGGTGCCTCGGTGGCGAGCGTCCCGTCGACCAACCGCAGACCCAGGAGCACGGACGTGAGCGACTGGCCGATCTGGTCGTGCAGGTCGCGGGCGACTCGGGCCCGTTCGGCCTCCTGGGCGCCGATCACCCGGCCGAGCATCTCGCTCTGGGTGCGAGCACGCTCGTGCGCGGCGGCAAGCTCGCGCTCGGTCGTCACCAGCAGAGCGGCCTCGATGGCCGCGGCCGCGAAGGCCGCCAGCGTGCCGACGAGCCGCTCGTCCTCGGCGTCGAATTCGCCCCCGCCCTGCTTCTCGGTGAGGTACAGGTTGCCGAAGCGGCGGTTGCCGAGCCGGATGGGCACACCCAGGAACGACCGCATCTCGGGATGCTGGGCCGGGAAGCCCACCGAGCGCGGGTCCGCGCCAAGATCGGCAAGGCGGATCGGGCCCTCGGCGACGGTCACCTCGCCCAGCAGGCCACGACCCTTCGGGTAACGGCCGATGCGGGCCACCGTTCCGGCATCGATACCGAAGTGGACGAACCGCTCGATGCTTCCCTCGTCGTCGTACACGCCCAGCGCGGCGAACTTGGCCCCCGCAACCTCTGCGGCCCGCTGAACCATCCGGTCGAGGATGTGGTCGAGGTCATGCTCAGCTGTCAGCTCGAGCGCATCCGCCAGGAGGGCATCGAGGCGGTCGACCGCATCACCGGGCACGCCTCACCGGCCAGCATCCGTCAACGACATCGTGTCGGCGATCGTACCGGCGACTCCAGGACCGCTGCGTACCCCCGTGGTCCGTACTCGGCCGCTGCCACGTTCCGTACCAGCAGCGGATGGCGCGAACCCCGCCGCGGTGGACGATGAGCACGAAGACAGCGTGGAGACGAAAGGATCGTCATGAAGCACCCGCAGATGATCAAGCCAGCGATGATCGGCCTCGCCCTACTCCTCGCGCTCGGCCTGGCCGGACTGCCAGTCGTCGACTACCTGCCGCTGCTCTTCCTCCTGGCCTGCCCGCTCATGATGATCTTCATGATGGGTGCCATGAACCCGGACGGCGGCCGGCACGAACGGCACGACCAATCCCCCGCCGACCACGAAGGGTCGAGGTGAACCGCCGAGTCAAGCCTCGCTGCGATCCGTCCGGCCGAGATCGTGATACCCGACGTTGGGGAACAGCCCCGTCGCGGTGGCGAGGCGGACGTTGTAGTTGAAGATGGCTGTCACTTCGACGATGTGCAGGATGTCTTCGTCGGTGTAGCCGAACTCCCGGAGGCACTGGAGATCTCCCTGCCCGCATTGATCCGGTGTCCGTCACGCTGAACTGGGTTGACCGCCCCTCAGGACGGCCACCGAGGGCGAGCGGCGCACCTGGTGGGGTTGCTCGACGGCCGGGGCAAGCCGCCCGGGACATCTGACGCTCGCCACTCGGTCGCGCGTTACCTGTGTGAGGCCTGCCGGGCAAGGCCCTCTGTGCGCGGACGGCTCCGGGCCGCAGGCGTTGGTCAAGGTGGAGCGCCCGCAGCGAAGCGAGGACGTACGACCTTGACCAACCCGAGGGCCGGTGCAGACTTGGTGTTGAGGGGCCGGTCGGCGACGTGGGGGCGCCCTGCGTTACCTGGGTGCTCGACGAAGCTGGTGTCGTCGGCGACAACAATCGTTATCGGGTGTCCCCCGTTCGGTGGGAGCGCGGTCGCGTCGGTGTTCTGAGGCCGTCCGGCACGAATGCTGGCGGGCATGCGCGTTT
The DNA here is from genome assembly GCA_035697515.1 of Acidimicrobiales bacterium. Classification (GTDB taxonomy): domain Bacteria; phylum Actinomycetota; class Acidimicrobiia; order Acidimicrobiales; family VFJN01; genus ZC4RG19. The sequence continues at coordinate 102,972 of DASSCS010000116.1, forward strand.
CAGGAGCCGACCGCGGGTGACCCTGATGTTCGAGTGGACGTTCCCATCTATCGCTGCCAGCGCGTCGGTTCAGGCCGGGGTGGCGTAGACCTGATCGGAGTCGATCTCGCGCAGGATGTGGTAGCAGCGGCGCGTCAGCTTCCGAGCGACCGAGATCGCTGCGATCTTGCCGCCGTGACGCTTCTTGACCTGCGCGTAGTAGGCGTGGTCGGGGCTGCGATGATGCGAGGAGTTCTTGGCCGCCTCGTACAGTGCCCACCGCAGGGTTTCGGGTCCCTGTCGGGACAGGTAGCCGCCGGCGCGACGCCGGTCCGAAGCGTCGACGCTCACGTCCAGGCCGGTGTGGCGCACAGCCTGGTCCGAGCGGGAGAACCGGCGGCAGTCGCCCAGCTCGGACCACACGGCCACCGCAAGGAGACCGCCGATGCCGTACTGCGCTTCGACCAGTGCATGGCACGCCGGCTGTCGGGTCCCGAAGCGTGTCAGCGCCTGCTTGAGCGGTTGGGCGTCGGTGTCGGTGAGGTCGATCATCCGGTACCCGACCTCGATCCGCTCCCGCGCCGCGGGCGACAGCCGCACGGAGGGGTCGGCCACCATGCCCCGCGTCGTGTCGGTGCGAATCGCGCCCTCGGGAACCGCCACGCCGTGCTGGTAGAGCTCGGCGTGGATCCGTTGGCACCACACCGTGCGCTGATCGACCAGCGCCTTGTACAACCGCACCCGCTCGCGCCACTCCAACACCGGCTCGGGCGGGATCCAGCTCTCGGGCAGCTCCCCGGCCACGAGGAGATCCCGCAACAGTCGGGCATCGGTCCGATCGGTCTTGGCCCGATGCTTGCGTCCCCTCGCCGCCTGCGTGTCGGCCGGCTCGGCCACGTGCGCCTCGAACCCGGCGGCGGTGATCTCCTCGACCACGTACCGCCAACCCGTGCAGCCCTCCACCGCCAACGCCACCTCGCCGTTGGCTCGACGAGCGACGTCCTCGCGTAGCCACCGACGAACCCGCGCCCGATCCGGCTGCCAGATCCGGCCCCGCCACTCCTCGCCCGACTCCACCTCGACCGTGTCGAACGTGATCTGTCGCCGGTGCAGATCCAACCCACATACCATCGCCATCAGGGACCTCCTCGATCGTGAACGGACACTTGGCAAACCAAATGGTCGTCCGCGCACGACACGAGGAGGTCCTCACACATTGAATGTTCTGGGACAGCCTCTTGTTCTGGGACAGCCTCTTGTCCACGTGCTCGGCGAGCAAGATCGCCGGATCGGGCGCGCTGGCAGCCTGACGGGTCACGTCTGCGCCCACGGGGCGACGCGTTCGTGCCCATTCGCGGCCCTTGCGGCTGCGCGGTCCTCTCAGCGGTAGGGCGTCAGATCGGCCCGGGGGTAGCGCGTTTGGGTGTCGGCCAAGGTCTGCTCGTCCCAGTACGGGTCGCCCGGAGCGGGGAAGCCGAACACCGACCGCTCCCGGGGAGACGCCCGCTCGACGATCTCGAACCAGTCTGGACGCGTCGCGCGCTCGGCCCAGGCGACTCTGCCGGTCCACCGCGGTCCCCACACGTCGTAGTTGGCGAGGAGCGCAAAGCGGGTTGATTGTTCGGCGGTCATGCGCGACCCACGGTGAAGTACGTCGCTCCGAAAAGTGAAGAGGGTTCCTGCGGGACCTGTCATCGAGACCTCCTCCTCCGCGAACATCCCCGCGGGGAGGTAGTTCGTGATGTCGTGATGCCCAGGGACCGGCCAGTACGGGACGCTCTCCCCGACCGACAACGGAACGACCTTGGTAGGGCCATCCTCCTCGCCCACGTCTGACAGGAGGATCCAGCTCAACATCTGCGTGGCCGGCTGGGAGCGCTTGGGTACGACGAGGCTGTGGTTGACGAAATCGCGGTGGTGGCGCTGGTCGTAGTCGACGGCCCCCGCGTACTTGGCCCACAACTCCGCCTCATAGAGCCGCAGGTCGGCCGAACCAAGGAAGCGCTCCGCCAGGTCGAGCAGGTCGGGGTGGAAGGCCAGTCGGTTCAGGCTCCACGATCGCCACGGTCCGCCGACGATGCCGGCCCACTGGTCGGTTGCCAGCCACGCATGAGCAGCCGGGTCGGCGAAATACTCCTCGGGCCGCGGGTAGTGCAGCCACAAAGCTTCCTGCGCCGCCGCCAGCTCGTCAGCCTCGAGGAAGCCCTCGAACACCAGATAGCCCCGCTGCCGCAGATCCGCCAAACAACGGTCGGGCACCCTCATCGCCGCCCGAAGCTAAACCGCCTCGTAGTCCGGCGCCGGCCCTTTCGACTTCCTTGCGAGCGAGCCTGGCGAGCCACAAGCAAACGCACCGATCGACGGCTCGGCCGCCCGCGTGAGCGCCAGAACGCGCCCTGCGAGGCAACGGACAGCGCTCGACACAGGCTTGCGGGCCCTTCGGGCGACGTGAGGGTGGGTGATCGATGCCCCTACCGAAGATCGTCCGGTAGCCAGTGCGGCCACGCCCCCGGTTCGGGGTTCACCTTGGCCCATCGGTCCAGCGCCGCCGCCAACCTCGAGGCCAGCGAACCCGCCGGCCACCAGGACTTGAGGACGAACAGGACCGGGCAGTCCGTCACTGCGGCGAAGTCGCTGGCGTTCTCGGTGACTATGACCCGGTTGTCGGCGCTTGCCAGTTGCACAAGCATCGCATCGAACTCGGGCGGCCTGTTTCGAAGGGGCACCTGACCGTCGCCGCGCCGGGTTCCTACCCCGGGGTGACGGACCCGACGCCCGTGTTGTGCGTCGTGACCGACGGCGACCCCGAATAGACGATCGAACCGGTCCCGGTCAGCGTGGCATCGAGCGTCGACGTCGCTTGGACGTTGACGTCGCCGGTGCCCTCCAGGCGTGCGATCACGTCCCTGGCCGTCAGGCCCCCCAGCTCCAGCGTCCCGAACCCGGACTGGGTGGCGGTGAGGCGGTCGACACTGCCCGAGACTACCAGGGTCCCGGTGCCCGACAGGTCCGCGGTGAACTCCGGGCCGGTCACGCCGACGACGGTCACGGTGCCCATCCCGCTCAGGCTCAATGCGTCGAGTGACGGCACCGAGACCGTCACGCTCATGGGCGCCTCGGTGTCGAAGCCCCCGCGGTCGTCGATGAGGAGACGGCTGGCGCGCACGGTCGTGCTGACGTTGTCCACGAGGTTGTCGTCGCCGGTGACCGCGACAGCCTGGGCCGGCCCGACGCGGACGGTCACCGTGTTGGCCCCCGCCAGCTCGATCGCCGCGAACGGCGCCAGCTCCCGCTGGTCGGTCACCTCGACGCCCGAGCCCCGCATGGTGTCCCCGTCGTCCGCCGCCAGGTTGACGAGCGCCGCCAGCGCGGCGATCGCCACCACCGCGGCGATCGCACCCAGTCCGAAGCCCCGCCAGAGCGTCCGCTTGTCGTGTACCGGTCCCGTGACGACTGCCATGAGCCGACCTCCGCGCCCGATCTCACCGCCATCGTCAGCCCCGGTGGGCCGACCCGGCTAGGGCCGAACGACCCTCCCCGCCGCCACCCGGGTCATCGGGCGCCTCCTAGCCTGTGACCGATGGCCCCTCCCCGCATGTACCCGGACGACGATCCCTACCTGACGGACGCGTCGCAACAGGTCGCCCTGAGCAACCTGGTGAATGCTGCCGAGAATGCCTACCCGGCTTCCGTTGTCGGCGGTGAGTCCGAACAGGGGTCGACTGCGGGGTAGCTGACGGGTGTGGTGTTGCCGTCCGCGTGCAGAGCGACTCCGTTCAAGCGGTCGACGACCAGATCACGCAATGCAGATCTCGTGGTGACGACAGCCCGACCACGACAGACTGCGGTGAGAGCTGACCACCACTTGAGCACGGGCTAGCGGTCCCCGCGCCATAGCGCTGCCCGAAGCTTCGCGAGACCTCCGGCGCCGAGGCGGCGTCGAACGAGTGAATGCGGATGGAGGGCCGTCCGTCCATCCAGCACTCGAGCGACTCGGTGAAGGGCCAACGTGCGTTCTCGAACATTGCATCGGCGCTCGTCACCTCGGCGGCGAGCCCGATCCTCCGACCGGAGCGCACCCGGTCGAGGTTCGGTGAGTGAGCTGCCGGTTTCACAGCTCGTTCATGGAGGCGCCGAATCTTGATACTTCGTTGACGGCCCCCTTCGTACGGTGGGTGGGGGGGCGGAGCGTCCACGTAGTGAACGTTTGGATCCCTCGGGGGTGATCTCGTGATCAGACCGCACACCGTCCTCCGCCGTTCGGCACGCGCCTCCCGCACGGTCGGGCTGGCGCTCCTGTCGGCGCTGCTTCTGGCCACGTCGGTCGTGGCGAGCGGCGCGGTCGCCGACGCCGCGCCCACCGGGCCGTCCGCCCCCGATCAGGGGAGCGGGCCCGCGTACCTCAACCCGCACCTGTCGACCGACCGGCGCGTCGCCGACCTGCTTCGGCGTATGACGCTCGAGGAGAAGGTCGGGCAGATGACCCAGACCGAGCGGGGTGCGGTCTTCGACAACCCGTCCCGGATCGCCGAGTGGCAGGTCGGCTCCGTGCTGTCGGGCGGCGGCTCGACGCCGCCGGTCAACGAACCGGGGGCGTGGCTCGAGATGATCAACGGGTTCCAGGAGCAGGCCCTGAGCACCCGCCTCCGGATTCCGCTCATCTACGGCATCGACGCCGTCCACGGGCTCGGCATCGTGCAGGGCGCGACGATCTTCCCGCACAACATCGGGCTCGGGGCGACCCGCGATGCCCGCCTCGTCGAGGAGATCGGCGAGGCGACCGCGGCGGAGACGCGGGGCATCGGCGTTCCGTGGAACTTCGCGCCGTGCCTCTGCGTCACGCTCGACGAGCGGTGGGGCCGCGGGTACGAGAGCTACGGCGAGGACCCGCGCCTGGTCGCGCAGCTCGGCACTGCCATGATCGACGGCCTGCAGGGGCGCGACCTGTCGTCGGACAGCAGCGTGATCGCGACACCCAAGCACTTCCTCGGTGACGGCCACACGCAGTTCAACGAGGAGGTCGCCGAGGCCAACGCGAGCCTGCCGCCCGAGCAGCAGGCCTTCACCATCGACCAGGGCATCACCGTCACGAACCGGCGTGACCTCCTGCGCATCGACGCGTCGCCGTACGCGCACGCGATCCGTCGCGAGGACGTCACGAGCGTGATGCCCTCGTTCTCGAGCGTCGACTTCGTCGAGGACGGCGTCGGCAACCCGATCAAGATGCACGCCAACCGCGACCTCATCACCGGCCTGCTCAAAGGGCAGCTCGACTTCGACGGCTTCGTCATCTCCGACTGGGAGGGCATCCACCAGATCCCCGACCCGTCGAATCCCACCAACACCGGCCTGACGCCGTTCAAGGTGCGGACCGCCGCCAACGCCGGCATCGACATGTTCATGCAGCCCAACAACGCGCCGCAGTTCATCGAGATGCTGCTCGCCGAGGTCCGGGCGGGGCGGGTGAGCATGCGGCGCATCGACGACGCGGTCAGCCGCATCCTGGCGGCGAAGTTCGAGCTCGGGCTGTTCGAGCAGCCGTTCGCCTCGGACGACAACCTCGACGAGGTCGGCAGCCCCGAGCACCGGGCGCTGGCCCGCGAGGCGGTCGCGGAGTCGCAGGTGCTGCTGAAGAACGACCGCGGCGTGCTGCCGCTCGACGCCGAGGGCGAGATCTACGTCGCCGGCCGCAACGCCGACAACATCGGCAACCAGGCCGGTGGCTGGACCACCCAGTGGCAGGGCGTGTCGGGCGACGACCTCGTCGGTACCACCATCCTCGAGGGCATCCGCGAGGTGGCACCGGACGCGAACATCACGTTCAGCGCCGACGCCTCGGCCCCGATGGACGGCGCCGACGTCGGCATCGTCGTGGTTGGCGAGACCCCGTACTCCGAGGGCTTCGGCGACATCGACGGGCCCGAGTGGCAGTTCGGCGACCCCGAGCTGCGCGAGGAGAAGTCCCTGTCGCTGCTGCCGGGAGACCGGGCGGTCGTCGATGCCGTGTGCGGCGCCATCGAGACGTGCGTCGTCCTTCTCGTGTCCGGCAGGCCGCAGGTGATCACCGACCAGCTCGGCCAGATGGACGCGCTGGTCGCCTCCTGGCTGCCCGGCAGCGAGGGCGCGGGCGTCGCCGACGTGCTGTTCGGGAACGAGCCGTTCACCGGGCGGCTGTCGGTGACCTGGCCCCGCAGCGAGGACCAGGTGCCCATCAACGTCGGTGACCGCGGCGACCGGCCGCTGTTCCCCTACGGATGGGGGCTGCGGACGCGGGGGTCAGACCACCGCTAGCTCGCCGTCGTCGCCGGCTCTGTGTCGGGTGAGGTGCGCACGTGGGGTGCGCACCTCACCCGCAGACCAGATCGACGCGCACGTGACTCGATCCGCGCGGCATAGGCCGGAGCTAGTTCCGTCGGCGTAGCCAGCAGCCCAGCCGAACATCCGTCACTCACCCGGGATAGGGGACGCGGTGACCCTGCCTCCTCGCCCGAGCCGCTCTCAGCGGGTTCACTGGTCCCATGGGCGCAGCCGTACGACCTGGGTCGGCCACCCGCTGGGTAGCGGCGGCAGCCGGGCTGGACCTCCTTGGCGGGCGCATCGCCAAGCGCCACGGCCTCATTGGCGAACCGCTCCTCGTCGGTCCACCGCGGTTCGTGCCTGCCTCACTCACGACCGTCGTATGGGGCACGGCACTGTCGGGGCCGCTCCTCATCGATGCGGCTCTGTTTGTACTGGCACCGGCCGTCGCCGGTGGGGATGCGGTTGCCGGGCCGGTGGTCAGGACCTGTGGCGTTCTGCGACTCGCCGGCGTGCTCGCCGAACCGGTCACCTGGGGCCGGCGACGCCCGCGCTGGGCAATGCTGGTAGCCGCCGCCCAGCTCATCGTCGCGGCGGGGCTCATCACACGGTCGACGATCCAGGATGGCGGCCCACGCCGCCTCGGCTGAGCGCTCCGAGCCGGCGTTACCTGTGTGAGGGCAGCCGGTCCAGGGTCCGTAGTGTGCGGAGGGCTCCGGGCCGCAGGCGTTGGTCAAGGTGGAGCGCCCGCAGCGAAGCGAGGACGTACGACCTTGACCGACCCGAGGGCCGGTGCAGACTTGGTGGTGGGGCCGGTCGGCGGCGGCGTGGGGGCGCCCAGCGTTACCTAGGTGCTCGACGAAACGCTGGTCGTCGGCGACAACAATCGTGATCGGGTGTCCCCCTTTGGGTGCGAGCGCGGTCGCGTCAGTGTTTCGAGGCCGTCCAGCACGGGGTGCTGGCGGGCACGCCGGTTGCAGGAGCTGACCGCGGGTTGACCCTGATGTGGAGATGGGCGATCCCGACCGTCGCGGGCCGGCAGTGATGTTCAGGCCGGGATGGCGTAGACCAGGTCGGGGTCGACGCTGCGGAGCACGTGGTAGCAGCGGCGGGCCAGCTTGCGAGCCACCGAGATGGCAGCGATCTTGCCGTCGTGGCGGGCCTTTACCGCCGCGTAGAAGTCGTGGTCGGGACTGCGCAGATGCGAGGAGTTCTTGGCCGCCTCGTAGAGCGCCCACCGCAAGGTCTGGGGGCCTTGCCGGGACAGGAATCCGCCGGCGCGGCGCCGATCGGAGGCGTCCACGGACACGTCCAGGCCGGTGTGACGCACCGCTTGCTCGGAGCGGGAGAAGCGGCGGCAGTCGCCCAGCTCGGACCACACTGCCACCGCGATCAGCCCGCCGATGCCGTACTGGGCGTCGATCAAGGCTCGACACGCCGGCTGGCGGGCCCCGAAACGCTGCAGTTCCTTCTTCAACGGCTGGGCCTCGGCGTCGGTCGCGTCGATCATTCGATACCCGATCGTGATCCGCTGACGTCCCGCCGGTGAGACCAGCAAGTCCGTGTCGGCCAGCATGGCCCGCGTCTGGGCCGTTCGGATGGCGCCCTCGGGCACCGCGACGCCGTGCTGATAGAGCTCGGCGTGGATCCGTTGGCACCACACGGTTCGCTGGTTGACCAGCGATACGTACAGCCGCACCCGTTCGCGCCACTCGAGCACACCCGCCGGTGGGATCCAGCTCGCCGGCAGCTCCCCGGCCGCGAGCAGATCCCGCAGCAGCCGGGCGTCGGTGCGGTCGGTCTTGGCCCGATGCTTGCGACCACGGGCCGCTTGAGTATCGGCGGGCTCGGCCAGATGCGCCTCGAACCCCGCTGCCTCGATCTCCTCGACCACATAACGCCACCCGGTGCAGCCCTCCACCGCCACCGCCACCGGGCCGCCCCCCGCTCGACGAGCCAGGTCGCTGTGCAACCACCGGCGGAACCGCTCCCGATCCGGCTGCCAGATCCGCCCCCGCCACTCCCCACCCGACGACACCTCGAGGACATCGAAGGTGATCTGCCGCCGATGCAGATCCAACCCACATACCATCGCCATCAGGGACCTCCTTGCTCGTGCACGGACGCTTCGCAAACCACATGGTTGTCCGCACACGGGACGAGGAGGTCCTCACACATTGAATGTTTCGGGGCAGGTGCTCAGCGAATCGTGTGTGTCAGTTCGCCCGCCTGGCGAGCCGACTCGATGAGCTGGGCGACAGAGGTCGCGTCGCCCGACGGGTCGCGCAGCACGTGGCGATCGTCGAGGCCGGCACGAGCGAACTCGGCGTGCATCTTCCTGGTCGCTGCCTCATCGGTGAAGCCATGGTCCGGTCGTGTTGCCACGCGGTGAACGCAGACCTCGACGGACGGAAGGAGGATCGCGTAGTCGAGGCGCCCGAGGCCCGTTGCGACGCCGAAGGTAGGGAGGAACCACGGACCCACGACGCCGTCGTAGACCGTCGTGAACCCGCCCGTCGCGAACGCACCGGCGGCGGATGCCGCGGCCTTGGTGACGACGGTGTTCTGGTCGTTCGACGCGGGAAGCCATGGCTCGATCGCGCCGCTTGCGAGGAAACCGAAGAAGGCATCGCCCTCGATCAGGACGCTTTGGTGTGCCGCGTCGGCGAGGATCCGAGCGACTGACGACTTCCCTGCACCTGGCGGGCCGGTGACGACGAGGAGCGAACCCACGCTCCGATTCTCCTCGACCCCAGGGCGGGATGCGCTGCGTGGCCGGCAGCGAGGATCGGGGTGGGCGTTGGCAGGATCCACCACTGCGGTGGTGGTGAGGGCCAGCGTGCGGGTGGGCGTCCGAACCACGTCTGTCCCTAACTTGCCGGCTGACACCCTCGCGGGGTTGCCCTGATGACGATCCGTCGGCCTGGTTCGGAGGCTCACCCGACACCCACCGGTCGGACGGAGTGACCTACTAGGAGCCTGTCTGCGAGGCCCGTCGCCGTCCTGTCCGTCGTCTCGGCAGGTGTGGTGCCACCCCACCCGTCCGCCAGCTCGGCCGCACCATCGTCCGCTGGCGCCACCAGATCGCCGCCTGGCACCAGGCGCAGGTCTCGAACGGCCCAACCGAGGCCGTCAACAACTTGATCAAGAGGGTCAAGCGGGTCGCGTTCGGGTTCCGCCGCTTCGCCCACTACCGCATCCGAGCCCTGCTCGACCTCGGGGCTCAGATGGTGACGGCGAAGAGTCGCCACGCGGCGGGCATGCCTTTGAGTTCGTGTTCGCCGCGGTCGTCGAATGTCGTGCCCGAACCGGCCACGAGATCGACAACGGTTCGGGACACGAGCACCTCGCCGGGCTGGGCGGTTTCGCACACGCGACATGCGAGGTGGACGGCGATGCCGGCGAGCTCGGTGCCGCGGCGTTCGACTTCACCGGTGTGGATCCCGACGCGAACGTCGAGGCCGATCTGGCGGGCCGCGTCGCGGATCGCGGTCCCACAACGGATCGCGCGGGCGGGCCCGTCGAAGGTGGCGAGCATGCCGTCACCGGTGAGTTTCTCTTGGTGGCCCGAGAACCGCCCCAGTTGTCGGCCAATGGCGTCCTCGTGGCGGTCGAGCACGGTACGCCAAGCCCGGTCGCCGACGGCGGCGACGTGGTCGGTGGAACCGACCACGTCGGTGAACAACTAGGTGGTGAGCATCCGAGTGCGATCGGCGGCCCCGCGGGTGCCGGTCAGGAACTCTTCGATCTCGTCGATGATGACGGCTCCCACCGCCGAACCCAAGAACACCTGAAGATCGGCGCCGGGAAGCTCCACCAGCCGGGCATTCGGGATGTGTTGCGCAAGATACCGGCCATGCTCGATGGGAACGAAGCGGTTCTCCACTGTGTGCAAGACGAGCGTCGGCGCACTGATGACCGGCAGCACCGCTCGCACGTCCGTCGCGTACACCTGACGGCTGATCGCGGCGACGACGGCAGGAGGCGTCGACTGGCGTTCGATACGAGCGAGCTCCCGTAGTTGCGCATCGTCGACGTGAACATCGGGCATCGTTGTGCGCAGGTAGCGTCCGCTGCCCCAGACATGCTCGGCCCATTCGAGCCACCGCTCGTACTCCTCTGGTGTCGCGCCGGCTTCGTAGTCATCGGATCGGGCCACCGCCGCGAACGAGTTGACCAGGATCAGGGCGCGGGTCCGTTCGGGACGGGTCGCTGCATACAGGACCGCTACCGGCCCCGCCGAGATGGGCCCACACAGAACGACACGTTCGAGTCCCGCCGCCGTCACCACCGCGTGCAAACCGTCGGTCCAACCCTCCAACGTCGGCAGATCAGCCAGGGACACCGGATCCGAAAGCCCCGTGCCCCGTTGGTCGTAAGACACAGAGGTCGCGAAAGACGACAGCCGCTCGAACAACGGGCCGCGCACGGGCTGCGTTACGAGATCATCGAGATCCTGGTTCGAAATCCAAGACGGGACCCACACCATCAGGTGCGGTCCCCCCGCGCGAACTCTGAACGCCAGCCTGGCGTCCCCACTCATCGCGTAGCCGACATCGACCTCGGCGTCCACGACCACATCGTCGCGCCCTGCCGACGAGCAAACCACGCCGACCCTACGCAAGTCGCCCTGCCGCGCCAGATCTGCCGACCGCGTTCCTGCGTCTCCGGCTTGGCCGAGGGCGGGCGCCTCTGGCGCCCGCCCCGCAGCCAGGCGCCGGCTTTGCCGGCGCCTCTTGATCTGGTAGAGCACAATCCGGCAACGCAGAGCCGGGCTGCAGGGTTGGACCGGCTGGTGGAGGACGAGGTGTCGGGGCGCCGCCACTACGTCGGCCTGGGCTTCCACGACCTGCGCCGTGCGTCCGCCACGAGTCTGGTGGCAGCTGGGGTGGACGTGAAGACCGCGCAGACGGTGCTGGGGCACTCCGACGCCCGGCCGACGCTCGACCACTACGCCCAGGCCGTGACGGAGCAGCAGCCGGCCGCGGCCGACGCCATGGGGGCGAGGTTCATCGGCGGGTCGCCGCGGGGAATACGCGGGGCGGAGCCGCCGACGGGCGATCGACAGGACCAGGCCGAAAACGACGGAGAGGGCCTGTGACCAGGCCCTCTCGTGGCTGTCGGGTGGGGGAGATTTGAACTCCCGACCTCTGCGTCCCGAACGCAGCGCTCTGCCAAGCTGAGCCACCACCCGGTGATCCGGAGACGCGACTCTATCCGTTCGCTACCGGACCTTCGACTCGAGATTCGGCCGCCGTGGCGGGCCCCTCGGTGCCGAACATCGGCAGGGTCGCCGCGACGCCGTGCAACTCGATGTCGTCGCGACGCGTCGCCTGCCAGTCGTCCCGTTCGAGGACGAACAGCAGCTCGCGGCGCGGCCGGCCCTCGACGGCCATCCACCGCTCGCCGTTGGGGCGGTAGCCGAGCGCGCGGGTCACGCCCAGGCTGGCGGGGTTGTCGTGGAAGGCGCCGGTGATGGCACGGTCGGCCCCGAGCCCGGCGAAGATCAGGTGCAGGACCGCGGCCCGCATCTCCTTGCCAATGCCCTGGCCCTGGTGCGCCAGCCCGAGCCACGAGCCGGTCTCCGCGACCCGGCAGACGGCGAAGTCGGTGGCCTGCATGCCCTGGGTGCCCACAACGGTGCCATCGACCACCGCCACGGTCGACATCGACCACTTGCCCGGCTCCCACTCGCCTGCCGTCCGCCAGTTCCACTGCAGCACGCTGCGCGCCCGCTCCTCCGGCGTGCCCCGGGTCCACGGGGTCATGAACGGCATCGCCGCCTCGTCGTGCACCCCCCCGCCGGCCAGGGTCGCCAGCGCCACCAGGTCGTCCTGCGACGGCCAGCGCAGCTCGAGCCGCGGCGTCCGCACGACGATCGCCGCGGGGGGCCACAGGTCCTGCACGGTCGCCATGCGCCATCGTCCTACGTGCGACCGCCCGCGGCCCCAGGGATTTCGGCGACGGCGCCCGTTCGCGGCGCGGGAGCCGGCCGCAACCCCTGGCCGGAGGACCCGGGGCCCGATCAGCTGGCCAGCCCGGAGGCCTCCTGGTACCGCTCGCCCGACCGCAGGGCGCGGGCGGCCCTGCGCAGGCGGAACTGGTCGAGCGGCTTGATGAGCCAACCGTCGACCGCCCAGCGCCGGGCCAGTGGCACGTCGGCCGGCCGGTCGAGCAGCAGCAGGATGGGGGCGGCGGGCGTGGTGCCGTCCTCGAACTCCTGTTCGAGGTTGAGGGCGGTGGCTATGCCGCCCATGTTGCCGATCTGCATGTCGAGCACGATCAGGTCGGGCACGATCGTGCGGGCCGCTGCGCTGACGTCACGGCCCCGCCGTACACGCAGGACGTTGGCCGACTCGTCGGACAGGGCTGCATCGACATCGTCGAAGATCCAGTCGGCGTCCGTGGCGATCAGCACGTCTGACACGGTTGGGCAGGCTACGGGCAGGGAACGGTCAGGTGCCAGCGGCCGGGACGCCGCTGCGCCCTTGGGATCGTCGCGACTCCGCCTGTTTGCCGACCGACCAAGCCGCTACGCGCAGCTACCATCGCCCGGCGCGGTTCCGGGAGGAGACGAAGTGCTCGACATCCAGGTTGACGAGGCAGACAGCTACACGGTGTGCCGCCCGATCGGCGAGCTCGACGCCTACACGGTCGGGCAGTTCCGTGACGCGCTCGGCGAGCTCGCCGACAAGCGCTACCTGCTCATCGACCTGTCCTCGGTGCCGTTCATGGACTCGGCCGGCCTGGGCGCCCTCATCGGCGGCATCCGCCGGGCCCGCGAGGCCGGGGGCGACGTGGCCGTCGCCTGCAGCCGCCCCACCCTCACTCGCCTGCTGCACACCACCGGGTTCGACCGCATCGTGCCCGTGACCGAGACGGTCGAGTCGGCCGTCGCCGCGCTCGACGACGCCGCGACGGCGCTCGACGAGTAGCCCGCTCCTCACCCGCTCCCTCGGAGCCCTCGTGGCCCCCGAGAGCCACGGGTCGGCCGAGGCAATACGTTTCGTTCGCGGGAGGACGAGGCAACAGGTCGCCCATGCGGCACCCACTGCCTCGGGCTGCGCCAAGTGGAACCCATTGCCTCGGTGTAGCGGCCCCGAGTCGGCGTGCTGGCGCCGGGAGGCTCAGGGGCGAGGGAAGACGTGGGCCGCGACCTCGTCCATGCCGACCAGGTCGTGGACGTCACTGCGCAGGAACGGCACCCACACGATGGGCGCCGGCGCCACCGCCTCGGCCAGGCCCGCCAGATGGGCCTGTTCGCGGCTGGCCACAGCCTGGAAGTCGGCCAGGTTGCGGTAGAAGCCGCCGATCTCGGTGCCGGCCAGCGTGGCGGCCCGCTCGGCCGTGCCGGCGGCGACCACCGCGGTCACCTGCGCCGTTGCCGAGCCCCCCGAGCCGGGCGTGCGGGACGATCGGGACGAGCCGCGGCCCGGGCCCGGGGACGGTAGGCCGAACGACGGGTGCACCCGGTTGACCACGAGGCCCTCGACCGCGATGCCCGCCTCCTGCAGGCGCTCGGCGAAGAAGTGCGCCTCGCCGACCGTGTCGCGCCGGGGCGAGGCGACCAGCACGAAGGCCGTTCCCGGCGCCGACAGCAGCTCGTTCACCCGGTCGGCCCGCTCGCGGAACCCTTCCTCCATGCCTTCGAACGCCTGGAAGAAGGCGATGGCGTCGTCGACCACGTCGCCGCCCACCACCTTCGACACGGTGCGCAGGAACGTCTGGGCGGCCATGTTGACCGCCTTGACCAGCCCGCGGCTGGGAGCCACCAGCAGGCGGAACAGCCGGTGCTCGAGGAAGCGCGACAGCCGCCGGGGCGCGTCGAGGAAGTCGAGCGCGTGGCGGGTGGGCGGCGTGTCGACCACGACGAGGTCGAAGTCGCTCTCGTCGTGCAGCTCGTAGAGCTTCTCCATCGCCATGTACTCCTGGGTGCCCGACAGCGCCCCGGAGATGTTGCGGTAGAACCGGTTCGCCAGGATGCGCTCGCCCTGCGCGGGCGTGGCGGCGTGCTTGAGCACGAGGGCGTCGAAGGTCGACTTGGTGTCGAGCATGGTCGCCCACAGCTCGCCCGGCCAGCCGCCGTCGATGCGGCTGGGCCTGTCGGTCAACCCGGCCAACCCGAGCGCGTCGGCCAGGCGCCTCGCGGGGTCGATCGTGACGACCACGGTCCGGCGGCCGCGTCGGGCGGCCTCGAGGGCCACCACGGCGGCGATCGTCGTCTTGCCCACGCCACCCGACCCGCAGCACACGATGATGCTGCGCTGGTCGACCAGGTCGGTGAGGGTGGCCGGCGCCGTGGCGGTCACGCGGGCAGCCTCGTCAGCGCCTCGATCTCGGACAGCAGGGCCCGCGCCAGGTCGTCCACCTCGACCGGGCCGATGTCGGTGGTGAACAGGAACGGCAGGCGCAGCTGCGGCAGCGGGAGGTGCGCCTCGAGCCGGCCCACCTGCTCGGCCTGCAGCGCGGTGCGGTCGAGCCGGAAGCCGGCGGCTGCGGCCAGCACGTCGGCCTCGCCCGCGCGCAGCGCCACCTCAGCCCGGTCGGCCGCGGCCGTCACCGCCGCGGGATCGGCGGTCAGGCCCTCGATGCGGGGGTACACGCCGTTGACGACCACCGGTCCGAGGCCGATGCCCACCCGGTCCTCCAGCGAGAACGCCGTCTCGACGGCCTCGTTGACCGGCGTCTCCTCGGGGATGGTCACCAACATCACCTGGCAGCGCTCGTGGTCTTCGAGCAGTTCGAGCACGTCGCGGGCCTGGGCGTTGATCGGCCCCACGTTGACGGTGTCGATCAGGCTGCGGGCCGACTGCAGGAAGGTGATCGCGTGGCCGGCGGCCGGGGCGTCGAGCACGATCATGTCGGCGGTGCCCGCCCGCTCGAGCTGCTTGACCTTGCCGAGCAGCAGGATGTCCTTGATGCCGGGTGCGGCGGTGGCCACCACGTCGAGCGCCCCGGTCGACACCAGCCGCTTGGAGATGCGCGACAAACCGTGGTCGCGCAGGTACTCGAGCAGGGCGGCGTCGGCGGTGAGCGTGCGGGCGCGCACGTCGCCCGCGCCGTCGGGACCGCCCCCCGGCGACAGCACCACCTCGTCGTAGCCGAGCTCGCCCTGGCCGAACATCGCCGTCAGCCCCGACTTGCCCTCGACCTCGACGATGAGGGTCGACAAACCGGCGAGGGCAGCCGCTCGGGCCAGCGTCGCGCTGACCGTCGTCTTGCCGACCCCGCCCTTCCCGGCCACGATGACCAGCCGAGATGCAGCGAAGAACTGTTCAGGATCCACAGCGCACGACGTCGTCCACCCCGCGCGGGGCGGCTCGCGGGACTGTAGCGAAGCCGCACAACCCGACCGGCCGCCCCCGGCGCCGCGGGGCGCCGGCCAGCCGGGCCGGGGATCGCCGGCACCCGCGCCGCGCCGCACGGCTGGGCGCAGCCCTGGTCGCCGCGGCCGCGGCGCTGCTCGTGACCGGCGCGGTCCCGCCCGCGCAGGCCGCCCCGACCCAGGTGGCATGCCCCAGCCCGGGCGACGGTGCGGCGGTGGTCGTGGAGGTCGACGGCCTGATCGACCCCGTGCTCGCCGACCTGATCGACGACCAGGTCGCGCGGGCCGAGGAGTCGTGCGCCCTGGCGCTGGTGCTGCAGCTCGACAGCGGCGGCGTCGTGGTCGGCGGCGACGAGCTCGACGCCCTTCTGGCCACCATCGAGGGCTCGACCGTGCCGGTCACCGTGTGGATCGGCCCGTCGGGCAGCCGCACCACGGGCGACGCCGTGCGGATCGTGGCCGCGGCCGGGCTCACCGGCATCGCGCCCGGGTCGAGCATCGAGGTCACGCGCCCCCTGCTCGAGGCGCGAGGCGTCGACCCCACCGACCTGGGTACCGTCGACGTGGGCGACCGCATCGGCGCCGAGCGGGCCGTCGAACTCGACCTGGTCGACAACGACGCGCCGACCATCCTCGAGTTCGTGGTGCAGATCGACGGCTTCGAGACCGAGGTGGTCGACGGCGACCGGGTACCCACCACCGACGTGACCTTCGGGGGGCTCAGCATCGTCGGCCAGCTCATGCACACGGTCGCCAGCCCGGCGGTCGCGTACCTGCTCTTCACCATCGGCCTGGCGCTGCTGCTGTTCGAGCTGTTCACCGCGGGCGTCGGCATCGCCGGCATGGTGGGCGCCGGCTCGCTGGTGCTGGGGTGCTATGGCCTGGCGGTGCTGCCGACCCGCCCCCTGGGCGTGGCGCTGCTGCTCTTCGCCGTGTTCGGCTACGGCGTCGACGTGCAGACCGGCGTGCCCCGGGCGTGGACCGGCATCGCCACGGTCAGCTTCGTGCTCGGCTCGCTGTGGCTGTTCGACGGCGTGTCGGTGAGCTGGATCACGCTGCTGGTCGCCTTCGTCGGCATCACGCTGGCGATGGTCGCGGGCATGCCCACGATGGTGCGCAGCCGGTTCTCGACGCCGACGATCGGGCGCGACTGGATGATCGGCGAACTGGGCGAGGCCCGCACGGACATCGCCCCCGAGGGCATCATCACGCTGCGCGACGCGCCGTGGCGGGCACGAACCAACCGCGCCACCCCCATTCGCAAGGACGAGCCCGCCCGCGTGGTCGCCATCGAGGGTCTCGTACTCGAGGTCGAGCCCGAGGAAGGAGGCGCGCGTGACTATCGGGAGCGGGCCCGATCCGGCAAGTGACATATGAGTGCAGGAGCACCCCCGGAGGGTGCCGGCATTTCGACTAGCGGCGGGCCGCGTCAGACAGGTGCAGAAGACGGAAATCGGATGTTGACAGTGCTGCTGACCTGGGACATCGTCGGCGCTTGGGCTCTTGACCCTTGAGCAACTTTTTCTTGTTTCGGGTTAGTACCGGCTGTATGGTCCGCCGAGGAAGGGGGGTGTGTCTGTGAGTGCACAGCGCGTCGAGGAAGACTGGCAGGTTCGTGCTGCATGCCGCGGCCCGCAAGCTGTCGTCTTCTTTCCACCGTCGCACTTCGAGCGGAAGAGCGAGAAGCTGCGCCGGGAAGAGCAAGCCAAAGCCATTTGCGCAACCTGTGCGGTGCGAGAGCCGTGTCTCAACTACGCACTGCGCATCCGTGAGCCTCACGGGATCTGGGGAGGTTTGAGCGAGGCCGAGCGCAGAGCCACCGTGGCGCAGCACAACTAGCCGCCGCGAAGCCGGCACAGGCGCAGCGTCGTCCACTGGGGTGGGGGCGCTGCGTCTGTCGTTTTCGGCGGGACCGTCGGCGAGGCGGACCGCCAGGCACCCGGCGGCGGGCGGTGGCGTGACTGGAGCAACCCGACGAGCAAACCCCCAGCGGCCGCAGGGATGGTCCACGCGGAACCCCGGCAGCCCCATTGCTCCCCCCTGTCGATCGCGTCGCTCCAGCCACGCAGTACGAGGAACCCCTCCCCCCGCCCGTTTGCCAGCATGTTACCCGACCGTAAGGCTGATGTGAAGGGGGTCACACCTGATCACCGCGCGTGGCGGTGATCAGGACGTCGAGCGCGAGCCTCCGACCCGCCACTCGCCCGCCGGGGTGGGCGGTAGGCTGGCACGAGCACCGATCGTCGCCGCCCCACTCCCCGGCCGGTGCGCCCACACATGGCACTGCTGCTCGTCGCCCTCTTCGTCATCGCCCCGCTGGTCGAGCTGGTCGTCATCGTCCAGGTCGCCGGCACCATCGGCGTGCTCGACACCATCGGGCTGCTCGTCCTGGTGTCGGTGGTCGGCGCCTGGCTGGCCAAGCGCGAGGGCGGGGGCGTCCTGCGTCGCATCCAGGCCTCGCTCGACCGGGGCGAGATGCCCAGCACCCACGTGGTCGACGGCGGCCTCGTCCTGCTGGCCGGCGCACTCATGATCGCCCCCGGGTTCATCAGCGACGTCCTCGCCATCCTTCTGCTGCTCCCGCCCACCCGAGCACTCGTGCGGCGACCCCTGCTGCGCTACGTCGCCCGCAGGGGTCGGCTCACGGTCCTGTCCGGCGGCCGCGGCCGACGGTGGAGCCGCGCCGGCACCGGCGGTGACGACGTGTGGGACGCCGAGAGCTGGGAGACCCCACCTGAGAGCCCGGTGCGCGGCGAGCTGGGAGATCGGGCGTGAGCGACGACGCCACCGTCGAGACCCCCCCGCCCAAGCCCATCGTCTACGGGGTGGCCGGCGCCCTGTCGCCCATGGTCAGGCGCATCGTCGCCCACAACCCCGGCATGATGACCGGCCCGGGCACCAACACCTACCTGGTGGGCATCGACGAAATCGCCGTCATCGACCCCGGTCCCGACGACGACGCCCACCTCGACGCCATCGCCGGGTGCGGCGGCGACCGCATCCGCTGGATCCTGCTCACCCACACCCACGAGGACCACTCGCCCGGCGCCGCCGGGCTGAAGAAGCGCACGGGCGCCGACATCCTGGGCTTCGGGCCCGGCCAGGGGCGGGGCAGGGCGCGCCTCGACGGCACGCTGACCGACAACGCCGTCATCGAGGCCACCGAGTTCCACCTCACCGCCCTGCACACGCCCGGCCACGCCTCCAACCACCTGTGCTACCTGCTCAACGAGGAGCGCACGCTGTTCACCGGCGACCACATCATGGAGGGCTCGACGGTGGTCATCAGCCCGCCCGACGGCGACATGGCCACCTACCTGGCCTCGCTCGAGCGCCTCAAGACCATCCGGCCCCGGCTCAGGTACATCGCTCCCGGCCACGGCCACGTCATCGACGACCCGCTCGCCACCATCCAGGCCACCATCGACCACCGCCTGGCCCGCGAGGCCCAGGTCGCGCAGGCGGTGCGGGCCCGGGGCAGCACGACGATCGCCGAGCTGGTCGACGAGATCTACGCCGACGTCGCTCCCCAGCTGCACCCGGTGGCGCACCGCACGGTGTGGGCGCACCTCCGCAAGCTCGCCGACGACGGTGTGGTCAAGGGTGACCGTGCCGACGGCGAGTGGTCGGCCACCTGACGGCGTCACCTAGTCTGCGCAGGGTGGCAGCCAGCTCCGACCTCTCGCCCGACGCCCTGGCCTACACCGTCGACGAGGTGGCCGAGCTGACCGGCACGACGGTGCGCACCATCCGCTGGTACCAGTCCGAGGGGCTGCTCCCGTCGCCGCGCCGGCTGGGGCGGGTGGCGATGTACGACGCCGACCACGTCGCCCGGCTCGAGTCGATCCGCGACCTCCAGGCCCACGGGCTCACGCTCGTCGCCATCCGCCGCCTGCTCGACCGCGCCCCCGGCAGCGCGGCCGCGACCGCGCTGGCCTTCGTCAAGGCCGCGGTGGCCCAGAGCGCCGAGGCCGACGCCGAGGCCGAGGTCATCACCGCGGCCGAGGGCGCCGCCCGGCTGCACATCGACCGCGACGAGGTCGATCCCGACGTGGTCGAGTCGCTCGGCCTGGTGCGGGTGCTCGACGACGGCCGCTGGCGGGTCGTCGCCCCCGCCGCGTTCGAGGCCTCGGCCGAGCTGGCCAAGGCGGGCGTGCCGCTCGAGCGGCGGGTGGCCATCGGGCAGGTGCTCAAGAAGCACACGCAGGCGATGGCCGAGGCCGTGGTCGAGCTGTTCGTCGACTACCTGTGGAGGCCCTCGCAGCACGACGGCGGCCTCGACCCCGCCGCGTGGGAGGTGCTCACCGACGCGGTCGAACGCCTGCGTCCGCTGGCCGCCACCGCGATCGCCAGCCTGTTCGACGCCGCCGTGGCCCACCAGAGCGAGCTGGCCACCGCGCGCGAGCTCACCCCGCCCACCGAGCCGCTGGCGCCGGGCTGAGCCCTGCTCCCAACGGGTCGGATTCAGGCGTCGGCGCCGTCGCGCGCGTCGAGCGCCGCCACCGCGGCGTCGAGCATGCGGGCGCTGCAGCCGGCCATGGCGGCGGGCGGGACGGCCTCGTCGACGATGTGGTCGGCGATGGCCCGGAACGCCTGCGCGGCGGGACCGTCGGCCAGGGCTACCGGCGTGCCCTCGTCGCCGCCGGACGACACCGCCGGCTCGAGCGGCACCGTGCCCAGGAGCGGCACGCCGGCGTCGGTGGCCAACTGCTGGCCCCCGCCCTGTCCGAACAGGGCGTACGCCTCGCCGTGGTCGCAGTGGAAGGCGCTCATGTTCTCGATGACGCCCGCCACCCGCAGGTAGCTCTTGCGGGCCATGCCGACCACGCGCACCGCCACCTTCTGCGCGGCGCGAGCGGGCGTGGTGACCACCACCACCTCGGCGCGTGGCAGCAGCTTGGCCACACCCATCTGCACGTCGCCGGTGCCCGGGGGCATGTCCACGAGCAGGTAATCGAGGTCGTCGCCCCAGCGGACGTCCTGCAGGAAGTGCTGGACGCCACGATTGAGCATGAGGCCCCGCCACATCAGGGCGGTCTCCTCGTCGTCGACCAGCAGGCCCATCGACACGATGCGCAGCACGCCCCGGCCGACGGGACGCTCGATCGGGACCATCTGCTTGCGGCCGTCGTGCGACACGCCGGCCAGCCGACCCTCGACCCCCAGCATGCGGGGCACGGAGAAGCCCCAGATGTCGGCGTCGAGCACGCCGACCGTCAGCCCGCGGGCCGCCAGCGCGGCCGCCAGGTTGACGGTGACCGACGACTTGCCCACGCCGCCCTTGCCGGACGCGATGAGGATCACCTTGGCCGACAGCGGCACCGACGTGTCCTCGGGCTTCTGCGTCACGTTCCAGCGGGCCTTGGACATGGCGGTGCTGCGCTGCTCGGCCGTCATCTCGGTCCAGTGCAGGCGCACATCGGCGACGCCGGGCAGCGATCCGACCCGGGCAACGACGTCGTGCTGGAGCTGCGAGCGCAGCGGGCAGCCGGCGGTGGTGAGGGCGACGGTGACATGCGCCGTGCCGTCGGGCCCGACCTCGGCGTGCCGGGCCATGCCCAGCTCGACGATGTCACTGCCGAGCTCGGGATCGATGACGCCCCGTAGCACTCCCATGATGGCGTCGGTGGTCGGTGGGCGTGGGTCCACGGGCCGGATTCTACCGGTCGAGGCCGGTGAAACCCGGTGACAGGGATACACTGCGACCCGTGACCGAGGCCGCCCTCCCCCGCCCGGCTGCGCCGCGGCTGGCCGTGCTGAAGGCGTTGGGCGACAACACCCGCTACGCCATCTACCTCGAGCTGGCCAGGTCACCGCGCCCGCTGGCCACGGCCGAGATCGCCGAAACCCTCGACCTGCACCCCAACACGGTGCGCCCTCACCTCGAGCGCATGCGCGACGTGGGCCTCCTCACCATCGAGACCGAGGCACGGGGCACCGTCGGCCGGCCCCAGCACCGCTACGCGCTGGCCGCCGACGCACCGTCGCTGGGCCTCGAGCCCGCCACCTTCCCCGTGCTCGCCCGCATGCTGCTGCGCGTGGCCGCCGCAGGTGGCCTGGGCAGGGACGAGGTGGTCGACGCCGCCCGCGAGCAGGGCGAGGCCGACGCCATCGCCGCGGTCACCGCGGCGGCGGAGGCATCCGACGCGGCCGGCGAGCGGTTGACGGCCTCGCGCCCATCCGGCGCTCCTGAGGGATCCGACGCCCAGATCTGCCTCGACCTCCTGGTCGCCAGGCTCGACGCGCTCGGGTTCGACCCGGCGGTCGCCTGCGACGACGGCGGCGCCACGGTCGCCTTCGCCCACTGCCCCTTCCGCGAGCTGGCCGAGGCGAATCCGGAGATCGTGTGCTCGCTGCACCAGGGTCTCGTCGAGGGGTTCGTCGACACGCTGGGCGGGGCGGGGGTCGACGAGTTTCGCCCACTCACCGATCGCGCTCCGTGCCAGGTCGACCTGGCCCTCACCCACTCGTGACCAGGGCCGCGACCACACGTGGTCGCCGCCGTGGGCGCCGCACCGATAACCTGACCCCGTTCCCGGTTCTCCCGGAGGAGGCACCAGCGAAGTGATCGTCCTCACCGACACCGCAACCGACAAGGTCCGCACGCTCATGGAGCAGGAGGGCGTCGACGACCTCGCGCTGCGGGTCGCCGTCCGGCCGGGCGGCTGTTCGGGCTTCAGCTACGAGATGTTCTTCGACACCGACGTGGCCGACGACGACAAGACCATCGACTACTCGGGCGTGAAGGTGGTCGTCGACCCGTCCAGCGCCATGCTGCTGGAGGGTGCGACGCTCGACTACAAGGACGGCCTGCAGGGGGCCGGCTTCGCGATCGACAACCCCAACGCCCAGCGCACCTGCGGCTGCGGCCAGAGCTTCAGCTGAGGTCTGGCGCGTCGGGCCATCCGTGCCCGGCGCACTGCTGGGAGACGCGTGGGGCGTGACAAGGGGGGCCGTCGCGGGCGACCGCAACAGCCAGATGGTGGCGGCGCGCGCCCGCCGTCCGACGACCGGGGCCGCCGCCAGTTCCGCACCGCTCGCTACCGCCAGACCGACGGCGCCTACGGGCAAGCCGGCCGCTACAGCGAGCCCGATCGCGATCCGTACGCCGCCGGCAGCTACCCGGGGAGTAACCGCCCCGCCCGCGGCGACCCACGCGTCCCCGACCGGCGGGCGCGCGACGGTCCGGGCCAGGGCCCGGCGTACCCGGGGACTCCCGGCCGCGGCGACGGCCGCGACCGGCTGGTCCGGCCGATCGGCCAGGCTCCCCGCACCCAGCACGCCCCGCCGGCGGCCCACATGGCGCCCCGCCACGATCGCCGGCGGCTCGGTGCGCTGGCCCTCGCCGCCCTCGTGGTCGTGGCCGGGGTGGTCGGGGTGCAGCAGGCGGCGGTCCGCCTCGCCGGCGACGAGAGAGACGACGAGGGCGCGGTCGAGCAGCCCGAGCTGCCGGACTCGCTCACCCCGGAGCTCACCTCCCCGCCCTCGACCGAGCCCGAGGAGCCCGCGCCGGCGTCGGGCTTCGCCACGCCGGGACTCCTGACGTTCCGTGGCAGCGCCGGCCGCAGCTACTACGGCGAGGGGCCCGTGCCCACCGACCCCGAGGTGCTGTGGAGCTATCCCGGCGAGTCGGGCGGCATGTGCGCCGAGTCGAGCGTCGGCGACGAGACCAAGACCTGGTGCGGCAGTGGGTGGACGGGCCAGCCCTCGGTGTTCGAGCGCGACGGGCGCACCTGGGTCGTGTTCGGCGCGTACGACCGCAAGATCCACTTCGTCGACTACGCCACCGGCGAGGACATCATCCCGCCCTTCGAGACCGGCGACATCATCAAGGGCTCGGTGACCGTCGACCCCGACGGCCTGCCGCTGGTCTACTCGGGCAGCCGCGACAACGAGCTGCACGTCATCGCCTTCGACCGGCCCGAGCCCACCGAGCTGTGGTCGCTGCCCGCCGACGCCGTCAGCCCCACCCTGTGGAACGACGACTGGGACGGCTCGCCGCTCGTCATCGACGACTACCTCTACGAGGGCGGCGAGAACTCTCAGTTCCACGTGGTCAAGCTCAACCGCACGACGGGCGACGACGATCTGGTGCAGGTGGCCCCCGAGCTGGTGTTCAACACCCCGGGCTGGGACGACGAGCTGATCTCGGGCCTCAACACCCGCCAGAACGACGTCTCGATCGAGAACTCGGTCGCCTACCACGACGGCGTCGTCTACTTCGCCAACTCGGGCGGCCTCGTGCAGGGCTGGGACGTGTCGAAGTTGGCCGATGGCGTCACCCCGACCCGCGTGTTCCGCTTCTGGACGGGCGACGACACCGACGCGTCGGTCGTCATCGACGACGAGGGGTTCCTGTACGTCGGCGTGGAGAACGAGCGGGGCACCGCCCGGGCCGCGGAGGTCGGCCAGCTCGTCAAGCTCGACCCCGGCAAGCCCGACGACCCGCTGGTGTGGTCGGTCAAGGACAGCCGGGGGTTCTGGACCACGCCCGCGCTGCACGAGGACGTCGTCATCGCCGCGTCCGACGGCGGCACGGTGTACGGGGTCGACCGGGAGACGGGGGCGGTGCGCTGGACGTTCGAGCTGCCCCCGCCCACCTGGCAGTCGGCGGTGGTGGTCGACGACACGCTCATCCAGGGCGACTGCGAGGGCGGGCTGCATGCCTACGACGTGTCCGACACCACCGTGAAGCCGCCGGAGGTGTGGACGGTGCAGCTCGAGGGCTGCATCGAGTCGACACCCGCCCTGTGGCAGGGCCGGTTGTTCGTGGGCACCCGAGGCGGCCGCTTCTACGCCATCGGCGACCCCTGACGCCGCCGACCCCGCGTTCTGTTCGCGGAGACGGCCGTCCCGACGGCCGCCGTCGCGGGGAGAAGCCGGCGGTTCCTATCCTCCAGGGGTGATCTCCTTCACCGTGGACGGCCGCCCGGTCGAGGTGGCCGACGACGGCTCCAGTGTGCTGACCGTGTTGCGCGAGCAACTGGCGCTGCGCTCGGCCAAGGACGGGTGCAGCCCCCAGGGCCAGTGCGGCTGCTGCACGGTGCTGGTCGACGGCCAGCCCCGGGTGGCGTGCGTGACCCCGGTCAGGCGGGTCCGGGGACGGTCGATCACCACCCTCGACGGCCTCGACCCGGCCGAGCGCGACGCGTGGGGCGAGGCGTTCTGCGCCTCCGGCGCCAGCCAGTGCGGGTTCTGCACGCCGGGCATCGTGGTGCGGCTGTCGGCCCTGGCCGCCAAGGGCGCGGGCCGCGACGACACGGCCGCGGTCGAGCAGGCGCTGCTGGCCCACCTGTGCCGCTGCACCGGCTGGCGCACCATCCTCGACGCCTGGGAGCGGCACGCGGTCGCCTCGGGCCCGGGCGCCCCCGCGGCTGCTGCGGCGCCCGCCGGGCGAGATCTCGACGCCGCCTCGGCGCGGGCGGCCATCGAGGGCCGATCGCCGCAGCGGGTGGCGCCCGACGTGGCGCTGGGCCAGGGCGGGTTCGCCGACGACGAGTCGCCGGCCGGCGCGCTGGTGGCCGTGCCCGACCCCGCGGGCGGCTGGGTCGTCGACGAGACCCTGGCTGCGGCCCGCACCAGGGCCGGAAAGGTCCAGGGCCGGCGCACCACGGCCGAGCTGCGCCACCCGCTCGACCTGCCGCCGGGCGCCTGGGATGCGGCCCTGCGCACGACGTGGGTCGAGCCCGCCTACCTCGAGCTCGACGCCTCGTGGTGCGCCCCCGGCGGCGAGCCGGCGACGCCCCTCGCCAACGGCGGCGCCTTCGGCGGCAAGCTCGCCTCGGTGGTGACCACGGCCGCCCGGTCGCTGGCCGACGAGCACGGGCGCACCGTGCGTGCCGTGCTCGCCCGCGAGGACGCGGTGCGGCTCGGGCCCAAGCGCCCGCCGGTGGCCGGGGCCATGCGCGCGGACGGCACCGGCGTCTTGCGCGTGGTGGCGACGGACGGCATGGAGGACGCGGTGGCCGCGGTGGCGCCGGGCCTGCGGGTCGAGCAGGTGGCGGTCGCGGGCCCAGCCACGTCGCTCGACCTGCGCGCGGCCGGCTGGGCCGAGGCGCTGGTCCTCGCGGCCGCGGCGGGCGCCGTCGCTCCCGCCGGCGACGCGGGCGCAGGGCCCCCGGGCCGGGCCCCCGGAGTCCTGCGCGTCGAGCGTGGGGACGGACGGGCCCGCGTGGTCCTGCGGTCGCCGGACGGCGCCGTCGCCACGGCCGAGGTCGTGCTCGGCGCCGACGCCCGGGTCGCCGTCGAGGTCGAGTGCGGGCCGCCGCTCGACGAGACCGTGCTGCGCTCGTACTGCGTCGGCGCCGCGCACATGGCGCTCGGGTGGGTCACGAGCGAGGGGCTGGCGGTCGACGAGGCGGGCGGCGTCCACGACCTGACCATCCGCAGCTTCGGCGTGCTGCGCGCGGTCGACACGCCGCCGATCGCCGTCACGATCGACCGCGCCGCCGGAGGACCGCCGGTCAACGGCTCGGACGCCGTCTTCGCCGCGGTCGCCGCGGCCACCTGGCTGGCCGACGGGTGCCCGCCCGAATGGCCGACCGGCACCCGCCTCCGCTGATCCACGCGGGCGGGTAGCGTTCCGGCCATGAGCGATCCGGCCAAGCCCGTCGGTCCCTACACGCCCATCGTGAGGGCGGGCGACTGGCTGGTGGTGTCCGGCCAGGTGGGCCTCGCCGACGGCCGTCTCGTGCCCGGCGGGGTGCAGGGCGAGCTGCGCCAGGCCATCGCCAACCTCGAGGGCCACCTCGCCAGCCAGGGTGCGTCGCTGTCGGACGTGGTCAAGACCACCGTCTTCCTGCGCCACATGAGCGACTACGCGCAGATGAACGACTCCTACACGGCCGCGTTCGGCGACCACCGCCCGGCCCGCTCGGCCATCGGCGTCGCCGAGCTCCCCATCGGTGCGCTGGTCGAAGTGGAGGCGTGGGCCTGGGTCGGGGGATGATGGGCCGATGGTCGGAGGCATCCTCATCGCGCTCGTGCTGGTCGTCGTCATCCCCGTGACCGTGATGATGTCCGGCACCCTGGTGGCGGCCGCGCTCGGTTGGTCGCTCAAGGAGGACGCCGCGCAGCGTCACGAGGGCAGCGAGCTCATCGCCCTCAACCGGTAGCGCCCGGTCGGCCCGCCGGGCCCACGGGCAGGACTGCGCATCCCTGTGGCAGGGTACGGACGAATACAGGGCATGAGCCGAGCCGCGGGCCGCGGCTTCGATGCCACCCGGACGTGGGACGCGACCCCAACCAGACCGAACCCGACGACGAACCCAGCATCGCCGACATCCAGCTCGAGCGTGCCTTCGCGAAGGGCGCCGACGATGCGCTGGCCGCGGCCTACCGCCGCTACGCCCGGATGGTGCTCACCTTCGCCCGGCGTACGGTTGGCCCGGAGGCGGCGGAGGAGGTGACGCAGGACGTGTTCGTGGCGGCCTGGCGCTCGCGCGACAACTTCGACCCCGACCGGGGCTCGCTGGGCGGTTGGCTGACGGGCATCGCCCGGCACAAGGTGACCGATGCCCTGCGCCGCAGCCAGCGCGTCGACGCCCGCGTCGAGCGGGCCGGCGCCTACGCCGACCGGTCGCCCCGGGCACCCGAGGTCGACCAGGTGGCCGAGAGGTTGCTGGTGGCCGACGGGCTGGCCACACTGCGTCCGGACGTGCGGGAGGTGGTCGAGATGGCGTTCTACTCGGACCTGACCCACGAGCAGATCGCCGAGGCGACGGGCCGGCCACTCGGCACCGTCAAGTCGCAGATCCGGCGCTCGCTCGGCACGCTCCGCCGGCATCTGGAGGGCCTCGATGTCACCGCGTGACCCTGACGAGGCCGAGCTCGCGGCGGCGCGGACGTCGCAGCCACAGCCGGACGACACGCCCGACATCGCCCTCACCCGGCGGGTCGGCGCGGCTGCGCGCGCGCTGTCCGACGACGACCTGCGGCTGGACGACCTGCCGTCCGCGCTCTGGGACCGCATCGAGGCCGCGGCCGGGCCCGGGGCCACGGCTGCTCCCGGAGCGGGCGCCGGGTCCATGGCCGCGCCCGCGGCCCCGAGCCAGGGCGAACGCACGGGCGGGCACGCGCCGGTCGTGCCCATCGGCGACGCACCCGCGCGCCGCCGTCCGGGTCCTCCCGTCCGGCGGAGGACCGCCTGGTTGGCGGGCGCGGTGGCGGCCGCCGTGCTGGTCCTGGCGGGGACCGTGGCCCTCGTCAGCAGGGACGACGGCGGCACCACGCTGGCCCAGGCGCAGCTCGAGCCGCTGCCGTCGGCCGTGCCGGGGACCGAGTCCGCGGCGGCAACCGTCGTCGAGCGCGACGGGGTGCGTGAGCTCGACCTGTCGCTCGACGTGCCGGCGACGGCCGGCTTCTACGAGGTGTGGCTCATCGACGAGGACATCGAGGGCATGGTGTCGCTCGGGCCGGCGCGGGCCGACGGGCGGTACCAGATCCCGCCCGACGTGGACGTGGGCGCGTTCCCGGTCGTCGACGTATCGATCGAGCCGCCCGACGGGGTGCCGACCCACTCGGGCGTCAGCGCGCTGCGCGGCACCCTGACCTGACGGACCGAGGTTTTCCGCGCCCGGGTGCATCCGCGCGGCACCCCAACGGTCGAAGCACCTCGCGACACGACCCCCTCCCGAGGAGCACGACCCATGAAGACTTCCATCGCTCGGCTGATCGGCGGCGGCCTCGCCCTGACCCTGCTCGTCGCCGCCTGCGGCAACGAGAACGACGACGGTGACGCCGCCGCCACCGAGGAGACCGGCGACCAGGCCGCGACCAGCGACGAGGGAATGAGCGACGAGGCCACGCCGGCCGAGTCGGACGACATGTCCAGCGCAGCCGGCGACGACATCGTCGACACCGCGGTGGGAGCCGGCGACTTCGAGACCCTCGTCGCTGCCGTCCAGGCCGCCGGGTTGGAGGAGACGCTGCGCGGCGAAGGCCCCTTCACCGTGTTCGCCCCCAGCGATGCAGCCTTCCAGGCGCTGCCTGCCGGAACCGTCGACACCCTGCTGGCCGACCCGCAGGGCGACCTGACCGACATCCTCACCTACCACGTGGTCGAGGGTGAGGTCCTCGCCGAGGACGTCGTCGGCCTCGACGGCCAGGAGGTCACGACGGTGAACGGCGCCACGTTCACGGTCGACGCCGGCGACGACGGCTCGGTCACCCTGCGGGATGCCGCCGGCAACGACGTCGGCGTCACCCAGACCGACATCGAGACCAGCAATGGTGTCATCCACGTGATCGACACGGTGCTGATCCCCAGCTGAGCACATGCCCACGGCGCTCCCGGGAGCGGCGTCCCGCGCAGGGATCCGCACCGGGAGCGTCGTCGCGTCCGACCGCAGCGATGCGCCGCCGCGATCAGCGCCGGCGGGGACCGCTCGGCCGGGAGATGTCGTTGAGGCGGGAGATGGCCTCGTCGGGCAGGTCGAGGTCGTAGCCCGGCAGGTTCTCTACCATCTGGGCGAGGCTCCGGGGCCCCATGATCACCGAGGTCACCCCTCGGCGGCTGAGCACCCAGGCCAGGCTGACGGCGGTGGGCGTGGCGTCGAGCTCGGCGGCGACCTTCCGCACCGCATCGACGATGTCGAAGTTGCGCTCGGTCAGCACCTGCTCGGCATAGCGGCCGCCCCGGCTGCCGAGCCGGGTGTCGCCCGCAGGCTGCGTGCCGCGCTCGTACTTGCCGGTGAGGAAGCCGCCGCCGAGCGGGCTGTAGATCATCGTCCCGAGCCCGTGTCGCTGAGCCGCCGGCAACACGTCGGTCTCGATGTCGCGGGCCAGCAGCGAGTAGCGGGGCTGGAGGCTGGTGAACGGCGTGCCGTGCTGGCGCTCGGCCGCCCACTGGGCATCGACGATCTGGCTACCCGTGAAGTTCGAGCAGCCGATGTAGCGCACCCTGCCCGAACGGACGAAGCCGTCGAGCGTCGCCATCGTCTCGTCGATGGGCGTGTCGGGGTCCCAGGCGTGCACCTGGTAGAGGTCGACGTGGTCGGTGCCGAGGCGGCGGAGGCTGTCGTCGAGGGCGCGGGTGAGGTGGCCGCGGGACAGCCCGACGTCGTTGGGCCCGCGCCCGGTGGGCATGCGTCCCTTGGTGGCGAGCACGACCTCGTCGCGCCTGTCGGCGATCGCCCGGCCGACGACCTGCTCGGACTGGCCGCCCGTGTACACATTGGCGGTGTCGATGAAGTTGCCGCCCGCGTCGAGGAAGGCGCCGATGATCCGGCGGGCCTCGTCCTCGCCGCACGGCGCGCTGTCGGAGGTGCCGAACATCATGGCCCCGAGGCAGGCGCGGCTCACCTTGAGGCCGGAGCGGCCCAGATTCACGTACTGCATACAATCCCCCTGTCGGTCGGGGAGCACGCTACCGGCACCCTGCCCGGAAGCGACCGGCGATCGCCGGCCCGAGATCATCCGTCCGCCCACCCCTAACCTCGGAGGCGTGTCGGACGAGCTCACCACCGAGCGCCTGCGTCTGCGGCCGCTCACCCTCGACGACCTGGGCGACCTGCACGACCGCGTCTACAGCGATCCGGACGTGACCTGGGACGGGACCACGAGCACGCTCGAGGAGACCCGCGAGTCGCTCGAGGCCAAGATCCGCCACGCCCGCGAGCACGGCTTCGGGATGATGGCCGTGACCGACCGCGAGACCGGCGAGCTCTACGGCTTCGCCGGGCTGCAGCACATGGAGGGCGGTCCGGACGTCGAGATCGGCTACTACCTCGCCCGCCGGGCCTGGGGTCGCGGCCTCGCCACTGAGCTCGCGCACGCGCTCATGGACGTGGCGTTCGGCGAGCTGAGGCTCCCGCGCGTCGTGGCCGTCGTGCGGCCGGAGAACACGGCCTCGCAGAGGGTGCTGGCCAAGGCCGGTCTCCGACGCGTCGGCATCGAGCACCACTACGGCGCCGAGGTCGAGCTGTGGGCGAGGTCGACGACCCGCGCCGGGTGATCGCCGAGCCCGGCGCGGCTGCCCGGATCCTCGACGACTGCACGTCACGCGCAGTTGCCCGATGACACGCCTGGCGGTGCAGGGGCGGCGGCCTCGACTCGCCGAGTCGACCTCGGCGCTGGCCGCACGAGCGGGACGGACGGAACCGGCCGCACCGGGACCACGACGACTCCCTCGTCGGGATCTCCGAGGGTGGAGAACACCCCCTCGAGCGCCAGCAGGCCGGTGAGGGCGGCCAGGGCGGCGTCGACGGCGTCACCGGTCCTCAGCCCGGCGGTGTCGATCCCACGGTCTGCCAGCACACGGCGGCGGAACGGCACCTTCGGTTCGTCCTTCGAGCGGAGGCGGCCCTCCAGGAGCACGGCTGACGCCTCCGGGAAGACCTCCATCGCTGTGCCCCGCACGGGACCGGTCCGGAAGCGTGGGTAGTCGTCGGCGATGCCCGCGAAGATCGAGAAGCCCACCCGCATCCAGCGGTAGAAGGGGTGAGCTCCCGGGTCCGTGGGCGTGGCGTACGCCGTGATGCCGATCCGGCGCAGCTGACGTTCGGCGGCGCGACTCCGTCCCGCTGACGCCCACGCCGGCGGCGAGTCGATGCAGACCACGTCGGGGCGAAGCTCGCCGATCACCGCCGTGACGTCGGCGAGCGTGGCCCGACCGAGCGTGGCGACCAGGCGCCGATCGGCGTCGAGAGCGACGAGGTCGAGCCCCTTCCGCTCCTCCGCGACATCGATGCCCACCGAGACAGCCATCCACCACCCCCACGGCCTGATGACCCCGACCACCGTTCATCGAGGCCAGATTCGTCGCGTGGTCGAGAACCGGACTGACGACGGAACAGCGCTGCCGGGGCCGGCGGTCAGAGGCCCCAACGGGACTGGCCGAAGCGGTACCCGACCGAGCGGACGGTCTGGATGAGGTTGGCGTGCTCCTCGCCCAGCTTGGCCCGCAGGCGCCGGATGTGGACATCGACCGTGCGGGCCCCGCCGTAGTACTCGTAGCCCCACACCCGGCTGAGCAGCGTCTCGCGGGTGAACACCCGTCCGGGGTGCGAGGCCAGGAACTTCAGCAGCTCGTACTCCATGTAGGTGAGGTCGAGCGGGGCGCCCTCGATGGCCGCCTGGTAGGTCTCGAGGTTGAGGACCAGCGGCCCGTACTCGACCAGCTCCGGGCGGGTGCCGCGGCCCGTCCGCCAGAAGAGGTGCTTCAGGCGGGCCTCGAGCTCGAGCGGCTGGAACGGGTAGAGGCAGAAGTCGTCGAACAGGTCGTCGCGCAGCTCGAGGTCGCCCAGCTGGGCGCCGGACACCAGCAGCAGCAGCGGCTCGAGCGGCAGGTCGCGCTTGCGCAGCCCCCGGCACAGGGCGAACGCACCGTCGGGCTCGATCGCCCCCACCACCACGGCGCCGGCCCACCCGTCGTCGGGCTCGTTGCGCACCGCGGCCCGCTCGTCGGTCACCGCCTTCCACGGGTAGCCGGCCAGGTCGAGCGCCTGCGCCAGCTCGGGCGGCACGGGGTCGGGGTAGATGAGCAGGGGTTCCATTCGGCGGCTCAGAGGCGGGACAGGTAGCGGTCGAGCTCGAACTGCGTGACGTGGGTCTTGTACTCCATCCACTCGTTGCGCTTGTTGCGGATGAACCACTCGAAGACGTGCTCGCCCAGTGCCTCGGCCACCAGGTCGGAGCGCTCCATCTCGTCGAGCGCGTCCGACAGCGACTGCGGCAGCGTGTCGATGCCCTCGGCCATGCGCTCCGAGTCCGTGAGCTGGTAGAGGTTCGTGACCGTCTCCTCGGCCAGCGGGTACTCCTTCTCGATGCCCCGCAGGCCGGCCGCCAGGATCACCGAGAACGCCAGGTAGGGGTTGCACGACGCGTCGGGGGCCCGGAACTCGAGGCGGGCGCTGTCGGCCTTGCCCTGCTTGATGGGCGGCACGTTCACGATGACCGACCGGTTGTTGCGGGCCCACGCGTTGTAGATCGGCGCCTCGTAGCCCACCACCAGCCGCTTGTACGAGTTGACCCACTGGTTGGTGACCGCGGTGATCTCCTTGGCGTGGTGCAGCAGCCCGGCGATGAAGTCGCGGGCCACCTTCGACAGGTTGCGCTCGTCGCCGGGATCGTAGAACGCGTTGGTGTCACCCTCGAAGAGGGAGAAGTGGGTGTGCATACCCGAGCCCTGCACGCCGGTCAGCGGCTTGGGCATGAACGTGGCGTGCACGCCGGCCTCGAGCGCCACCTCCTTCACCACCAGGCGGAAGGTCATCACGCTGTCGGCCATGGTGAGGGCGTCGGTGTAGCGCAGGTCGATCTCGTGCTGGCTGGGCGCGTCCTCGTGGTGGCTGTACTCGACCGGGATGCCCATGGCCTCGAGCGTGTGGATGGTGCGCTGGCGCAGGTCGGTGGCGACGTCGGCCGTCGTCAGGTCGAAGTACGAGGCCTGGTCGAGCGGGCGGGGCGGCTGCGCCGAGTCGCTGTCGGCGAAGTAGAAGAACTCCATCTCAGGGGCGGCGTAGAAGCTGAACCCCTTGTCGCGGGCCTTGTTCAGGTTGCGTCGCAGCACCTGGCGCGGATCGCCCTCGAAGGGGCTGCCGTCGAGGTTGACGATGTCGCAGAACACCCGCGCCGAGGTGCCCACGCCGTCGGCCCAGGGCAGGATCTCGAAGCTGTTGGGGTCGGGCTTGGCCAGTACGTCCGACTCCTGCACGCGCGAGAACCCGTCGATCGACGAGCCGTCGAACCGCATGCCCTCCTCGAACGCGCCCTCGAGCTCGACGGGCGAGATGGCGAACGACTTGAGCTGGCCCAACACGTCGGTGAACCACAGCCGGATCATGCGCACGCCGCGCTCCTCGACGGTGCGGAGCACGTATTCTCGCTGGCGCTCGGAGCTGTCCATGACCGCGATGTTGGGGCGGTTCGTCACAGCCCGCAAGCTGGCCCTCTCCGGTTCACAGTGCGTTCACATACGGGCAACAGCAGAGAAACCACCTGCTGACAGCCTTCCTCACCGTCAGCTGGACCCACATCCGACCGGAGGACCGAGCCTCGATGACGTACAAGGCCGAATACATCTGGGTCGACGGCACGGAGCCGACGGCCAAGCTGCGTTCGAAGACCAAGATCCTCGACGACGGCGTCGAGCTGCCCATCTGGGGCTTCGACGGATCCAGCACCAACCAGGCGCCCGGCGACAAGTCCGACTGCGTCCTCCAGCCCGTCTTCACGTGCCCCGACCCCATCAGGGGCGGCGACAACGTCCTCGTGCTGTGCGAGGTCCTGCTCACCGACATGACCCCGCACCCGAGCAACACCCGGGCCGCGTGCGTCGAGGTCGCCACCCGCTACAAGGACCAGGAGCCGATCTTCGGCATCGAGCAGGAGTACACCTTCTTCAAGGACGGGCGCCCGTTCGGCTTCCCGGTCGGCGGCTTCCCCGCCCCCCAGGGCGGCTACTACTGCGGCGTCGGCGCAGACGAGGTCTTCGGCCGCGACATCGTCGAGGCCCACCTCGACGCGTGCCTGGCCGCCGGCCTGCACATCTCCGGCATCAACGCCGAGGTCATGGTCGGCCAGTGGGAGTTCCAGGTCGGCCCGGTGGCCCCGCCCCAGGTGGCCGACGAGCTGTGGCTGGCCCGGTGGCTGCTCTACCGCATCGCCGAAGACTTCGACGTGGCCGCGACGCTCGATCCCAAGCCGGTCAAGGGCGACTGGAACGGCGCCGGTGCCCACACGAACTTCTCGACCAAGGCCATGCGCGCCGCCGACGGCTTCCAGGCCGTCGTGGCCGGCGCCGAGGCGCTGGGCAAGCGGATCGACGAGCACATCGCCGGCTACGGCGCCGACATCGAGCACCGCCTCACCGGCATGCACGAGACGGCGCCGTGGGACGAGTTCAGCTACGGCGTGTCCGACCGGGGCGCCTCGGTGCGCATCCCGTGGCAGGTCGAGGTCGACGGCAAGGGCTACCTCGAGGATCGCCGGCCGAACGCCAACTGCGATCCCTACGTGGTGACCCGGCTGCTGGTCGACACCATCTGCTCGGCCGAGGTCGCGGACTGACGGGTTCGCTGGGGAACGAACGGAGGGCGCCCTCTCGGGCGTCCTCCGGCGTTTTGCCGCTGCGGAGCGAAGGCAGTTGTTAGCGTGCGGCATTCGAGCCGCTGAAGGTCGCTGAAGGGAGCCACGGTGGACGAGCGAACCCCCGACGAGGTGCTGGCGCTGATCGCGGACGAGGACGTCGAAGTGGTCGACGTGCGCTTCTGCGACCTGCCTGGCCTGATGCAGCACTTCTCGATACCGGCCGCGCAGCTCACCGCCGAGGTGTTCGACGAGGGCATCGGGTTCGACGGCTCGTCGATCCGCGGCTTCCAGGAGATCCAGGAGTCGGACATGATCCTGATCCCCGACTCCGACACGGCCTTCGTCGACCCGTTCCGCACCCGCAAGACGCTGGCCATCAACGCGTTCGTCCACGACCCGCTCACCGGCGAGTCCTACAGCCGCGACCCCCGCTACGTGGTGCGCAAGGCGGCCGAGCACCTGCAGTCCACCGGCATCGCCGACACGTGCTACATCGGTCCCGAGGCCGAGTTCTTCATCTTCGACGACGTGCGCTTCCACCAGGACGAGCACTCGGCCAGCTACCACGTCGATTCGGTCGAGGGTGCATGGAACACCGGCCGCGAAGAGGGGCCGAACCTCGGCTACAAGATCCGCTACAAGGAGGGCTACTTCCCCCTCCCGCCCGCCGACCACTTCCAGGACCTGCGCACGGAGATGATGCTGGCCCTCGAGCAGGTGGGCATCGAGGTCGAGCTGCAGCACCACGAGGTGGGCACCGCCGGCCAGGCCGAGATCGACGTGCGCTTCGACGAACTGACCCGCATGGCCGACAAGCTCATGCTGTTCAAGTACGTGGTCAAGAACGTGGCCCACCAGTACGGGAAGACGGCGACGTTCATGCCCAAGCCCGTATTCCAGGACAACGGCTCGGGCATGCACACCCACCAGAGCCTGTGGAAGGGCGGCGAGCCGCTGTTCTACGACGAGGCGGGCTACGCCGGGTTCTCCGACCTGGGCCGCTGGTACATCGGCGGCCTGCTGCGGCACGCCCCGGCCGTGCTGGCGTTCTCGAACCCCACCACCAACAGCTACAAGCGGCTGGTGCCCGGGTACGAGGCGCCGGTCAACCTGGTGTACAGCCAGCGCAACCGCAGTGCGGCCGTCCGCATCCCGCTCTACAGCCAGAGCCCCAAGGCCAAGCGGCTCGAGTTCCGCTGCCCCGACCCGTCGTGCAACCCGTACCTGGCGTTCTCGGCCATGCTCATGGCCGGGCTCGACGGCATCAACAACCGCATCGAGCCGCCCGACCCGATGGACAAGGACCTGTACGACCTGCCGCCCGAGGAGCTGGCGGCGGTCCCCCAGGTGCCCGGGTCGCTGGAGGACGTGCTCGACGCGCTCGAGGCCGACAACGAGTTCCTCAAGGCCGGCGGCGTGTTCACCGACGACCTCATCGACACCTGGGTCGCCTACAAGCGCCAGCACGAGGTCGACGAGATGCGTCTGAGGCCGCACCCCTGGGAGTTCGCCCTCTATTACGACATCTGATCCGGCGACCTCGGGACCCGAACTCTGTTCGCTTCAGCCACGCTGACCTGCCGTTCCGCACTCGTCGTCTCTCGACGCCGTCGGCTCTCGTTCGGCGGCCGTTTCGGCCGATCCATCAGGCCGGCCAGACCATCGTCCCGAT
This sequence comes from Acidimicrobiales bacterium, assembly GCA_035697515.1. Classification (GTDB taxonomy): domain Bacteria; phylum Actinomycetota; class Acidimicrobiia; order Acidimicrobiales; family VFJN01; genus ZC4RG19. Next base: position 139,274 of record DASSCS010000116.1, read on the forward strand.
AGCGGGCCAGCCACTTGTGCAGGGTCTGGCGTGACACACAGGCCTGGGCGGCCACGTTCGTGACCGACTCGCCGGCCAGCACCGCCAGCACCGCCAGCACCGCTCGATAACGCAGGTCGACAACGGACAACTCGACAAGCGGGCGCGAAGCGGCCCGGCCTGAGGGCGGCGCCTCCGGCGCCGTCCTCAGCCGGGCCAGTTCTCAGTGGGGCCAGATGTCAGCCTGCGGGCGCAACTGACAGGGCACGATGGCCTTGTGCACCCGAAGTCGCCGGCCGTCAGCCGGCGCGAGCTTCGAGCTCCCTCTGAAGTGAGCGCAGCCGGAAGCCGACGATGATGTCGGAGATGCCACGGAACAGGGCCGCCACGCCGATCCAGACGACCAGCAGCACGGCGCCGCGGTAGGTCGACACGGTCGCATTGTCGGGGCTGATCGCCCAGAAGCCGAGCAGGACCATGATGATCCCGGAGACGAGCTGCATCCACCAGAGACCTTCGAGGTGTCTCGTGCTGAACGCGAACACGATGTCGATGATGCCGTAGAACAACAGCAGCCACCCGACGATGGCGCTCAGCACCAGGAACGTCTCACCCGGCCACATGAGGGCGATGAGCCCGGCGACGATCGACACGATGCCTATCAGGACGTACAGCCACTTCCACCCCGGGGCCACGGCCGCGACAGCGAACTCCATGAGCCCGCCGACGATGAAGCCGATGCCGAAGAACACGGCGATGGCCCACACGGTCCGGTAGTTGAACGAGAGTATGAAGAAGGCGAAGACAGTCCAGGCGATGCCCGCGGCGAGGAACCATCCCCAGCCCCGTGTCACCGTCTGCATGTCCTCGCGGAGGGATTGTGCCAACACGGCGGTGCCTCCTCAGCCAAGCAAAGGCGTGATATGGCGAGCGTAGTGTTCCGTGGACATCGCCAGCGGGACGGCTTGTGGCCATCGCACGACGTGGTCGCGGGTCCCGCAGGAACTGCGCAGGTCCACCACAGGCCCGTGATGCCGGACGACGTCCAGGACCGCCATGAAGCCACGGGCGCAGCAGGCTGTGACATGGATGCGACACGGCCGGCTCATCCAGGCGTTCGTGCCCAGGTCAGAGCCGGTCGCTCCCGGTGAATTACGACATCTGACAGCCCACGCATCTGCTGGATGGCTTGCGAGAGAGCGAACTGTCCTCAGAGACCGTCCGCCGCTGATCAGGCAGGTGGAAGCCAGACAGGCGTCCACGAGGGTCCCTTGGTGACCTGTCGGAGCTGACGCCCGTCCGCGCGTGTCACCCACACGGTGGACGTGTCCTCGCCAATGAGCGGGACGAGCCCGAACGCCAGCCAGGTGCCGTCCGGTGACCACTTCGCCGGCCCCGTGATCGCGGTCACGATGTGTTCCGCCTCGCCGCTGGAGAGATCCACGATCCAGAGGCCGCTCGCCGTGGGATCCGTGCAGCGCTGGCTGACGGCGACGCGGGATCCCGTCGGGTCGACGCTGCCAACCTGAGTTCTGCAGGCTTCCGGCGAATACAGCGGACGGGGATCGGATCCGTCGATGCCGACGGTCCAAACGCCCCGTGCGCCATCGATGGTCGGCGCAGCGTCGGCGACGACGAGTCGGTCCTCGCTGATGAAGGCGCTGCAGCCAACCACGGCGAAGGGAAGATCAAGCGGTCCGCTGGTTCGTCCACCGGTGAGGTCGATGAGATGGAGCCGGCGCTCGTCGACATCCGACGTGTCTTGCAGCGCCAGGACCTGGTCGCCGGCCTCGGCCCACGCCGGGCATGCCAGCTGACCTGGGCCACGCGCGGCGACCTGCAGGATCCTGCCCGAGTCACTCACGACGACCAGCCCGAACTCCTCTCCCACGCGCGCCCCGACCATGACCGGGTGGCCCCGCCACGCCTCGCATCCAGCCCATGGACAACCTGCCACGGAGCCGGATCGGCGACCCGACGCACGTTCCCGCCCCGTGGATCGGCCATCGCCAATTCGATGCGCCCACGTTCGGTTTCGTCGTGACCGTCGACTCGACGGACGAACATCACGCGCCCGGGAGGCGGATCCTCGCTCGTCTCCTCTCGGGGTCCGTCCACCAGTTCGGGCGCTCGGCAACGGACCATCAGCTCCGAGTAGGTGGAGGTGGCGAGTCCAAAGAAGTCGTCTATGTCCACCTCGACCCCGTCCGGCCGGCGAACGGTATCGTCCAGGACCTTTTGGCACCCATGGGCCGTCGTCGTGTTCGGCGGCGAGTGCGCCACGCTGTTCGTCCCACCTCTCCACGATCGCCTCGTCCACCGCTTCCTGCGTGAGGAGCTGCCGGCGCAACTGCCGCTGGAGAGCACCGGTCGAGCGCTCTGCGATCTTCGTCAACAAGTCACGCCTTTCCCTGAAGATCTCGCCCATACGCACAGCGTCGTGGTCGAACACTTGTAGCCCTGCGAGCAGAGCATCCACCTGCTCGAGTTCGGAGACCAGATCGCACACCTCAGGCGGCAGCCCGTCGGCATCTCCCGTCGCGGGATCGTCAGAGCCGTGTCCTCCACAAGACGCAGCCACGAGCACGAGGGTCGCCCCGACCGCCGCGACACCGCGCGGGCGCGAACGCACTGTTCCTCGCATTGCCATCCCCCGCGACATTCAGCCAGCCGATCCCCAACCTACGATGTCGCTGCCCCGCCGGAGGATCACCTATGACCTGCCACACAGCACGTGGCAGATCTCCACATCGAGTCCGCGCCCGGCCTCACGTTCCATCGTCGAGCCTGTCTGTCAGCCCCCAGAACGCCTCGAAGGCGCCCGGGTCGCAGGGCAGCGCAGTGATGTGGGTCACCTGGTGGCCGTCCAGCCGACAGAGCAGGACCATGTCGATATCGAGCGATGCGGTGGCGTGCCGGCCTGTCGCGCGGTAGAGCACTGCCGCGTGGCTCACGCCGGTGAGGACGTCGACCAGTGACTGTTGATAGGTCCCGCCGCTCACGGTCTGGGCGAGGTCGAAGAGCCCGAGGATCCCGTCGAGACCGTTGTACCGTCCCGCGAGCCGGCTCTTGCCGGGGACGACCCAGGCAACGTCGGGCGCGAGCGCGGCGGCGAGGGGTCCGACATCGCCCCGCTGATATGACTCGAAGACCGCCTTGATGTCGGGGGTCACGAGACGTGGCCTGCGAAGAGAGCGACGGTCCCGTGGGTCGCGAGTTCGTGCCGCGCGAAGACCGAGCCGAGGACGGAACGAAGCGTGCCGAGATCGTCGTCGACGTTCGCGAAGATCCCTCGTCGGTTGTACAGCCGTTGAACCACCGTCGACGCACGGGTATGGGCGGGGCTTCGTCCCAGGATCGTGCTCCCGAACAGCACGCCATTGCTTCGCAGCAGCGTCGCCAAGTTGGCCAGCACGGCTCGCTTGGTCGACACGGCACCCGGCAGGCAGTGCAGCACGTAGCCCATTCCTATCGACTCGAAGTGCCGTTCCGGTAAGGGGAGGGGCTCGCGTATGTCCGCCTGGACCGTCGTTGGCCCGTAGCGCGCCAGGCGCTTGGCCGCATACGCCAGGACGTCGGGGTTCGCGTCCAGCAGGGTGATCTGTGGGTGCGCGACGGGGAACGTGCAACGATCGAGGAAGTAGCCCGTGCCCGGCCCGACATCGAGGTGAACCGACGATGCGAATGCGTCGTATTGCTCGCGCAGAGTTCCCGCCGGGCATCGCCAGAGAACGCGATTCGATGCCCCCAACACAACGGCGTCGTACGCGCGGAGCAGCGCAGGGGTGTACGCCGCCCAACCCGCATCAGGCGGTAGTTCCGTAGTGGTTGTCATGAACCGTCACGATCCACGCCCGCTCTCAAGGCCCGCTCAAACAGGACGCGCCGTCGCCGCTGCCCCCCTCCTCGACGGCCGCAGCGGCTTTCGAGAGCTTCGGGTGCTCGGTCCGGTGGAGTTGGCCGACGCCGCGGGGCATGCGGTGGGGATCCCGAGCAGCCGCGAGCGCACTCTGCTCGCGGCGCTGGCGAGCCGACCCGGGCAAGTGACGTCGACCGACGCCCTGATCGAGATGATCTGGGGTGGCAAAGCCCCTGCGTCGGCGGAGCACGCGGTTCACGTTCATGTGTCGTCGCTGCGCAAGCTGCTGGGCGGCTCTCCGTCCGCGCTCGTGACCCGCAGGCCCGGCTACATGCTGCAACTGGAGGCTGGTCAGCTCGACGCCGAACGGTTCGAGGATCTGGCGACCCGTGGGCGGGCGGTACTCGCGACCGGTGACGCGACGCGGGCGTCGTCGTTGCTTGGCGAGGCCCTCGCCTTGTGGCGAGGCCCCGCCTTCGCCGACGTCGAATGGGAGCGATTCGCCGAGCCGGAGGTGCGAAGGCTCGAGGAGATGCGCCTCGCCGCGGCCGAGGATCAGATCGAGGCTGCCCTGCGTGGTCCTCTGGGGGTGGCGGTGCTCGCCGACCTCGAGCACATGGTCGCCGCCGAGCCAATGCGCGAACGACGCTGGGGCCTCCTGATGCTCTGCCTGTACCGAAGCGGCCGCCAAGCCGAAGCGTTGCGCCGCTTCCAGGACATGCGACGGCTCCTGATCGACGAGCTCGGTATCGAACCGTCCCGACGACTCTGGGAGCTCGAGGCGCAGATCCTCCGCCAAGATCCCGCTCTCGACGCGGACACGGGTGCCGCTCTTCCTACCCGGACAACACCGGCGACCCGGTTCACGCTCGTGGGCGAGGCACATCTCGCCTATCAGGTGATCGGTTCGGGTCCCACCGATCTGGTCCTCGTCCCCGGTGTGACAGGGCACCTCGAAGTGCGTTGGGAGGAGCCGGCGCTCGCCGCCTTCTATCGACGCTTGGCGACGACTGCGCGTCTCGTACTCTTCGACAAGCGGGGCACCGGCATGTCCGACCGCGAAGGCGGGATGCCAGCCGTCGACGAGCAGGTGGATGACGTCCTCGGCATCATGGACGCCGTCGGGTCCGACCGCGCCGTGCTGCTGGGCATTCTCGATGGCGCCGCGATCGCGCTGCTCACCGCAGCCGCACACCCGGACCGGATCGCGGGCGTCATCACGTTCGCTGCCTTTCCGGTGTTCGCCGCCGATGACTACCCGCATGGCTCCCCAGCCGCGCTGGACATGATGCGTGCGGTCGCGACCGGAGACCTGGACATGGGTCAGGCGGCAGCGGCGTGGGCCCCGAGCCGCCGCGAAGATCCCGAATTCGTTCGATGGTTGGAGCGGTACGTGCGCATGGGAGCCGGCGTTGGCGGCTCGGCCGCCATCGTGCACCGCATTGGTCAGATCGACATTCGACCCGTCCTGCCGGAGGTGCACGTCCCCGTCCTCGCCCTGCACCGGCGGGATGACCAAGTGGTCGTCGCAGAGAACGCCCAGTGGCTCGCTGACCACCTTCCGATGGCGAGCGTCTCGCTGCTGGCCGGACACGATTCGCTGCTCTGGGCCGGTGACATCGACGGCCCTGCCACGGAGATCGAACGGTTCATCGCCTCACTCGGCAACGATGCCCGTCGGACGTGAGGCGTACGCCGGCCGCCTAGAGCTGCGCGTCTTGACGGTAGACCGAATGTTCTAGTACTAACGTTCTAGAAATGACCGTGTATGTCCTCGCCCAACTGTCGATCCACGACCGGGACACCTACGATCGCTACGCGGCGCGCTTCATGGATGTGCTCGACAGGTACGACGGGCGCCTTCTCGTCGCCGACGAAGCGCCGAGCGTGCTCGAGGGGTCCTGGGGGCACCAGAAGGTCGTGCTGCTCGAGTTCTCGAATCGGGAGCAGCTCGAAACGTGGCGCAGCTCGCGTGAGTACGTCGACATCGCCAAGGATCGGCTCGCCTCGACGACGGGTTGCGTCGTCGTCGCCGAGGGACTCGCCGGGTGATCGATCGGCTTCCGCCCGTCATGGACGCAACGCCAAGCCCACGATGAGCCGGGGCGCAACCTCGTCGGGACGAAGCAATGGTTGGCACGCTACGTCTTGCGGAGCATCGCCCGGACGGCCGCCTCGAGGCGGCGACGGTACGGCAGGGTCGGCGTGGTGGGCGCCTGGATCCGACGGAGCGCGAACGCCGCTGGCAGATCGACGACCGCGATGAGGGTGAGATCGATGCCTGGGTCGTCGGCGCGCCCGAACACCGCACGCGACAGGGCGCGAATTCGTCCCGCGATCGGATCGTTGAGGTGTTCGACTTCGTGGCGCGTCGCCGGAGCCAAGTCAGCGTTCAGGAAGTCCGCCCGACGGAAGGTGGTCAACAGAACGGCGTCGTCGGGACTGTCGACGCAGAAGTCGAACATGGCAAGTGCCGATTGGACGATGGTCTCGACGGGGTCGTCGGTGCGTGCAGCCACTGCGGCGTCCTGCGATCGGCGAGCTGCTCTCATCCAGGCGCGGGCAAGGATCTCGTCGACCGAGCCGAAACGGTGATAGATCGACCCGGTCGACGCTCCACTGACGTCGCGAACAGCGGCGATGGTGGCAGCGCGGACGCCACGGTCAACGACGACAGCCCGCGCAGAGTCGAGCAGCGCGTCCTCAGTGTGTATGGCGGGTCGAGGCACTCCGACCTCACTGTAGAGCGACGCACTCGTGACCAAGAGGGCCGATCGCCGTCGTGGCCCCCGCCCGCGCCGCTGGACGTACCTGGCACGAGCGAGCGTTCCTCGCTTCTCGCTTGTCGACAGGCGTTTCGACGACACGGAAGTCCCGGCGTACCTCGACATCGTCGCGATACCAGCCCGAACAGGAGGTCAGACCTGTGCACATCGAGAGCATCAGCTACGAGGTCGACGGGATCGGAATGACCGGCCACCTCGCGTACGACGACAGTCGCAAGGGCACGCGCCCCGGCGTGCTGTTGGCCCACGAGGGCCCGGGGCTCGATCCTCACGTGAAGGGCCGCGCCGAGCGACTCGCCACGCTCGGCTACTGCGCTTTCGCGCTCGACTACCTCGGCGCGGGCGAACCCGTCCGCGACGTGTAGCGGACGATGGAGAGGCTCGCACCGTTGATGGCTGATCCGGCCGTGCCGCGCCGGCGAGGGTTGGCGGGGCTTGACGTCCTGCTCGACCAGCAGACGAGCGACGGCGATCGCATCGCGTGCATCGGCTACTGCTTCGGCGGGACGGTCGCGCTGGAGATCGCACGATCGGGTGCCGACGTGCAGGCCGTCGTCGGCTTTCACCCCGGGTTGACGACGTCGCCCGACTCGCACCGAATCAAGGCGCCGGTCCTGATGTGCGTCGGCACGGACGATCCGCTCCTGCCGCTCGAAGCTCGCGTCGCCTTCGAGCAGGACATGAAGGATGCGGGCGTGGCTGATTGGCGTCTCGACGTCTACGGAGGTGTCGGCCACAGCTTCACGAACCGAGATGTCGACGAGATGGGCATATCGGGCGTCGCGTACCACGAGAGAGCTGACGCACGGTCATGGGCATCGATGCTCGGACTCTTCTCCGAGACGATCGACGGGTGACAGGTGTTCTACGGCCCTGACCAAGCGACCATCCACCATCGCGAGTTCACCGGCCTGGCCGACGCGGCGGCGTCCCATCTGCTGGGGCTACTCGCCGCCCGTGGCCTCCACGGCAGCGTCGTCGACCTCGGCTGCGGGTCGGGGGTGCTGGCACGTCGCCTGACCGACGCCGGCTACGACGTCACCGGTTTCGACCTCTCCGAGTCGATGGTGGCGCTTGCTCGCGAGCACGCACCGAGGGCGCGGTTCACCGCGGCGGCTCTGCTCGACGCCGAGCTGCCCAGCCCCTGCGTGGCCGTGGCGGCGACAGGCGAGGTTCTCAACTACGGCACAGATCCCCGTACGGGCCTCGACGCCATGGCACGGCTCGCGGTCCGCGTTCACGAGGCAGTCGTGCCCGGGGGCCTGTGGTTGTTCGACGTGGCCGGGCCCGGCCGCGGCGGCCCAGATCGCCGAGTCGAGGTCTTCCACCGGCACGACGACTGGTGCCTCGGCGTGGTGGCCACCGAGAGCGAGGACGGACGCAGATTGGATCCGGCGATCACCATCTTCACTGCCGCGGAGAGCGGTGGCTACCAGCGAGCCGACGAGGACCATGTCCTTCGCCTGTACAGCGAAGCCGAGGTGCGCGCCGTCCTCGAGCGTGCGGGGTTCGAGGTCGATGTCATCGCTGGCTACGAGGCGCCCGGCGGACGCGTTCAGCTGTCGGGCTGGTACGTCGTCCAGGCCTGGCGGAGTCCGGTCGGAATCGGCTGACCCGAGCATCGCCACCACCCGGTAGCGCTCCGGCGGAGTTCACCGGTGCTACGTCGTCTCCTCGGGCTCGCACCTGGCGGCGGTCAGCCCAGCAGTCGCGCCCGCATTGCCGGGTCGTCGGCGAGTGCCTCGTTCGCGAACTCTTCGACCCGCGCGGCGAGCATGTCGCGATCGACGCCGGACCAGTCGATGCCGCCGTGGGGCGGATGCGGGTCGTACTCGATGCCCAGCTGAACCAGTCTGGCGAGGTCGTCGTTGGTCAGTCTGGCCGCCAGCCGCAGAGCCATGTCGATCCCT